>NZ_CP099734.1:1430876-2146315 GCF_025398175.1 Photobacterium sp. TY1-4
GACAGAATTGCTCCTTTGACCTGGTTCGGGATCAGGCCGAACAGGCGGGCATCCAGGCGAAGGGCCATGCGCGGGGCGTGACCGGCTTCGGCAAAAATATTCAGCACTTCACCCGAGCGGTAAGGCTTGGGATCGGTCAGGTGGAAGCAACGGCCATCCAGATCCGGCTGGTGGGCGATATGATCCAGTGCGTTCACGACGAAATCGACCGGCACAATATTCAGGCTGCCGCCTTCCAGACCGATGGTCGGTACCCAGGCCGGCAACACTGATCGGATCCGTTGAATCATTTTGAACAGGTAATACGGGCCGTCTACTCGGTCGGCCACCCCGGTTTTGGAGTGACCGATCACCATCCCCGGCCGGTAGATCCGGTAAGGCACCATGCAGTGCTCGCGAACGGCCTTTTCTGACAGATGCTTGGTTGAGAAGTACGGATGATCCAGATTTTCCGCTTCTTCGAACATATCTTCCCGGAAGTGCCCCTGATACAGCCCGGCAGCCGCAATCGAGCTGATGTGATGGAAGCAGCCTGCATCGAGATCTTCTGCGGCATCCAGTGCATGTTGCGTCCCTTGTACGTTCACCGCTTCCTGGGCTTCGGCACTGGCCTTGAGATCATAAATGGCCGCCAGGTGGAAGAAGTGACGAATGTTGCCGCGGAGCTCGGCGATGCTTGACTCAGACAGCCCCAGTCTGGGTTGAGTCAGGTCGCCGAGCACCGGTACCACGCGGTCGGTCTGAATGTGCAGTTCTGTGACCAGGTCGGCCAGTTTTTCCTGCGCCTGCTCGTTTCGGCACAGGACAAAAATGGTGCCTTTACGCTGAACCAGTTTTGAGATGAGGTGACGGCCTAAAAAACCGGTCCCTCCAGTCAGAAAATATGCCATGAGATCTCCTTAAATGCAGGCAAAAAAATGAGTATTCCTTTATACAATATTAAATCTACACTGGTCAGATGTGTTGTCTTTACTCAAAATCGAAAACTATTAAACAGATCACCTTTTTATTTTTACTGAAACTTTTTATTGCAATGGAATAATCAAAACAAATCAAAGTGAGTAAAAGTTGCCTATGATTTATTAGAGAATCAATAAAGAATAACCATGACTGGGATTATTCATCTGGCTGGCAAATCATCACATTTAACTGAGGGAATGTTATGTATGATTTTATTATTGTTGGCGCGGGGTCGGCCGGCTGTGTATTAGCGAACCGGTTGTCCGCCGATCCGTCGGTGAAAGTATGCCTGCTGGAAGCCGGACCGCAAGATGCCAGCCTGATGATCCGGGTGCCGCTTGGCATCATCGGCATGATGCATTCAAAAAAAATGAACTGGCGCTACTACACCGAGCCGGAACCCCATTTGGGAGGCCGTCGGCTGTTCTGGCCCAGGGGCAGAACGCTGGGAGGGAGTAGTGCATCGAATGCGATGTGCTATATTCGCGGTCATGCCTGCGACTACAACCAGTGGGCTGCGCTTGGGAACGAGGGCTGGGGCTATCAGGATGTGTTGCCCTATTTTAAAAAATCCCAGCATCAGCTTCGCGGGGAAGATGCTTATCACGGTGTTGATGGGCCGCTCCATGTGTCGGACCTGCGGGTCCATAACCCGCTGTCAGACGCCTTTATTGAAGCGGCAATGCAGGCCGGTCATCAACGGGCGCAGGACTTCAACGGCAGTGAACAGGAGGGCGTTGGTTATTACCAGGTGACCCAGAAAAATGGTGAACGGTGCAGCACGGCCGCCGGTTTTCTGCGATCGGCAGAGGCGCGGGACAACCTGACGGTGATCACGGACGCGTTGACGACGCGGGTATTGTTCGACGGCACCCGGGCCACCGGCGTGGAGTATCGCCGACATGGCCAGCTGAACACGGTGTCTTGTCGGGGCGAAGTGCTGCTCAGCGGCGGGGCTATTAACAGCCCGCAGCTGTTGCTGTTGTCCGGTGTCGGGGCTCAGGATCAGCTCAGTCGGCATGGGATTCCGCTGGTTTACCATCTGCCCGGTGTCGGGGAAAACCTGCAGGATCACCTGGATGTACTGGCCGTGACGCGCGAAAGAACCTTCTACTCGATTGGGTTTTCACCGGTGGCGTTGCTGCGCTCCGTGAAAGGTGTGTTTGATTACTTCCTGTATCGAAAAGGAAACTTCACGTCGAATATTGCGGAGGCCGGCGGCTTTGCCAAAAGCGCGCCTGAGCTTGCGGTGCCGGATATCCAGTTTCATTTTTCCCCCTGTTTTCTCGACAACCACGGCCTGAATCTGTGGCAGACGGTGCGTCACGGCTATTCACTCCATGCGTGCAATTTAAGGCCGAAAAGCCGTGGTCGGTTAACGCTCAGGGATGCCGACCCGACCACGGCGCCGGCTATTCGGGCCAATTACCTGGATGATCCGGAGGATATGGCGGTGATGATCAAAGCGCTGAAGTTGTCGCGGGACATTCTCAGGCAACCGGCATTTGCTCGCTATCGCGGGCAGGAGGTTTTTCCGGGGACTGAAGTACAAACGGATGCGGCATTGGAAGCCTTTATCCGCCGCAAGGCCGAGTCGATTTATCACCCGGTCGGGACCTGTAAAATGGGGCAAGATGAGATGGCGGTAGTTGATGCTGAACTCAGAGTTCGGGGCGTATCCGGATTACGGGTGGTTGATGCTTCGATCATGCCGACTTTAGTCGGTGGCAATACCAATGCGCCGACCATTATGATCGCGGAAAAAGCATCGGATATGATTTTGGCATCCTATTTAAAAAAGTCCGTTAATCATGAATTAGAAACGGTTGATATGATTTAATCGTCAAAAAGTTTCAGGCTATTTTGATGGCCTGACTCTATTTCTAAATCAATAAATAAAAGTTAGAGTGATTTTTCTAATTTTTATTTTTACAATAGAGCGGCGCGCTTCTCTTTTATTTTTATTCAAAATCAGTTGATGGTTATTCCCCAGCTTGATTCTCATATTTAATATTCGCCTGAATCCTGTTCGAGATTGACTTGATTTCTGATGTTGGCTCATAAATGATAGGAAGCGACGTTGGCAGCAGTAGGTTGGTGTATGATTTCGAAGAATAACCTGAGTCAAAGATTTCAGAGTGTGATGGATGAATTTTCGTCCAAAATGTCTGAGAACAAGCTGGCGGCGAAAGAGAAAATCGGCGACTTCATTGAATCGGGGTTACCGCCGGTACAGAGCGAGATGGTGATTGCGACGCTCAATGGGGCGATTGGCGATTATCTGGCACAACGGAACAGTCGTTTCCTGCAGCCGATGTTGCTGCGGGATCAGCATCAGACCCTGGTGTTGGAGCCGGGACAACTGCAGCAGCAACTGACACGTTGTTCTGAGCGAATCGTCGTCTGTGTCCACGGCTGGTGCATGAATGATGTGCAGTGGAAACGCAAAGCGCATGATCATGGCGAAAGCCTCAGACGATATGGCTATACCCCGATCTACCTGCGTTACAACACGGGTCTGCATATCTCGGAAAATGGGGAAAATTTCGCGCGGATGCTGGACGCGCTGGTGATGGCCTGGCCATGTCCGGTGAAAGAGCTGGTGATCATCGGCCATAGTATGGGGGGACTTGTGACCCGCAGCGCCTGCTATTATGCCGAGCAGCACCAATTGCCGTGGCTTTCGGTGCTGAACACCTTTATTACCCTCGGCTCTCCCCACAACGGTGCGCCTTTGGCCAAGCTGGCGTGCTGGATCGATGACCGAATCGCTGACAGCCCTTATCTTAAAATGCTGACCCGGTTGTCGGAGATCCGCAGTAGTGGCACCAAAGACTTAAGTCGGGGATATATTCGTCATACGGACTGGCAACCGCAGGCAGAGTTGGCGTTGCCACCCGAGCGTCCTGCCTTACCGCAAGGGGTTGCTTGCTATGCGATTGCCTCATGTTTGGGGCAAAACCTGGACGATGAAAAAAATCTCCGCCTGGGAGACGGCCTGGTCCCGGTTTCGAGTGCCCTGGGCGCTGCCAGCGAAGGGCTGTTAGCCCTTAATTATCCGCAGCCCCATCAATGGGTGGTCGGCGGGATCAATCATATCGATTTGCTCACCCACCCGCAGGTCGCCCATCAGGTCCATCAGTGGGTTTTGTTTAATACCGCCGATTAATATCTATTGCGGGCCAAGCCTTCTGGTCCCTCAGCAGGCTTGGCCCGCATCTTATCTTTCAGTTTGTTGACAGTTTCGTGAACTCTATATATGGCTATTGTTATATATAGTAACTCATATATACTGGCTCCAGCTGTTTATCGACTGAGTCCTTCATGAAAAAGAAAATCTTATTTCTTTGTACCGGCAACTCTGCCCGCTCTCAACTGGCGGAAGCGCTGATGCGCCATATGGCGGGTGAGCACTACCAGGTTATGAGTGCCGGCATGAAGCCGGAAACGGTGGATCCGCGGGTTTATCAGGTGCTGTCTGAGGCCGGGATCGATGCTGAAAATCTCCATAGCGTGTCTGCACAGGCATTGCAGGATCAACATTTTGATGTGGTCATCACCTTGTGTGACAGAGCCAGTAACGAATGTGCGCTGTTTTCGGATTCCGATGCGTTGATCCATTGGGATTTTAAAGATCCAAAACCGCTCGAAGGGCTGGCGCCGTTCCGGGAAACGCTGGAAGGACTGCGGGCGCGACTTGCCTTGTTTCTGATGCTCAATGGGGAACCGCAGCAGGATGTGATAGGCCCGGTTGAGTTGTTTAAAATTATGAGTGATCCGCTCCGGCTTCGGATTTTGATGCTGATCGAAGACGAACAGGCCCTGTCGGTCAGCGACCTGACCAAGGTGCTGGAAGTGAGTCAGCCGAAGGTCTCACGGCATTTGGCACTGCTCCGTGACGGTGGCGTGTTGCAGGATCAGCGTGAAGGGTTGTGGATTTTCTACCGACTGGCCGAGAATTTGCCGACCTGGATCCGGCATACACTGGCGACGGTCAGAAACGGTAATCCGAGCATGATCAATGCCGAAAAGCTAAAACTCTCAGCGCTGGCCGATCGTAAAAAACCAGGATACAGCCATAAAGATTCGACGCTGAATGCCTAGCGTTCGGCTTTCATTTATACCTTTCTGATGTTAACAGGAAAAACCATGTCGACTGTACACCCGTACTGGACCCTCCCGCTGGCGGGGAGTGGCCAATTGATTTTGACGCCTTGTCCCGGCACCAAAGAAACGCCGTTGAAAGCGGCCTTGCAGCAACTGAAAGATGCGGGTGCCACAGCGGTGCTGACCGCACTTGAACCCGGCGATTTAGCCGATGATGGCCTGACGGCGCTGGCTCAGGCGTGTGAGTCGCTGGGGCTGAAATGGTTCCATCTGCCGATTGAAGATGACTGCGCCCCGGGCGATGCGTTTGATGCCAATTGGCCGCAAGCCAATCGTGAAGCGCAGGCCATGCTGGATCAGGGCGAGTCATTGGCAATCCATTGTATGGGCGGCTCCGGTCGGACCGGGTTGATTGCGGCGCGGTTGATGCTGGCGCGTGGTGTGGCACTGGAGACGGCGATTACGCAAATTCAGGCGCTGCGCCCGGGGGCATTTACCCGTCAGGCTCACCTTGACTATATCCGGCAGTTTCAATAAACCCGAAGTTCGGGCAGTCAGAAACACCGTATAACAGAACTCTTATAAAACAACGTGATGAGTTGGCAACGCGAACCCCGTTTCGACGGGGTTTTTTTGTTGCTGGTGATTACGGTTAATTTATTTTCTGTCCCGGCTCTGACCGGGTTCATCATTTTGTCAGCCGATAACCATAGAATGCCCAGGATGAAAAAAAATGGGCTTTTATGAATTTTTTAAGAAAGGGCTAGCCAGACGTTCAGGATATGACTAGTATATTCGTTATTCCATATATATGGCTTTTCGGATATTTAATGGTGCGCTCGCACCGAGGAAATGAAGCATGGCGATTAAAGTAGGTATTAATGGGTTTGGCCGTATTGGTCGTTTGGCACTGCGCGCTGCCTTTGACTGGGCGGATATTGAATTTGTACAAATTAACGATGTCGCCGGGAATGCACAGACTTTAGGTCACCTGCTGGAGTTTGATTCTGTTCAGGGCCGCTGGCATCACGGAGTCGTCGCAGAAGACAATGCCATTGTGATTGGCGAGCATCGGATTCGCTGTACTCAGGAGCGCGATATTGATGCAGTTGACTGGTCAGGGTGTGACGTGGTGCTGGAAGCAACCGGGGTACATCGTAAAACTGAGCTGCTGCAAAAATATCTGGATCAGGGCGTCAAACGTGTGGTGGTCTCTGCGCCGGTGAAGGAAGAAGGCGTGTTGAACGTTGTGGTGGGCGTGAACGATCATCTGTTTGATGCTGAAAAACATCGTATTGTGACGGCGGCATCCTGCACCACCAACTGTATTGCTCCGGTGGTGAAAGTGATCCATGAAAAACTGGGGATTGAGCAATCGTCATTTACTACCATTCACGATTTGACCAACACTCAAACCATTCTGGACGCGCCGCATAAAGATCTGCGTCGTGCCCGTGCCTGTGGCATGAGCCTGATCCCGACCACCACGGGTTCGGCAACGGCCATTGTCGAAATTTTCCCGGAGCTGAAGGGCAAAATTAACGGCCACGCAGTTCGTGTGCCGCTGGCGAACGCATCCCTGACCGACATTATTTTTGACGTCAGCCGCGATACCACGGCCGAAGAAGTCAATGCACTACTGAAAGAAGCGGCGGAAGGTGAACTGGCCGGTGTTCTGGGCTTTGAAGAGCGCCCGTTGGTTTCTATTGATTACAAAGGCGATCAGCGCTCGACGGTGGTTGATGCGCTCTCGACCATGGTGGTGAACGATCGCATGGTCAAAGTGTACGCCTGGTACGATAACGAGATGGGTTATGCAACCCGCACGTCCGAGCTGATCCGTAAAGTCGGCCTGGCATAAAACCGGACTGAGCGACACCGCTGTAAGGGCAGTATTGAGCAGGCCACAGGACACGGGAAACCCCGCTGCTGTTGGCCTGCTTTTCCGCCGTAGTGCGAGTGCTGCGCAACTGACAAGAGAATTTTGCATGTTTGCTGCTTTTTCTAACTTATCGAAAGACGTGCGCCAATATATGTTGGTGACCTTTAACTACTGGAATTTTACGGTCACCGATGGGGCGCTGCGCATGCTGGTGGTGCTGCATTTTCACCAGCTGGGCTACACGCCACTGGAAATTGCATCGCTGTTTTTGTTTTATGAGTTTTTCGGTGTCGTCACGAATTTGGTGGGCGGCTGGCTGGGCGCCAAACTGGGCCTGAACCGAACCATGAATGTCGGGCTCGGTATGCAGGTGCTTGCCTTGGCGATGCTGGCCGTGCCATCGGCCTATTTGACTGTGCCTTGGGTGATGCTGGCACAGGCATTATCGGGCATTGCCAAAGATTTAAATAAGATGAGCGCCAAGAGTGCCATCAAAACTTTGGTGCCGGACGAGCGTCAGGGCGCCTTGTACAAATGGATCGCGATTCTGACCGGCTCGAAAAATGCGCTCAAAGGTGCGGGCTTTTTTCTCGGTGGCTTACTGCTGACCACCATTGGGTTTAAAGGTGCGGTGCTGGCGATGGCCGGTGTCCTGCTGGGCGTGCTGTGCCTGAGTTTGTCGGCTTTGGATAAGGAGATGGGCAAAGCCAAGCAGAAGGTGAAGTTTAGCCATATCTTCTCGAAAAGCAGCAGCGTGAATATTCTTTCGGCCGCCCGGATGTTTCTGTTCGGCGCGCGGGATGTTTGGTTTGTCGTTGCGCTGCCGATTTACCTGGGGCAGGTGTTTGGCTGGGAGCATAGTGCCGTCGGCGGCTTTCTTGCCTTATGGGTGATCGGATACGGCTTTGTTCAGGGTATCGCCCCGCGCATTACCGGGAAAAGCAAAGGCGTGGTGCCCGATGGCAAAGCTGCCATGGGCTGGGCCGGGCTGCTGGCGCTGATCACCGCCGCGGTTGCTTTCGGGGTCCAGTCCGGCTGGCAGCCGGGGTTGACGATTGTCGGTGGCTTGTTGGTGTTCGGGGCCGTTTTTGCCGTCAATTCATCCCTGCATTCCTATCTGATCGTCAGCTATGCCAAAGATGACGGCGTCTCTCTGGATGTTGGGTTCTACTATATGGCCAATGCGATGGGTCGCTTGATTGGAACCGTCCTTTCCGGTTGGCTGTATCAGGTCGCGGGACTGGCGACGTGTCTGTGGGTTTCATTTGCCTTTCTGGCCGTGACCACGCTGATTTCCCTCTGGCTACCGGCACACCCGAAAACACAAGTGGTAAACTAACCAGAGACAGCAGCCAGATTGGCTGCTGTCTCCTTTTCTGTCGTTATTCTATGCTTTGAAAGCATGAATCTCCTTGTAGCAACAGGGAGATGGCAAAATTTCGGGATATAGTGATACATATCAATATTTTGAAACTTTGATCTTCCTCCCATTCGACGCTCACTTTAATAAACCAGGTTCATCATGTAGAGTCTCACTCCGTTTTGCCTTTGATAACCCACAGACATGACCGGGTTACTGACCAAGTCTGACTATTGCTAAGCGAGTGATGAATACCACGATTGAAAATGCGCTCAAGCGCTTACATGGAAATCAACTGTTTGATGAAGCCACGCATCTGCTGTATGAGTTCTTATCGCCGAAGCACTGTTTTATTGGCTGTTTTGATGAGACAAGGCACTATGCTAGCACCTTGTCCTACCGGATCCAGGGTGAGTTGAGTGATCCGTTCACCTATCCACTGACGGGGACACCATGTCAGTTGGTACAGCATGGCAGTCAGGCTTGCAGTTATCCGGCGAACATCAAGGCGCTGTTTCCGAACGATATTGCGCTCCAGGCCATGGATGTCGAGGGTTACCTCGGGATCCCCGTTTTTACCGACAGCGACGAAGCCGTTGGCATCATTGTCTGCTTGTTTGATCGGCCGTACCAACACACGGAGGCCGCGCAACGGTGGTGCCAGGATTTGAGCTATCTGCTCGGAATTGAACTGAAATACACCCAGCTGTTGTCCAAACAGGAAAAATTGTTGTGGGAGCTCGAAGAGGGCCAACGAGTGGCGAAGGTCGGCAGTTGGTTCTGGGATCTGACCGCAGACACCATTTCCTGGAGCCGGGAAATCTACCGGATATACGGGATTGAAGATACCGGCCTTACGCCTTCGATTGATTTGCTCTCTGAATTCATTCATCCCGAAGATCGGGATTGGGTCTTAAACTCATTGCATGAGTCGATTGAATCCGATTCGGTCAGCTATAACCTGGTCCACCGCGCGCAACTGGCCGATGGATCGATCAAATATTTGCGCAAGCGCGCAGATGTGATCCGGGATAAACGGGGCAAGCCGCTGCTGATGCGGGGGACGGTACATGATGTCACCGATGTATACCAGATTTCGGCGAAGCTGACCAAAACATCTCACAAACTCAATACCACCTTTAACTCGGTTGAAGAGGGGATTTGGGAATATGATCTGCTCAGCGAGGAGTTTTTTACCTCGCCGAAGTTCTGGAATATCCTCGGTCGGGAAAAACCGCAAGACGGCAGTGATTTTGCGGAGTGGATTGAATGCATTCATCCGGAAGATCGCGCGGAAGGGTTGAGCTTTTTCCAGCGCTTTATTCAGCAGAATTTTACCAGCGTGTTCCAGTTTGAGTTTCGACTCAGTGAAAAACGTTTTCCGGAGCTGATCGAGGGCAACGAGCGCTGGCTGAAGCTCAAAGGGAGTGTCATTGCCAAGAATGACCAAGGTGAGCCGACCCGCATTGCCGGGATTCAGCGCGATATCACCAACACGGTGGAAGCGCGGCGCCAGTTGAATCGCGCTCAGGTGGTGTTTGACAATACCTCCGAATGCATCTTGATCACGGATCGCCATAACAAGATTATCTCGGTGAACCGGGCGTTTGAACAAACAACGGGCTACCGGGAAAAAGAGCTGCTGGGCCAGACTCCGAGTGTGCTTTCCTCGGGCCTGCATGAGAAAGAGTACTATCAGGATCTCTGGTACAGCCTGACCACGATGGGACACTGGAAAGGTGAGGTCTGGAACAAGCGCAAGAACGGTGAGATCTACCCGGAAGAGATGTCGATCAATGTGATCCGGGACAGCAATGATGAGGTTATTAATTATGTTGCCGTGTTCCGCGACATCAGTCATTGGAAGAAAGCGGAAGAGCAGCTGACCTTCTTCGCCTATTGCGATCCGCTGACTGGGTTAGTCAACCGCCGGAGCTTTGTGCACCGGGTCGAGAAAAAGATTAATTCGGTGAGCAAGAAAAGCCAGGTCTTTTCGCTGTTGTTCATCGATATGGATGATTTTAAATCGATTAACGATCTGTACGGCCATGATTTCGGGGACCGGGTGCTGACCCATATTGCCGAGCGCCTCAAGCAGCAGTTTACTGAGAACGATAATATTTGCCGCTATGGCGGTGATGAGTTTTGTGTGTTACTGCCCGACAGCGGGGCGAACGAAGCGAAAGAAATGGCCCATGCCGTGGTGGCGACAATTTCCAAGCCGCTGCTGATTGACGGTATCACCATCAATACGACGGTGAGTATCGGCGTTTCTACCTATCCCGATAGCGGCATGACGCATCATGCGTTGCTCAAGAATGCCGACTATGCCATGTACAACATGAAAGGGCGGGGGCGGAATGGCGTTTGCGAGTATGACGGCGATCTGCAGTCTGAGTATTTGCAGAAACTCCGGCTGCGGGATCGGTTGAAAAATGCCATCGCCGATGAAGCGCTGACGGTCTACTATCAGCCGATTGTGGATGCTCAGAGCGGCGATATTTCAAAGTTCGAAGCTCTGGTCCGTTGGTTTGACGATGTGGAAGGTTTTGTCTCCCCGGCGGTGTTTATCCCGCTGGCGGAAAAATACGGCTTGATTAAACAGCTGGGCTCATTTGTGCTGCACAAGGCCTGCCGCGATTTGAAAACGCTCCATGATGCCGGATTTGACTCGGTGAGCTTCTCAGTCAATCGCTCGGTGAAAGAGTTTATCAATAACGCGGAAGAAGAGCAGGTGTGGGAAGTGATCCAGCACTATGGCCTGCCGGATAACGCGATCATTATTGAAATTACTGAATCGATTGCGTCCAAAGAGAGCAGTGATATCCAGTGCCTGCTGAATCATTTCAAGCAGCGGGATATCAAAGTAGCGATGGATGATTTCGGTACCGGGTACTCGTCGCTTAGTGCGGTGGTTGAGCTCCGGCCGGATATTATCAAAATCGACCGTGAGTTTATCAAAGACATTGAGCAAAGCCCTGATAGCCAAACCCTCGTGTCGCTGATCATCGACCTCAGCAAAAAGCTCGGGATCCAGGTGGTGGCCGAAGGCGTTGAAACTCAGGAGCAACTGGCATTGTTACAGGACATGAGCTGTCAGTATGTTCAGGGATTCTATTTTAGTCAGGCGGTGCCGTTTGAACGCTGCTTCACATTGCTGCAACAGCAATGAGGCAGAGATTTTGTTACACTGCGTCAGCGAAACTGATGAGCAGGTTAAATTATGCAAAATGATGAAATCATGAACGGGGACATGCTGATCGAAACGATCGAAAATCAGCTGGCCGACGGCAACCCGATCAAAGTAAAAGAAACGCTGATGCGTCTAATGATGACCGGCACCCCGCGGGAAGAAGCCATTGAAATGATGGCGTGTGCGCTGTCTGTTGAAGTGTTTGATGTCGCCAAAAATGACGGCAGCTTTAACCTCAAGCGTTATGCTGAAAATCTCGACGCCCTCCCGGATATGCCTTGGGAGTTTGAGGATTAACATGCCCTAGCCAAGAAAGCCGCGAAAGCGGCTTTTTTTGTTCCCGAATTTCGCCATGCTCACGGTGCAGAATTTCACCACTCTTATTGAAAATCAGTATCTTAACGTCTCATCCCGATTTCATACCCATTGTAGTCAATAACGGCTCACCCTAGCTTGTTCAAACTCTCGATAACTGCGTTAGACATTTTGATTGTCGAATCACGCCTTATCGAACAATGCTGCCTTGTTCTCAAGCATTGTTCCTACACTATTGCTGCTCACTTACTGACTGTGATTGGTATCAACATCCCGGCCATGTTCATGTGCAGGATGATGCCTGCTCTGTATTTGAGCGCATTTTTTCTTGCGGCAGTTTTCTATGGCGCGACATGACCCCGGTGTTTAGCCCGCTGACGGAGGTACGTAGGAATGTTGCCTTTGTGTGATGAAATGTAATGGGCTTTAATCACAGCACTTTTACGTATTGAACCCGTAATCATGCTGAAGAAGTTAGAAATTCTGTATTTTATCCTGTTGTGATTGTGTTTTTTTGGCTTGATAGTCGGTTTTTGGCATTTTGTCCATAGAGGTTATTTCTATATATGCTACCCACTATAGGGATTATCACTGGATATGTAATAAATGATGGTCAGGTGGTCTAATTTGTGCTCAAAAACCCAATTTTTGTTGTGTGAGCCAAGTCAAAAACAGTTCATTGTGCCAGATTAGAAGAAAATCCTAGATGGATTTGTTGGAACCAGGTTAAAAAACGGTGACACATTCCAGTCTTTTTTCATTATTGTGTACATAACTTTTAAACAAGTCAGCAAGGATATAAAAATGATTATCGGTGTACCTAAAGAGATTAAAGTTCATGAATACCGTGTAGGTATGGTCCCTGCTTCTGTAAGCGAGGCTGTGGCGCATGGACATACTGTGTATGTTGAAACACAAGCGGGTACAGGTATCGGCTTCAGCGATCAGGACTACATTGATGCCGGTGCTCAAATTCTGCCAACAGCAGAAGCGGTTTTTGCCGAATCAGAAATGATTGTCAAAGTTAAGGAGCCGCAAGCTGTTGAGCGTGCGATGCTTCGTGAAGGTCAAATCCTGTTTACTTACCTGCACCTGGCCCCGGACCCAGCGCAGACCAAAGACCTGGTCAACAGCAAAGCTGTTTGTATTGCTTACGAAACAGTGACTGACGACAACGGCCGTCTGCCTCTGCTGGCGCCAATGTCTGAAGTTGCGGGCCGTATGTCTATCCAGGCTGGTGCTTTTGCGCTGGAGAAATCAAAAGGCGGTCGCGGTATGCTGCTTGCGGGCGTTCCTGGTGTTGAGCCTGCGAAAGTAGTGATCATCGGTGGTGGTGTTGTTGGTGCCAACGCAGCACAAATGGCTGTTGGCCTGCGTGCAGATGTGGTTGTTCTGGACCGTAGCATTGATGCACTGCGTAAGCTGGACGCTCAGTTTGACGGTAAAGTGAAGTGCGTTTACTCAACGAAAGATGCGATTGAGAAACACGTTCTGGAAGCTGACTTGGTGATTGGTGGTGTTCTGGTTCCTGGTGCCTCTGCACCGAAACTGGTGACTGCTGAGATGGTTAAGAACATGAAACCAGGCGCAGCCATTGTTGATGTGGCAATCGACCAAGGCGGTTGTGTTGAAACTTCTCACGCGACAACACACAGCGACCCAACTTACATTGTTGACGACGTTGTTCACTACTGCGTAGCGAACATGCCAGGTGCGGTTGCCCGTACTTCGACGTTTGCCCTGAACAACGTAACGCTGCCATACATCCTGAAACTGGCAAACAAAGGTTACAAAGCTGCACTGCAAGAAGACAAGCACCTGATGAACGGCCTGAACGTTTACCGCGGTCAAATCACTTGCGACGAAGTTGCAGAAGCACTGGACCTGCCATTCGTTTCAGCTGAAGAAGCACTGGCATAATAGCCATTTAGGTTAGTGTCGGAAAATCCCTGCCTTCGCGCAGGGATTTTTTTGCCTGAAATACCAATTGTAGTCAATCACTGGTCATCCTAACTTGTTAAAACGCCTGATAAATGCGTTAAAATTTTTGATTGTAAAATAACTACTTATCGAAGAATTCTGCCTTGTTCTCACGCGTTTTCCTACGCTATTTCTGATCCCTTACTTACTGTGATTGGTATAAGATCTGGCTGTGCGTCCTCCCCAATCTTTGCCCGATACCCGCATATAGCTTGTGAGAAAGGAGCAGGGAGAAAGGAAATGGTGGGTGTGGATCCTGCCGTAATTACAGTAAAGACGACTGCGCCATTGTGTCGCGGCATATCACTATCTCGGCTGATCACTGAAATTGCTGGTGATGAACTATCTTTTTACTCATTGACTATTCAGCGGCATTCTTAGGTGGAAATTTTTCAAGATCATCAATGATATTTGATGTTATCGGGATAGGACGTTCAATAGATAGTGTGTGAGGTGGGTGAATTATGTTTTAGATATAAATGTCTGGAAATGAATTCACTTATCAGTGGCTCGGTTGAAAGTCAGTCTGAATTAAATCGATAAAAAAGGTATGACATCTGCGTCATACCTTTGCTGTGAAGCGAATGAAATAAATGATTGTTGTTCTTATTCAATTACGTGAATGACCGGCTGACTCAGGCGTGCGCATAAATGACGCTGCCGCCTTTGATGGTATCAATAATCTGACGCGATAATCCGCTCGGCAATGCCGGGCAGCCCCAGCTCCGTCCCAGATAGCCATGATGCTTGATGAAAGACTCCGTGGCGTATTTGGCGCCATGAACCACAATGTAACGGCGCCGGGCGTTGTCGTTGATGCCGCGGGTCAGGCCGTCCAGTTTCAGGGAGTAGCCATTGCCACCGTAGTAGGTGGTGTCAGTCAGAAAGGTACCCAGCGAGGTTTGCCGGGAGTTGACCCGGTTGGAGAAACGGGTCGCTTTGCGTCCACCGCTGTTCACGCCATGGGAGACATAAGTGCGATAGATCAGCTTGTTGCGATTCAAATCAATGACAAAAAAGCGTTTTTCTGTGGATGGTTTGCTGTAGTCAATGATGGTCAGAATTTGTTTTTTCCTGCCCGATGCCTGGTAATACGCGTTATACCCTTCTTTAAATACTTGATAATCAACCACACCTTTGAGATTTGCTTCCTGATAGACATGGTTGATGATCGATTCCGGTGTTTGGTTATTACTGTATGTGTTGCCGTGAATTTTACTGGCAAAAGTGGTGATCGGTAGAAATAAAAAAATCAGAACGAACAGGTTAATCGCTTTTTTCATGGTCCTTGTTAAACACTCTATTGTTCGACTTATGGTTAATATGGCGAGACTTTACCATAAAACTGGCACAAGTTTAGTCAGATGTGTTGTATCCGAAGGGGGGTGCAGGCATAAAAAAGTCCTGTTAATTGGAGGAATGAAGTGGGAAATTCTCTGAATAACATTCAGTTAGAACATGAATTTTTTATTATTAACAACCCGGCGGCAGAAGAATCCTAAACGCTGAAAATCTGAAATGGCCTGTAATGATATTTTTATAAATACTTGTTTATAGGATGCAAATATTGATGACGGATTTATTAACTATGAATTCTTGGTCATTGAACTGTTTGTGCATTTTTTGAGCGCAATATCGCATTTTATCTTGCGATAAAAGCGTCAAAAAGCTGCTGATTTTTTGTTCGTGGTGTGTCGATAATTTGACGATCTGTCTGGAGTGGTTGTTTATCGCTCGATGGGGTGGAAAAAAGCGCGGGCAGTTTCCCGCGCTTGAGGGGCTCAGGAACCGTCCCTTATAAGGTACAGACTTCTTTCCAGGTGTTGTCACTGCCCGGAATGGAGTTGGACCACCAAATGGCTTCGTAGATCACACCGTTATAGATGATCTTATCCCCTTGGTTGGCATGGCTCGGGTTTCCGGCCCAATCGGCTTGTGGCCAGTTCGGGTAGGTGTTGATCCCTGTGGCAACACATTCGCCCGGCGTACCGCCCCCGTTACCGGTGCTGATATCACCCAGCGGCAGATCCGGTTGCTCGAACTTGAACGCATAGTCTTTCCCATTCACATTGACGCTGTAGTTTGCCGGTCCGGAAATCGGCAGATAGTAGACCATATCCAGCTCGTAAGTACCGCCAGCAGGCAGCTCTTTCCAGCCTGGCAGGGTGAAGGCGACGCGATGCATCGGTCCGTCCAGCCCGCCAATGTTGTTGGCGCGGGTATGGCCGGAAGCAATCACCTTGAGACCGCCGCCGGACTGATCTTTGGCGTTATCGGGGGCAGAAACCGGAATGTCAAACTGGAATTCCGTGCCGCCCGGCAGCGCCTGTCCGGTGTTGTTGGTGAAAGTGATCTTCGGATTGATTGGGTAGTTCTGATCGCCGACCTTGAAACCGCTGATAGCAATGGTGATATCCAGTGCTTCGGTCGGGATGGCACCGGTCGCAATGCTATTGCCGTAAGGCGTTGCAGCCTTGAACTTGTTATAGATGGTTTGGGTCATGGTGTTCCCCATGTGATATTCCCCATTGCCGGTCTTACAAGCATTTTCGGTCAGATCCACCGCGCCCCGGTTGCCGTTGGCATCAAGGGTGTAGCAGTTGTAGTCTCCGGCCAGCTCCCAGAACATGATCCCGCCAATTCCTTTGTCGATGACGTAGTCTGCTTTGACATTGATCGACTGCTCATCTTCGGTGGACAGGAAGACTTTCTTCTCCGGGTTCCACAACCAAGGGGCGACTGCAACGCTGTCATAGTGACGGGTGTAGGTGCCGACCAGCGGGTCGGTGGTCGGGTTCAGGCCATATGCCGCAGTGTAAGAGCCGTAGACTCCTTGAGCCAGGTTCAGCGCATGCCACATCGGGTTCGAGCCAGCGCCCATTTCATCCCCGGCGGCATTTTGATCGTGCCAGAGGTTATCCAGTCCGATGGCACCGTGGCCGCAGTTATTTTTCTCGCCTTCACCGGTGCCCGGCGCACACTGGGTTTGATCCGGCAGGGCTGCGCGTCCCCAAAGACCGTTTTCACCCCCGGTGACCCCTTGCCAGCCTCGGGTGTAATAAGGCACGCCGATATTGATCCGGCCGGCCGGCATGGAGCCGCGGAAGTAATGGTAGGCCCAGTCGGTGTTGAGGTAGCCGATGCCGCCGTATGCGGCGGTGTCGTACACGTTCCACATGGCCAGCTCTGAATCTTTTCCGGTATCGTATAGCGCGGCATTATGGCCGACATGATCGTTCCAGGCGCCATGGAGGTCATACGACATGATGTTGACGTAATCCAGATATGGAGTAACCGCCATGGTTTCCATCCCTCGCAGCAGGTAGCCGGAGGACGGCGCGGCAATCGTGAGCATGTAGTGCGTGCCGTCGGCGGCACTGGCGCGGTCGAGTTTCTCGCGCAGTACGCGCATCAGCTCATGGTAGGACTTCATCAGGTGCGGGCGGCGAGGCTCTGCGAATGCGGAGTCGTCCGGATTTCCGGCGCCGGACATGCTGGTCGGATATTCATAGTCGATATCCAGACCGTCAAACTTGTACTGGCGCATCATAGCGACGGCGGAATCAGCAAAGGTCTCGATACCGGCGTGGTTGATACTGCCGTCGGCATTCGTGGTCATGGTGTAGAAGCCGCCGTCGGCGACGCGTTGGCCATCAGCACCGAAGTGGCCGCCGGTTTCAGCCCAGCCCCCGATTGAGATCAGCGTTTTGACCCCGTGTTTGGCTTTGGCGGTGGCAAGTGCCCCGAAATGACCTTTGAAGCCCAGGGCCGGATCAATTTCGACGCCATCCCACGTCAGGCCGACAGCCGGGTTGGTCGGGTCGTTGACATTGCCGATATTGACCTTGCCGTCGGAGCCGATGCTGACGAAAGCATAGTTAATATGGGTCAGCTGCTCCCAGGGGATGTCGTTGACCAGATAGGAGGTTTGCGGATCGTTGCCCGCCCGCCAGCTGGTGAAGTAGCCAATGACCCGACGTGGGTGATCCGCGCCCATCAGTTCACGGCCTTCGGCATCGTAGACCGTACAGTATGGAACATTCACCCCTAGGGTCTGGTAGAGGCCGTCAGGGCGGCAGTTGTTGACGGCGGCGCCGGTAACGGTGAGTTGCACTGCGGCAGAGTCTGTGGAAGCGCCCAGGTTATCGGTCGCGCGGGCGACAACGGCCAGCGCTCCCGGCTGCGTGGCGGTATAGCTGAGGGTATAAGGGGCGGACGCCACGGTGCCGATCAGGTTGCCGGCGACCAAGAAATCAACTTTATCGACGCTGCCGTCGCTGTCGGCTGCCTGGGCCGTCAGGGTGACGGTGGTACCCACTTCAACCGTTGCTACGGACAGTGCGACATCCACGGTTGGCGCAACATTACCGGTGTCCGGCTGCTGTACGGTTATGGCCAGCGTGGATTCCGAAACCGCCCCGAGATTGTCAAACGCCTTGGCGGTAATGGTATGGTTGCCGGCGGTTGCGGTCCAGGCGGTGGTGTAGGGTGCATTTTGGACCGTCGCGAGCAGGGTTTGGCCGAGGTAAAACTCAACCTGGGCGATGGTCCCGTCGCTATCGCTGGCATCGGCGGCGATCGTGATTTGATCGCCCGCGGTGAGCGGGCCGCCGGCCGGGGAGGTCAGTGACACTGTTGGTGCGACGTTTCCGGTTGTCGCACAGTCATCGATAAAGCGCCACTCCTGACTCGGACCTGAGTGGGTTGCCGGGTTGTTCCCCTGGCTCCACCATTTGGCTTCGTAAACTTTATTTCCTTCCTGAACTTGTGCACCGCCGGAGTAGGCCGCGCTGCTGTTCCAGGCTTCGATCGATGTGCAGTCCATTGCGGCCTGGGCATTGAAGGCCAGCAGGCACGAAACCGTGAGGGCGCTGAGTCTGAAACTGGTCTTCAGGACAGCTCCCTGTTTTGAGTGAGTCATTGTTTCATCCTTAAGTCGTTGTTTATTATTGGTCAAAAAATCGATTACGGCATGTTCTTGCTTTATGTTTGCCGTGAAAGAACTATAGGAAACTTGCCAAAATTGAAGCGACTTGTTGTGATGATTTACACGATGACTCGCAAAAATAGGTGAATGGTTAATCTGTTTTTGCGCTTAATTTGCCCAAGAAATCAAATTAAGAGGGAAACGAGGTCAGGCAGGGCGGAAAGCAGCCGGCTCCAGGAATGAATCTGAAAGAGCAGACTGCTGATCGAGCGGTTGTTACTGGGTTGGTGCTTGCTGGTTAATCTGGGCTTTGAAGCGCTCACGGGTGGCGGCATCGGCTTGTTCGTACCAGTAGAACAGCATGTTCTCAGCCACATTCTGGCCCTTC
This sequence comes from Photobacterium sp. TY1-4, assembly GCF_025398175.1. NCBI lineage: Bacteria > Pseudomonadati > Pseudomonadota > Gammaproteobacteria > Vibrionales > Vibrionaceae > Photobacterium > Photobacterium sp. TY1-4. Next base: position 1,449,989 of record NZ_CP099734.1, read on the forward strand.
TCAGGCGTTGCCGTGTTCGCGGTTGTTGGCGCTGCGACCAGTTGCGGTGCTGGTGTGACGGCCAGTGATGCCAGCGCGGCCGGGGCATTGGTCAGGTTATAGGCCTGGATTTCTTTTTCGTAATCGCGGCCAAATTGCATGCCATGCTTCACCAGCTTGTCCTGGGCAAATGAAACCGACTGAGCCTGAGGGTCGGTGAGGTTGAGGGTTGGAGTGTTATCGAACCGGCTTACTTCCCGGGCCGTCCGGAGCTTCGGCAATGCCAGTTGGTAAGTCGTATCCTGACCGGCAAATTTGATGATGATGACTTCGGATTTATAGAGTTTGTAATCCCCGTTTTCACGGTAGTTGTCCTGATAGCGGAAAGCAATCTGGTGTTCACCGTTGTGCAGAGTGAGCGTCTCATTGCCCGTTGCTTCCTTGCCGTTGACCAATACCAGTTCGCTGCTGTATGGCAGTTCGACTTTCACCTCGGCGAGGGCGGCAGTGCTCAGGCCACAGGCCGCAAGCGCAAGTAGGGCTGTATGAAGTTTCATGTCTGTTCCTTGATAATTCTAATATTCCGGCAGTGTCGCGCTAAGGCGCTGAATATAACCTGAATAGGCTGGTCTGTGCGACAGAGAATAATGTATAACTATGAAGATGTTAAATGGAGAGTACACTTTATATGGATATGACGCTGCTTCAGGTGCTGCTGTTGCTGGGTACGGGGTTTCTGGCCGGAATTATTAATACGCTGGCCGGAGGCGGGTCGAACCTGACGCTACCGGCGCTGATGGTCATGGGGATACCGGCCGAAGTGGCCAATGCCACCAATCGGGTTGGCGTGCTGATCCAAGGTATTACTGCGGTGTCGGGTTTTCGTCAGCACGGCAAACTGGAGACCGATGACACCGTGCCGATCCTGATCCCGACCGTGATTGGCGGTTTGCTCGGTGCGGCCGGGGCTGCTTACGCGCCTTCGGCCTGGGTGAAACCGCTGTTGCTGGGGACCATGCTGACGATGGCGTTGGTAATTTTACTGCGTCCGTCGATTGTCGCGCCGGAGCCCGGTACGCCGACGCGGAAAGTCCGGCAAACACCGAGTGCCTGGCTCGGACTTGGGCTGGCCGGCTTCTATGGCGGCTTTGTTCAGGCCGGGGTGGGTTTTGTGTTACTGGCGGCACTGGCCGGGACGCTGCGCTACGACTTGGTGCGGGCCAACGCACTCAAAATGTTCTGTACCGTAGTGTTTACCCTGGTCGCGTTGGTGTTGTTTATTGTTGAAGATCTGGTGTTGTGGGGACCGGGGCTCATTCTGGCATTCGGCACCATGTTTGGTGCGCATCTGGCGGTAAAAATGGCCATTAAGGCCAAACCGGAAACCCTGAAATGGTTTTTGTTTGTGATGACGTTGTGCGGCTGTATTGCGGCGATGCTGACTGATTAATGGTGTATGCGCCAAGACGGTGTATGAGAATCAAGAGGGCGTTTGCGGTATCAAGTACAACAACGAAGGAGAGGTGATCCGGCCGAACTGGCGTCGGCCGGATCCTGCCCGATTATTTCACGTAGCAGGCGAAGCCTTTGAGGTAAAACCCTTCCGGATACGCACTATCAAGCGGGTGATCAGCCGCCTGACTGAATCGCTCGATGAACTGTACCTCACGCTGGGCATCTAGTGCCGCATCGGCAATGATCTTCTGGAACAACTGGTTGTCCATCAGCCCGGAGCATGAGTAGGTCAGTAGCGTGCCGCCCGGTTTCAGGATCTGCATTGCCAGCATATTGATGTCTTTGTAGCCGCGGCATGCGCCGTTCAGCTGTGACTTGGATTCGGCGAATTTCGGCGGATCCATGATCACGACATCAAACTGCTCCCCGCGGTCGCGGTATTCACGCAGCAGCTTGAACACATCAGCGTTGAGGAATTCGGCATGCTCCAGCGGCAGAGCGTTGATTTCGGCATTGTGTCGTGCGGTATCGAGCGCCGGCTGTGATACATCGACATTGACCACCTGGCTGGCACCGCCTTTGAGGGCGTACAGGCCAAAGCCACCGGTGTAGCAGAAACAGTTCAGGACACGTTTGCCGTTGACATATTTCACTGCGCCCTGGCGGCTGTCACGCTGGTCGAGATAGAAGCCGGTCTTATGGCCGCCGACGATATCGACGTTGATTTTGACGCCGTTTTCTTCAATGGTGACGAATTTCGGCGGTGTTTCACCGGACAGGACACCGGTGCGCTGCTTCAGGCCTTCTTTCTTCCGCACCGAAACGTCTGAACGTTCGTACACGCTACACTCGGGGTAGCAGCGATTCAGCGCTTCAACCAAAGTCTCTTTTTGTGCTTCGGCGCCGGCACTGAGCAGCTGGCAGACCAGGAAATTCTGGTAGCGATCAATGGTGATCCCCGGCAAGCCGTCAGACTCGGCCGCAATCATGCGATAACCGGTCAGGCCGTCACGCTCAGCCAGAATATCGCGCAGGCCCTGGGCTGTATTGAGTCGGTTGATAAAGAAGTTGACGTCAATGGATTCATCTCGTTCAAAGGTCCATACCCGCACTCGGATCTGAGATTGCGGTGAGTAGGCGCCCCGTGCCAGCCATTCCCCTTTGTGGTCGTAAATCTCAACGGTTTCACCCAGCGAAGGCTGACCTTCGACCCGTTGAATACCGCGAGAGAAAACCCAAGGATGGCGGCGGCGCAGTGATTTTTCCCGGCCTTTGACCAGATAGATTGAAGCTGTCATGACATGCCCAAATATGGAATTCAGAATGGTCGCGTATTATGTTGTCAGGGCTGCGGAAAAGCAAATTTATCTGGTCACGGAAACCGTCGGGCAGTGCAGAGAAAGCAAGGCGTATCCCGGATACGCCCGCTCAGGCCGAAAGGCCGATTCAGATTAGGCTTTGAGCCCGCTCATCAAAGATTCCAGAACTTCGGCCTGCTGGTTCAGGCGCTCAATATCATTGGCCGATTCAGTGATCGCTAGGCAGATTTGACTCGACTGCGAGCGAACCTGCTCAACACTGCTGGCAATGTTGTCAGCCACGGCACCTTGTTGCTCTGCAGCGGCTGCGATTTCCGTGCTGCGATCAGAAATATGCTGATTGCGCTCGGTGATCTGGGTGATGTCGCTATCTACCCCGTTCATTAATTGTTCGCTGCTGCCGGCATTGTCGACCGTACTCTTCATCACGTGCATCAACTGTCGGCTGTTTTGCTGCAGGGACTCGATCATCTGCTGGATTTCAACGGTGGCTTTTTGCGTCCGGCCGGCCAGGGTGCGCACTTCGTCGGCAACGACTGCAAACCCTCGGCCTTGCTCACCCGCCCGGGCGGCTTCAATCGCGGCATTCAGCGCCAGCAGGTTGGTTTGCTCCGAAATTCCGTTAATGGTGGTGACGACATCATCAATTTTCGCGGCATTGCTATCCAGCGCAGCGACGGCATCGGCGGCCTGGGCAATTTCCGCACTCAGCACAGCAATGGCGGCGCGGGTTTGGTCAACCTGGGCTCGTCCTTGCTGTGACACTTGCTGAGCTTCGCGTGTCTGCTCCGATGTTTCGTGGGCATGGGTAGCAACTTCCCGAATGGAGGTGGCCATTTCTTCCGTCGCACTGGCCAGGGAATCGAGGTGTTGCTGTTGCTCGGAAGAGAGGGATTCACTCTGGTGGCTGCGCTGGCGCAGGCTGCTGCTGATTTGCTGCATCAGGGCAATCGCTTCCTGGGTTGCCTTGACCAGCTGTTGTTCACGCTCACTGACGCGGTCAATGGTAATGGCGAGCAGACTAAACTCATCCCGGACCTTGAAGAAGTTCAAACGGCTGGTCAAATCACCGTCCGCGAGCGCTTGAAGGGCCTTGTGGGTGGTGAACATCGCGCCGCCGATAAAGGTCATAATGTAGTACACCGTCGCCAGAACAAACAACAGGATGGCCACGATGGCACTGATCTCCAGCGGGGTCAGAAAGCCCAGCACACCGCCGTTTTCCACAGCCATGATGTTGTAGTGCATGCCCGGAACTGCCGCCGAGAGCTCGCCACTGCCGACCTGGAAACCCGACGGTGTAATGATTCGGGCCGCATCTGCTTGTGTGACCTGGTATTCAGCCAGCAGATTGGCGGTGGCTGACAGTTGATGAGTTGTAAATTCAAGGCGTTGCTCATCGGCCGCATCGACTAAAATGGCACTGATACTCAATATTGCGATGAGGGGCAACATAAAGAGTAAATAGAACTTTTCCTGAATTGTGATATGAATGAGATACTTATCGATCCATCGAAAGGCAACTTCTTTCATGAGGGCATCCTGTGAGATCCGCGGAGATGCGGCTTTACTGATAAATTACTTTATATTATCGGTTTTTTTTGTGAAATATTGAGGTGATGTATGTCACAAACTTGTGTAAAGGTCATGATTAAAGGCATGGTTCAAGGAGTAGGGTTTCGATTTCATACGGCGCACGAAGGGTTGAAGTTCGGGTTAACCGGGTATGCGAAGAATTTACCTGATGGCAGTGTCGAGGTGCTGGCTTGCGGTGAAGAAGCGAAGGTCAACCAGCTCGTGCAATGGTTGCAGCAAGGTCCGAGAGCTTCCCGGGTTGATCAGGTGGAGACCGAGGAACTGGCTTGGCGCCATGTCGATGGCTTTGAAATTATGTAACGGCCCGGGAGCAATCGCCGCCGGGCCGGGGATGACACTAACTTGTGCGGGTCAGAGTCGGTTAGATACATTTGACCGGTTTTGGGAGCCCGGCTAGCTTGGTGGCTTGCTTTGCCGGCCCTTTCGGGAACAGTTTATACAGGTAGCGGGAGTTCCCTTTCTCTTCCCCGTACTTTTTTGCCATCGCTTTAACCAACATCCGGATCGCGGGTGAGGTTTTAAACTCCAGATAAAATTCACGCACAAAATGCACCACTTCCCAGTGTGCTTCACTCAGGGTGATCCCTTCGTCATCGGCCAGCAATGGAACCAGGGCTTCAGACCAGTCGTCCACGTTTTTCAGGTAGCCCTGGGCATCGGTTTCGATATGTTTGCCTTCAAATTCAAGCATGATAAGCCTCGATCGGTTGAACGGGGCAAGCATAGTGATTCAGTGGGCTGGCTGCAAGTAAAAGTGTAAGAGGGACGCGGCGGATGGTGAGGGAGACTGCAAGAAAAAAAGCGCCTCGAAAGGCGCTTTATCCAAAGGTTTATCCCTTTAGTCGATGAGGATTAGTCATCGCTGCCCATGATGCCCAGGATTTGCAGCAGGCTCAGGAACAGGTTGTAGATTGAGACATACAGCGTCACCGTGGCAGAAATGTAGTTGGTTTCACCGCCACGAACAATGCTCTGTGTGGTCAGCAGGATGGCTGCTGATGAGAACAGCACGAACATACCGCTGATCGCCAGCGACAGCATTGGCATCTGCAGGAAGATATTGGCAACCATCGCGACCAGAATCGCAACGAAGCCTGCCATCAACATACCGCCCAGGAAGGACAGGTCACGCTTGGTGGTCAGGGCATAAGCAGAACATGCCATGAAGGTCAGGGCTGTACCGCCCAGTGCCGGAACGATGGCATGGCCCATGCCCGCACCGATATACATGTTCAGGATCGGGCCGAGGGTGTAACCCATAAAGCCGGTCAGGGCGAAGGTGAATACCAGTCCCAGGCTGCTGTCACGGTTCTTCTCTGTCAGGAACATCAGACCGTAGAAGCCAACCAGGGTCAGGATCAGGCCCGGATGTGGTAGGTTCATGGCCATGGCTGCGCCGGCAATCACGGCAGACCACACCAGCGTCAGTGAAAGCAGGAAATAAGTGTTACGAAGTACTTTGTTGGTTGACAGTACGCTTTCGTATGTTGAGCTACGATTGACAATACGATCGTTCATAAATAGTCCCCTCAGGGTTCGTGATAGTTTAGCTGTTAAGACATATATTGGGGTATTCACTTATAAATGCAAGTCAGCAAAGTCTGATGAACCACTGACAACCGCCTTAATGTCTCCGGTAAAGTGCTCCTTCCGATAATACTTAACAATTCATCAGCTTTGCTGTCAAAGTTGTAAGTTTATGTTTCAGGCACCGGGATGTCGTGTCAGAAAATTGTCTCGCCGGACAAGAGAGCAGGCATCTGGGCGGGCTGGCGTGTCGATTGGGTTCGTTGTTGAGGTGTGCAGTGACAGGCGCGCCGGGCGTTCGATGGGAACGCCAGACGCGCGGGTATCAGCTCGCAGGCTGAACGGTGTATCGGTTTAACGGATAGGCGGCGCGTACTGGATGCCGCCATCCCGCCACAGGGCATTATAGCCGCGGCGAACCTTCAGCTCGGAGCTCATGCCGATGGTACGCTCAAAGCTCTCACTGTAGTTCCCGACTTGTTTGATGATCTGGAAGCTCCAGTCATCCGCCAGCCCCAGCCCTTTGCCTTTCGGGCCGTCCAGGCCGATTAAGCGGCTAATATCCGGGTCGTTGGAGTTCTTCATGTCATCAACACTGATGGAGGACACCCCGAGATCTTCGGCGTGCAGCATGGTAAACAGGGTCCATTTGACAATGTCAAACCACTGTTGATCGCCATGCCGAACCGCCGGGCCGAGTGGCTCTTTGGAGATCAGCTCCGGTAACACCACCACGGCGTCCGGATCATCCATCCCGAGGCGGTGTGCATACAGGGCCGACTGATCCGTAGTCATTACCTCACACTTGCCGGTTTTGAAGCCGTTGATGGTCTCTTCTTCGGTGTCGAATATCACCGGGGTGTATTTCATTTCACGGAACTTAAAGTAATCGGCCAAATTCAGCTCGGTGGTCGTGCCAGACTGAACACAGACCGATTTTCCGTCCAGCTCCATGGCATTGGTCACCCCGAGGTTTTTGTTGACCATAAAGCCCTGGCCGTCATAGTAGTTAATGCCGGTGAAGGTGACGCCGAGGGTGGTATCACGATGCAAGGTCCAGGTTGTGTTGCGGACCAGCAGGTCGACTTCACCATTTTGCAGGGCGGAAAAGCGCTCTGTGGTCGTCAGCGGAATGTATTTCACCTTGGTTTTGTCGCCCAGGGTCGCTGCGGCGACTGCCTGACAGAACTCGACATCCAGTCCTTCCCATTCTCCCTTGTCATTCGGAGCGGAGAAACCTTTTAAACCGGTACTGACCCCGCATTTGATGTAACCCAGTTTTTTCACATTGTCGAGCGTCGAAGTGCCGTTACTACTGCCGGATGCACCGGCCAGCTGTTTTTCTAAGCTGGCAATTTTCTGCTCCAGTGCCTGGGTATCGGCCGAGCCGTTGCTAGCGGCGGTTGGCGGGGCGGACTCGGAATCTGCAAGTTGTTGCTCAAGCGTCTGGATCTTTGCTTCCAGCGATTTGATCAGCTCTTTGTCTTGTGCATTGCTGTTGTCACAGCCAGAGAGGGTTATTGCGAGGGTCGATATGGCCAGAGAATACCTTATTATTTGCTTCATAGTCTTATCCCGTCGATCCAAATAGGGGGCGTTCAACAAGGGGTCGTGGTTGCGAAAAACACGGATGCAATAAATCTATGTTATTTGTATCAATATTCAGTATAGGAATAGATGGTGATTCTTCTAGTGCTCGATTTGATTCATGGCTCAAGATTGATGCACTGGGGAGGCGGCAAGGACAAAGAAGGTGACCGCAGATGTTAATCTGCGGCCCCGACACAGGTGGTGTAGAGTAATGCCAGCGGGCGGTATTCGTCGCCCCGACCACTGCGCAGGTTGAGGGTTTTGATTTCACCGGAATAGAAGCTGAGGGTACTACTCCAGTAGTTGGCTTGGATCGGCCATTGCAGACGCAACAGATGATGCTGCCCATATGTGTGAAGGGCGGTCAGTTCTTCCACCGTCGGCAAGCGAAGCCCGAAACGTCGGCACCAGTTTTCCGCGGTTTGATAGTTTACTTTCGACCAGAAGTGCCCATTTTCCTTATTCATCATCGGCGGCAGTGCCTGCTCCGAGCTGATATTCATCGGCTGGTGGTAGTTGAGCCGCTCGTACGTGAATGCATAGACTGCAGCGCCCATGACGACGCGATTGTCGATCAGGGTTTCCTTTTTCGCGGCTGTTGATTTTGTTAACTTGGTAGATGGTGCCGTCAGCGTGGTTTGAGACGGCGCCACAGGCTGCTTCGATGATGCAAACGGCATGACGTTTGTCAAGGTGACCGGGGCCCGGGTTTGGCGGATGAAGGTCTCGGTTTGTTGACGTGCCGCGAGATTCTTCTTGGCTTCTACGGCCTGCGGCCAGGTCTGGAACGGACCGACTAAGCAGCGAACATTTCCACGATCGGGGACCAAAAAGAAGTGGTTGGGATACAGATCCCGAAGGGCTGCGGTCATCGCCCGGTTCGGGAGCGATTTGCCATAGTGGCATTGTAGCCAAAAACTATGATTGGTTGGCTGACCGGTTTTTCCCCATAAGCCGGTCCCGATATCACAACTGGCATTCAGGTATTGCCATCCTTGCTCTGCTTTCTCAACCTGGCAGCGGCTCGTCGCTGAAGGTGAGGCAGCGTTAACCGGATGCGAAAAGGGGAGACTCGCAAACAGGATCCAGTAAATAAAAATACGCAGATGTTGCTTGTTCATGGGACTGATAACTCAATGGGGGTATTCGCTAGCCAATATGACCATAAAAATCTCACAAATGTATGAAAAATTAAATAAAAGAATCTCAAGAGCGTGGGCTTCCCGTGAAATTTTCGCCTGTGGAATGTTGCTCTGATCCTTTTGAGTGTAGAGGATGGGAGAAGGCGTATCAGTAAAGCCCGGTGGCGACACCGGGCTTTTGTTGACCCTCATCCGGGTCGTTTAACGTTTCACATGAATCTCAACTTTGGCAACATTGGAGTATAAGCCGTCTTTATCTTTAATTTGATAAGTAAAGCTGACGCTCTTCTTACTCATTGGACGATAAGAGATCCGACCATCACCATAGTTGGTTAGGACGCCGTCAAAGCGATCCGGCTGGCTGATAATTTTCACGGATGAATAATCCAGATTGGCATAACCTTTCTCATCATTATCCATCACGTTGATCATCGCTTCACCCGGGTATTTCACCTCAACATAGTCGTCGTGGGCTTTCGGCTCTTCTGGGTTTTCGACCAGGAAGCCTTTCACCGGCGGCAGATTTTCGGCTTTACGACCGTGGCGACCAACGCTTGGAATTTCTTCCCATTGAACCAGTGCCTTACCGGTGCCATCATCAACTACGCTGTGCTCGTCACCGACATGACCGACCGGAATAAACAGCTGAGGATGGTCAAATGGTGCTTGTTCCCAGCGAACCCGCTCGTCTGTTAGCGACTTGAGGTAAGCAACAAGCGCATGTTTATCCTCGTCATTGAGGTTGACAGGTCCCAGGTTGAAGGCGAGGTTGGTGTTTTGACCATTATGACCACTACTATCACCACCAAACGGATTGTTTGGATTGGTTAGACGACGGTTACCGCCACGGCTATAGAAGTCGACGACTTGCTCCAGGGTCGACAGGCTGCCGTTGTGCATGTACGGACCGGTCAGCTCAATGTTATGCAACAGTGGCACTTTAAAGGCGCCATCCACCGCATCCCGTGGAATGTTTTGATCTTCGATCAAAGCCATATCCGGTCCGTCACCGGCCATCGCCTGGCGGGTAAATGACAGCGGGGCGCCGAATGGTGAAGTCCCACCTAAACCCATATCATCTTCTGTTGGCCGCACCCCGATATTGAAGAAGCCGGTATCAGCCGTGGCCAGTTCAAATGGCGGTTGTTGTCCTGGACGGAATGGCCCGACGAACAGGAAGTTACCCAGCACATTTTTCTCATCGCCATTTAAGCTCAGGGTCGCCGAGCTGAGCGCATTCCCTGCATGACAGCCGCTACAGCCGCCGTTGGTATTGAACACTTGCTTACCGCGTTGTTCGAGCTCCGTCATTTTCGTCTCATCATCGCCGCGGGTGTTGCCGAGCGAAACCAGAGTACTTTCATACATTTGGATTGCCAGGCCCCAAATCAGCGGAAAGTTTTGCTCAATCTGGGTATAGCCGTCTTTGTCGCGATGTGGCGCCATCCAGTATTTGTCATGGAACGCCAGGCGGATCAGTGTGCGGTAGTCGGTCCGCAGGCCCGGTGCCGGGTAGGCACTGAGGGAGCCGAGCGAACTGTCACTTGGGTGAACTTTCTGCAGCCCGAGCGGTGGCAAGCGTAATAGCTTGCGTCCCATAGTTTTGAACGCCTTGCCACGGCAGGTCATCTCAAAGTCACTGCCCGGAGGCCCGACTGCCTGAGAAGCAAGACTGGAGTTGATCAAACGGGTTTTCTCAGGGGTCATCTTACCGTGTCGCATGTCATAGGCCATGACATACGCGTCCTTGTTATGATCCCCGAATGGGTCAACCCCGTTGAAGACGTTGTTGGCCCGGCCATCCCAGAAATTTCGGAAGTTATAGACAGCGTTGATTACTGTTGGGGTATTACGCGGCTCAACCCGGCGGGTATTGAGGCCGTTGACATGGAAAATATCCTGAATATTTTCACAGGTCTCTTTGCCGTCTTCGAACTGGGAGCGGTAATTCGTCCCGTTCAGGCCGACAAATTGCGCCAGGGAAACTCCCTGAGATGAAATTACATCATCCGTCTCATAGTCGACGGCAGAATCACGGTCTGTATCGTCGACCAGTCGATACAGCGGGAAGTCATCCTGCGTCAGGGTATAGTTGGGGCCAGGTTTGCCACCGGAAGGCAGAAGTTGGAAGTCTTTATAGCCGAATTGTTCCTTCATACTCGGGTCGGTATGAAGCACGCTCGGGCTGATTTGGTTCTTGGCTCTGTTATCGGCCCCAGCGGCGAAGTGACAACTGGCACAGCTTTGCCCCTGGCTACCCGCCTGCATATCCCAGAAAAAAGCCTTGCCCAGTTTAATGGCTGCATCTTTGTCTTTAATGTATTTCTCAATACCCGGTACTTCGGGCAGGTTGTTCGGTAGATATTGGCTAGGTTTCTCAGGTGATGCCGCCACCGCCTGTTGGATGGATGCTGCTAGCAGTCCGGTTACTGCGATAAATACGCCTAGCCGGGCGTGTTTTCGCACATTATTATTTTTCATTATTTGCTCCTGAATTCCCCAAGGGGTTGCTTAAAGTGCTTATATAGTTCTTTGTGTGCATTTTGCTATTTAATGATGATATGAAAAATACAATGTGGCTTTATTAAAGTTGGGAATTTCATCAGGAGGGTAAATAAAAATTTATTGTTCAATGTTAATCACGTGAAGATGGTGGAATATAAGCAATTGTGTAAAAACAAGTGGTTGTAAAGTTGTTGGATATTTTAGTGTTAATATTTAAGTCAAATTAGTATAAATAAGATGATGTGTTATAAATAAGATGATAAATAAAAATTGATGATTTAAATGTTAAACTGGTACAAAATTGAGAAATAAAAAAGCCCGACTAATTAGGTCGGGCTTTTATTCTCTTGGGACTCACTCACAAGAGGTAGTACTTTGGTTTATGCGTTGGCCAGCTTCTGCTCCAGCGCTTTGGCATCGACAGGCTTGGTGATGAAGGTCAGTACGACGGCAACGGCCATCATCACTGCACAAATGGTATAGGCTAAGGCATACGTCCCTGTCGTATCAACCGCAACCGCCGCGACCACCGGGCCAATGAAGCCACTGATACCCCAAGCGGTGTACAGCACGCCGTAGTTGGCACCGTAGTTTTTCAGACCATAGTAGTCTGCGGTAATTGACGGGAAGACCGCCAGTAGTGTGCCGTAGCCGACGCCTGCCAGGGCTGCACCGATCATCAGGGTGAAGTCAGACTGGAAGCTGGCGAACATCGCCATGTTGATCCCCTGCATGATAAACGCCAGCATCAGGGTTTTCACGCCGCCGATTTTATCAGACAGCATACCTGCTGCGATACGGCCACCGGCGTTGAAGATCGACAGGATCACCACCAGGTATGCAGCTTCGGTAATGTTGGCTTGCGCAGCCGCGATGGAAGTGATGTTACCAATCACCATCAGGCCCGCAGAAGAAGCCAGGGCAAACATCAGCCATAGTGAGTAGAATTGCGGTGTTTTCAGCATACTGCGCCAGTTAATATCAACCGGTTTGGTGGCCGTTTTGTGTTGCCCACCGGCTGGTGCCTGCGGCTGGTAATCTGCCGGTGGGTTGGTGATGGTGCAAGCCAGCGGCAGTGCGATCAGCAGCACAGCAACGCCCAGGATCAGGAAACTGGTGTTAATACCAAAACTGGTGATCATCGAAGATGTCAGCGGTGCCAGATAAACGGCAGCCAGGCCAAAGCCTGCGGCGATCAGACCGTTAACCAGACCTTTTTTCGATGGGTGGAACCATTTCATGGCTGAAGGTGCCAGACATGCATAACCGAAACCAATACCACAGCCGGTCAGCAGGCCAAAGGTCAGGATCAGCAGGATTGGCGAGGTTGCAAAGCTGGAGATGATCATCCCGATCCCAACCATGGTGGTACCCAGGATGAGAATACGGCGTGGGCCCATACGGTCTTGCAGTACACCGGCAACCAGAAGTGATAGGGAGAAAGCAATAACAGCTACGGTGTAAGGCATGGATGCATCTGCATTTGACCAACCCAGATCAACGACCAGCGCCTGCTTAAAGACACTCCACGCATACAAGATACCCATACACAGGTTAATGCAGAAACCGGCAAGCAGGATCTGCATCGCTCTATCAAATTTTTTCATGTTCTCTATCACCACGACAGTTGCAGCCAAGTGCTGCGCCAAAGGCATAATATTTTAGAAATAATCAACAAAAGTTGTATTTTCTGAAAAGGAGCGCGGATTCTATCAACATTTGTTGAATAGAAAACAGATTGAAATATTTTGTTACAAATGTAATGCAGGAGAGGGGCGACCCGTCTCCTTGCCAGCCGGGCAGGAGACGGGATTGGAGACGTTTATCCGGTGATGACCGGAGCGGTTTTTGATTGAATGGCTGCGCTTGCTGCCCGAATGTTGATGCTGCTATCGGATCAGTTGGTCAGGATGCCGTAGATCTTGTCCTTCAGTTGTACGCGTTCCAGTTTCAATTGCGTGAAGTAAGTGTCTTCGGTCGGAATATTGTTACCTTCCAGCCCTCGTATGGTGTGGTCAAGTTGATGGTATCTATCTGAGAGTGCTTTGAAATTTTCGTCAACCATTTTGAGGTGTTTGATTTTGCTTTCCAGCTCTGGGAACTCAATATTGAGTGCGTGACTTTCACCTAACATCTTCAATACTCCGTACGTTGGTCAATATAGCCCTGCTTTCTCTCGTTGCTGTTATGGCGCCCTAAACTGTAAATCAGCAGCTTAGAATCATTATAAAATGGCGCACCCGAAACCGATTAGAGCATAATCATTCGAGTTGATTGCTGCGTTATGTCAATTTTTGATGTGGTTTTGTATTAAGGATAGAACGAAATTCCGTCGTTGAAGCTGGCGAAATCAAAAAAAAGGCCGCGTGACAAGGTCACACGGCCTGTTGTTGGCAAGGCTCGGGAGAAACGAGCTTAGCGAATAAAGCTGATGTAGGTTTGCAGAACCACCAGGTTTGCGATGTCGATAAAGAAGGCACCGACAATCGGAACGACCATGAACGCCTGTGGCGACGGGCCGTTGCGTGACACCAGCGAGCCCATGTTCATGACTGCCGTTGGCGTCGCCCCCATGCCAAATCCGCAGTGGCCTCCAGAGATAATGGCGGCATCGTAACTCTTACCCATCAGGCGGAAGGTGACGAAATAAGCAAAGACTGCCAGGGTCACGGTCTGGACCGAGAGAATGACCAGCATTGGCAAGGCCAGATCAAACAATTCCCACAGCTGAAGACTCATCAATGCCATCGCCAAAAACAGTGACAATGAGATGGTACCCAGTGCATCGACGGTCTCTTTGTTGACTTTGTAAACACGGGTTGTTTCACACACGTTGGTGATCAGGACCCCGATAAACAAGGCATAGACAAAGTCCGGTATGCGGAGCCAGCTGATCCCAAAGCTATCGACGACTGTTTTCACGTGCGCAGCACCGGCAACACAGATCAGCAGAATGAACAGGATCTCCACGGTATTTTTCGCCGTGATTCGATCTTCCTCATGGTCGCTGTAGGTCACCAGATCCGGGTGTTCAATGTGATGGTTCTCACCTTCGCCGTACTCGGATTTCAACTGGTATTTGTGGATCAGGCGCTGAGCGACCGGTCCGCCGATAATCCCGCCCATGACCAGACCAAATGTCGCCGCGGCCATCGACAGCTCCAACGTGTGAAGGTCGAAGTCATTGGCGAAGGTTTGCGACCAGGCTGCCCCGGTGCCGTGCCCGCCGGACAGCGTGATGGAGCCTGCAACCAGACCAATTAGCGGGTCCAGGCCCAGCAGACTGCTGAGCGAGACGCCAACCGCATTTTGGATGACGATATACAGTGTCGCCACGGCCAGGAACAGAAAAACGCGGGAGCCGCCTTTCACCAGGAGTTTAAAACTGGCAGCCAACCCGACTGTCGCAAAGAACATTTGCATCAAGGTATCTTTTAACGTGAGTTTAAAAGTGACATCGATACCTTGCTGGTGGAGCAATGCAATGATCGCAGCAACAATGAGGCCGCCGACAATCGGTTCGGGAATATTATACTTTCTTAGAACCTTAATTTTGCTATTAATAAAGTAACCAAGAAAAAGCACGATCATCGCGATGAGCATGGATTCCAGCTCGTTGATCTGAATAGTTGAGTTCATGATTATATCTTTTCATACTTCTTTTGGTGCTAGATTCTACTGCTTAAAGTCCCTTCTGCCTATATTGCTTTTATTTTACAGCTGGTGTAGGCAAATGTTTTGATATATTAGGGAAATGTAGGATTTCAGCTCCACTTATTAACATGGTTTATCTATTTTGTTATTTCTTTGCGTGAGGGCGAACGGGGAAAATTTCATAGAATCTGTAGGTGAATGATGGTCCTATGATCGGGGGAAATGACGATCTCTATCGGGGTGTCGATTTATATTTATTTAAAATCAATGGTTTATGAGTTGGTCTTAAGGTGCGCTTAGCACTGGTTTCAGTGCTGATTATCCGAGAATCAGCTCAGATGAGTGTAATGAAGTTGTTGTATTGATGAATGATTTTTATTGTTATCATTACTAGAGTTAATCGTCTTGATTTGAGAGGGGTTGGGGCGGATCCAGATTAATTATGACGAATATAACTGAAATATTAGTTAAACACTATGGTTGTGGTGTCTTTATTTTGCTCGGTTTGATTTTATTTTAGTCGCGTTTGTTTGGCGAATGCCCGCTGATTTCTGGTTTATAGCTTACCCGGGAAAGATATCTTTGATTAATAATTCATCTTTTTGAGTGTGTTTTGATCATTTCTGGGCGGGTTTTAAATTTATCCGGAAATTACAGATGCCTGCATCCGGACCGAGAAGGCATGGGATACAGGCACAGTGGTCGTGTCGATCAGAAGAAGTACAGCCTTAGCTGGTGCGCTTTTTCAACTTGAGCGATTTTCTCAGTTGCTGGATGTAATCGACTCGGGCCGGATTCACGGGTTTGGCCTCAACTTTTAGCTGCTCTGCCGCTTGTGCTTCCTGAGCGGTGACGCAGCGTCCGTTGATGCGAAGATGCAGTGTTTTGGTTTCAATCGCGGCTTGCTCTGCCGCCTCTTCTTGCGCTTTGGCAATGGCTTCTCGGGCAACACTTTGGTTGGTGGGTGCGATGGTCGGTTGCCGGGGATCGAAACGGGTTTTTGTTGTTGTTTTGTGCGCCTGTTGGTCCCGTTGCCGGATAAAATCATCTAAATAATCGCTAAAGCTCATAGGGTCACCATCACCTGTTTACTGGGGCGATCTGATTATATACCCAAACCTTCCCCGCTGAACATCGCATCTTTGTTGCGGCATTAATCTTCACCTGAGCCTTGGACGTTGGACTAAAATGCTTTTTCGGTCACGTGCAGCGGGTGCGGCGCATGGAGATACAGCCGGACAAACTCAGCTATCGGCACCGGGTGGCCAAAATAAAAGCCCTGGAATTCTTCGACGCCAAGGCTGGCCAGGAACTGCGCTTGCGCCATCGTCTCGACCCCCTCAGCAACCACCGACATCCCCAGGTTATGCGCCAACTCGACAATGGAGCGGGTGATTGTGATGTTATCCTTGTTCCAGGGGAGATCTTTGACAAACTCGCGGTCGACTTTCAGGATATGGACCGGGAAGCGGCTCAGATAGGCCAGGGAAGAGTACCCGGTCCCAAAGTCGTCAATCGCGATCTTCACGCCTAACCCTTCCAGCTGCCGGAGTTTGTCCAGCGCTGTGGTGACATCTGTCATAATCACGCTTTCGGTTATTTCCAGCTCCAGATGGCGCGGATCACAGCCGGTCTCCTCAATGGCTTGGCGCACGGTTTCGACCAGATTGGAGTTCAGCAACTGGCGCGCAGAAATGTTCAGGGCAAAATTTAACGGATATTGTTGTTGCTGCCATTGCTTTAACTGTCGGCAGGCGGCCATGATCTGGTGTTCGCCGACTTCGATGATCATGCCGGAATGTTCGAGAATGGGGATAATTTCGTAAGGTGGCTGAATGCGGCCCTCGGCATCTTTCCAGCGCAGTAAAGCTTCGATACCGCATATCTGTCGGGTTGCCGTGTTCACTTTGGGCTGGTAGTACAGTTCATATTGTTCGGTGCCGATAGTTTTGCGCAGTTCGGACTCCAATCGCATCATTTTGATACTTTCCGCCCCCATTTGCGGGGTGAAAAAGCAGAACTGGTTTCTGCTGCCGTCTTTAGCCCGATACAGGGCAATATCGGCATTCTTGAACAGGGTGTCGACATCATCGCAGTCATCCGGGAACAGGCTACCGCCCATACTGGCTGAAATGAATAGTTCTTTGCTGTCAATACAGAGCGGCTCATTAGTCCGCCGGATGAGGCGGTTCGCCATACTGACCAGATTGTCGGGTTCGACACCGTGTTTGACGACAATGGCAAACTCATCCCCATCCAGTCGGGCCAGGATGTCGCCGGCCCGCAAGGTGTGTTGGATGCGCTGGGCAACGGCGAGCAACACTTTATCACCGACGTCATGGCCCAAAGAATCATTCACTTGCTTGAAGTGGTCCAGATCCATCGTCATCAGGGCAAATCGGCTGCCAGTTGAGCGACTGTCCTGAACGGTTTGCTCCAAGAGTTGTTGCAGCATCATACGGTTGGGCAGTTCGGTCAGCAGATCATAGTGCGCCAGTTTGTGCAGTTTGCTTTCAAACAGGACCCGTTCCGTGATGTCCTTGCCGGTAGAGATATAGTGGCTGATCCTCCCACGACTGTTGCGGATGGGGGAGATGGTTTTCTCCTCATAAAGGACCGAGTCGTCAGCCTGGGTTCGGGTCACCACCCGGCGGACGGTCTGGCCTTCTTTCAGTTGCGCCTGAAGTTCTCGAACGTTTGCATCTTCTCCCAGTGTACGCTTGAGTAAACTGGTCGACTGAGAGCCGAGAATATCTTTGGACTTAATGCCAGTGAACTTCTCGAAGGCCCGGTTCACATATTCAATGATGCCGCGATGGTTGGTGATCACAATGGAGTCATTACTCTGCTCCAGCGCCCGCGACATACTTTTCAGTTTTTCTTCCCGGTTGATCCAGTAGGTGACATCCCGGAAATTAAGCAGTAATTCACTGCTGGTGCTGTAAGTGGTTTCCGTTGCGGTACATTCGATGTGCCGATCTCTCAGATCATTAAATTTCAGCCGAGCCTTGACCTGCTTTGGTGAGGGGTTGGCTTGGTTTTCATGGGCTTGAACGACAAGTCGCGAGATGGCCTCACGGTTCTTGTGACCGTGGATCAGAGAAAGCAAGGGTTTACCAACGGCCTTGTGGGGTTGAATGTTCAAAATGGCCCCGGCCGATTTGTTGATCGTATTGATGATGAGATCCTGACTGACACTGACGAGCCCGTCCGGCACATTCCTGAGCACCGTCTTATATTTCAGAACTGTGTCCTCGATCTCCAGCTTGAGCTGTTTCTCATCCCGCAACATCCGGTAATAGTGCCTGGCCAGCAGAATACTGCCGGCAAGCAGGCACATGCTCAAAAAGGAAAAGAGCAATAGCTTTACAATCCCTTCCCGCGACATGGTCAGTGCCCAGGTCCCGGCTGTGAGGTTCACTCGGGAAATAATGGTCCATGGCAGATCGGCGCCGTGGATTGGGCCGGTGAAGGATAAATTGGTCGTTCGCAGTTCAGAAAAGTTATGGGTATAGGTATAGAGATAATCTCCCTGGGTGACTTGACCGTTGGGATGGCTGGCAATTGCCTGCCAGAGTTCGGGGTAGACTTCGGAGAACTCCGGCACCGTTTTTTCTTGATCTGGGAACATGAATTGCCAGCTGCTTTCCTGGTTGGGCCCGATCAGCCATTCTCCACGATTATTCACCAGCCAGTTCTCATTATGATTCCAGTTATGGTGATTTTTGATTTGGTTCAGATAGTTGTCACCCAGGTAATTGAGCACAACGAGCCAGCTTTTGTTGCCGAGCTTGAAGTGACTGATAAAACGCAAAGTCGGAATCATGGGTGTTTCAATCTGTCCGTGTTCTGTATTGAGGTCAAACTGTGAGATATAGACGGAGCCGGGTGGTACGCTCAGAGACTCCTGGACATAGGGGCGCTGCCCTTTGTCTTGCAGCTCACCAGCTGCGGCCAAGCTGGGAATGCCATCGGTAATATCGACGCGAACCTGTTCAAGGCCATGGTCATCGATCAACCGGATTTGATCGTAATAGGGACGCGTGTTTGCCATGCGAATGAAGGTGTCAGACAGTGTCTGGACTTGCTCGGTGGTCAGCTGCTCGCTTGAGACGACTTCCGTTACTTTTTCAGTCAGATAGCGCAGATCATCGATCACCGGCGCAAAATGCAGCTCAGTCAGTTTCACGGTCGAGAGATGGAAGTTTTGCTCGTTTTCGCGAATGCGTGATTCCAGTTGTTGGATATCTTCATTGTAGACATACCAGGCAACAAGGACCGTGAGGGTCAGTAACGGAAAGAGCAGTACGACAAATCGTAAAATAGCTTGTCTCATAGGCCATCCATGACATCAAACTTCCAATCCAGCTGGGTATATTGTAGTACTGAAACAGCATGTATATGTGTTTATTTTTACGTTCTTTGATGCCAGACAAGTAAGACAAAAGCCAGTCGCGATGGACTGGCTGATGAAAGCGGAGTGAAATTGGCGGTTTAGGTACGGCTGTGTTCGAAGGCGAGCGCTTGCCGTTCCACCTGGCGGAAAATCAGCGTCAGGATGGCGTTGATCGTTAAGTAAAACAGGCCGGCAACACTGAATACGACCAGGGTGTCGTAGGTTTGGGCATTGATCCGCTGGGCATATCCCATGATATCCATAATCGTGATAGTACTGGCCAGGGAAGTGCCTTTAAATACCAGGATCACTTCGTTGGAGTATGCCGGGATGGCCCGGCGGACAGCATAGGGTAGCAGCACCCCGAGAGTTGCCCGGTGATCCATACCCAATGCGCGGCAAGCCTGCCATTGTCCGGATGGAATCCCATTAAAAGCACCATGAAACAGTTGCGTGCTGTAGGCTGCGGTATTGAGCGACAAAGCCAACATCGCGCAGAACCACGGCTGGCTGAGCCAATACCAAAACACACTGTTGCGGATCCATTCAAACTGACCCGGACCGTAATAGATCAGGAAAATCTGGACCAGCAGCGGGGTGCCGGTAAACAGGGTGATCAGGCCGCGGCTGACTGCGTTAAGGACCGGAAGTTTGAGGATCAGCGTCACGGTCATCAGTAGTGCCAGCAGACAACCCAGGATCAGCGACGCAGCAGTCAGCTCCAGGCTGGTCCACAGACCTTCGGCCAGTTGCCAGAGATGCTGTTGATTCATAGCGAGGCTCCTTGCGGTTGTCCCAGACCACGTGCATTGAATTGTTTATCCAGGCGTTTGACGACCCGCTGGGTCAACAGGGTGATCACCAGATAAATCGCAGCAGCACTGGCATACCAGGTAAAACTGTCATGGGTCGCCGCAGCAGTTAACTGCGCTTGTTTCAGCAGGTCGGTGACCCCGATAAGCGATACCAATGCGGTATCTTTCAGGAGCACCAGCCATTGGTTCGTGAGCCCCGGCAGTGCATGGCGAGCCGCCTGAGGCAGAATAATGCGCACGAAGGTGCGTCCTCTCCCCAGTCCCAATGCGCTGGCGGCTTCCCGCTGGCCATTGGGCACCGCTTTCAAAGCGCCGCGCAGCGTTTGCGCCGCATACGCGGCGAAGATCAGCGATAGCGCAACCACACCGGAAATGAACGGACTGATATCGATATAATCGCCGGTGATCAGAAACAGAACTTGGGTGGAGCCGAAGAAAATGAATAGCACGACCAACAACTCCGGCAGGCCGCGCAGAATCGTGACCAGCACTGTGGTTGGCCAGGCTATCCAGCGGGAGCGGGACATTTCCCCCCCGGCAAAGAGTACGGCCAGCACCAGTCCCAGCAATAAGCTGGCAAAAGCCAGCTGCAATGTCAGCCAGCCTGCTTCTGCCAGAGTCGATAAATAACCAGACAAGACCATCTTACTTACCGAAGTATTTATCGTAGATCACTTGGTATTCGCCACTGGCTTTCACGGTTTTCAGCGCCGTATTGAGCTGATCAACCAGCGCTTGGTTCTTTTTGTTGACCGCGATGCCAAAGCCGTTGCCGAAATATTGCGCATTGGTGACCGAATTGCCGACGTAGGTCAGTTTGTCGTTCTTCTCGAACCACTCGGCAACCACGGCAGTATCGCCGAAGATCGCGTCAATCCGGCCGTTTTGCATGTCAATAAAGGCATCCTGATAGCTGGCATACGGGACGGCAGTCACACCGGCCATTTGCTCGCTCAGATAGCTTTGGTGCGTCGAACCATTCTGAACCCCGACCCGTTTACCTTTCAGTGCATCCTGACTGGCAACATGGCCGCTCAGTGCAACGAACGCTGCGGCGTTCTCATAGTAAGCGTCGGTGAAGCTGACTTGCTGCAGGCGTTGCTCGGTAATATCGATCCCGGAAATCGCTGCGTCGTAGCGACGGAATTTCAGGGCTGGGATCAGGCTGTCAAAAGGCTGGTTGTGAAAACTACATTTGGCTTGGATCTCTTTACACAAGGCATTGGCCAAATCGACGTCAAACCCCTGAATTTGGTTATTTTCATCAATATATTCAAACGGGGCGTAGGTCGCCTCCATGGCAAACTTGATTTCTTCTTGCGCGGCAGCGTGAGCGGAAGCCAGACCGATCAGGGAAGCAAGTAGGATTTTTTTCATGTGCATTACTCCATGTAACTGACTATCCGGCACTGCTGGGTCCAATTGGTGAGCAGCAGCGACGGTAAACTGTTGATAAATTAATGGGTTAAATATTCAGCAAACGCTGCGGTGGTCGGGTTGACGAAAGCGTCTTTGGTCCCGTGTTCAACAATACGGCCTTGTTCGAGATACAGAACATGGCTGGCAATCTTGCGGGCAAAATCGACCTCATGGGTGACGACCACCTGGGTGATCCCGGTATCACTGAGCCCGTTGATAATTTTGACCACCTGGTTGGTGATCTCCGGATCCAGTGCCGCTGTCGGTTCGTCGAATAACAGCACTTCCGGTTTCATCATTAAAGCTCTCGCGATAGCGACCCGTTGTTGCTGTCCGCCGGAAAGATGCAGGGGCCAGGCATCCGCCTTATCAGCCAGTTGCAAGGTCGCCAGGATCGCTTTGGCCTCTTCTACAGCGGCCGCTTTGGTCATGCCGGCGACTTTTACCGGAGCTTCGATCAGGTTTTCCAGCACGGTCAAATGGGGCCACAGATTGTATTGCTGGAACACCATGCCGACTTTCCGTCTCAGGGTCAGGCCGTTCTTCTCAGCAATCGGTGCCTTGAAATCAAATCGCTGTCCGGCGATCTCCAACTCGCCGCTCCCGGCTGTTTCGAGCAGGTTCAAAATGCGCAGCAGTGAGCTCTTTCCGGCACCGCTGGGTCCGAGCAAAACCAGAGTTTCCCCTTGCTGGCAGGTGAAGCTGACGTCATGTAAGACCTGCGTTTGGCCGTAGAATTTATTAAGACTGCTGACTTGAATACCCATGCTGACTTTCTGCATTAAACTTCGCTTGGCGTTTATATTACCCAGAGCGGTATCTTATGCAAGAAAAATGTATAAATAATCCGATACGTTGCATTATTGTTTGTAAAATGTACTGCTTACGGGTTTATTCTCTGGTTAAACCAGTGGTTTAGGCGTGGGATTGTTACAGTTTTAAGCCAGGAGAGTGATGGCAGAATTTCCGGGGTGAGATTTTAGTCAGGTTGCCGTGTAAAAGAAAGGCTGCCGGATGGCAGCCTTGTATGCGAAAAGGGTTATGTGATTCGTAAAGGAATCAGCGGATCGCTTGCTCTGCCAGGGCGGCGGATTGCAGCCCCTGGCGACGCGATTGAACAACCAGCGCATAACCGGTTAAGGCGATAAAGCCTGTCGCGAACATGGCGATGGTCACCGTGTACAGGCCATAGCCCGAGAAAGCCGAGACCAGGCCACTGGCCGCAAAACAGACTGTTGTTTGCAGGAAGTTCAGCAAACCGGCAGCAGTGGCACTACAGTTTTTAAAATCTTCCAGCGCCTTGCTGATCACAATCGGATAAATTGCGCCGTTGGCGACAGCCAGCAGACAGAATGGACCCAGGATCGGCCAGATGGTTGTCGGCTCGGTGTTGAGTGCAATCAGCAGCATCGCCGTCACACTGCCAACAAACAGTTTCAGGATCCATGGCAGGACACGCTGACCGTCAAATTTATTGAGTAGTGCCCGGCAGCCATAACCGCCAACAATGAAGGCCACGGTTTGCGGGGCGTAGCTCAGGCCGATATCGGCACCGGAGTAGCCCATCGCAGACATCACGAATGGTGACCCGGTCAGGTAGGCAAAGAAAGCTGCAGAACAGGCCGCAAAGATGAGCATATTTCCGACGAACTTTTTTGAACTTAGAATTTGGCGATAGTCCCGCTGAAGCTGAGTGAGGACTTTCTCCTGTTTTTTATCCATTTTGGCGCTTTCAGGTTCTTTTAGCGTCATCATGGCCAGAATAACCCCAAAGGCAACCAGAGCAACGAAAATGCTGCGCCAGCCGAACTGATCCTCCAGCATCGCACCAGCTAATGGTGCCAAGGCCGGAGACAAGGCCACCAAAGGCATAATGGTCGCGAAGACGCGCTCTGAGACTTTGCCTTCATAGCGGTCAACCACCACGGCCTGCCAGATGACTGTGGCACTACAGGCGCCAAGGGCCTGAGCAAAACGGGCTATTAACAGGACTTCAATATTGGGTGCAAATGCACACAGCAATGAAGCCAGACTGAACAGGACCATACCGCCCATCAGGACTTTAATCCGGCCAATTCGGTCAGACAGCGGGCCGTAGACCAGCTGGCCCAGCGCCATACCCAGCAGGAAAATACTGAGAGATAAGCCGATCAACGACTGAGAAGTGTTGAATTCAGTTTGCATGGTGGCAAAAGCCGGCAGATACATATCTGTGGCCAGAAAGCCCAGCATACTGAGAAATGCAAACCAGAGGAGTGTGATTTTTGAAGGTTGGGTGTTCATAAAAGTGGCTTTATCAATTTCAATTTTCGCTAGTTTAAGTCTGGCTGTCCGTGGTGTGAAACGGTAAAATTTCAACACTTATTTCAAAAAATTTGATGTGATATGTTTTCGTACAATGAACTGCAAGTCATTGATGTGGTTGCCCGCCGGGGAAGTTTCTCCGCAGCTGCTGAAGAACTGCACAAAGTCCCCAGTGCGATCAGCTATACCGTCCGCCATGTTGAGGAGCGGCTGGCGGTTGCGTTGTTCGTCCGGCTGCATCGTCAGGTTCAGCTGACCCCGGCCGGAAATTATTTCGTCGAAGAAGCCCGCCAGCTCATCAAGCAGATGGAGCAGGTGAAGCTGCAAACCCAGCGGGTGGCTAACGGTTGGTCACAGAATGTGTCGGTGGCGTTGGATACTGTGGTGCGGGAAAGCCGGGTGAATACCCTGGTCCGGGACTTTTATCAGCATTTTCCGGATGTCGAGCTGCATTTGTCGATGGAAGTGTTCAACGGGGTCTGGGATGCCCTGGCAGATGGCCGGGCCGATTTGGTCATTGGCGCGACAGCTGCGGTGCCGGTGAGCGGGACATTCGATTATCGGGATATGGGCACGCTGGGATGGACGTTCGTGGTCGCCCCGGATCATCCGCTGGCAATTGCAGAGACACCGCTGGCGCCGGAAGCGTTGGCAAACTATCCGGCGATTTGCCTGGAAGATACCGCCCGGGTGCTGCCCAAACGGGTCACCTGGCTGATGGATAACCAGCGTCGGATCATGGTACCGAACTGGCACAGTGCAATGCAGTGTCTGAAGGCTGGATTGGGGATCACTGTGGTGCCGGAGCACATGGCCAGGCCCAGAATTGCGGCCGGTGAGCTGGTGGAAAAGCAACTGGCCAATCACCCGCCGGTGAGTCCTTGTTGCCTGGCCTGGAATAAGGAACGGTTAAACCCGGCGCTGAGCTGGCTGTTGGATTATCTTGGCGACAGCGAGCAATTGCACCGGGAGTGGATGCGTTAGTCCGTGGACTGATCGGACGCACCTGCTTCGGCGGCCGGTACGACGGTATCGGTTTGATTATCCGTCGCTTCTGCGTCCATTTTGGCCCGTTCAGCCTTGGAAATATAACGGGGCTTATTGCTCCGGTGCAGTTTGGCGTTTTGTTTCTTCTGTCTCTTCTTCAGGGCTTCGTTAATTTTTTTCTTACGATTCATGGTGCTTCTGCTGGTCAACTAATACGATTTAAGCACGCCACGGCGTCTGAGCAATTTGGGCCGGATTTACCGTCTCTCACGTGAGTCCGGTCGGCACAGTGTGACGCTGGCGAGGGCCAAGCATACCAGAAAACATTCGGGTACACGCCATTGTCTTCGAAATCATGGCGCAGGACTGTAGCAGCGGGCCGGGCTGTGTTTGGGAAAGTGGATGAGGTTCAGGTGGTTGCGGCGAGCCCATTGCACGGTCAGCGCGGTGGGTGCGGAGAGGGTCACCAGTGTGCCGATCCGGGCGCGCACGGCCTTATGGATCAACTCCAGGCTGCAGCGGCTGGTCATCACCGCAAAGCCATCTCTCGGATCGATTTCGTCGGTCGCCATCGCACCAATGAGTTTATCCAGCGCATTGTGACGGCCGATATCTTCGCGACAAAGGATGATTTCTCCTGCCGGATTGGCATACAGAGCGGCATGCAGGGCGCCGCTTTGTCGCGCGGCAACCTGAGCCAGACGAATACGCTCGCGTAAACCTTCCAGGCTGGATGTCCGGGGCAGGGGGGCGGGTTGCAGCGGCTCAAGTTGGGGCAGGGCCTGCTCCAGGGCTTCCACACCACAGATCCCACACCCGCTGGTGCCCGCGAGCTGGCGGCGATTCTGCTTCATGGCCCAGAAAGCACGGTTCGAAATTTCAACAGCTGCATGGTGGGATTCGCACGCGGCCGTGATCTCGATATCATAAATTTCGCGAAAGGAGTGAACCATGCCGGTACTCAGGCTGAACCCTCTGACAAAATCTTCGAGGTTCCCCGGGGTGACCATCATCACGGCCTGATTGATGCCGTTATAACTAATGGATAAGGCTGACTCGCTCGCCAAGGCAAAATGTCCCACAGCTTGCTCTTCCCCCAGCGCCTGATAACAGAACAGATCCGGGAGCGGCGGTGCGGTGTTGATATCGTAAGCTTCGGACCGCTGTAACACGGGGTCATTCATGGTCATGCCTTCCTGTTGTGAGTTCTGTATTGATGGCCTTAAGGTGCAGTTGCAGTTGCAGTTGCTGTTTGGGCCACCTGAGCCGGGTATTCGGATGATGTGCATGTTGTTCGTCGCTGCCGGATTAAGCCGGTGAGGGCATTGCTCCGGTTGCAAAAATGGTTTTTGCTTCGGCAAAACATTGCTCAGCCAGTGCCGAGCGTGGCGCGGTCCGACGCATCAATAATCCGATGGGCGATTGCACATCCGCGCCGCGGATCGGCACGATCCGCAGGTGGTCATTCAGATCTTCCAGCCCGCTGCGCAGCGGCATCACGGCACAACAGATGCCGGCACTGACGGCCTGGATGAGCTGGAAGGTTGAATCGCCTTCCAGGACAATTTGCGGCACTAATCCCTTACTACTGAAACTCAGATCAATCGACTGCCGGTAATACATGCCTTTGGTCAGTAAACCAAGTGGGATTTGATCCAGTTGGTCCCAAGTGAGTTCGGGTTCAGAAAAATCAAAATGGCGTACATCATGCAGCAGCCCCATGCTGGTGGCAGAGAGCTTGATGACGTCGAAATGCGTGGTATCAACCTGCTCCAGATAGCACAAGCCCAGATCCAGCTGATTGCGATTGAGGCCATCAATCACCTGCTCTGATGTCATGGAAGACAACTGATAGCGGAGTTCGGGGAAACGTTGTGACAGGGGCTTGAGCAGTTGCATCGGATTCTGGCTCGCCAGCGGCACCATGCCCAGACGAAGGCTGCCGACTAACTGTCCGCGGCAGTTTGCAGCTTCTGCCTGCAGGCCGTCATGCGCGGCTAACACGGTTCTTGCCCAGGCGAGGATCCGCTCTCCGGCCTCGGTAAACCCTTCAAAGCGCTGGCCCCGCTCGATCAAGACCAGGTCGAGTTCATCTTCCAGATTCCGGATCCGCATCGATAGCGTCGGCTGTGTGATATGACACAGTGCTGCGGCCTGGCCGAAGTGGCGGGTCTGATCCAGGGCGATGAGGTATTTGAGTTGCTTGATATCCATAAAATTCCGGGTCACATTATCGCAGGCAGAGCGGCCACATATTGATCGTTGCATGGGGCTCAATGATCTGTCGCACGATGGTTGCTTATCTGGTGCTGTGTTTAATTGCGCACCATTTCATATGAGTCTTTCAGGATACACGAATATTGAAACGAGTGGGCTGTGGCCATGCCGAATCGATGGCCATGATTTCACGGGCGTACTGCAAGGCTGGGACGTCAGTGACCTTCTTCATCCGATCAATCTCGCCGTATACCAGATAAATCGCACCATCAATTTGATCTACATCAAGGGTAGGGTTGCGGTAAATTTGCGTCAAATGAGTTGTGTTTATGGTGTGATAGATATTATCTATCATTCGAGGCGATTCTGAGCCTCCTCGATGGACCGACATCTCAAAAAAGCAGTCGCTTACATCAGTGGTTTCGGGATTCTTGCGGGGAGGCGACCCTGCTTGCAGGCTTCGTGATAGATAATACTGATGAAAAGGTAAATGCTTTCAATTGGACGCGGCTTAGCGAAGTGAATAATCTTTGACACAAATCAAAGTAATTGCATGGCCATCTGCTGGGTTGCAATTGTCTGAACCACAATCAATGAGCGTCATACCGTTTGTTTGAGAAAGCCATTTGCCTCAGATAACAGCGCGTTTGAGAAAAACCCGTTCCTGATAACTCGTTTTTAGTCAAGCGTCCGGTGCCTTTATCAGAATCAGTACACTCGCTGTCTCGTTCATTGTTCTCGCCAATCGAGGAATACCTTCATGAGTCAAAAAGAACATATCAGAGATTATAAGGCTCCGGCCGGAGGATGGGGCGCGCTGAAAAGTGTCACCAAGAGCTGGCTGGGCAGCGAGAACGCCTTTCGTAACCTCAGAATCATGCTGAAAACGAACCAGAATGGTGGGTTTGACTGTCCGGGGTGTGCCTGGGGTGAATCGCCTGAAGATGGCATGGTGAAGTTCTGTGAGAATGGTGCGAAGGCCGTGAATTGGGAGGCGACCAGCCGACGGGTCGACCCGGACTTTTTTGCGACATACAGTGTGTCTGATTTAAAACAACAGACAGATTACTGGCTGGAATACCAGGGGCGTCTGACACACCCGATGCGCTATGACGCCACTACCGATCGCTACGTCGAAACGTCGTGGGAAGATGCTTTTGCGCTGATTGCGAAGCACCTGAACGATCTGGACTCACCCGATCAGGCAGAGTTCTATACCTCCGGCCGGGCCAGTAACGAAGCTGCTTATTTGTACCAGTTATTTGTGCGTGCTTTCGGGACCAATAACTTCCCGGATTGCTCGAATATGTGCCACGAAGCCAGCGCGATTGCGATGTTTGACACCATCGGCGTGGGTAAAGGGACGGTGGTGTTTCAGGATTTAGAAGAGGCTGATGCAATTTTTGTGATTGGCCAGAACCCCGGCACCAACCATCCGCGAATGCTGGATCCGCTGCGTGAAGCCGTCAAGCGCGGCGCGCAGGTGATTTGCCTGAACCCGTTGAAAGAACGCGGGCTGGAACGTTTTCAAAATCCACAGCTCCCGATTGAAATGTTGCGGAATGGCTCGGAACCAACCAACACTGCCTATTTCCGTCCGGCACTTGGCGGTGACATGGCCGTATTTCGTGGCATGGCGAAATTCTTGCTGAACTGGGATCGCGAAGCGCAGAAAAACGGCGAACCGGCGGTATTTGATCATGCCTTTATTCAAGAACATACCAGCGGCTTAGATGATTACCTGAACACGGTGGATGCGACAAGCTGGGCGCATATCGTCGAGCAATCCGGCTTAACTATCGAAGAGATTGAAGTACTGGCACGGATGTACCGCCGGGCTGACAAAGTGGTGATGTGCTGGGCGATGGGGCTGACCCAGCATCGTCACTCAGTGCCGATTATTCAGGAAATTGTGAACCTGCAATTGCTGCGCGGCAATGTCGGCAAGGCTGGGGCGGGATTGTCTCCGGTCCGTGGTCACAGTAATGTGCAGGGAGACCGCACCATGGGGATCAATGAGAACCCGTCGGAGGCGTTCCTCAATGCGCTGGAAAAACGCTTTCAGTTTCAAGTGCCGCGCATGCATGGCCACAACACGGTGCAGGCCATTCAGGCGATGGAGGAGAAACGTGCCAAAGTCTTTATCGGCCTGGGCGGAAACTTCGCCCAAGCTACACCGGATACCTCGAGAACACACGGCGCGCTCAGCAACTGTGAATTGACGGTGCATATCGCGACGAAACTGAATCGCTCTCATCTGGTCACCGGACGTGAGGCACTGATTTTGCCTTGTCTGGGACGAACTGAAATTGACCAGCAGGCCGAAGGACCGCAGGGCGTGACAGTGGAAGATACCTTCAGCATGGTCCATATCTCCTATGGTCAGTTGAAGCCGCGCTCACCACACCTGCGCTCTGAGCCTGCCATCCTGGCTGGCATCGCCAAGGCGACGCTGGGTGACCATCCGATCAGCTGGGAATGGGCAGTGGCAGACTACAGCCGGATCCGGGATTTGATTGCCGACACCATTGTGGGATTCACCGACTTCAATGAGAAGCTCAAACATCCGGGCGGTTTTTATCTGGGTAATGCAGCGGCGAAACGTGTGTGGCACACCCCGAGCGGCAAAGCGCAGTTCAGTGCGACCACACTGCCTGAGCAACTGGTGAATGAAGGCGTGCTGGCCAAAGGTGAACGCCCGGATCTGATCCTGCAAACCATGCGCTCACACGATCAATACAACACCACGCTATATGGCCTGGATGATCGCTACCGTGGGGTGTTCGGTCTGCGTGAAGTGGTGTTTGCCAATGAAGCCGATATTCGTCGACTGGGCTTTGAACCGGGGGAAAAAGTGGATCTGGTCTCGCTGTGGGATGATGGTCGTGAGCGCCGGGTGTCCGACTTTGTGCTGGTGGCTTATGATATACCGGCGGGTCAGGCTGCGGCGTACTATCCGGAAACGAACCCGCTGGTACCGCTGGAAAGCTACGGGGATCGCACGTTTACCCCGACCTCCAAGTTTATCGCGATCAAGCTGGAAAAGGCCAAGCCAAGCATGATGATCCCGACTCAGCAAAGCTAGCAAAACAACGGAACCACGTATCAATAACGGCGTCGCAGATCGGAAACGATCTGCGGCGTTTTTTGATTGAGCGGGTGGTTCTCGTGAGCGTTTTCAGGGCTGCGCTTTGAGCGTCTGATAGCCGGCCCAGATCCGGGTCGTGGTGGTGATCCAACACAGCGTACCGAAGACCCAGGCGATCAGCGCAAAGTACTGCGGCAGCAAACAGCACAATACGAAGCAGGCAATGGTTTCGGTGCCTTCGGTCAGCCCGCCGATATAGTACAGTGATTTTTGCTGGTAGACCGGGCTTTCCAGATTGCGTTTACTGGCCATCACCGCAAAGGCCAGAAAGCTGGATCCGGTTCCGACAAAGGCAAAGATCAGAAACGCGCCAGCGACGGCATTGGCCTCGGGGTTGGCCAGCACAAAGCCGAATGGGATCAGGGAATAGAACAGGAAATCCAGCGTGATATCGAGAAATCCGCCGCAATCGGTGATCCCCTGACGTCTGGCCACTGCGCCGTCCAACCCGTCAAAAAGGCGGTTAAGGATAATGAATACCAGCGCCCAGCCATATTGCGCCCAGGCGAGGGCGGGCAGGGCCAGCAGTCCGAGTGCAAAGCCTGCCAGGGTGATTTGGTTGGCGCTGATCCCCATTTTATCCGGCAGCGCAGACAGCGATTGCAACGGCCAGCGGATCACTTTGATGGCATAACGATCTAGCATGTGATTCTCTCAATTGATTTCATGATCTTTATTTTTCGGGTTTTGTTTTTGGATCTTGGTTTCTCGTCTATTGCATGGTTCGTTCAACTGGACTCGCGTCTGGGATCCTGCCCCACCGATTCGGTATGCCAGGGCCAGCGCAACACCTCGCCGCCGGGCGGAATGTCATCATCATCATGGGTCACCATCAGCGCCGGAATGGCCTGCTGACGGATCTGCTCAAACACAAACTGGCGAAACTCGGCGCGCAGAGCTTTATCCAGTTTACTGAACG
This sequence comes from Photobacterium sp. TY1-4, assembly GCF_025398175.1. Taxonomy (NCBI): domain Bacteria; kingdom Pseudomonadati; phylum Pseudomonadota; class Gammaproteobacteria; order Vibrionales; family Vibrionaceae; genus Photobacterium; species Photobacterium sp. TY1-4. Next base: position 1,480,961 of record NZ_CP099734.1, read on the forward strand.
GTTCATCAAGCAGAACTGCGCGGGGTTTCGACAGCAAGGTGCGCATCAGGCTGATCCGGGCGCGCTGACCGCCGGAGATTTCATCGGGCATCTGATTGGCCAGCGCGCCGAGCCCGATCTGATCAAGGATTGCCTGTGCTTTCGCTTTGCGGGCTGTGCCTTTGATGGTCTTGGGCAGGCCGAACGCCAGGTTTTCCCACACGTTGAGGTGCGGAAACAGCAAGTCATCTTGAAACAGAATGCCGATCCGGCGCTGATCCGGTGCCAGAGGCAACATGTTCTCGCCATGGAGTTCAATGTTACCTGAGAGCTGGAAATACGGGCTTAAATGGCCGGCAACGGCACTGAGTAGGGTTGATTTCCCACAGCCGCTCGGACCCATCAGGGTTAAGATTTCGCCGGGCGCGACCTGAAAGGTGAGCGGCGGAAACATCGCCTGCTCCCGGTTATTTATAGTGAGGTTTTCCACAGATAAGGTCATCCGTGCTTTCTCTCCGTTGTTGCAGGTTGGTCCGGCGGAATCGGGCGCTGAAGCGACTGGCCGCCATGGCTAAAGTAAAGAAAATGAGGGGCAGTACGCCCTGGATCAGGCCGTAAACGGCACTGACCCGACGGTCCTGTCCGCTCGCCAGCGTTACGGCCTCGGTGGTCACCGTTGAGATCCGTCCGGCACCGAGCATCTGGGTTGGCAGGTATTGGGCCAGGCTGACGCTGATCCCGACCGCGAGACCGAGCCAGATTGCCGGCAGTAGTAACGGGCATTTAACCTGCCACCAGGTTTGCCAGCCGTTCAGGCCCAGACCACGGGCTGTCTGATCGAGGCGAATGTCGTAATGCCGCCACGGGCCGTCCAGCGCCAGGTACAGGTACGGGAAGACGAACAGCAGATGGCTCCAGCAGACCCAGAGCCAGTACCACTGGCCGGGGATCCAGTAGGTGGTGATCTGAATGCCGAATAACAGTGACAGTTGCGGGATCACCATCGGCAGGGCAATCAGCCAGCCGGGCAGGCCGCGCTGATACTTCTGTCGGTATTCCAGACAGGCGATCGCCAGTACCAATGCGCCCAGGCTGCTGATCAGGGCCAGGGTGACGCTGCTGGTCGCCAGCTCAATCAACGAGGCGGATTCCTGTTGCCAGAACCGGCCACTGTAGCGGCTTGGCAGCAGATCCGGAAAGCGCCAGCGCTGGGCGACCGACCAGATCATCAATACCGGGACCACGATCAGCGGGATCGCAATAAAGGGCAATGCGATCGGCCAAAAGCGCTGTCCGGTTAACTGTGACCGGGTTCGCCCCGTTTCGGGATTGAGGGCAGGACCACTGAGCTGCCAGCGTCGGTCGTAATGTAAGCTCAGCCATTCTGTCGCGCGCAGCATCCCAAGTGTCAGCATGGCAATTGTCAGCAGGAGCAGGGCACCGACTGCCGCGCGCGGCAGCAGGGTTAAATCTGGTTCGTTAAACCATTGCCACACCAGCACAGCTAACGTGGGTGGCCGGGTGGGACCGAGGATCAGCGCAACATCAACCACGGATAACCCGTAGGCGGTGACAGCAAAAATCGGCAGCCGCATCCCGGGCAGCCATTGCGGCAGGATCACCTTGATCCAGCTTTCGTGTCGGCTGTAACCCAGCCCGGCGGACACGGCCAGGAGCCGGCTGATCTGGATTTGCTGCAACACGGCAATACTCATCAGCAGCAGAAATGGGGTTTCCTTGACGGCCAGAGCCACCATCAGGCCAAGACCGTATGGGTCCTGGATCAGGCTAAACCAACCGTCGGTGTTGAACCCGGAAAATTCCAGCAGGCGGAACAACCAGCCGGTTGGAGAAAAGGTAAAGGCAAAGCCGATGGCAAAGGCAACATGGGGCATCGCCAGCATGGGTGACAAGGTGTGTTCTAAGAACTGCCAGCGGCGACTGCCCCAGTAGCGTTTCAGGATCACAAAGCAAAACACGGCTGCCAGCAGGGTGCTGCCCAGGCCGGTGAACAGGGTGAGGCCGATTGCGGCACTTAGCCCCGGCCAGTGCAGGACGCTGGAAAATGCCTGAAGATTCGGGGTGGTCATGCCCAATGCGGGCAGCCAGGAAAAAGCCGGGATCAGGATCCCCAAGACCCCGGGGACGAATGGCAGGGCACACAGAAACAAGGTGAGTAAATACAACAAGCGAATCATCATATATCAGTATGGCAGGGAGCAAGATTGGCCTTGCTCTCTGCCATGTTTTCCTTCTTGGTGATCAGCTGCCGTAGCGTTTTTGCCATTCGAGTTCCAGCGCGGTTAACCAGCTCGGGTGCGGTTCCGGAATGGACTTGAACAGGGAAAACCCTTGCGAACCACCCGTTGCCAGCGCATCGGCTTTAAGTACGGACGGATCGCCCCAGATCTTGGCATCAGCCTTACGCAGCTGGGCTTGCGGGCTCATCAGGAAATTGATCGCCACCAGAGCGCCTTCTTTGGCGCTGGCATTCCAGGGAATGGCCAGAAAGTGGATATTCGACAGGGCACCTTGCTGGAAAGCATAGGTCTGGGCAGATTCAGCCAGATTACCATTGGCGATGGCGGCGTTGGCGGCATTGGGATTAAAGGTGATGGCCAGCAGTAATTGCCGATCATCCAGCAACTGAATTGATTCGCTGGTGCCAGACGGGAACTGTTTTCCCTGTTGCCAGGCAACCGGGTGGAGCTGGTCCAGATACTGCCATAGCGGTGCCGTGATCCGATCGAACTTGGTGCGCTCCGACTTCGGGTCTATGGGCTGGTACAGGGCAGCTTTGTCTGCGGTCAGCTCCAGCAGGGCGGCTTTGAGAAAGCTGCTGCCGTGAAACTCCGGCGGTTGCGGGTAGCTGACTTTGCCGGGATAGGCCTTGGCGAGGCTCAGGAGCTCAGCAAAGTTCTGCGGCGGATTGTTCAGGGTCAGTTTGTCATGAATAAACACCAACTGGCCGACGCCCCACGGCGCTTCCAGGCCATCGGTGGATTCGGTAAAATCTTCACTGACCGGCAGGGATTTGTCGACCAGCGACCAGTTCGGCAGCGCCTGGGTAAAGGGTCCGTACAACAGGTTGTTTTCTTTCATCGAACGGAAGTTTTCACCGTTGATCCACACCAGATCGACACTGCCGTCCTGATTTTTTCCTGCCGTTTTTTCCGCCAGCAGGCGCTGTGCGGTTTCGGCAATATCGGCCACTTTGACATGCTTGAGGCTGACGCCGTACTGGCTTTGCAACTGGCGATCCGTCCAGCGCAGGTAATCGTTGATTTCCTGGCTGCCACCCCACGCATTGAAGTAAACGGTTTGCCCTCGGGCTTTGTCGACCGTTTGCTGCCACTGTTCGGCAGAGAGGGGCGCTTGGTTACTGGCGCTCGCAAATCCGGCGACCAATGACAGGGCGAACCCGGCGAGTAATTTTTTCATGAAATTAGCTGTCCCTTTCTTGTTTGAATTGGGTTTCGGATAACGTGCGTTTCGAGGTCTCGGTCCCTGCGCGGTCACGACGCATCCAGCGGTGATACTTTTCGACCCAGGCCAGCAGTGTCTGCGGGGCGTTGGCTTGTTTCCACACCCCGGCCGTATATTTGGCGGCTTCGCTCATGGTTGGATACGGGTGCACGGTGCCGAGGATCTTGTTTAAGCCTAAGCCATGTCGCATCGCCAGGGTAAATTCTGCCAGCAATTCACCGGCCCCGGTGCCGACAATTGTGGCCCCGAGAATCGTATCTTTGCCTTTGGGTGTAATGACCTTCACAAAACCGTGATCCGAACCATCGGTAATGGCCCGATCCAAATCATCCAGGTCGTAGGTGATCACATCATAATCAATGCCTTGCGATTTGGCTTCAGTTTCATTGATCCCGACCCGGGCCACTTCCGGTGCGGTGTAGGTCACCGCAGGGAGCACCGAGTAATCGGCTTTGAATTTCTTGAACTGGCCAAACAGGCCGTTGACCGCGGCATACCAGGCCTGATGCGCTGCGGCATGGGTCAGTTGGAACGGACCGGCGACATCACCGACGGCGAATATATTCGGGTACGCCGTCTGCATAAAGGCGTTGACCTGCACGGTGCCGCGTTCTGTGGTTTCGATCCCCAGTGTTTCAAGGCCGAACCCTTGCACATTGGCGACCCGGCCGAGGGCTAGCAGCAGGGCATCGAATTCAACCACCACCTGTTTTTCCTGATTCCAGTCGAGGTAAGCCCGGAATACGGGCTGCCCCTGGGCATCCTGCGTCGCTTCAAAGCGCATGGCCCGGTGGCCGAGTTTGACGTCAACGCCATCGGATTGCAGGCTCTGCAACACCAGTGTCGCGGCATCGGCATCTTCACGGACCAGCAGTTGTTCGGCCATTTCGACCAGCGTGACGTCACTGCCGAGGCGAGCAAAGCTCTGGGCCAGCTCACAGCCGATCGGGCCGCCGCCAAGCACCAGCAAGCGCTTGGGTTGGGTTTCAAGCGACCAGATGGTATCGGAAGTGTAGTAGTTGACTGCCTCTAAGCCGGGGATCGGCGGCACGAGCGGTCGGGCACCGGTGGCGATGACAATATTGCGGGTGGTGATGCGCTGGCCGTTGACCTCAACTTCCCACGGCGACAGGATCCGGGCATCGCCCTGAATACAGTTGACCCCCAGTTTTGAATAGCGCTCAACCGAGTCATGGGGCTCGACCTTGCGGATCACCGCCTGCACCCGCGCCATCACCCGGGCAAAATCGACGGTCGGGCGGTCCGTGGTGATGCCGAATTCATCGGCACGGCTGATTTCAGCCATGGTATGCGCAGCACGGATCAGTGCTTTCGACGGCACACAACCGGTATTGAGGCAATCGCCTCCCATTTTATGGCGCTCGATCAGGGTCACTTTGGCTTTGACGGCAGCAGCGATGTAGGCACTGACTAACCCGCCAGCCCCGGCACCAATCACCACCATATTCTGGTCGAACTGATTTGGGCGGGTCCAGCCGGTGTAGATCCGACGGCGGTTATACAGGTTCATCAGCCCTTTGGCCAAGAGCGGGAAAACGCCAAGTAAGGCCAGTGAGAACAATACTTGCGGGGAAATCACCCCGCTCAGGGAGTCAATTTCACCCAGTTGGGTCCCGGCATTGATATACACCATGGTGCCTGCCAGCATCCCGAGTTGGCTGATGAGGTAGAACATCCGGGTGGAAATCGGTGTCAGGCCCATCAGCAGGTTGACCAGAAAGAACGGAAACACCGGGATCAAGCGCAGGGTAAACAGATACAGCGGGCCATCTTTTTCGATGCCGGCATTGATAGGGGCCAGACGGTGGCCAAATTTGTCCTGAACCCAGTCACGCAGAATATAGCGGCTGAACAGAAAAGCCAGGGTGGCCCCGATGGAGCTGGCAAAAGAGACCAGCAGCAGGCTCCACCAGAAGCCGAACAGCGCGGCGCCCAGCAAGGTCATGATCGCTGCGCCCGGCAGCGACAGTGCGGTCACCCCAATATAAATCGCAAAGTAAATCAGGCTGGCCATGAGCGGCTGACTGGCAATCGTGTCCTGCAGGGCGAGTTGCTGTGCTTTGGCCTGCTCGAGGGTGAAGTACTGGCCGAGATCAAACACAAACCAGAGGCCGATGAGGGCGGCAACGATACTGAATAGCCCTATTTTTTTCTTATCCATGAGGTTCCCTATTTTGTGTGGTCAGCCGGCTGAGTCGCGTTCGGGTTGGCTTGCTCCGGCTGGATCGGCAGCGAGCAAAAGCCCTGCGCAGGTACATCCAGGGCGGTATTAAATTTGGCGGAGAGATTCTGGAAGGCGATCAGGGCCGTCAGTTCGACCAGCGCATCCTCGTCGTACCATTGCTGCAATGCAGAGAGCATGGCATCGGTCACCTGTTGTCCGGTGATGGTGATGGCTTCGGTATAGCCCAGTACCGCTTGCTCTTCGGCACTGAATAAGCCACTTTGTTGCCAGTGTGCCAGCGCCTTGATTTTTTCGACGGAGTCACAACGTTCGGCCAGTTTCATGCCGTTGGCATCGACACAAAATGCGCAGAGGTTGAGTTGCGATACCCGGACACAGATCAGTGAGCGAATCACCGGGGTTAATGGCGAAGATTTGCGGTCCAGGTAGCCAAAAAAGCCGGCAACCAGCCAGAACAGAGTGGGGCGTCGTCCCCATAATAAGGCCGGATTCAGAGGATGGCCGTAATGGCGCTTCTGAAGCCAGAGGAGCGGCTTGATGAGAAATGAGTAATCTTGCTTGGCTGAAATACGCACGTGTGCCTCTTAGGTTGCCAGTGGGCCACATATGCAACAAAGATAGCACGAATCGTTGCGCAGCATGCAGCTCTACCGAATGGTATGAGACAAGACCGAGCAACGGTTGGAAAACTTTCAGTTTTGAGAGAAAAAATCTTTAAATTCGTTTAGTTGAGCGAAATATAGACGGATTTGGCCTCTTGCTGCTGCGCCATATCCGGAATGGCGGGCTGGGAAACAAACAAATAACCGGACGCCAGGACCGGCAGTAAGGCAAGGGCCATGGTTTTGCCGATATGATAGTTGCGGTACCAGTATTTTTTGGCACGGATTTTAAGCAAAACGCCCCACAGCAACAGCAGGCCGTTAAACCCAGCGGTCAAGGCTAGTATTTCATCGAGCATTGAAAACGGGGCCAGTTGTTGATGGACAACAAAGACGATGATTGCTGTCGGCAGAAAGTTCAGCAGGACTAACAGGCGCATCAGTTTTGGCCATTTGCAAAACTTGTCTTTGAACATCTGATTGGATTGTCCTGGAAAAGGCTGCGAGCTGTACATGATACCTTCCTTCCGGCTGCGTTGACGCCCCAATTCTACTGAGGTCGCAAGGGATGAAAACCCTGTTGATGAATTTGTGAACAGCTTTGGGAGTGGTGTCAATCTTTGTCATTTCTTAACAGAAAAATGTCTTTCGGTTGGTACAAATTTGACAGGGCGCAGGGCATATAAATACTCCCCGTGGCGACCGACATTGAACCGCGTAGTTTGCTTCTTAAATGCTTGTTCAGGTCAGGGATGGCTTGGTTAAGGGATGGGAAGCGAAGCATGAAATAAAAAAAGAGGCGCAAGCCGCCTCTTTTTCACAATGAATCGGGAAGGGTTCAGCCGTTGAGTTTTGACAACAGCTCGGAACGACGCTGCGGTGGAATGACGGACCAGTGACGTCCGCTCACCGCGCCTTCCAGCGCCCAGAGCAAGTCGATACTGACCGTTTCCTGATGCGTTTCCTGCAGAGCTTTATAAGCGTTTAATGCACCGGCTTCGTAGAGTTCGTCGACGGTACAAATCCCTGCTTTTTTCAGCATTCGTTCGTTGGCTAAACGTAGGTTCGGCAAATCCTTGATACGGCTCGGGCCGGTCTGGCTTTTCTTTTCCTTGTCCTGTTTAGCAGCCTCAAAAGATTGTTTGGCGTGTTCGATAATTTGCTCTGGCGCATCCCACCACTCCTCAGGAATTGCGAAGTGTTTGGTGACGACCGGAAATCCACGCTTTTTGTAAACGTATGGGCTGAGTCCTGCTTGTTTAAATTGTTCTTCGTTTTCGGCATTGGCACGCAGGTGAAGTTTGTCGTTAACCACTAACGCAAACATGGTTTCGCCTGAGAAAATCCCAAAACCACCAAACATTGAACGTGATTTTACATTTTCAAAACATTGAAACAGTCGAAGAGAATCTTTAAGTACTGGTTTGTCCATGCTTCTTACTCGGTGAAAAATTTCTCGAGTCACCTAACAACAGAGCGAGGATTCAGATTAGCAAATTACGAAGAAAAGCAATGTCAGGGATTTGTCAGGATTCTGAACATGACTTCTTGCTACATCCATCGGCAACCCCGCTACCATAAGTCCACTTAGTTATTGATAAATAAGTAACTCTTAGGCCGGAGGCTTTGCGTCCCATTCTTTAGAATGGTTTGCCTTGTTCGTGACATAAACAAGCATATCTCAGAAGATATTTTTGAACTTGGTCCCATTTTTAAAAATGTGATATTGCTCCCACAAATAGATCCTAAAGCCTGCTAGCAAAAATTTAAAACTTATTAAATTTTGAACAAGTTGGTCGGGATTGGGCCAGATTTAACACGTTATGGGTCTTGATAAATTCGGGATGTAAATCTGTGGTCAGAGGATGGTCAAAATTGCAACAAAAAACCGATAGCAAGCTATCGGTTTTTTTGAAAAGAAAAATTGAAGTGTTTATGAAATCAGATGTTTAGGTTCTTGACTGATTTTCTCACGACCAATTCGGGCGCCATTTCAAAGATCCGGCGTTCATGTTGTTTGTCTTTCACCCGTGCCATCAGGATTTCAATGGCTTTCTTACCCAACCGTTGTTTCGGCTGGTGGATGGTGGTGAGCGGTGGTGAGAAGTACGGCGCTAGATCGATATTGTCATAACCGATGATGGAGATATCATCCGGCACGCGCAGACCCGCTTGCTCAAACGTACTGATCAGCGCCATTGCCATAATGTCGTTAAAGCAGAAAATCGCGGTCGGGCGCTCTTCCATGGCGATGAACTGCTTGGCAGCCGCCACGGCAGATTCACACTCAAAATCGCCTTCAATCAGCCAGTCCGGATTGACGCTCAAATTGGCTTCAGCCATGGCTTTGTGGAAGCCTTTGAGGCGCTCACGGCAGGTCAGTTTTTCACTGTGTCCGGTCAGGCAGCCAATTTTCTGGTGGCCGTGTTCAATAAAGTATTTGGTCGCGACATAGCCACCCAATTCCGCATTGTCCTGGATTTTGTCGGTGTGCGGGCTCTCCGGACCCCAGTCCATGACCACCATCGGCAGATCTTTCTGGCGCTCGAGCAGGGCCAGCAGTTTATCGTCCAGATCGGAACACATCACCAGTAATCCGTCGACCCGCTTTTCAGCCAGCATGCGCAGATAGTCACGTTGCTTTTCCAGGTTCCCTTCGGTGTTACACAGGATCAGCGTGTAGCCTTCGCCATAACAATATTCTTCAACCCCATGTACAACTTCGGCAAAGAACGGGTTGGTTGATTTGGTCACCAGCATGCCGATGGTCCGGGTGGTGTTACATTTCAGGCTTCGCGCCACAGCGCTCGGGGCATAGTTGAGCTCATCCACGGCGGCCAGCACTTTCTTCTGGGTTGCTTCTGCAACAAACCGGGTTTTATTGATCACGTGAGACACTGTTGTGGTTGAAACACCTGCCAAACGTGCAACATCTTTAATCGTTGCCATACTTATTCTTCTAATAATTCAAAGCGGGCTTGGGCCCATTTCTCTTCATTGATCTGAACAGCATTCAACAGCCGTGCACCAAACTGAATAAGTATCTGGTTTGCTTCTTGGAGTCAGGCCAGATACTTGTTCAGTTTGGCATGATGATCTGCGTTCACAGGGATCATCATGCTGTTTCATACTGCGTATAAAACGTCAAAAAGCCGCTTCTCTTCCGAGCGGCTTTCTTGTTCTTCTCGCCTTTCAGGCGTTGCATTGTGTAATCGCTTGCGATCACATTCTACTGAGTGTAGCGCACAGTGCAACGTTTCTGTATCGCAAGGTAGTAATTCTTGATAGATATCAACAAACTCACTGCAAATTTTCTCAAATTGGATGCATATCTGGTGGTGTTCTTTATGTCGGCCATCGCTTCTCCCGGAGGAAAACCGGGAGAATCGTGCTGGGGATGGTGCAGGTTAGGCAGGTTTCCTTATCCTGCGGGCAATACGACCGGGAAATCCTGGGTCGGATGTTTGCTGACGTGGACCGGCCAGCCATAGACCTGCTGGATGATGTCGGGGGTTAACGCCTGCCATGGCGTGCCATCAGCCTGCACTTTGCCTTGATTGATGATCACTAACCGATCGGCATATTGGGCGGCCAGATTGAGATCATGGATCACCACAATCACAGCCGCACCGGCCCGGGCCAGCTCCCGGGCCACTTGTAAGGTCCGGTGCTGATGCGCGAGATCCAGGGCAGAAGTCGGTTCATCAAGCATCAGGATACATTGCTCACCCGCCTGGCTGAGTTGCGTCAGCACCCGGGCTAGGTGAACCCGCTGTTTTTCACCACCGGACAGGGTGGGGTATAGGCGGTCCTGAAGTGCCAGGACATCGACCCGGCTCATGGTTTCAGTTGCCAGTGCTTGGGTGTCTTTTTTCGTCAGTTGCAGGGGTAAGCTGCCCAGCTCAACCACTTCCCGTGCAGTAAACGCAAACGTCAGGTTGCTGTGTTGCGGCAGGACCCCAAGGTGTCTGGCGAGGGTCGCCGGGGCATAGGTGTTCCGATCTTGACCGAAAAATTGTATCGTGCCGCCGCCGTCGGCTTCGCCGCACAGTACCTTCAGCAGGCTGCTTTTGCCGGCACCATTCGGACCGAGCAAAGCGGTCAGCTCGCCGCTGGCCAAACTGAGGGTGAAGTCATCAAGTAGTGTTTTGCCGCCCAGAGTCAGGTTCAGCGCACGGGCGTTAATCGCTGGTGTCGTTTGCGTCGTTGCAGAGACAGGGTTAATCGCGGTATTCATGACATTCTGCCTCGTTGTTTCATCAGCATGACAATAAAGAACGGCGCGCCGAGAATGGCGGTAATGATGCCCACCGGCAATTCCGTCGGTGCCGCCACGACTCGGGCCAGCATATCGGCTACCAGCAGTACCAGTGCGCCCAGCAGGGCAGAGAGCGGAAGCAGGACTTTATGGTTCGGGCCGCACAGCATCCGGCCCAGATGTGGGATGATGAGACCAAGAAAACCGATCACCCCGCTCAAAGAAACACAGATCCCGACGCCCGCAGCACAGAGCAGGATCAAGCGGCGTTTGAGCCGCTGGACGTTGACGCCCATATGTCGGGCTTCTGCTTCCCCCAGCAAAAAAGCATTCAGGGCATTGGCGTCCCGATCAAACAGCAGGACCAGCACGCTGAGTGTGATGAATGCCAGGGTGATCCCCGGCCAGGTTGCTCCGGCCAGCGAGCCCATGCTCCATAAGGACAGATCCCGTAACGCCTGATCATCGGCCAGATAGTTCATCAGACCCATCGCAGCACCGGAAAGTGCAGCAATGGCTACCCCGGCCAGCAGCATCACGGTAACAGAGGTGCCGTTTTTATCGGTCCCGAGACGGTACACCAGATAGGTGCTGACCGCACCACCGATAAATGCAAAAGCGGGCACGGTCCCGACGGTCAGCAGCAAAGGATAACTTGCTGCCAGCGGTGCAAACACCACAATCGCCAGCGCGGCTCCCAGGCTCGCCCCGCCGGAAACGCCGATGATGCCGGGATCCGCCAGCGGGTTCCTGAACAGGCCTTGCATGACCGCACCGCACAGGGCCAGAATGGCGCCCACGGCAATACACAGCAGGGTACGCGGCAGGCGGATTTGGTGGATCACAATCTGAATATGTGCCGGAAGCTCGGCTTGCCAGGGCAGTAATGCCTTCAGGCTGTCGCTGAAGCTGATCCCCATCGGGCCGACAACCACCGAGCTGGTGATTGCCAGGGCCAGGCTCAGCAAGCCCAGCGGAAAAATAATGGTGGCAGGAATGCGTTGAAACTGCATAGTGGTGAACTTCGGCTCTGTTAGTGTGGGTAGAACACGGTGTTTAAACGTTCTGCTTCGCTCAGGCTTTTCAGGCCCAGTCCGCCAATCAGTGCAGTGCCATCGATGGTGGCAATCGCTTTGTTCTGCCCGGCCGGGGTGGCGATCAGCAGCGGCATTTGCTGTAACAGCTCATCAGCACTGCCAAGGTTGGCGAGGGTTCGTGAGCTGAGCAAAATGATATCGGGCTGCATCTCGACCATGGCTTCCACGGAAACCGGTTTGTAGGACTCGACGGCTTCAGCTGCCGGGTTTACCCCTCCGGCTAAAGTGATCACGGTATCGGCAGTGGTGTTGCGCCCGGCCACATTGGCTGGGCGGCCTTCGCGGATCAATAAAAACAGGACTTTCTTCGGTGTTTGGGTTTGTGCCAGGTTCGCCTGGATGGCAGCCAGCTTGGCTTTGACGTCCTGCTGTAAAGCGGCTGCCTGGGCCTGCTTGCCCGTGAGTTCGCCGACCTGATCAATTCGGATCATCAAATCGTCTACGGTTTCGCCGGAGTTGAGGATGTTGACTGCGATCCCGGCCTGGCGGAGCAAGTCGAGGGTCGTTTTTGGCCCCATCTCATTTGATCCCAGCAAGCGGGTCGGATTGAGCGCAATCAGGCTTTCAGCTGAGAGCTGGCGGTGGTAGCCCAACGTTGGGACTGACTGATCGACCAGAGGCTTGCTGGTAATATCTACCGCCGCAATTTGTGACTGGGCATCGAGCGCATACATCAGTTCGGTGACGGCGGCCCCTGCGCTGATGATCCGTTCATTGGCCCAGGCTGCGCTCGTTGTGAGCAGGAGTGCGGTTGCCAGAGCAATACGCTTCATGATTTATCCTCTTCCATTAATAGTTGTGTGGCTTTGATATCCTGCTGCTGCAAGAACGCGAGCAGTTTGAGCATGTGTTCGATCGACCCGGATTTGTCTGCCCCGATCACCACGGGTTTGTCCGGATGTGCCTGTACTTCACGTAACAGAGCGTGACTGAAGGTATCCCAAGTCTCGAAGGGGGTACCCTGTAAGGCCCAGTACGGCGTATGTGCCATGAGGTTGATCGTGACCGGATCGGCCTCGGTAGTTTGCAGCGTCCGGGTGTCGGTTTGCGGCAATTCGACTTCCAGCGACTGCAGCTTTACGCTGGCGGTGAGCAGTAGAAACACCATCACGATGAAGATGATGTCGATCAGTGGGGTCAGATCCGGTGTCAGTTGGTCCTCGTCCTGAGGGTGATTGGTGACCCGGATCATGGCTGAGCCTCGCTGGTGCGGACTGTGGCCGAACCCGTCTTCGGATTGGCCGGATTCAGGCTCAAGCCTTCAAGCCACAGGTTGCAATAGTTCAGGGTGTGTTCCATTTTGGCCGTGATCTGATCGGCCCACAGGGCCAGTAACTGGGCACCGGTAATGGCGGGCAGTGCGATAATCAGGCCGGCGGCAGTCGTTCGCATCGCTAAGCCCAGCCCGTCAGCCAGATCGCCCGGGGTGACTGAGCCTGTGGTGGTGGCAATGCCTTTGAACATTTCAATCAGACCCAGTACGGTGCCAAGCAGTCCGATCAGCGGGCTGATCACGCCAATCAACGTCAGCAGGCGCAGCCCGGATCGCAAATTAGCGCGCTTTTGTTGCAGCCAGATCCCGGCGGCATCTTCGCGCAGCGGTTTGTCAAAGTGGCGGTATGACAGCAGCATCGCAATGCCTTGATAGAGCAAGGGGCGCTTGGCGCTCAGGGATTCGGCCAGTTGAGTCAGGCCTGCTTCATTCTGGCGATCTTGCTGCGCCAGCAACGCAATAATCTTACGTCGGCCCACGCCGGTGCACAGTATGACCTGTAGACTACGCTCCAGCAGGATCATCAGGGTCAGCGCTGAGCAGAGCAGCAGCGGCCAGGTCATCAGGCCAAATTGGGTTTGGAGTTGTGTAATGGTGTACATGTGTTAGTCCAGTTGAAAGCGAACAGGGATTTGCACGCGATGTGCAATCGCTTGTCCGTCGACGATATGAGATGAAAAGTGCCAGCGCTTGATTGCCTCCAGCGCGGCCTGATCTAAAATTTCTGTCCCGGAGGATTTCACCAGAAGTTGTTTGATCTGTTTGCCGTTCGGATCAATCCAAACTTCCACCTTGACCACCCCCTCGATACCACGGCGCTTGGCCAGCGACGGATAGGTCAGCGGACTGGGGCGGGTGGCAAAAGTTGGCTTTGAAACCATCTTGGGGACGCTGTTGACCCCGGCTGCAGCCTGTGCTGCTTGTTGTGGTTGCTCAGAACTCGGCTTGGACGGAGTCTCGGCATTTGTGGTCACCGGCCTGTCTTTGGGGGGGGCGACCGGTGTCTCCAAGACTTTCGGAATCGGCTGCTGAACCGGTTTCGGTTTCTTTATTACCGGCTGCGGTTGTTTGGCTTGAGCCATGGGTGTACGTTCAACATGCTTGTCGGCTGCCGGCTCGGCTTTTTTCACCAGCTTTTTGACCCGGCTCGTGTCCGGTTGCGGCGTCGTTTTGGCCGGAACTGGTGCCGCTTTGGTCTGAGTGGGCGTGCTTACCGGCTTCGGTTCGGGTTGCTGAACCTGCGGCTCAGGCTGTGCTGATCGGGCTTGTTGCACGGGGGGCGGCGTCGCAACCAGATTCACGGAGACCCGGGCCGAATGAGTACCTGCCGGCATTGCCATGGCCACATTGTTTGGTACAGCAGATAACAGCACACCGTGAACCAGTATGGAGACAGCGCCAGCGATGACATAACGTGTCGAGTTCATTTGGGTGGACCTACCTTAATTCTTGAAACCGGATCTTGTTGAACGTTGTACTCGCTTGATGATCGGCCAAAGCGAAAACCCGGAGATAACTGTTGATGTAAACAACGATTGATGCGAACAACGATTTAAGTGAATAACACTCTGATAAATATTGATAATTTGTATAGATAGTTTCATCAATAGTGTTTTCCGGGGCGAATATTTTCATATTATCCACGAAACACGAATAATATCAATTATCATTTGCAATGTTGTTTGCGGGTGATTATGATGCATGCAAATACGATCCGCTATTCTGTAGAGGCATGCGGTAATCATTCGCCTCGGGGGAGAATGCGTGATTTGGCAACCCCGAAAGCAAACAATCCGCATGGTCAATTCGATCGATTTGTGCCTTTGAAGCGTGACATCGTCAGTCGAGCCATCCTGTACTGTCCGCAATCCCTTCCGGGTGCGACAGTGTGATTCGGAGAGAAACAGTGTTTGAAAAAATTTCTTTAGAAGCCTTGAAGATCCAAGTCGCGGAGATGCTGGCGTCCAATCCGGGACTGCATGCGGTGCTGATTGCCCAGGAGCTGGCGATCACCGAAGGGGAGGTGATTATGGCTTTCCCGCCAGAGTGGGTCGAAACCCTGCCGGGTGAGCATGCCCAGGCTGTGCTGGAAGCCTTACCGTCCTGGGGACCGATGACTACCATCGTTCATTCCATGGGTTCGATTTTCGAGATCAAGGCGCCATTCCCGAAAGGCAAGGAAGCGCGCGGATTTTATAACCTGATGGGGAAAGAAGGTGAACTTCATGGACACCTTCGCCTGGAACATGTCGCTAATGTGGTTTTGGTTAGTAAGCCAGCGAACGGAAACGCCAATTATTTTATCGGCTTTCTGGCGGAGAATGGCGAATGTATCTTTAAGGTCTATTTGGGGCGTGATAAACAACGCCAGCTGTTCCCGGATCAAATTGAACAATTCAAACAACTCAAACAACAAATTCTTGGAGAGTAACGATCATGAGTGATGTGAAACAAGAGCGCCTGCAAAACCGTCTGGGTCCGGAAATCAAAGAATTTCGTGAAGCCTGCCAGACGCTGCAACTGGCGACAGTGGATGCTGAAGGGAAGCCAAATGTCAGCTACGCACCCTTTGCGCTGCTGGATGATGGTTACTACGTGTTGATCAGCCAGATTGCCAAGCATGCTCGCAACCTGTTGGACAATCCTCAGGTGTCGTTGATGATGATCGAAGACGAAAGTACTTCAAAGGCGATTTATGCCCGTAAACGACTGACGTTTGAGGCCAATGTGGTTGTGGTTGAGCGCCAGAGCGAGCGCTGGCTGGCAGCGATTGCCGGCCTGAAAGCGCGTTTTGGTGAGATTGTGGATGGTCTGAGCGGTCTGGAAGATTTCACCCTGTTCCGTCTGGAGCCAACCCAGGGCCTGTTCGTCAAAGGCTTTGGTCAGGCGTTCCAGGTGAGCGGTGACGACTTGGTTGATTTCGTGCATTTGCAGGAAGGTCATAAGCGGATTCAAGATGGCAGCGAAGTGACTTCGACTTCAGAAGAAGAATTGTAAGTTCTCGCTTTCACTGAGAATTTCAGGGCCTGTCGATACTGTCGACAGGCCCTGTTTGTTTAGGGGAGCCTGCCGGCGATGATATACACTCAAAAGAGCTGTATTGAATGGAGCCGCGATAATGGCTGAACAAGGCAAATCCCGACCCGGGCATTCCGTGTATTTTCCCGATGAATCTACACCGCCGCAGCGGATGAGTATGCACGAGGGCATCGCCCCCTGGTGTGACTGCTGCGTCTGCGAAGCTGAACCGTATTGGGCCGAAGTCGCCGAGGAGCTGGGCATCGATCTGAGTGACTATGAAGCCGGTGAGCCTCGTTGAGTAAAGTGTTTTGCGAGTGAATTCCAGAATCGAAACTTAGTTCGAATTCTAATTTTCTCGAACCTTGATTAAGCCGACATACGGTTTTCCGACAGGAGTCGCTCGGTATGGTTGCCGAGCGAATAGATTGCACGCAATCGAGGGTAACCCTTCATCTAGGTATTAGATGTAATGGTGACATCCTTTCACCAAAGCGACGCAATCTTTCATAATTTTATCGCCGAACCCAGTGAGCTTTCCTGATTTTTCGAGCACCGCTACGGTTTGATGGAACTTGTCAGTAAAGGGGAGGTGGTTGTTTGCTTCATTGTAGTGACTACAAATATCCTTGGGATCCAAGGCTATTTTTGGATTGTCCAGCAAGAGATTGAAGCCGTAAATGGTGCGGGCAAGAACAAACATAGCGTGGTAAACACCGCTAATCGGGCGCTCATCTTTTCTGAATGGGGTATAAAACAGCCCGTCATCATCGGTAATGATCTGCGCCTGGTGCCAAAGTTGGTAAAGGAGATTGTGCGCGGCCTCATGGATAATGTGCTCCATCAGGCGGCTCCAGTGCTCTGTCTCTTCTTTCAAGTAGCGTATGTTGAACATACCGAGCATTGTGAGATAGCTACCAGCGTTTACATGCGGTGAGTTCATAACATGGATCTGAGAAACAACGGCCTGGATCTCATCGTAGAGCGCCGGGCAGGATTGTTTGAGGTAGTCTAGACAGGTTTCTATTTCCCGGGCGGTAAAATCAAACGCCTGCTCTGTGGGGGCTGTAATCCCTTCATTTCTTTCAACCAGGTGCTTACCATAACATTCTAAGTGATCATCAGCGATCAGGGCTTTTAGAAGTTGGTTTGTATATTCATGGTATCGCAGACCAAATTGGACAACTTCGATTTGAGTTCTCTGAGTCGGGGTCAGTTCCGATAAATAACCGTTAAAGATTGCTTCCGGATGGATGTCTTCTTGCTCAATTTTCCGTACCAAGTACTCATGATAAAGAAATGTCTGAGGCATATTCTGACGAACCGATAGCTTTTTCGTGTTGAGCTCATTTTGAAGCGCGGCACCGTCAAATCCTGCGAAGTCATAAAGGTAAGAAAAACTCTCGATGAGCGCATCCAGGTTGCAAGAGACAAGCGTGTTAGCCAACGCCGCGTTTGGCTGCGCCCAATTATGGTTGCTGAAATCCATTTACTTAAAAGCCTCGGGATAATGTGTTGTGTAGTAGTGTTCCAATTCATTGTCCGTTGTTCTCAACACCCTGACTGATTCACGGGACTGGGTGATAAACGACAGTGACAAAATGATGAGGACTCCCATGAACATCACCAAGGCATCGATGCTGATGATGTCTAAATCAATGGCATAACTGAATACAAAGCTGCCGATTGGGATGGTCAGAATACAGAGAGAAAAAATGGCAGACTCAATGCGTGCTTTATAGTCATGGGGCACCGCATGGCCCCGAAGTGAGCTGAATGGGATGCCTTTCATCGTGAGCCCTAAGCCTGAGATAAACAGTGCAAAGGCTTTGAAGTAAATCAGCTCTGCCCAAGCAAAGCAGATGACACCTATCCCAATGAATACCCCGCCCAGCAATACCTGGTGATAGCGGTCCATCCATGATGAAATTTTTACTGAGGTCATGCCGCCGACTATCATGCCGACAGCAATCGCTGACTCAAATAAGACAACATACTCAATGTTGTTGCCTAGTGCCTGCTGCACATAAATTGGGACGATGATTGATATCAGCGGGGTAAGAACAAAGTTGCCGACCATCGCAGAGCAGCAAAACATCACTTCAGGTTTGAGTATTTTCAGGCTGCGAAACCCTGCGATCATGCGCAGCGCTCCCTGATCTTCCGATGACTTTACCGGGCCTGTGCTTGGGATCTGAACAAATAAGAAAAGGACGAGAGAAGTTGCATACAACACAGCTGTCACTACTAATGAGCTGTGCACACCGATCGCATAAATAACGCCGCCACCGATCACGACACCAATGATCACTTGTAGCGAGTTCAAGGTCGAGGAGATGCCGATAGCTTTCGTTAAGCGCTCTTTGCTGACAAGTCTTGGAATGATGGCGTTGGGTGCGGAAGAAATCGCACTATTGAAAACTGCCAGAAAGGAGATTGTGACAATACAAGCGATGAGTGTGTCATAAGCCTTCAGCAAAGTAATAGAAGCGATGACAGAGAAAATGCTGGAAACGAGAATAATTGTTTTCTTTGGATATTTATCAAGTAGATAACCTGAAGCAGGCAAAAAAAGGATGTTCGCAATCCACATGCTCGCGACCAGTATGCCGACACTTTCCGCTCCCGCAGTTGATTGCACGAATGCCCAAATGGTGACGATCGTGGCACATCGAAAAGCGACGATGGAGGCCAAGTGAGAAAGTATATACAGATAATAACTCATTCAATCAGCCCCCATCCAACAATCAGTTTTCTACAACTTTAAGCGCTGGTGCACCTTTCTTGTTGATAGAGAACAGTTTTGATTTATCTAGCTTTTTCATGTCGTATTTCCTTATGTGTATGATCCAAAATCGATAAATGCCGCCACCAATTGTTACCAACTTGTTGCGGCCAAGTGGTACTATAGTGCGTTCGACGAGCTTGTATCAATACACATTATATGCAACTGGTTTGTTATTGGGTGCAGTGTCACAGAATTAACGAAGTGACTGATAGGAGATGAAGATCAACCGAAAAGGCATCACGTAGGGAATGACAACGCAGCACGTGGCTTTGATTGCTGCGCAAAAATCGGATCATTTATTACAATGAAATCAATCAGGTGTGGTTGTAGTTCGCACTTGATCTCCGTAGCAAGTAAGCCGTAAATAGAAGCCCCAGTGAAAAGCTAACCACATGACCCGGCTTTGGAAGGTGGTTTTCCGCGTAAATCAGGTCGAGGGCAAATGCCGGTAATATTGTCAACGCTATAACGGATAACATGAACTTGCTTTTGAGTTGAGCGCAGATATACAGGACTAGCCCGGCTGCAGCCAACGCTAAAATGGCTTGAGAGCCCCCAGTACCTAAATTCCATGGTGCGGGAACCGTAAACGTACTGACGAAAGTCCCGGCAGCCCCTGCAAACAACCAGATGAAAGTAAAAGTCAGGCTGCCAATTCGACGTTCAAGCAGATAACCCAACGCCAGAAGTGACAGCGCATTGTAAAACATATGGGCTTGCTTGACATGAATGAGCTGAGACACGACGAGTCTCCACAGCTCAAAATCGGCAATATGTTCGACGGTGTAACCCCCGAATGGCTCTAAATCCGGCACTTTAATTTTCCCGAACAACGTCCCTGAAATAAGGTAATTCACAGTCAAAGAGGTGGTGATTGTGGCGGCAACCAAGATCAGGGTCATGTATGGGATTTGCTTGAGCTGCATTTGAGAATGTCCTTGTTTCCCTCAAGTGGCATGGGGTTATGCTTGTCAGTTTTTGCTGTGCTGGGTACAGCACATTTCTGTAAATTGGAGTTCGCAGTATCTGACTTTCAACATTTGAAGGTGTGACTTACGCTGGCACAGCACGATAAACGCTTTTAAGATCACTGTTTATTGGAAACAGAGCAGTGAAACCGCTGAGCACACACTCAGAGTGTATCGTTCAATGCTGACTCAAGTAGCAGTACTACCTCTATAGAATCAAAATATTGCCCGTCAAGCTTCATGGCATATTTCTTGGTTGTTTCTTTGATAAACCCAAATTTTTGCCAGGTTATCGGCTCTGGAGCCATGGCTGGTGGGCCTACTGAAAAGCATACCGCGGTGAGGCAAAGTAAGAGATCCTCACTATGTGTTGTCACTCAGACGCCAAAGCTCGTTGATAGAGTAAGTCAACGCTCTCTGATTCGGAAAAGTCGATACAATACCCAAGTTCAATTATGTCACCTTTTTTCGAACGATAACCGCCCAGATCACGACTATCCACAAGCTTTGAAACGTCGAAGAATACTTCAAGCGGCAAATCCGAGTAGTCCCGGTATCCTTGCATTGCAGCGATGGCATCTTCATATACTTCAGAACCTTTGTAAAATGTGGCGAGGCATGTGGATAAGGCATAGTTCTTTAGCAACTGCTTATCACTCATGTCGTTCAAATTATGAGCATTTGCGCTTAAGTTACAGCTCAAGGCGAATAATAAGGAGCTTAGTCTTTTAATTGCCATAAGTACGCCTTTTTCGCTAAAGAAAAATAACAATGATCTGTACATCTGTTACCAGTCCAAATCGTGGCATGACCAGAAGCGTCTGACCATACATCAACATCAACAACTAATATGCCTTTGTATTCGGAAAGTTTGTCTGTATGGGGAGCATCAATAACGACCTCCGGATTACCGAAGCTATCGTGTAAAAAGTTGATTAAGTCTTTCACTCGATAAATATACCAGTGACCTTGACCACCTGAAATTGTTTTTCCTTTTATATATGGCACTTTAAACCCAGCGTAGTTCAAAGCGTAGGACATGCGAATTGCACATGCATTCTCAAATCGTCCTTGCTCAGGAGTTAATACGTTAATATTGTGATTTACTTTACCACCGATTAGACTTCCGACTTCAGGAACATCTCTATTTACTTTTGCAAATGCTAACTTCATTTTCAACAAGCTTGGACGTATAGCCATCATGGCACTCATAACATTATTTATGGAAGCGTGAAAATCTCATAATTTTTTATCCTAAACAAATGCCATATTATCGGTTATGAAGCATTTTCATATTTTAATGTAAATGAATGAAAATGATAGAAATATTAAATTAAAGTAGATTTCTTATGCGGAGGCTTGCCATACTGAAATACTTACCTCCACTAGGGTTATATTTCTTTTACTGCTTGCAGATCTGACAAATCAAGCACCTGCCAGCGTTGAACTGGCAGATGCTTGTGGGGGGAAATACAGTTTTCAGGCTTGGCTTACTGAATTTGCTCAACCAAAGTGTTAAGTTCTTTCACCAGCGCTTCAGTTTTTGGGTCCTGATCTTTCATGGCAACTAAAGTTTCCTGTTGCAGCTTTTCCTGCATGCCCATCAGCTGTTTGTCTGAGATAATTTGCTGACGTTGCTCTGCCATTTTGTTTTTAGCGGTAATGAAGCTCTGGATCAGCTCGCTGCGCTCTTCTTTCGACAGCTGTTCAGTTTGAATTTTGGTCTGGATCTCCTGCGCCTGGGTGACAAACGCTTCCGGATCGTAACCAATCGCTTTGGCTTTTTGCTCAAAAGCCTGCTCCAGTTGTTTGGCCTGCGCCGCTAGCTCTGGGTTCGACTGCATCGCCTGCTGGCGGATGCTGGTGAGATCGCGCTGGATCGCATTGATGCGCTCGACGGTCTCTTTCGGCGGGGTGGCGGTTTTGTTGGCCAGGCTGGCATTGGCCTGCGGCGTCAGCACCATGGCAAGGAGAACCAGAGGCAGTGACAGGCTGATGAACCAGCGCTGTACAGATGATTTCACAGACAGCGAACGGGCAATACTTGAACGGGTATTGGTCATGGCGATACCTCTTGCTATATCAATTGAATGCTCAATGAGCGTGGTATGGCAATTAATGTAGCGAAGCGGCAGGTGGGAAATGTCAGTGATGTGTCATGAAAGCTGTGTCTTTGCTGAACAGCCGATCATTTCAGACTGGGAAGGCCGCAGAAAAAAGCCGGCACGCAGGGTGCCGGCAATCGGTCTGGAGATTGTTATCGGTTATGCTTCTTGGGCTTCACCGGCCAGAAAGGTGCGGTCAAGCCGACAAAAGGCGAGCAGCAGGTTGACGGCAGCAGCGTAGAAGCCAAACGGGTCCCGTGACTGGCAAGCCTGCGCGAATGCCGGCAGCCAGTTCAGCAGCATGGTGTCGAGGAAGGCTAGCTGTGCCTGCATCAGCGGCTCGGCCGCTTGCTCATCAGCTTGCTGATTGGCGCGGATAATGAGGTTGCCCATGAAATCCAGCTCAACAGCAAGGTGATCGGCCGGTTCGTTAAAGTCCTTGCGCTGGGCAATGTCGTAACGTTCAAGCCACTGATTCATCTCCTGCGCTGGTTGGTCATTGAGCAGGCCGCTCTGGCCGACGTAGATCGACGCATAAGGCAGGGCGCCGGTTTTCGGGGTGCTGAGAAACAGGCCGCAGAAGTCTGCCGCCAGTTCCAGCTGTGCATCGGCACGGGTTGCCAGCCGCTGTAGCGCGTTTTGGAAATCCGCTGCCGGCTGCTTGAGCTCCGGCGTCATGGCCAGACCGGAGAGAAATGTGAGGATCTCGCCGCTGTGATAGTGGTTGAGATCTTCAGCCGTCAGCTCGCGTGAGAGCAGGGAAGACATCCACCAGTAGATTTCCGCACGTTGTTCGTTGAAAGCAATCATTTCTTGCATGGCGGCTCCTGAGTCTCGCTTGTTTGGTATTGTTCTGGGCTTTGTTCAAGGTGCTGTTCAAGGTGTTGTTTAGGGCGCTGTTGGATATGTCGCTATCTGTTTCCAGATGAGAGCACCGCGCACCAGCCCGTATTATCGTCTTGATTATAAACCCCCGGCAGCAAAAGGCCCGCACAGGCACAAACGGTTCGGGATACGGTGCCAGACTGTCTGGCACCGTGCTCCATTGGGGTTACTTTGCTATACCGATCGATTTAGTCGAGATCCATCGCCGGGAACAGCGGGTTAATGTCGGTTACTTCCGTCGGGCCGCTGAAGCCGGTTACTGGTGGGACCGTGCCGGTGTATTTTTCGATGTCGACCAGCGCCGAGGCCGCTGAAGTGGCCTGTGCCAGTTTGGAAGAGCCGATATCCTGCGTCAGGACGTTCGGATCGCCGTAGGTACACAGGGTACCCGGCTTGCCGCCTTCCAGTGGGCTGTACCAGGCACCTTCATGGATGCGGCAAACCCCGGTTTTATAGTCGTCGGTCACCACGGCACCGGCCAGCACCTGACCCCGATCGTTGAAGACACGCACGATATCACCGGACTGAATGCCCCGCGCTTTGGCATCTTTGGTGTTGATGTAGATCGGCTCGCGGTCGGCCACCGCGTAGCTCGCCCGGTGCTCGGTTGAGGAGCACAACTGCGAGTGCAGACGGTGGTTCGGGTGCGTACTCTGCAAGTTGAGCGGGAACTTGTCGGAACGCGGGCCGCCGTGGCTGCGCTCTTTCTTCTCAAACCACATCGGGTGGCCCTGACAGTCGTCATAGCCCATCTGGGCAATCGTCTTACAGTAGATCTCAATCAGGCCCGAAGCGGTGCCCAACGGCTCCAGATCTGGTTCGTTGCGGAACGAGGCATGGCGGACCCAGGCCTGACCTTCCGGAAACTCGACAAAGCCCTCACCATCCCAGAACTTGCGGAAGTTCGGCATCCGCACACCCAGGCCACGGCCTTGCAGGCGGGCACCGTTGTAAATGTGTTCGATCCAGTCCATCTGGCTCTTGCCACCGGTGAACTCTTCCTCGCGGTCGAAGCGACGGCACAGATCGCGGAAAATATCGAAATCATCTTTGGCTTCGAACATCGGGTCGACCACTTGCGGCAGGGCAATGATCCCGGCGTTCGAATGGTTACCGTATTGCTCGATGTCGTTGCGCTCATGGGTGGTGGTCGCCGGCAGCACGATGTCGGCAAAACGGCAGGTCGCAGTCCACTGGTGATCGATGCTGATCACGGTTTCCAGCTTGCGCCAGACCTTGATCATCTTGTTGCGATCCTGATGGTGGTGGAACGGGTTGTTGCCGCAGAAAATCGCCATTTTCATGTGCGGGAATTTCACATCATGGCCGTTCCACTGGATGGTTTTGCCCGGGTTTTCGATACAGTCGACGAATCGTGCCACCGGAATGTAAGTGGAGTAACCCTTGAATGAGCCGTTGTGGATCGGATCGACACCCGTGACACCGCTAAAGCCGGACATCAGCGGGCCGTTCGAGGTGGTTGAACCGGCATCGTTGTAGTGCCAGCCGAAACCGAAACCGCCGCCCGGCAGGCCGATTTGACCCAGCATCGCCGCCACAACAACCAGCATCCAGGCGTATTGTTCGCCGTGCTGCATTCGTTGCAGACACCAGCCGCCGATGATTTGCGTACGGCCACCGGCCATCTGGCGCGCCAGCGCACGGATAGTCCCGGCATCAATGCCACAGATTTTTTCGGCCCATTCCGGGGTCTTCTCGATGCCGTCTTTCTCACCCAGCAGGTAAGGCAGGAACTTGTCAAAACCAGTCGTGTAGTCGGCAATGAAGTCTTTGCTATAGAGATCTTCTTTATACAGGGTATGGGCAATGGCCAGCATCAGCGGCACATCGGTTTGCGGGTTGACCGGGATCTGCTCGCCGCCGACGAATTTCTGGGTCTGAGAGCGCACCGGATCAATGTAGATCACTTTGATCTCTTTATTCTTCACCTTCTCGGCCAGTTGCTGGTAGTACGCATAAGGGCTGTGGTCCGGCACCAGCCAGCCCACCTGAAGGTTCTTGATTGGGTCAGAGCCCCAGATCACGATGGTGTCAGAATGCTCCAGCACCAGCGGCCAGGAGGTTTGCTGCTCATACACTTCCATGGCCCCGGCCACATACGGCAGCACCACCTGAGCGGCACCGGTCGAGTAGTCGCCCATTTTGCCGAGGTAAGTACCGTGCAGGCCAATTGCGCGGCTCATCATGGTTCCGGCGGAGTGCAGTTTACCCACCGACTGCCAACCGGTATGACCGGCATACAGCGCGCTCGGGCCGTATGACGTCTGGACACGCTCCAGCTCGTGATAGAAGAAGTCCAGCGCCTGAGACCAAGGCACGCGGACGAAGCGGTTGTCACCACGCTGGGTGGTATCTGATTTGTAGCCGTGCTTGAGCCAGTCGAGGCGGACCATCGGGTATTTGACCCGGGCCGGGTTATAGACCACTTCCCGCACGCCGTTGATCATCGTGGTTGGGTGCTTGTCTTTCTCGAACGGCACGGTATCGACCCAGACGCCGTTTTCGACTTTGGCGCGGAAGGCACCCCAGTGGGAGCCGGACAGAACCTCACCGGTGAAGTTCGCTTTGGTTTCGTGGGCGGCCATGGCTTTACGTGGCGCCAGCAGGCTGGTGCCGACGACAGATGCGGCACTGGCAGCGACCAGACCGGAGAGAAAGCGACGGCGCGTGATGCCTTGAGTTTGAGTTGGAGTCGCCATAATTGAATCCTTTACAAAAATTTGGAGTGAATAGCGGCGGGTAGGGCAATGCTCCCGCCGCGGTTCGTCATTAGTGGGCGCCGGCGCCACCGGTGTCTTTACCGTGGTTCTGCAGATATTTCAGCAGCGTGCGCTCTTCTGTCTTGCTCAGGCGGTAGTAGGCGCTCATGGCATTCAGGCCTGAAATCCAGCCGTTGGCGGAGAAGTGTGCCGGATCCGGCGCTGCATGGCAGGCGTTGCAGGTTGAGCCGTACATCTGCTCGGCGTATTGCCAGATCGGTTGAATGTTGTCGATCATGTCTTCAGCAGTCACCCAGGCTTCCACCGACACCTGCTGCCAGACGATATCGGTCGCGTGGTCGGTCTCTTCGGAGATCACTTGCTGGGTTGCTTTTACATCGCCGCGAATGGTGGCTTTGAATACGCGTTTACCCATGTACTCGGTCATTACCCGTCCTTTGCCGGATTTTTCCAGCCAGCCGGTGATCTTAATGTTCAGCATGTTGTCCTGACGGCCCAGCACTTCAATTTCAGAAGCCGGCAGCAGCTTCCCTTGCACTTTGCCGTTGGCATCCGCAGTGGCAAACAGTATTTTCTCACCCAGTGAGTAAAGGGTTGTTGCGGTCGCGCCCTGAGCATTGGCAGTGGCTTGCAGTGCCTGGAAGTCTTTCTGGAACCCGCCGGCCATGTTCGGCAGTTCGTGGGCAATCCCTTTGTGACACTCGATACAGTTCATATCTTCGGCCGCTGCTTTCTTCATTTCGAAGGCCGCTTTCGCCGATTGTTTGCTGTGATCCATGTCGTCATAGGAGTGACAGCTCTTACAGGTTTTCGAATTCTGACGACTCATGCGCTCCCACACTGTCTGGGCCATTTCGAGTCGGTGATCTTCGAATTGTTCCGGCGTGTCGATTTTGCCGGTCACAAAGTGGTGATAGAGATCTTTGGCCGCTTCTAATTTGCGGAACACTTTGCCTGGAAAATCTTTCGGTTGGTGGCAGTCCACGCATTGTGCCTGGACGCCGGAAGCGTTTTTGAAGTGTACCGTTTCTTTATACTCGGCGTAGTTCTGCTCCATGGTGTGACAAGAAGTACAAAACTCGATGGTTGAGGTGACTTCGAATCCTTTATGAACCACAAAGGTTCCCGCCAGGGAGATCCCAACCCCGACCACGACCAGCGCAAGGATGGAATACTTGCTGCTTGGCTTTATTATTTTTTGCCAAAGTTTTTTCATATTGGAAGATTCCGTTACAGTATGAATATGTTCGTAAATGACGGTGAACTAATATTTTTTCTGGTTTTATCTTAATTCCATGATATGAATAAGGTTCAGGCCTGGGGTGAACAGGATTGCCTGCTTTATTAAAAATTGTTAACAGGCATACCTTGTGCTACCGTTTAAAAAGTTGCTGAATTTAAGTAAGAGTAAAAAATGAGTCATCACATTCTTGTTGTCGAAGATGAGGTTGTAACCCGCGCCAAACTGGTGGGGTATTTTGAAAATGAGGGTTATCAGGTCAGTGAGGCCGACAGCGGGGAGCGGATGCGGGAAATTATGGCCAATGAGCGCATCGATTTGGTGATGCTGGATATTAATCTGCCCGGGGAAGATGGCTTGTTGTTGACCCGGGAGCTGAGAAGTCGCTCTGAAGTCGGTATTATTCTGGTGACGGGACGGGTGGACAGTATCGACCGGATTGTCGGCCTGGAGATGGGCGCGGATGATTACGTCACCAAGCCTTTTGAGCTGCGCGAGCTGTTGGTTCGGGTGAAAAACCTGTTATGGCGCATTGGGTTAGCGGAAAAGGCCCGTATAAAAGGGGCGGTGAGCCCGCAAGATAGCCATATCATTTCGTTCGGTCACTGGCAGTTTGATATCAACCGCCGGGCGCTGACCCACCATGGCGAGCCGGTGAAGTTAACCAAGGCGGAGTACGAGTTGCTGGTGGCCTTTTCTTCCCACCCAAATGTGGTGCTGAGCCGCGAGCGGATCCTGAATATGCTGAGCCACCGGGTTGAAGCGCCGAATGACCGGACCATTGATGTTCTGATTCGCCGGATGCGGGCCAAGATGGAAACCGACCCGAAAAACCCACAGATTTTCGTGACGGTTCATGGGGAAGGATATATGTTTGCCGGGGATTCATAACCCGGGAGTTTTATTTTTGACGTACTTTTTGGCCATCATTGACTTATTCATAACTTGTCATAAATCGCTGGTTTTTCAGTGATTCTGGCTGAAGCCGTTTGAGTTAATCACACTTTCGTTGATCTGAATCAAGAAGAATGACTCGCGTAAAATCAGGTGCTTGTTAGGTTTTTTCAAGTGATGTTATTGCGTTTTAACGACCATTTAACTTTGGCGGAACGGAAATGAAAAATATGCTGATAATGAGCCGGTATTTATTAAAAAAATGCGCCCAATATTTTTAGTTTATTTTTTTGTGTAGATATGAAATGAGACGGAAATAAAATAGCCTGGCCGATGCCAGGCTATTTTTATATCACTCAGGAGTACGAAATTTGCTCACGTTTTAAGATGCGATCCGTCAGCGATTGGATCGTTGGTAAGCTGATACTGCTCTCCTTGGCCAGTGCTTGCTGCTCCGTCAGCACGTCTTCCAGAATCGTCTCGGTGGTGAGCGGATTGGCCAGCACGACCCGGAACACGGTGGTGAGCTTGCGGTCCCATTTCACCGGATTCAGCCGGGTTCTGGAGACGAATGATTTCCCGGATTCCCGCTGCCGCTTCTGAATGAACTTGGTGAGATCATTGAGCGCATTGAGCAACGCTTTTTTCTCTTCTGCTGAGGCGAGTGTCAGCGCCTTTTGCGTTGCGGCCGGGACATAGCGATAGGTGAGCAGGCACAGCTCCGGCTCGGAAATCAGCTCAAAGTCCGGGTGCGCTTCGATCAGGGCAGCAAAGTGCTTGGCTTTTTCGATGCTGTTGTTGATCAGCATTTCATAGCCGGGCCGGCTGATAATATTCATGCTGGCAAACAGCAGCATCGCCATTCCGCTGCGCGAGCCTTCCAGAGTGTGGCTGCCCAGATCTTTCGAACCTTTCCGCAGGATATATTCGGCATGATGTTCAATCGCCGTCATCAGGGCCGGGTTTTTGAAGATGACCATACCGGCGCCCATCGGCACGTACAGCTGCTTGTGGGCATCAATGGTCACGGAGTCTGCGCGCTCGATCCCGCGCAGCAGGGATCGGTACTTGTCGGACATCAGCGTTGCACCACCCCAGGCCGCATCAACGTGGAAATGGCAGTCGTGCGCTTGGGCGATATCGGCCATTTGCTCCAGCGGGTCAATGTTGCCGGTCTCGGTCGTGCCGGCGACACCAATAATCGCGAACGGCTTGATATTGCGCGATTTCAGGTCGGCCAGCGTGCGTGACAGTGCCTGCAGATCGATTCGGTTATTGTCATCGGTTTTAATCGCAATCAGACTGTCGCGCCCAATGCCCAGAACATCGGCGGCTTTTTTCAGCGAATAGTGGCCGCGCTCGGACACCAGCACCGCCAGATCGTCATAGCCGTAATGCTTCATGGCTTTGAACAGACCTTCCTGGGCCACGCCCCGGAAGTCGCCGTCAGGGCGCAGGGCCTGGTTGCGAGCCACCCACAGCGCCGTGATGTTGGCAATGGTCCCACCGGAGCAGAAGGCACCCAGCGAATGGTTGGCGCTGTGCATCCATTGTTGGTAGAAGTCTTCAGACTCGTGGTAGATCAGGTTGTGCAGCATGCCCAGCACCTGACGCTCCAACGGCGTAAAGGCTTTGGAGGTCTCAATCTTGACCAGGTTCTGATTCAGGCCAATCATGATTTTGGACAGCGGCATCAGGAAATAAGGCAATGCCGAGGTCATATGGCCGATAAAACTCGGTGCAGAGGTATGGACCGACTGGGCAACCAGTTTATCAAGCAGGAAATGGGTATGGTCAGAGACAAAAGAAGGGGTTTCCGGAATATCTGCCGAAGAAAAGTCCTTCTCAATGTCGACCAGCGGCTTTTCCGTTGCCGCGATGTGCGTCTGAAGAAACGCATTCAGGTTTTCTGAAATCTCTTTTTCAATCCGGCCCAGGGTCGAATCGGGTGCCTCCGGCACGGTAAAGATGCGATGCAGCGATTCTTCCGTCGCATCGGCTTTTCGATTATCTACTGCCATAGGACATATGTGCTTCAAACTGAAATTGGCAAATTGCTGTTAATGTAATGCAATTTACCTGTTATGTCCCGTAAAAAGCCCAAATTGGTTGCGTTTACGGCGGTTTTCGGAGAACTCAACAGGGGCAAAACGGGGCAGGCTGGCGCAAGGCCGGGCCGTGTACGGCCCGGCCTGCTCGCGGGTTAGTCACATTCAATGGCTGCGATTGCGGTCATTTTTTCGTTGTACATATTGAGCGGCTGATCGATGTCACCCGGGTGGGTCAGCAGATCGGCAAAGGCACTGCGCAGCTCATAGTTTTTCGGGTGCGGTTTGCTTTGGCGATCATCAAACGACAGTTTCGCCATATGGCCCAGTGTATTGTCTTGCAGTGACAGGGCTTTTACATCCTGCTGCGTGAGCTTCAGCCAGGACTCGATGGGCTGAGACAGTGCCAGCTTGTCGGTATCATTTTCTAAGTACCAGTCAACAGCTTCGCGATTGAGCTCAAAGTGGTGCTTCCGACCTTCCAGGAACCAATCCCCAACCTCTTTCAGACTCGGATCTTTCTTGACCGCGATATCGACCAGACTCTGGTACCACGACAGGGAAGCATCAATATACTGGTGATATTTATCACTCTGACAACTGGTATCGGCAGCAAGCACGGTAGAAGGGAGGAGTGCAAGCGAGAGTATAATAGCAGGTAACTTCATTGCCTTTCCTTGTGAATAGACTGTTCTTAGATTTATGGCTGAACGCATCGCTGACTGTTGATTAGCCGCTTAAAAACAGCGAATAACAGTGCATCGAATTGAACAGAAGGTCGGGGGATTGTAACGGCAGGATTATAATAAAGAAAAGGGATCTTTGCCGGAATGAATCATGGCTAACAAAGTTGAATTTATCAGCTTGCATTTGTGTGATAAATTTTGGTGCGGTTCTGTATTGATTTGGCTCATAGTTTATTGCTGAAACGCTGAGTCAATAATGCCTTCCAAGCAGAGTAATCTGAGCAGAGTAGCTGTCCCTGAACACACGCAAGCTGCAACCAATACGCGAGCAGCGATTAATTCGCAAAGAGCTATTAATTTGCCAGGAGCTGTTAATTTGCAACGAGCAATGAATACGCAGGATCATTGAATACGCGCGCATCAATAAAAAAGAGGCTTCGTCGGAAGCCTCTTTTGAGATTAAGGATTACTGTTGCTTGTGCTTCATCGCTACGGAGATGCAGTAAGCCGCGCCTCCCCAGGTGATCCCAAGTCCGAACAGCATCATGATAATTGCGCCGAATGTCATAACTTACGCCTCCTGGTGAGTGTGGGTTTTGGATGCCAGATTGATGATTACTGCTACAACAAACATCGCAGCAACCAGTCCCCAGCCCAGCAGCATCAGATCAGAGACCGCGTAACCACCGTAGCCGTCGTTAAAGGTGTTCACCAGGTTAGTCCCCAGAATCACCGCCAGCATGGCCGGGCTCAGGAAGCGAATACAGATTTCAAACCATTTCCCGATTGAGAACTCTGAAATATTGTTGGTGTAGCTGCGAACATCTGCCGCTTTGAACAGCCAGCCGATAATCAGCAGTTCAATCAGACAGCTGGTCAGCAGTGCCACGTTGTTGATAAAGTAGTCGATCAGATCCAGCAGCAGCAGGCCGCCGTTGGTGGCGAATGCCATCGATACCACAAAGCCGATCCCACATACCACAGAGGCCGCTTTCTTCCGGGACCAATGCAGTTTGTCAATGATGGCCGATGTGACCGCTTCCAGGATTGAGATGTGCGAGCTCAGGCCAGCAACAACCAGAGCCAGGAAGAACAACGGACCCAGGATATACGGTGCCGGCAGTAGGTTAATTGCCGCCGGAATGGTGACAAACGCCAGGCCAACCCCAGCCGAAACGACTTCTGTCAGCGGTTTCGCTTGCTCTTGTGCCATGTAACCCAGGACGCCGAAGATCAAGACACCTGCCGTGATGGAGAAACCACAGTTGATCAACACCGTCATAAACGCATTGTTGTTGATATCTGATTTTTCTGGCAGATAGCTGGAGTAAGCGATCATGATGGCAAAGCCGACACTCAGGGTGAAGAAGATCTGACCGTAGGCCGCAGACCAGACTTTGGCATCGAGAATCTTACTGAAGTCCGGCTGGAACAAGTAGTTCAGGCCATCCATCGCACCCGGCAGGAATACGACGCGGCTGATCAGGGCCAGGACCAACAGGAATAACAGCGGCATCATGATTTTACTGGCGCGTTCGATCCCGCCTTTGACGCCAGTAAAGATCGCCGCAAAAGTAATTGCCCAGGCAATCGCCATCGGAATCGCGATATGCAGCTGCAGGCTCCCCAGTTGGGTCGGGGTGTTATCGCCCAGTTTCAGGTATTCGCCGAAGAAAAAGGCGTTGGTGTCACTGCCCCAGCTCTGGGTAAACGAGTGGCCCAGATAGGAAATTGCCCAACCGATGATGGCGACATAGTAGACGGCAATCACGGTGGCAATAAAGACCTGGAACCAGCCCAGCCATTCAAACTTAACGCCAACCTTCGCAAAAGCACGTGGCGCAGCGCCGCGTAATTTATGACCCAGGCTGAACTCCATAATCATAAATGGAATACCGGCAGTGAGCATGGCGAAAAGGTAAGGAATAAAAAATGCGCCGCCGCCGTTTTCATAAGCCATATACGGGAATCGCCAGATGTTCCCCAGACCGATTGCGGAGCCGACCGCTGCCAGGATAAACCCGGTACGGGAGCCCCATTGTTCACGTTTCATAAGCATCTCCTTATGTACTGCAATTCTCTATGTAACTTTGAAATCAAAGTTAATTATTCTGAATTTTTACTTCCTGTAACGTGGAATCTGGATTGAACAACCACGCTAATGATTTGAGATTAGCCAGACTAAGAATGTAAAGCAATAGAGTGTAGGTTTGTTAGCCCTGTGGAGCCCTAGTGTTAACTTTTGTTTGAGTGTAGGACAGATAAGCTAAATTAGATGGGTAAATGGAATAATTAGAGGATCTAACTATTGTTCCGGGACACGATAGGGAGAAATATTATTTTTTGAAAAGGATGACTCTGACTGTTAATTCATCAAAATACAGCTGTTCTTCATGCGGAGGCGGGATAAGGCTAGATAATCTAGCCTTTAGAGTATGTGCTCAGAAAGAAATACTCAGCCCGAGGTTGGTTTGCCATTGGCTAAGCCATTCAGAATCGAAACGAATTTGGCAATCGGCACCGCTGCTTTGCAGTTGGCAGTCCCGCTTCGACTGGCCGTCGAGCCGGTTTGCTAACCACCGTGCTTCGAACACCAGACGGGTGTTGTGGCTGATTTTATATTCGGCGCCGGTAAAAACGCCTGCTGAAAACAGTAAATCTTCATCTAACCAGTCAACTTGCGAGACTGTGGTGCCCAGCGACAGGCCGAATATGGTATCGACCTGGGGGTAAGTCTGGTAGCGAACGGCACTTTGGAAATGAACGTAGGTCAGGGAGCCATCGCCTTGAATTCCTTTCATCTCGGTCGGCTGGTGGCTGATAAACAGCCCGACCCGGCCGTTGTCCATATCGGTTTCCAGCGCTAATGCAAGATGGGGATCATCCTGAACGCGTACTCTGCTTCCGTTTTCGTCGCTAGCGGATTCAGAAAAGCTGTAGCCGAAGTAGGGCGTGACATAAACTGCGTTTTCCGCAGCGGCGTGGGGGGACAGGGTTGTGAGCATCAGCAGTCCTATCACCGATGCAAGAGGCAGTACCTTCATAGCTAGATAAGATTCCTTTGACCTAAGTTAAGTTAATTGTGACAGCATTCTGAAAATGATGCGCTTTTATTGTAAATAAGCTTGAACTGACCCCCAATTAGGGTTAATAATGTGTTAAAACATTGCTTTGAGTGGGGAAATAAACATGGAATTCGATTTAAAACTAGCACTCTTAACTGCAGCGATCGTGATGAGTGTGCTGTTGAGTTTCGGTATTATCTCAGTCACCATGTAATGCCCTTGTTCTACAAGGGCTTTTAATGGTTTTTGTATCAATTAGACTATCGGTGATACGCTGTCAGCTGGACGTGGCCAACGAACTTTGACACGAGTGACTTTGATGAATCATCTGCCATTTAGTTTAAGCGATCTTGATTTACAGCGTGTTAACAGTTTCTCGACGAAACTCAGTGGCACCCGTAACCGGAAAATTGCCTTGGTGGTCCAGGGCGGTGGACAGCGGGGCATTTTTACTGCGGGTGTCTTTGACGCATTTCTTGAAGCCGGGTTCGACCCCTTTGAACTCTATATCGGTACTTCAGCCGGCGCCTTGAATCTCTCCTCTTTTATTAGTCGGCAACAGAAGTTTGGCTACCATTTCATCGTTGACTACACCACTGAAAACGAATTCTTCAATCTTTATAAATATCTGAGCAAGCAAAAACCCATGAATTTGGACTGGGCGATGCAACAGGTGGCAGAGCAAGGACCGTTGCAGTTGGATCTAGCAACCGCCCGACAGGTCTTGCGCCATCGTACGGCGCTGGCGTGTGCAACCCGCAAAGATACGCTGGAAGATATTTATCTGCCGATGTTCCAGGATGACTGGCAGGAAGTGCTGCGGGCTTCCTGTGCGATTCCGGTGCTGTATAACCTGCCGGTCAGTTTACGTGAACTGGAGTGGGTGGATGGTGGTGTCAGCGCTGCAGTGCCGGTGAAAGAAGCCTGGCACCGGGGGGCGGATTTAGTGGTTGTTGTCCGGACCGAGCCGTTACAGCGTCCGAAAGGTGAAGAAACCGGTGCATTCAACGACTGGCGGGAGAAAATTGAAGCCGTCCTGCCGGAATATATCGATAAGCTGAGCCTGAACCAGTCGTTGGACAAGGTTAAAGCGATCCGTACCGATCTGACGCAGCGATTTGAGCAATGGAAACTGTGGCACGACAAGCCGGTAAAGTGGCACGACAAGCCGGTGGAGGCTGATGACGCGTCGTTTCCGGAAAGCCGTGTCGCGCTCCCGCCGATGGAAATTGAGGCTGAACTCGAGGTCGAAGCCGTGGTGCCTGAACCCGTAGTCGGGGTTGAGAAGAGCAGTCAGTGGCGGTTGCTGTCGGCAGATAACATTGAGCGCTTTCTGGCCATCACCGGAAAGGGAAAAAGTACCGAAATTATCGAAATGCTGAACCGTTATTATCGCACTTATGAAGATCTGAACCAGTTCTTACTTGAGCCGCCGGACGGACTGAAAGTGATCCAAATCGCCCCGGAGCGGGCGTTGCGCAGTCGGGCGCTGCTCAGCGACAAGGATGATCTCGAAGTCGACTACCGCGAAGGCCGGCTCGTCGGGCGGCAGTTCCTGGAACACTTCGCCGAGCTGCTCAACGCGCAAACCACCCTGTTCCGCTAGTCGTCTGCTGGCTTTATCGGCCTGCGATACTCATTGCTCAATTTCTCTCCGAACGACCTGATGCTGGCTACCGGATGCCTGTGGGGTATCTGTCTGATATGATAAGGCTTTTATGATACGGTTTTGAACAGCTATTCCCGTGAAAACGGACAATCCGACAGACAAGGAGTATACCGTGCAGTCAGCTTATGTTGTCGATGGGATGTTGTGCCGCGCACACCAGTTCCAACTGCCTCTGGACTATGCGCAACCTGAAGGGGAGACCATCTCGGTTTTCGCTCGTGAAGTCGTTGCCAAAGACAAACAAGATCAGGATCTGCCCTGGTTGGTGTATCTACAGGGGGGACCGGGATTTCCGTCGCCACGTCCTGAGGCCAACGCGGGGTGGTTAAAGCGTGCATTGCAACAATATCGCGTGCTGCTTCTGGATCAGCGGGGAACCGGCAATAGCCAGGTGGTGAGTGCTCAGACTCTGGCCGGTCAATCTGTAGATGCGCAGGTTGCGTATCTGAGCCAGTTCCGGGCGGACAATATCGTCCGTGATGCTGAGGCGATTCGTGTTCAGCTTGGCATCGCGCAATGGTCGCTGTTAGGCCAGAGCTTCGGCGGCTTTTGCATTCTCACTTATTTGTCCGCGTATCCGGGCAGTTTGAGTCGCGCCTATATTACTGGCGGGATCCCGCCGCTGACCCGACACGCAGATGATGTGTATCGGGCGACTTACCAGCGGGTGCTGGATAAGAATGCGGCGTTTTTTGCCCAGTTCCCTGAGGCGCAGGTGCTGTGTTGCCAGATTGCCGATCACTTATTGCAATACGATGTCCGGTTGCCGAACGGTCAGCGCTTTACCGTGGAGCAATTTCAGTTGATCGGGATTAACCTGGGCCGCAGCGGTGGCGGGCTTGCTTTGTACCATCTGCTGGAACAAGCTTTTGTCGACGTCGATGGTCAGCCGACCCTCAGCTATAGCTTTCTCAATGCCATGCTGGCAGAGCAGTCTTACCAGACCAATCCGATTTACGCAATTTTGCACGAGTCGATTTATTGTCAGCATAGTGCGTCCAGCTGGTCTGCGCACCGGGTTCGGGATGAGTACCCGCAGTGTACGTATACATCGGGCCAGCCGTTTTGCTTCACTGGCGAAATGGTTTACCCCTGGATGTTTGACCAACTTGACACGCTGAAGCCACTGAAAGCGGCCGCGGAGATCCTGGCTGAGAAATCTGATTGGCCGCAGCTCTACGATCCGACGCAGTTGGCGAACAACCCGGTACCGGTTGCAGCCGCTGTCTATGTGGAAGATATGTATGTCGAGTTTGATTACAGCTGCGATACGCTGCGTCAGTTAGCCAACGCTAAAGCCTGGATGACCAACGAATATGAGCACAACGGGCTGCGCGCCGATGGTGAGCGGATCCTGGATCAGTTGATCTGGCTGGCTGATGAGCAGGAAGCGATCATCGCGCAGCGTCCATAATTATCGTTGGACTCACCCAGTCCGATGATGAGGTCGTCAATCATCCGTTTCGTGATGCTGAATGAAGGTGTATATTAATTGCAACTTAATAAGCAAGTGATGTACGGGAGCGGGTATGGCACGCAACAATGACAGATTGTCCGTCATCGGACTGATATCGGCCAATGTGCTGAGCTTTTGGCTGTTGGCGGCACATTTTCTCCGGGGTGGTGAGATCGGCTGGTTTTTGTGTTTATTGCTGCTGCCTGCCCCCCTGTGTGTCCGACAAGCCTGGGCTGCAAGGTTCATCCAGTTAGCGACATTGGCCGTGGCGTCTGGCTGGGTGATGATCACCGCCCAGATGTTGGTCGACCGTCTGATGATGGGAGAGAGCTGGGGGAGAATGTTGGTGATAATGGGCGCGGTGATCTGTCTGACGTTGCTGTCCGTCTGCACGTTTCTTCATCCGGCGATCGAGCGGCGTTATCGTTTGGTGTAGCACTTGAATGTAGCGCTTGCATAGAGATCTTGCCTGTATAGCTTGAATAAAGATCATGAATATCGCGCCGCAAGCGTGTCTGCCGAGATGCCGTCGAACGGAGACCCCATGTTTCAACTGTACGGAGAAGCAGTTTGATACTGCCGATTTGTCAGGGTGTTCTTACTCATCGCAGGATTGCGCCTGGGTGCATAATGACTTTCGGGGTGGATATGTTATAACATAACACATCGTGCACAAAGGGCGCTCAGTCTCCCGGACTGATGCGCTGAAGAAACACGGTTGCGCTGTTTTAGTGTAATAATTTTAGATATCATCTAGGCCATACCAAGGCGTGTTCAATTGCCCCAGAACATCTTAAACAACAACTTAGGATGGCGATTGGACATGAAGTCACATGACCGGCAATGATGGACGGGACGAATGGCTGCTTCAGGCAGGCGGGGTGCGCTGGCATTGTATTCGTTCGGGTCTCATTGCTGATGCGGAAATATTAGGAACAACATGGTGAATGTTAGGGCACGTGTGCCTTTTAAAGTGGGCTTGCAGAGTAACATCGCGGCCGAACTGCTTTCTTTCAACGGCCTTGAATCAGGGAAAGAGCATGTTGCCCTGATTTTTCAGGAAGCGGACAAACGCTCTGTCCCGCCTTTGGTTCGGATGCACTCAGAGTGCCTGACTGGAGATGTGTTTCACTCTTCACGGTGTGACTGTGGTGAGCAGTTGGATGAAACGATCCAAAAAATGGGTGCAGAGGGTGGTGTACTTCTGTACTTGCGTCAGGAAGGACGCGGGATTGGCCTCTATAACAAGATTGATGCCTATGAGTTGCAAAGCCAGGGCATGAACACCTATGAAGCCAACAACCATTTGGGGTTTGGTGACGATCTGCGGGATTTCAGTGAAGCGGCGTTTATGCTGAAAGCACTGGGGATCTCAACCATCCGTTTGGTGACCAACAACCCGAAAAAAATCAAAGAACTGGAAGATAACGGGATTGAGATTGCTGAAGTTGTCGGGACCAAGGCGCATGTTAAAGAGGGCAACGAGCAGTACCTGCGGACGAAAGCCAGCCACGGCAAGCACCGGTTCAATTTCGATTAAAGCGATATCCAACCTGAATCATCAAACCCTGCCTGGCAGGGTTTTTTATTATCTATTTTCACATTAAAGAGCAAAAACATGCTCTGTGGTTGAAGTTATTCATTAGATATACTAATCCAAATCATAATAAACTTTCGTGCTGATGCCGAGTTAAATGCTTGCCAGGTTTTACCTTCCGGATTAGTATCTCCACCATAAAACAGTACTTGAATCTAAGTATCTGCAAAAACTGAGTATCAAGTTTTATCAGTTGATTAGATTTGGTTTTTTATCCTGCCTTTTGGCTGTTTTTCTCTGATTTAGACAAGTTTTCATTATTTTATTCTGTGATGAGGGATAGGTTGTGTTCCAGCAATCTTCTGCTGCCGGTATGGCAAAGCTGTTATTTTTAATAATCATTCTGGCGGCTGCCGGTCAAATGACCCAGACCATGTACGTGCCGTCGATCCCGGCCATGTCAGCCTATTTTACCGTCGAGTCCTCTTACTTGCAGGCGGTGATGGCCGCATATTTGATCCCTTATGGCTTATCGCAGTTTATCTATGGCCCGTTATCTGATCGCATCGGCCGTCGACCGGTGATCCTGATGGGGATGACGATCTTCCTGCTTGGCACCGTGGGGGCCTTGCTGGCGCCGAACTATGACCTGTTTCTATTGGCCAGTTTTGTTCAGGGCATTGGCACCGGTTGTGGTGGTGCTATGTGCCGGACAGTGACCCGAGACTGCTACGAAGGGGACCAATTGCACCGAGCCAACAGCTTGGTGAGCATGGGGGTGATCTTCTCACCATTGATTGCGCCGGTGCTGGGCGGCTATTTATCCTCGGCATTTGACTGGCATGCCAGTTATGTTTTCCTGCTGATTTTCGGCGCGGCGATCACGCTGGCGATGATGGCTTGGTTTAAGGAAACACTACCGACAGAGCGGCGCCGGAACGAGCGGGTGTGGCAAAGCTACCGGTATGTGTTGTCAAGCCGTCGTTTTCAGGGATATGTTTTGTGTCTGGTGGCGACCTTTGCGGGTCTGGCCGTCTTTGAAGCTGCGGCGGGCGTATTGCTCGGCAGTGTGCTCAAGCTGGATCCGACAACGGTGAGCTGGCTGTTTGTCGTGCCACTGCCGGGTTATCTGGCCGGCTCCTGGATGTCAGCTCGGCTGATGAAGCGTCTGGGCAGCGCACGGGTGTTATTTCTGGGAATGTGTGCAGTGCTCCTGGGGACCGGGACGATCTTGCTGCCGGGCCTGGCGGGACTTGTGACGGTGAATTCACTGATTGGTGGTGCCTTTATCTATTTCATCGGAGCCGGTGTCCTGTTTCCGGCGGCGACGACGGCTGCGATTGAACCGTTTCCGCATCATGCCGGAACGGCTGGTGCGATCCTGGGCGGCTTGCAGAACCTGGGGGCCGGGCTGGCAACCTTAGCTGCGTCGCTGATGCGTGTGGATGATCAACTGAGCCTGGGGATGGTGATGGCGGTGATGGCGCTGCTGGTGGCATTTAGTCTGGTTTGGGTGCGTCGTGGCAGTCATCAGGATACGCCGGTGATGGCGTAAGCGTGAATCGTTCGGGTGTGCTTGGCAGTTGAATTTTTTCATATCAACATCAACACCCGCACAAACGTCCTCACGAACAAAAATTAAGGGAGCCAGTGGCTCCCTTTTGTATTCGTGCTGGCGCAATCGCGTTCACTGAATCGGCGTTAGTCGCGCTTCCACAGAATGTGGCAGAACTTGTTGTCCGGGTCGCGGCTGACCAGCATGCGGGCGAAGACATCATCCAGCTCGTCATTTTCTTCGTTCACCAGCCCGATACGCACTTCGGCAAACACGTCTTTATCGACATCAAACCCGACATGTTCGGCCCAGTCGTCTTTGGTTTCAACCAGCTCAGCAGCACCGCGGTCTTCAAACTGCGCGGTGAACAGGATCACGTCCGCCGGTTCCAGGCTGTCGGCAGCCATCTCAAGAAAAATATCGTAAGCCGCGTCAATGACATCGTCATAGTCGATCAGGTTTGATGTATCCATAAACTCGTTAAATCTCAAGTGTGAGTGAGCCTGAATTATATACTGAAACGGCATCAAGATGCGATGGCTCGTCAGCGGCGGATGATGTGCAAACGTGGAAGATGCTTACCGGTGATTGAGTTCAGTGGCTGCATCTGACACAGACCAGTTTCATCTTCGGGATCTGCGCTGTTTTGAGCAACTTGGTGACAGAGACGTCAGTGCCACGAGAAAAACACCGCGAATCGATCGCAGTGATTCGTTCAGGGGGGATGATTTGCTAGAATTGCGGACCTTAAACACCGTTCTTGATCGTGTAATCAATTGGAAAGGATAAAGCGTGGCACGTACTCTCCCTGTCATTGACGGCACAACGCCGTTTCAGGATGAATATTTGCCGGTCCTGTTGGATGCTGTGAAACAGCTCAAGGCCGGTTTGGGCAAAAACCTGCACAGCATTTATGTTCACGGCAGTGTGGCCCGACGCGCAGCCAGACCCGGTAAATCGGATTTAAACCTGACGCTGATTCTGGAGCGACCGCTGAATGTCTCGGAGCAGTCGGTTCTGAGCACCTTACGCTGGCGCATTGCTTCGCATCACCCCATCATCCCCGCTGTGGATTTGAAAGTCGGCGAACTGGCGGAGGTGTTGTCACTGGACGCGATTTTTCGCTGGGGTTTCTGGCTCAAGCATTGTTGTCTCTGTTTGTATGGTGACGATTTGGCCAGCCGCTTTGGTTGTTTTGAGGCCAGTTGGGATATTGCCAAAGCGATGAACGGGGATATCAAAACGGAGCTCAGTGAATACCGTACCAAAATAATGGCCACCAAAGTGGTGGCGAATTATCTCGATTACTGTGAAGCGGTTGCCCGGAAAATGCTCTGGAGCTGCTATTCACTGGTCATGCATCGGGAACAACGTTTAGCGCTCTCTTTGCCGCAGTGTGCGGATGCCTTTCTGCGGCATTATCCTGACAAGGCCCTCGATATCGAGCGTTTGTTTATCCTGGTGGAGCGGACTCAGGTGCCGAAAAAAGCGTCGCTGTTTATGGTTGAGTCGTTCGGCGGCTGGATCGTGGCTGAATTTGATAAAATTGATCGTAAGATTGGTTGATGGACATCGCCTGCCTGCTGATGTCACCGGAAGTTCTCTGAGGTATTTTTGCAAACGCAACGAACAGGCTTTGTGCTGACCAGGCAGAGCAGAGATTCACGCGGTCAGACTGAGATCGTGCTTTGGGTCAAAACGGATGAAGGACCGTGCCGCCTGGTGGTGCAGGGTGATCATCCGGTCTGCTTTATTCCAGAAAATGATTATCCGCATGCGGAGCGGCTGCTGCGCGAGGCCGGGATCCCGGCGACCTGGCGTCCCTTGCCGATGAAAAACTTTCAACATCAGCGCATGTATGGCTGTTACAGCCAGACGGTCAGAGACAGTTTGCAGGGGGCGGCCTTGCTTCGCAGCGAGCACATTGAACCTTTTGAAGCCGATATTCGTCTGGCGGATCGTTTTTTGATGGAGCGGTTTATCCGTGGTGGTATTGCTTTTGCCGGGGTCAGCCTGCCCCGGGCTGGTTATACCGATGTTCAGCAGGTGAAAGCCAAAGCTGCTGACTATATTCCCCGACTGTCTGTGGTTTCTCTGGATATCGAATGTTCTGAAAAAGGCATCCTGTATTCGGTTGGACTGCATAGTGAGATGGATAGCCGGGTGATCATGGTCGGGGCACCGAAACCCGATGATGAGCCGGTGGACTGGATCCAGTGGGTTGCCTCCGAGAAAGAATTGCTGCAGGCCCT
This sequence comes from Photobacterium sp. TY1-4, assembly GCF_025398175.1. NCBI lineage: Bacteria > Pseudomonadati > Pseudomonadota > Gammaproteobacteria > Vibrionales > Vibrionaceae > Photobacterium > Photobacterium sp. TY1-4. The sequence goes on from NZ_CP099734.1 coordinate 1,522,769, forward strand.
GGAGCAGTGGTTCTTCCGGTTTGATCCGGATATTGTGATTGGCTGGAACGTGATTGATTTTGACTGCCGTCTGCTGATGAAGCGCGCCGAGTGGCACCAACTGCCGCTGCGGATCGGGCGGGGCGGACAAACCCCGCACTGGCGTCAGTCGAGCCAGAACCCTAACCAGGGGTTTATCACGGTGCCGGGACGGGTGGTGCTGGACGGGATCGATACCCTGAAAACAGCAACCTACAATTTCCGCTCCTGGTCGCTGGAGTCGGTGTCACAGGAGTTGCTGGGGGAAGGGAAGCAGATCCACAACGTCCATGACCGAATGGCGGAAATCAACCAGATGTTCCGTCACGACAAGCTGTCCCTGGCACGCTACAACTTGCAGGACTGCAAATTGGTGACGCGGATTTTTGACAAAACACATTTGCTCGATTTTGTCATCGAGCGTAGCCGGCTGACCGGGGTGGAGCTGGATCGCGTCGGCGGCTCCGTTGCTGCCTTTACCAACCTTTATTTGCCACAGTTGCACCGGGCCGGGTATGTTGCGCCCAGCCTCGACAGCGACAACTGGATTGCCAGCCCGGGCGGTTACGTCATGGATTCCAAGCCGGGCCTGTATGATTCGGTGCTGGTGCTGGATTTCAAGTCGCTGTATCCCTCGATAATTCGTTCGTTCCGCATCGATCCGCTGGGATTGGTTGAAGGGCTGTTGCTCGAAGAGGGCAAGGCGGACGACCAAGCCATTGCCGGATTCCGGGGCGGACGTTTCCATCGTGAAAAACACTTCCTGCCGGAAATGATCGAAGCCTTATGGTCGGCCCGGGATCAGGCCAAGCGTGACGGGGAGAAAGCGTTTTCTCAGGCGATTAAGATCATCATGAACTCATTTTACGGCGTGCTGGGTTCATCGGGTTGTCGGTTTTTTGATCACCGTCTGGCGTCGTCAATCACCATGCGGGGCCATGAAATCATGAAAACGACCCGTGAGCTGATTGAAGGCAAAGGCTATGAGGTGATTTACGGCGATACCGACTCGACTTTTGTGTCGTTAAAGCGGGCTCACGATGGGGCGGATGCCGATGCCATCGGACAAGCCTTGGTTACTTATATTAACCAGTGGTGGCGGGAGCATCTGCGGCAAACCTACAACCTGGAATCGGCCCTGGAGCTGGAATATGAAACGCATTATCACAAGTTTCTGATGCCGACGATTCGCGGTCAGGAAACCGGCAGCAAAAAGCGCTACGCTGGTCTGGTGAAACGAGGCGACGAGGAAACCATAGTCTACAAAGGGCTGGAAACCGTCCGGACGGACTGGACCGCGCTGGCTCAGGAATTTCAGCAGCAGTTGTACCACCGCGTCTTCCATCATCTGGATGTGGAAGATTATGTACGCCAGTATGTCGAACAGACCAACAGCGGGGCATTTGATGATAAGCTGGTGTATCGCAAAAGGTTACGTCGTCACTTATCTGAGTATCAGAAAAATGTGCCGCCCCATGTCCGGGCAGCGCGGATGGCGGATGAAGTGAACCGCCAGCAGGGCAGGCCACTGCAATATCAGAACGGTGGCTGGATCGAGTATTTGATCACACTGAACGGCCCGGAGCCGAAGGAGGCCTTGCAGAGTACGGTTGATTACCACCACTATATTGAAAAGCAACTCAAACCGGTTGCCGACGGAATTTTACCCTTTATCGGCAAACACTTTGATGAGATCACTGCGCCGCAGCTGGGTCTGTTTTAACGGCGATAGCCGCCCCCAGCGCCCGGATGACTTTTCCTGACGGTTTCTTTTCGTTTAGTATGCTCAGAGAGCAACGAGCAAGCGGTCTATGATCAATAGAATATAGTCAGTACGGGAGGATGAATGGAACAGCTGGAATTTTTTTCTATTCCCAGCCCGTGCGTGGGCGTGTGCCAGGTGAATGAGCGCGGGTACTGTAAGGGCTGCATGCGTAATCGGGAAGAGCGTTTTAACTGGCAGAAGATGACCGCGGCTGAGCAGCGCAATACCATTCGCTTGTGTCGTCAGCGCTATCTTCGTTTGCGGAGGCAGGCTATTGCGGTGCAGGTACAGGGGGAGAGTCAACCGGAAACGGCCCCTGAGGATCCTCAGACTTCTTTATTTGATGAGTAGCGGTGTTGATAAACGAATCAAGTACGGAAATAAAAAAAAGCGCCGCAAGGGCGCTTTTTTCGATGAGATGAACTCGCATTAGATGCGGATGAAGTCCATGTGCTCAACTTTTGGTTTGAACGGGTGACGTTGGATGTCTTGTGGCTTCACCTGAACTTCAGCGCCGTCGATTACCAGAGTGATCGCTTCGTAGAAAGATGCGTCATCCATTTTGTTGATCACGTCATCGTGCTTCAGGACGATAGCAACTGGTGCTGCTTCACCACCGTAAACGATTGCTGGGAATTTACCTTCGTGACGTAGGCGGCGGCTCGCACCTTTACCCAGGTCAGTACGTACTACTGCTTCAAATTTCATCTTAAAATCTCTTTAAGTTAACTAAATAAGACAATCGAGTAATGCGACCTTACTCAATGTCGTAAATCGAGCGCGGATACTAACATTGCCCTGGCCGTGGGGCAAGAGAAAACACCTTGAGCCGTGAGAAAAAACTGCGCTTTATCATCGACCAGTGACCTCTTCATCAGATTGCCTGAAATCTGAACGCCTCTCCGGGCTGACCAGTCTGAGGGGCGTATTCCTATGACTCGAAATGCAAATAATAGGAATACAGATAAATGCAAGCAAAACTTTGCCATTCCGAGAGGTATTTAGGAAAAATTGATCCAGATCACTGTGATAATAATAGTAATTCTCATTTTTATTTGTAATACTGCGGCTATAGTTTCTTATCGATAATAATGTTATTAAGCAGGGGTTATGAAATCTAAGCTCAGTCTTGTGGCCAGCGCCGTTGTTCTTGCGATGTCACCAACACTTCAGGCTCAGGAAAGTGTTTCCGTTTTTGATGAGATCGTGGTTTCAGGGACACGCTCAGAAGCCAGCATCAAGGATGTGCCGGGGAGTATTTCGAAAGTCGACTCAGACAGCATTGAAAAAAACTTGTCGGCCGATCTCCAGCAGGCGCTGAAATATGAGCCGGGTGTGACGGTGAATGGTCAGGGTCGTTTCGGGATGGCAGACTTCACGATCCGAGGGATGAGTGGCAATCGCGTGAAGGTGCTGGTCGATGGCGTCGAGCAGCCTTCATCGTATAACCCAGGTGCTGATGCGATGCGGATGAATGCGAATACCTATGAGGTGGATACGCTGACCGCAATCGAAGTGAATAAAGGCCCGGCCTCGACCCTGTACGGCAGTGATGCGCTGGGCGGTACGGTGCTGATGCGCACTAAGAACCCGGAAGATGTACTGCAAGCCGGGGATGATACGCACGTCGGTGTGAAAACCGGTTATGCCAGTGCCAGTGATGAGTACAAAGCCACCCTTGAGCTGGCCAATCGCACCGGTGATCTGGAAACCTTGCTGATCTATACCCATCGTGACGGCCATGAAACCGAAACTCATGGGGACGGGGCAGAAATCGAAGGGCCGGAACGCGGCGCAGCCGATCCGCAGAACCTGACCTCACACAATGTGCTGGGTAAAGCATTCTACCAGATCAATGATCATCACCGCGTAGGTCTGGTCGGGGAATACTATACCCGAAGCGCAGACGGCCGGACGTTGTCGCGAGAAGGCTTTGACGGCGGTCGGGGCATGTTCCCGGGGTTTGTCTACACCAATGTTCGTACCGATGATAAAGATGAGCGGGTTCGCCTGGGGATTGAACACGAATGGCTGGCGGGCAATGCTGCTTTTGATGCGTTGAACTGGACGCTGAGCTGGAGCCAGAATAAAACCGAGCACGATAACATGGACCATACCGGCCGTTACGGCAACCGGAATCGGGTGCGACAGGGTGAAAATGAAAGCCTGCAATTTGATATTCAGCTTGAGAAAGAGTTGACGCTGGCCGGGAATCGTCATGCACTGACTTACGGCGCAGCGGCATCGGATGCTTCGTTTGAACTGGATTATACCGATTACTTCCTGGATCGCGGTACATCGGGTGCAGGCGATACCGAGGTTCCTGAATCTGATTCAGAAAAGCGTGCGGTGTTTATCCAGGATCAGATGTATTTCATGGCGGATCAGCTGGTGGTGACCGCAGGCCTGCGCTATGACGATTATACCGCGACGCCGGATCAAGCATCGGGACTGACCGAGCACAATAGTGATGCGCTGACGGCGCGACTGGGGGCGGTGTATCACTGGAACCAGAATTTCAGTACTTATGCGCAATACAGTGAGGGCTTCCGCTCTCCGAGTATCTATGAGTTGTACTATGACAAGGACAACTCATCTCGTGGCTACCGGATTGTATCGAACCCGGATCTGAAGCCGGAAGAAAGCCGTTCGTATGAAGTCGGCATGCGTGCCGATCATCGCACCGGTGCCGTGGAGCTGGCCGCGTTCTACAACGACTACAGCAACTTCATCAAGAGCAGCACAACCACGGACAATGGTCTGGATATCACGACCAACGAAAACGTAGATGAAGCTGAAATCTACGGGGTCGAATTCAAGGGCAGCCTGTGGTTGGATGAAATGGTCGGCGCGCCGATGGGCTCTTATGCCCGACTGTCGGTGGCTTACCTGGATGGTGAGGACAAGCGCACCGGTGAAAGTCTGGACACTATTGCGCCGCTAACGGCCGTGATTGGTCTGGGTTACGATGCGCCGAACGACAACTGGGGGAGCGCCCTGAATGTCACGCTGGTCGATGATAAATCGGGGAGTGACTGGGAAGCTGCCGAGAAGCCGAACGTGAAGGCACCGGGTTATGCAGTGGTTGATCTGACTGCGTACTATCGTCCGGTGAATGACCTAACGCTTCGTGCGGGTCTGTTCAACGCCTTGGATAAGAAGTACTGGCAGTATCAGGACCTGGAAGGGGTGACTGCCTCTGAGCAGGGAATTGACCGCCGCACACAGCCTGGCCGTAACTGGGGCGTAACGCTGGATTACCGCTTCTAAGCGCAATCTCTGCTCACAAAGCTGACTGAAACGAAAGCCGCATGTTCTGCATGCGGCTTTTCTGTATGTGGTTTTTGGGGATGTAGCTTGATCTGTTTAGGGCGTTTAGGATTTCTGGTACTGGTCCAAATCAAACAGCTTGTCCCGGATGGCCCAGAAGCGACCGTTTTTGCGGGCGATGATGATCTCCGGTGGGCGCAGGCGGTGTTCATGACTGGCAACTTTGGTCGGGGCGGTGTCGGTGAATGGCCGGTGGCGATCAACCAGGTGCGGGTTGATGAACTTGCGCAGGAATTCATCTTTTTGGCCTTTGGTCGACAGCGTCCAGACTTCGCTGATTTCAGACCCTTCATCGCTGGTATAGATCACTTTGAGCTGCGGTTTGTTAAATTTGTTTTTGCCTGGTTCCAGACGCAGGTCGGTACATTTCATGATCATCGCGTCTTTGAGTTTCAGTGCATCACGCAGCTTTTTATCCGGATCCACCATCACCGCATCGCAGACATGGCAGCGGCGGGCGGCAATGTCGTTGTCTGCACCGCATTCTTCGCAGTATTTGGCCCGGAAACGGTAACCACACTCTTCGCGCTCGCCGGTGTCGTCATCTTCGAAGTAACCCTGGCAGCGACGGCCGTAATGCTCAATCAGAAAACCGGCGGCATCCAGTTTGCCCCAGAAGCTGTTGTTAAAGCCACATGCCGGGCAGGGCACCATGATCACTTCACTGTCGCTGTCTGGCTTGGGATCGCCGACCTCCGGCTGGTACAGGTCATAGCAGTTCCCGGCATACTCCAGCACCAGACAGTCTTTTTTGCCTTCAAACAGGCGCAGACCACGGCCGACAATTTGCTGATACAGGCTGATGGATTCGGTTGGGCGCAGAATGGCAATCAAATCGACATGCGGGGCGTCAAACCCGGTGGTCAGTACCGAAACGTTGACCAGATATTTGATTTCCTGGCGCTTGAATGCATCAATGATCCGGTCGCGCTCATCGAGCGGGGTATCGCCGATGACCAGTGCGGCATTTTCGCCGCTCAGATAGCCCATGATTTCCTGCGCATGATTGACCGTGGACGCAAAAATCATTACCCCACGACGGTCTTTGGCATAGTCGCGAACCTGATCGATGATCATCGGGGTTGCGCGGCCGGACTGCTCAATCACACTGTCGAGGTCGGCTTCGCGGTACTTGCCGTTGGAGGCTGGGGTCAGGCTGGAAAAGTCATAGCCGATCACCGCCATGTCCATGATCTTGGGTTCGGTCAGGAATCCCTCATCCAGCAGATAGCGGATCGGCAGCTCGAAAATACAATCGCGGAAGAAGCGATCCTGCTCGGTCCGGACTTGGCCACGGGTATGATACTTGTAAATCCAGCCCATGCCTAAGCGGTAGGGGGTCGCGGTTAAGCCCAGGATCTTGATCCCCGGATTGATGGTTTGCAGATGGCTGATCACCCGGCGGTAAGCACTGTTTTCATCATCCGGCACCCGGTGGCACTCATCAATGACCAGCAGGGAGAATTCGTTGGCAAACTGATCCAGGCTGTTGGCCATTGACTGTACTGACGCGAAAACCACCTGGCGGTCGGTTTCCTTGCGGCCCAGACCGGCTGAGAAAATCGAGGCCTTGAGGCCGTAGCTTTCATATTTGCTGTGGTTCTGCTCAACCAGCTCCTTCACGTGGGTCAGCACCAGTACCCGGCCCCGGGCAATGCGGGCCAGTTCCGCCACCACCAGGCTTTTACCCGCACCGGTCGGCAGGGTAAGGACCGCCGGGGTGCTGTGCTTGCGAAAGTAATGAATGGTCGCTTTGACACTGTCTTGCTGGTAGGGGCGAAGGGTGTACATATCTGGGTGGCTACTTTTCAGGAAAACAATGGAGAAACAAGCGCAAAGTGTACCTGAAGTGCGGGGAGAATAGCGAGGGTCGTGTGTTCCAGAACGGCTCACGGGAATGTGAGCCGTATTTTTAGTGCCGGTTGGGCTCCGGCGAGACCGGCCTGATGTCGTTCGCTTATGCCTAGGAGGCGATATTGAGCGTGACTTTTTCCTGCTTGATCACTTTAGTCATCAGGCAGAACTGGCGGCGAGGAATAAAGCCGTGTTTTTCATAGAAGCTCCGGGCACCGGAGTTCCCGATATTGACTTCCAGCGAGAGGGCATGCACCCCGGCTTCTCCCATATGTTTTTCAATTTGCGGGATGAGCTCAGTCCCGATACCTTGCTGGCGCCACTCGGGCTTGAGATAGAACTGATCGATGAGGCCGATCCGTCCGCCATGTTCCACGCTAAAGCTATAGCTGATCACAATATGGCCGGCGATGATTTTTTCGCCTTCTTGTTCCACTTCAATGAACCACGCCTGGCCCAGTTCCGGGTTATTCAGGAGTTGATGGATCGCCTGGCTCGTTTGTTCGAACTTCTGCGGCAGCACTTCGTACTCAAAGAGTTCTTCAACCAGTTTTAACAGGACATCCGTTGAAGACAAGCTTGGCGCAACGAGTGAGATATTCATAGTACGACCTTATTGGTTAGGTTTTGCATTGAATCCTTTCAGGTAAAGCAGTGCGTTTATACGTGATCTGCTCATATGTATAAAGACCTCGAAATCACATAAATGTTCTATTCTTTGTTGTTTGTCCAATGTGTGATGTTCGACCGGTCTGCGGTTGAGAACGCGAATTGATTCGTCGTGTATGGATTCATGTATGCGCACAGTTTAGTTGCTATGTACTCATCCGTAAAATTGATATGATACGCGTTTTTGTACCATGCGGAGCCAGTCATGAGGCTTGATAAATTCTTATGCACCACTTTGGGTATTACCCGAAAAGAAGCCGGTAAATTATTAAAAAGTAAAGAAATTGAAGTAAACGGCGAGGTGGTGAAAAATGGCGCCCTCAAAGTGACGGATACGTGTGAGGTTGAGTTCAACGGTCGTACGCTGCAACTGACCGGACCACGTTACTTTATGCTGAACAAGCCGCAGGGCTTTGTCTGCTCTCACGTTGATGATTTTAATCCAACCGTATTTATTCTGATTGATGAAGTCAGCCCGGAAAAACTGCATGTGGCCGGTCGGTTAGACGGAGACACCACCGGACTGGTGCTGTTGACGGATGACGGCCAGTGGTCGCATCGGATCACTTCGCCGCGTCATGAATGTGAAAAAGTGTACTACGTTGAGCTGGCCGATCCGCTACCGCCGGAAACGGTGCAAACTTTTGCCGAAGGGGTGCAGCTCCGGGGTGAAAAAGAGCTGACCCGTCCGGCGAAGCTGGAAATTCTGGATGAGCGCGAAGCGCTGATCACCATTACGGAAGGCAAATACCACCAGGTGAAGCGGATGTTTGCGGCGGTCGGCAATAAAGTTGTGGGCCTGCATCGTGAGCAGGTCGGCAGCATTGAGCTGGATGATACGCTGGAGCCGGGCGAGTATCGTCCGCTGACCGACGAAGAAATTGCCGCATTTATGAAGTAAGGCGCATTGGCTAAAGTCGATGGTCTGCTTTATTCAGGCAATACGAGCGAAGTACAAGGCGGGTTGACCGCCTTTTTTATGCCTGTAGTCGGATGATTTCCGACTGATTTGAAGGCCGTAGCCCTCGTCAGCCGTGGCGTTGTATTGATACCTGCGTTTTTATTGTTAATTTCATCACCTTTTGATTACATCTTTTTGTCATGACCGGGTGAAACTCTTAGTATGCAGGCTTCCCCACAGTGATTGAATGAATTTTCCATGCGCAAATCCTTCATCAGAATGATGTTTGCTGCCAGCTTGTTGAGCTGGGGATTACTTGTTGCAATGCCTGTGGTGAATGCCCACAACCAGCCTGCGGGCACGTGGGCCTCTCTCTGTACCTTAACCGGTTTCAAGTTGGTGAAACTGGCTGACAGTGAATCGCAGCTCCAGCACGATACTCAAAGTCATTGTCCGATCGGCTTATTCAGTTTGGCTCATGCTGAAAGCCCACGGCTTGAACTCGGGGTCGCCGGGCGGGAGCGGATCGTCAGTCTGTATCACTTTGCGCCGCAGCCGTGGCCATTTTCGTGGTTTTCATCCCGCGCCCCTCCGTTCACATTCAGCTGAATGCATCGGCTTGGTTTGATCTTGTGATGAACTGGTCTGAAGCACTGCAAATTGTGAAGCCCCGAGTTGGGATTTTTATACAAACCGTGATCGGGATCCGGTAAACAGAAATAAATAATTTCCTACCAGGAAAGAGTCTTTTGTCTTAATTCATCGTACAATAGCGCCCTTCCGACATCCTCCAGCTAAGAGATTTTATGACCACATCTGACAGCCCGAAGCTGAGCTTTCAACTGATCCTGATCCTCGGGGCGATTGCTGCCCTCACGCCTTTAGCCATTGATATGTACCTGCCGGCGATGCCGAGCATTGCCAAAGATTTGGGGGTTGTGCCGGGTGCGGTGCAAATTACCCTGACGGCCTATACTGCTGGTTTTGCGGTGGGGCAGTTGTTGCACGGACCGCTGGCAGACAGCTACGGTCGCCGTCCGATTTTGATTATTGGCGTGCTGTTATTTGCGCTGGCGGCGTGTGTCAGTGCCATGAGTCAGGGGATCACTGAACTGACCTGGGTTCGGGCAGCGCAAGGGTTCGCCGGGGCTTCGGCTGCGGTCATTATTCAGGCGCTGGTACGGGATATGTTTGAACGGGAAGAATTCGCTCGGACCATGTCTTTCATCACGCTGGTGATGACGATTGCGCCGCTGGCGGCGCCGATGATTGGCGGTTATTTGTCGGTGTGGTTTGGCTGGCGCTCGATCTTCTGGGTGCTGGCAGCGGTTGCGGTCATCGTGATTCTGGCGGTACTCAACAAGATCCCGGAAACTCTGCCGCCGGAGAAACGCTTGCCGTTTCACCTCGGGGCGACGCTGCGCAATTACGCCCGGATGATGACTACGCCTGTGGCCGTGGGGCTGATCTTCAGCAGCGGTTTTTCATTTGCCGGAATGTTTACGTTTTTGACGGTTGGCTCGTTTGTCTATATCGATCTCTATCATGTCAGTACCGAGAACTTCGGCCTGTTCTTCGGCCTCAATATTGTGGTGCTGATCCTGATGACTAGCCTCAACGGTCGGCTGGTACGCAAAATGGGTTCCCACTGGATGCTGCGTCTCGGATTGGGGATCCAATTGCTTGCCGGGGTTGGCCTGGTGTGTGGTCAGGTGTTTGAGCTGGGTTTGTGGGGTGTGGTGATCCCGGTGATGCTGTTTGTCGGCACAATCTCGATCATCGGCAGTAACACCATGGCGTGTCTGCTGGCCAAATATCCGCATATGGCCGGAACGGCTTCTTCGCTGGCCGGCACCATGCGTTTCGGGACCGGGACTCTGGTGGGCGGGGCGGTGGCGATGATGCCGGACGCCACAGCCTGGCCAATGGCATTGACCATGGCGTCCTGTGCAGTATTATCTGCGGGTTTTTATTGGTTAATGTCGCGAGATGCATGAGGAGCCACATGGCAGTTTATATTGAAGAGATCGGAAAATTGGTCTCTGACGGGTTGAGTGAGCTGGCTGAGTCGGTTGAAAGTGGAAAAACACCGGGTAACCCGGTGAGTGAAACGCACTTTCTCAGCGCCTGGGTCACGAAGTCTATCAAGCAGCAGCGTTACGACCATAGTGTGGCAAAAACGTTACTGGCCTGGCAGCAGCAGGCTCGCAGTATGGGTAAGAATGCCCAGTTGAAACAGCAGTTTGTGCAGATCCGCAACACCCTGACAGGGTTGAACCCGGCCGAGGGGCTGACCGCGGCGGTGACTGCTGCGCAGATCCAGGCGTTGTATCAGGCGTTGACTTCGGCAGACTGGCTGGTAACGACCGAGTTTGAAGTGAACCGTAAGGTCACCCATCATACCGACGGCCAGGCATCGCTGGTGGTGTGTGCCAAACAATACCGGGAAGGCATTGCCGAGTCCGGTGACGTGGTGAAGCCACTGTCGTTGTATCTGCGCGGGGATGCCAAAGCAGTGATTGATGCGGCATACCAGCACGGTTTGTTGTTGTTTAAAGTCACGGACTACAAGTCGAAGGTGAAGTATCACGGCGAGTATGTGGTTTATCCGTGTAACCACGGGACGCATTTGCCGGAGTTGCCGACGCAAGCGGCGCAGTAATGCAGATGTCACAAGATACGTAAACACGGGGAGGCGGCAACGTCTCCCCGTTTGTTTTGATAGGCTGTGCTTCCGGGTTCAGCACCCGTGTCCTGCTCTTGTATTTCTGTTGTTTCGCTGTTGTTTCGCTGTTGTATTATGGTGTCTTGTTTTTCGTCGCCTTCGCAAGACGTTATTCCGTGACGGACTTGCCCTCCCGGGCGTCGGCCTGGCAGCGTTTGACAATGGCATGGGTCATGCCTTTAAAAATGAACAGGTGGGCTGGCATCATGGCAAACCAGTACATCAGTCCGGCAAAACCGGCCGGATGCCACCAGGCCCGGATGTCGAGCTCCCGGTACTCACCTAAATCTCGGATGGTAAATTCCAGTCGCCCCAGACCGGGCGCTTTCATCCCGAACAGCAGCGAGAGAAAGCGGTTCGGCTCTAAGTTGATCACTTTCCAGGAATCCAACCGGTCACCCAATGCCAGTGAGTCGGGATCGCGGCGATAACGGTTCAGCGCTTCTCCGCCTGCGGCATAATCAAGCCATTCCCGAAGCCGCCACAGGGCATTGGCGTAAAAGTAGCCGGGATCGCCGCCCAGTTGCTGAATTTGTTGCCAGAGTTGCTCCGGTGTGGCATTGGTTTTCAGGGTGTATCCGGCTTGCTTGGGGTAGTACCCATAGCCCGGTTGCCAGCGGGCGAGGGCATCGGGGTCAAATCCCCAGATTTCATTACGAACGACTTCACTTTCATGGCCCAGACATTCTTGTACGGCTTCATCGTAGCTGAGGAGCGTTTGGGGGATCAGGGACTGAATGGCGGAGCTGTTGGCTGCCAGATCGAGCTGCAATCCGCCGATCAGCGCCCGGGCAATATTGGTCGGCACCGATGTGATAAATTTCAGCCAGTACGCGGCAATGCTGGGGGTCAGGAGAGCCAGCGGCACAATGCGGACCTGTTTTCCGGCGTGCTTGCCCAGAATACGCATTTGATCGGCATAGGTCAGGATCTCCGGGCCGGTGACATCAAAAATCTGATGGCGACAGGGGGTAAAGTGCAGCAACTCCTGGAGGTAGTACAGCAGATTGCGCAGTGCGATGGGGGCGTTGCGGGATTTGACCCACTTGGGCGCAATCATCACCGGGAGGTGAAACACAAAATCACGCATCACTTCGAAGGCGGCGGAGCCCGGTCCGACGATAATCCCGGCCCGGAGCTCTGTTACGGGGATCCCGCTGTCGCGGAGGATCTCGCCAGTGGCTTTTCGGGCCGACAGATGTTTGGAATGGCCTTGTTTGGCTTGCAACGCGCCGAGGTAAATCACCCGCTGAACCGTACTTCGTTTCAGGGCAGCACTGAAGTTACGCGCGGCATCGATTTCGATATCAATAAAGTCATGGCCGTGGTTCATGCCATGCACCAGAAAAAAAACCACGTCGACATCGGCAAGCAGCGACGCTAAGTCTGTGGTCAGGTTTAAATCCAGTTCAACCAGCGATACGTTGGGAAGTTCGCCCCAGCCCCGCTTGCGCAGCAGACTCAGGTTCCGGCCGGTGGCCCTGACCTGATAGCCACTGCTGGACAACGCCGGAACCAGGTGGCTGCCGACATAGCCGGAGGCCCCGACAACCAGAATTGTTTTACTCATGGATGGTCATGCTCCCTGCAACTAAACCCTGAATACAGGTACTGCCGTGCCCGGCCAAACAGATCACGGCGACACTTTGCGAGAGGGAAGCCGATGATAAATTAATAAAATTGGTTGTTTATAAAACTGTAGCGGATAAAATTCGAACTGTCTTCGCCATTGATCGTGATTGCTTTCAACCGCTTGCTCTCAAACCCGCTTTCAGGGCTGGTTTTCAAGAGCAGGATTTCACGATCGGGCCTCAAGACGATTCCGTCTTTGTCCTGTAGTCGGCCTCGCCCGTTGGTAATCCGAAATGAAAACTATCCTGCGCCATTTCCAAGGTGAATTTCTTCGCCGCTTATTGTTGATCGCTTTTCCGATCGCTTTGCAAACCATGCTGTTTTCCAGCCGCAGCCTGGTTGACATTATGATGCTGGGCCAGTTGGGGGAGCTGGATGTGGCCGCAATCGGCATTGCCGGCCGGGCGGTATTTGTCGCGACCCTGATGATCTTCGGTGTCACGACCGGCGGGGCATTGCTGACGGCGCAATACTGGGGGGCCGGCAATCACCAGGGGGTCCGACAAAGTACCGCGCTGACGATCCTGATGACCTTGCTCGCTGCATTGGGAGCCGGGCTGATTTTCCTGTTTGCGCCGCAAGCGGTGATCGGCATGGCGACAAATTCTGAAGTGGTGATTGCCCTTGGCTCTGAGTACCTGATGATCACCGCGTTTAGCCTGTTTACCATGGCCTGGGGCAGCAGTATTGCGGTCGGCCTGCGGGCGATGCACCAACCGGGCATTGCGACCATCTTCAGTGCCATTGGCATTGTGTTGAACATTTTCCTGAACTGGGTGCTGATTTTCGGCCACTTCGGGTTTCCGGCGCTGGGGATTGCCGGGGCGGCCTGGGCGACGCTGCTGAGTGGTTTAATTGAGGCCGTGTTGCTGTATGTCTATCTCAGCCACCGCCGGCATCTCCTGGCGATGAACTTGCGGCTGCTGCTGGGGGCGGTGGAACTGGGCAAGATCCGCCGATTCCTCTCACTGTCGATGCCGACGACGTTCAACCACTTGGCGTGGTCGATGGGTATTTTTGCCTATCACGCTATTATCGGACAATCCGGCGTAGAAGGGCTGGCCGCGTTGTCGGTAATGACGCCGATTGAGTCTTTTGCCCTGGCACTGCTGATCGGTATTTCCAATGCTTCGGCGGTGTTGATCGGCAACCAGCTCGGCGCGAACAACCATGAGGCGGCATACTATCAGGCTTGGGCGGTGTCTCTGTTTAACTTCTGCTGCGCCGTGGTGGTGGCTTTGGTGATGGTGCTGTGCAAAGATCTGGTATTGGACCTGTTTTCGGCGTTATCCGGCGAGAGTCGCGCGCTGGCAGAGCATTTCTTCCTGATCTTCGCCGTGGCCGTGGTGGTGAAAAGTATTCCGATGACGATGATTGTCGGCGTGCTTCGCGCGGGTGGGGATATTCGGTTTTGCCTGTATCAGGATATGGTCGCGCAGTGGCTGGTCGGCATCCCGCTGACGGCTTTCTGTGCCTTTATCTTGCAATTACCGTTAGAATGGATTTATGCCATGTTAATTGTGGAAGAGCTGGTGAAGTCTGTCGGCTCGACGATTCGGCTTAAGTCCCGTTCATGGATGAATAACCTGGTGGCTGACGGTTAAGCTTTCATTGGGGCTGATTGGTCTGACAGGGACGCGTGGTATGGATAAAGTTTATTGATTTTTAAGAACTTTGTGGTTGAGGATTAAACGGACTGTTTAATTTGTAGATGGTTTGAAACGTATGACGCCAAAATGGCGGATAAGCCGGGTAAAGTACTTTCTCATGCCCCGGCTTTGCTGTACATTTCGTTTCCGAAACCACCTACAAACGTTTGGGGAATTGGATGTTACGACTCGTGGAGCTGTGCAAAGGCTATCAGGATGGGGCTGAATACCATTCTGTACTGCAGGGTGCAGAGCTGGCGCTGAATCAAGGTGAGCAATTGGCCCTGATGGGTGAAAGCGGCTCGGGCAAGAGTACCCTGCTGAACCTGATTGCCGGGCTGGATACGGTGGACTCCGGCGAAGTCTGGCTGGGGGAAACGCCAATTCATGCCATCACCGAGCGGGAGCGGACAGCGTTCCGTCGTAACAATATTGGTCTTGTTTTTCAACAGTTTAACTTACTCCCGACGCTGACAACCGCCGATAACATCCGTTTTTGCCGCCAACTCAAAGGGCTGGACGAAAAACCGGAGTTATGGCGTCAGATTATCTCGGCGCTGGATCTCATGCCGTTGCTCGGCCGCTACCCGGAAGAGATGTCCGGTGGCCAGCAACAGCGGGCGGCAATCGCCCGGGCGCTGTATATGGAGCCGCAAATTCTGTTGGCGGATGAGCCGACCGGCAGCCTGGATGAGCGTAACGCCGGGGCGGTGATCCGCTTGCTGGTGAACCTGACCCGTCAGCTCGATTGTACCCTGTTGCTGGTCACGCACAGTAAGCAGGTTGCTGAGCACATGAGTGGCTGTATTCGACTGCAGGGAGGTCAACTGCATGTTCAGCCCCGTAGCTAAGGCGCTCTGGGGGCACTATAAACGCCACCCGTTTCAAATTGTGTTGGTGTGGCTGGGCCTGACGCTCGGCATCGCCTTGCTGGTCGGCGTCATGGGCGTCAATCAGCAAGCCAGGGAAAGCTACCGCCAGGGCGAGCAACTTTTTTCCAATCCTTTTCCTTACCGAATTCGTCATCAGCAACCGGCCATGAAAGTGCCTCAGGCTTTCTATATTGATCTGCGCCGGGCCGGCTTTTCCCAATGCGTTCCGATGGATCAACACCGGGTGGTGACCGATGACAATCGGGACTATGAGATCGTCGGCATTGATCCGGTGGCGATGATGTCTAGTTTCAAAGTACGCGCTACGGCTGACCGTCAGGTGCAGATGCTCTCGCTGATGCAGCCGCCGTATCCGATCATGGTTGGCGAGCAACTGGCGTACTATATGGGTGTTGAGGACGGGCAGTTTCTCAAGCTCGACAACGGCAAATCGATAGGCCCGCTACGGGTGGTTGAAGAAGAGCGGGTCCGTGGTCCGCGGATGATCGCCGATATGGCGGTGATCCGGGATCTGTATCCGAGTGCCGGGTTGTCTGCCATTCTGTGTGCCGAGATGTCTCATGAGCGGTTAAATCAACTGGCCGCCGAACTCCCCCCCGCCTTGCAGCTGGAGCACAACCAGAGTGAGACGCTGGAGCCGCTTACCGATGCGTTTCACCTGAACCTGTTTGCGATGGGGATGCTGGCGTTTGTGGTCGGTTTGTTCATCTTCTATCAGGCAATGTCGCTCTCGCTGACCCAGCGCCAGCCGCTGGTCGGACTGTTGCGCCAGGCCGGGGTCTCGGGCACGCAACTGACTCAGGCGTTGCTGCTGGAGCTGCTGGGGTGGATTGTTTTGGGTCTGATTGGCGGCAACTTGCTGGGATTGGTGCTGGCGCAGCAGCTGCTGCCGTCCGTTGCGGAGACGCTGAACA
Source organism: Photobacterium sp. TY1-4 (assembly GCF_025398175.1). NCBI lineage: Bacteria > Pseudomonadati > Pseudomonadota > Gammaproteobacteria > Vibrionales > Vibrionaceae > Photobacterium > Photobacterium sp. TY1-4. Next base: position 1,539,119 of record NZ_CP099734.1, read on the forward strand.
ACCTGTACGGGGCTAACGTCAGCCTGGAAGTGGCGTGGCACTGGCAATGGGGGCTGGCGTCGCTGGCCATCGCCATGTGTGGCTGTTTGCTGTCCTGCGGCTGGCCGTTGATCCGTCTGATCAAAACCCAGCCGGCCCGGTTGTCGACCCATATGGCGCTGGTGCGTTTCAGCGGGCGGGAGTTCGCCTGGCAGGCTTTCTTCTCCTGTCTCTTTATTGCAGCGGCCTGGGGCGTATTTCAGTTGCCGCATGGTCAGTTGGCCGGATTTGTCCTGATTGCCTTTATTCTGATTGCTTCGGCGCTGGTGATGCCGTTCTTGCTGTGGCAGTTGTTCAGGAGTCTGGGGTTACTCGTGCGCTCGGCCAGGTTGCGTTGGTTCTTCTCGGACGCTGCCGCCAGTCTGAGTTATCGTGGCGTTGCTTCGATGGCCTTTATGCTGGCACTGGCCTCGAACATCGGGATGGAAACCATGGTCGGCAGTTTTCGCAGTACCACTCAGGTCTGGCTGGATCAGCGGCTGGCGGCGGACATTTACGTGCGCCCGTCGATGAACGTTGCCCCGCGTATCGCCCAGTGGCTGGAGAAACGCGATGATGTGCGTCAGGTCTGGTGGCAGTGGCGAAAAGAGCTACCGACGGATGAAGGCACCCTGCAGGTGGTCAGTATTGGCGGGACGCAACAGGAGCAGGAGGCACTGTCGATCAAGGTTGCGATCCCCGAATACTGGCAAAAGCTTCACCATCAGCGGGCGGTGCTGGTGAGTGAATCACTGGCGCTTAAGCGCGGCTGGCAACCGGGTCAGCACATCAACCTGCCGTCTCCGATAAATGAGCGCTGGCAGATTGCCGGGATTTACTACGACTACGGCAACCCATATGGCCAGATCATGATGTCGCATAAACGCTGGCAGACCTTGTGGCCGCAGAACGGACAGGTCGGCTTGGCCGTTCATCTGAAGCCGGGTACGGATAGCATGGATGTGATGAAAGCCATTGGCGAGCGTTTCCGTTTGCCGCCGGAGCGGGTGCGTAACAATGTCGAACTGATGGCGCAGGCGATGCGGGTGTTTGACCGCACCTTCATCATTACCGCGACGCTGGGCAAACTGACGCTATTTGTGGCGGTCTGCGGCTTATTCTTTGCCACGGTTGCCGGTGAAGTCTCCCGTCAGCGCCAGTTCGCCCTGTTGCGCTGTATGGGTATGACGGGCCGTGAACTGGCTTTGCTTGGCGGGGGACAACTTCTGCTGATCGGGCTGCTGACATCGATCATCGCATTGCCGCTGGGGCTGATCCTCGCCCAGTTGCTCATCGACGTGGTGTTGAAATATTCGTTTGGCTGGACCATGCCGGTGCAGTATTTCCCGTTTGAGTATCTGACTTCGCTGGGCTCGGCGCTCGTCGTCCTGCTGGCCGCAGGCGCCTGGCCGGTCTGGCGGCTAGTGAAGCGATCGGCCATCCTGTCACTGCGGGAGGCTTTCTGATGCGGAGCAGGCTATTAGTGCTGTGGCTGACGGGGTTATTGCTGACCGCCGGGTTACTGGGGTGTGAGCCTGCTGAGCAGGAGCGGGCCAATACGGTCGAAATCCTGAGCCAGGGACTCGACGCCGACGATCAGAATTTTGCAGCCGTTGTACCCGGCAAGACCTGGCAGTTTCCGCAGGATCATCTCAGCCATCCGAGCTTTAAAACAGAGTGGTGGTATCTGACGGCGAACCTGACTTCACCGGAAGGAAAAACCTTCGGTGTTCAGTGGACTTTATTTCGTTTTGCCGGTCGGAATACGGCCGAGGCTGGCTGGCACAGCCCGCAAATGTACATGGCACATGTGGCGGTGACCGGCGAGAAGCAGCTGTGGCATGCCGAGCGCTTTGCCCGGGGCGGTATTGGTCAGGCGGGCGTTGCCGGCAATCCATTCCGGGCCTGGCTGGATAACTGGTCATGGCGCTCCGAGGACAGCAACCCGTTTCCGGGGACGCTGTCGTTTGCGGATGAGCACATGGTCGCAACCCTGCAGGTTCAAAATCAGGGCGCCCTGATTTTTCAGGGAGAGAACGGCTACAGCCGCAAACACGTCAGTCAGGAGATTGCTTCTTACTATTACAGTGCCCCGTTTCTGCATCTGGAGGGCACGCTGGTGCTGGACGGACTGCCTTATCAGGTCTCCGGACCGGGCTGGCTGGATCGGGAATGGAGCAGTGAAGGGCTGGCGCAAAGTCAGCTGGGCTGGGACTGGTTCTCGCTGCATCTCGACGATGGCAGTGCCCTGATGCTGTATCAGATCCGGGAAGCGGATTCAGTGCCGTATTATTTTGGCTCGCGGAGCTGGCCGGACGGCAGGGTCGTGACGCTCTCGGCGGACGAGATCCGGATGATCCCGATTGCCAATGCCCGCCATGAAGGCAAGCTTTACCCGGTGCAGTGGCAGATCGCTGTCCCGAGCCAACAGATTCAAGTGAAAGTGGATGTGGTCCGTAAGGAACAATGGTTGCCGTTTATGTTTTCCTATTGGGAAGGCCCGGTCAGGGTCAGCGGCAGTCATACCGGACAGGGATTTATGGAGTTGACCGGCTATTAAGTGGCGACATCACAGGTGGATGTTGTGCTTGACCGTCGGTTTGCCATAAAAAGAATTAGGATGAAATTGTGACCAATACGATAACGATTGATGAAAACATGCTGGGGCAACGGTTGATCAACCACCGGCGGGAATTTCATCGCTATCCGGAATCGGCCTGGTGTGAGTTTTTCACCACCAGCCGAATTGCCGGACTGTTGCAGTCGCTCGGTTATGCACTGCATTTTTCGGATGCCATTATCCATCGTGACGCCATCATGGGACGGGATGAAACCGAAGTTGCCCAGGCCCGGGAACGGGCGATGAGCTGGGGTGCCGACGCCAGTTTCATGGCCCAGATGGATGGGATCACCGGTGTCGGTGCCGTGCTGGAGACCGGCCGCCCCGGACCTGTGATTGCCCTCCGTTTTGATATTGATGCGGTGGAAGTCCGTGAAAGCCAGGAAGATGCGCACCGGCCGCGGTTCCTGGGGTTTGCCTCGCTCCAGGCGGGCGTGACCCATGCCTGCGGCCATGATGCGCATACGGCGATTGGCCTCGGCGTTGCTGAAATTCTGGCGGCCAACCGTGATGCTTTGTGCGGGACGATCAAGCTGCTGTTCCAGCCTGCTGAAGAAGGGTGCCGGGCCGGCAAGGCGGTCGCGCAAAGCGGCTGGCTTGACGACGTCGATTATTTCTTTGCCGCCCATATCGGGATGAATGTGCCGAGTGGCACGCTGGTATGCGATCCGCAGCATTTCCTTTGTAGCTCGAAGTTCGATCTGCATTTTTCGGGCAAAGCGGCTCATGCCGGGATCGAACCCAATGCCGGGCGTAATGCCTTGGCGGCGGCCTGTACCGCAGTCACGCAAATGCTGGCCATTCCCCGGCACCGTGACGGGATGACCCGGATCAACGTCGGCCAGTTTCATGCCGGTGACGGCCGGAACGTGATCCCGGCCAAAGCCGTGTTGATGGGGGAAACCCGGGGCGAGAACCGAACCCTGAACAGCTATATGTACCAGCAGGTCGAACAGATAGCCCGGGCTGCGGCCCAGATGCACGGGGTGGCGCTGGAGATCAAAACCCAAGGTGAGGCGATTGGGCTGGAAAACGATCCGGCGCTGGTGGCGATGCTGGCCAAGCTGGGCCTGAGCAGCGGATTTAGCCAGGTGGTGCTGGAAAAAGATTTCGGCGCCAGTGAAGATGCCGGTTATCTGGTCGAACGGGTTCAGGCCAACGGCGGCAAGGCAATTTATTGTCTGGTGGGCTCTGATCTGGCTGCCGGCCACCACAGCGGTGATTTTGACATTGATGAAAGCCGGATGCTGCCGGCGGTCAAGTTGTTCTTAAACGCAATCAGCGAGTTGCAAACGCACCCGGTCTGACCGGCCTTTGTATGGAATCTGTCAGCACGGCCCGACCCACCAGCTAAGCTGTAGGGTAGGGCAATCAAGCTGCTGGCAGCTTTCGGCAGAGGAGCGTGCGTCATCATGGGCAGAACCATCAGTGCCAAGAATAACTTCTTTTATCTGACCGCCTCGCTGGTCATCCTGTTGATCAGCGCCACCCTGACCCAGGCTCTCAGCGGCAGCTGGTTTGACTGGGTGCTCAAAGGGGTGACGTTGTTCAATTTTGCCGTTTGTCTGATCAGTTTACAGGTCGACAAAGTCTGGTTTCGCTTTCTGATCACCGTCGCCATCGGCTGGGGGATGGTTTCGGTTGGTAAGGTGTTTTTCCCCTCCCGCGAAATGGACGCCGTGGTTCTGGCACTGATGCTTTGCTTCTTCCTCGGGACGTTCAAAATCATCGCCCGAAAGATCCTGTTCACCGGCTCTGTTGATATCAATAAAGTGGTCGGCTCGGTGGCGTTGTTTCTGTTGCTCGGCCTGATGTGGGCCATGGTGTACTTGATTATCATGGAATTTTCACCGCAGGCGTTTACCGGTATGACGCAACAGCCCTGGGGGGAAAATTTTGCCAACGTCACGTATTTCAGCTTTGTGACCCTCACCACCTTAGGCTATGGTGACATTAGTCCGCTCTCTGAGGTCGCGCGGGTTGCGGTCTATCTCGAGGCAATCGCCGGCATTTTTTATATGGCCATTGTGGTGGCCAGTCTGGTGGGTGCCAGCCAGCAGCACCGGGGAGAGAAGCAGGATCCCCCATAGTTCTGGTTTTCTGGATGAAGGTCAGGAACACACGAAGTTTTGTTTGTGAAGGAGCACGACATGAAACGCAATGTTTTTCAGAAAGCCCGGCGGTTCATTAATCAACTGGAGGTGTTGGCCGAGACGTTCAGTCTCCCCCGGGTTGAGACGAAAGTCGCGGGTGCGGTCGGCGGTGATGCGCCGGGCAATGCCCTGGCTAATCAAACGGTTTTTATCAGTGGCGGCTCGCGGGGCATTGGGTTGGCGATTGCCAAGCGGTGCGCCCAAGCCGGAGCGACGGTGGTGATTGCCGCAAAGACCACAGCGCCGCATCCGAAGCTGCCGGGCACAATTTATTCGGCCGCGGATGAAATCAATCAGCTGGGCGTTGGTAAAGCCATTCCGGTGGTGCTGGATATTCGCGACGAAGATGCGATTGAGCAGGCGGTTGCCCAGGTGGTCAAACAAACCGGCGGCATTGATGTGGTGATCAACAATGCCAGCGCGATCCACCTGGCGGATATGGAAAATACGCCCAGCAAAAAGTTTGACCTGATGTTCTCGATTAATGTCCGGGGAACGTTTCTGCTGACCCAGGCGTGCTTACCGCATCTTCGACGCGCGGCAAATGCGCATATTGTTACTTTGTCGCCGCCTATCAGCCTGCAACCGAAATGGTTTGCGGCCCACGGCGCTTACACCACCTCTAAATATGCGATGTCGATGATGGCGATGACGTTTGCCGAAGAGCTGGCAGCGTATGATATCGCTTCGAACGCCCTGTGGCCGAAGAGCACCATCGCCACCTCGGCGATTGAGAACATGGTCGGCGGTAAGTTCCTTGAAGATCGCTCCCGCAAACCCGAGATCATGGCCGATGCCTGTTATGCGGTGATCACCCGCGATGCCAAAACTTGCAGCGGCAATTTCTTCATCGATGAAGATGTCCTGCGTGAGCAGGGCATCACGGATTTTGACCACTATGCCTGTCAGCCGGGTCATCCGTTGCAGCGGGATCTGTTTTTGGAAGATTAGGGCTGCGTTTCACTTGCCCGGGTTGCCGGAGCGTTACTCTTTACGGTATCGCCCGCGATTTGTCGTGCCATCACGACGCAGTCGATGCCCGGGCCGAAACCGTCTTTTGTTTGGCTTGTGACCACGAAACCTCGTTTGGCATAGAACCCTTGCGTATGCTGAGAAGTTTCGATTGTTATCGTCGTCACGGTCTGGTCTGCTTTCAGTCGGCTGAGCCTGTAATCCGTGAGCTGCGTTCCCAGCTTTTGTCCATGAAAGTCCCGGTGCACCATACCCCAGCTAAGTGAGCCAAGGTTGCGGTGTTTTTCGATGCCCCCACAAGCTAGTATCCTGTCACCGTTGGTGTAAACAAAATAGTCGCTGGATGCATCCAAAGCATCCAAAAATGCGATGAACTCGTCTCGTTCACTCGGCGCAAAGAATGTGTTCAGGTTGCTGTCAAAAATATTGATGCATTGAGTTCGATCGGCTGTTTCATAGCGTTTAAATGTCATGGGCTTTCCTTGTCTTCATACAATGTCAGTCTGCTGGCCGTCGATAAACGCGTGAAGGCATCGGGGATTCATAAGGCAGCGCATCGGCCTCGACGCCAATGTAATCTGGGGGATATCGGATTGAAACTGAACCGCCCGAATGGCGAAAGTGATTCAGATGTTTTTGGAAAATTCCAGATCAATAAGTACTGTTCCATCAATCTCCTCCTGACTTACACTTCCCGTTGGCTGAAAACCGTGTCGTTGATAAAAGCGATGGGCGCGATGGTTCCCCGCCAGCGCCCATAGCTCGATTCGCTCACCCCCGAGATTGAGTAAATGTTTTTCACAGGTGTCATAGAGGCAACTTCCTATGCCGCTGTGATATCGCGTTGGTGCAATGTAAAGCGCGCTGAGTTCATAAGTTTTCGGATTGTCGTAGCCTTTGGGTTGCCCGCAGCAGAGAAAGCCAAGTAAACCGGATTGATCTTCCGCGACAAAGACCCAAGCTAATTCACGGCCAATAATGTTGGCCCATTGTTTTTCTCGATGGGCCAGCGTAAAGCGATGAATATAATTCTGGGGCATTAAACCATCGTAGGCTGCGGACCATGAAGCAACATGAATTGCCGCAATTGCATTGACGTCATCGATTGATGCTTTTCTTATTTGGTAAGGCATCCATTTCCCCGAGCACTGACGAATGCAGAATAATTCTGCTCATGAGATTCATTATTTATCGTGATCCACTTGAACACGCCACCATTTGGGCTTTTTAGAAACATAGGAATGTGCAAGGGGGCGGAGCTCTTTGCGGTTGGGTGAATCAAAGGTACCGAGTACGAGGGCGACCACCGGGGCGTCGTCAATGGCACCTAATGTGCTGCCACAAATGTCACAAAAGCTTCGGGAAGAAGCATCGGAAGAACGCCAGGTTTTTGGTTGCCCACCTGGGCCATCCCAAGTCACCTGGTCTTGATCAAATTCGACCCAGGCCTGTGTCAGGGCGCCGGAATGGCGTTGACACATTTTACATGAGCAAGTGTGGGGATTCTTGGGGGTACCCGTTGCCGTAAAGCGGATGTTGCCACACAAGCAACCGCCTTGATACGTTCTTCCCATTGATTGAACTCCAAATTTTCTGAGGTAGCCGCAAATGACATGGCTTTCCATTTATCAGCGAATGAGCACACCATGATTGCGGCTTTCCTGGTGGGTGACGGTGTCACTATTCTGTGCGTTTTGAGAGCCTTACTGCAAGTGCGCGACACATCCAATTGGACACCTAGAGTTCCCACTCTGATTGATAGGTGCGACCTTCCAGGAGTGTGCAAAGCTCTGCCATTACTTTCATTGACTTGACCAGACGAGGCCGGCGTTCATCGGTGAGGCGGCCATCCAGCCAGTGTCGGTTATGCACGTAGACATTGTAGGGGTTGATAATGCATTTGAAGTCGATCATCAGTGACGTGGCTAATGCCGAGTGCGCCATATAGCTGTGGGGTAATCCTGCGGCATTGACGAACGTCACCACCTTGTCAAAGAGGGCGCTGACATGATTTTCATCGGTCGAACCCACATATTCGATATACTTTTTGATCTCTGAACAACAGCCCCAGTTGTATGTCGGGCTGCAAAGCACCACGCCGGCGGCCTCGATCGTCAGGCTATGCAGATATTGATATTGCTCGGTTTGGTAGATGGTATCGTTGTCAAAATTTGGCACCTTGAGTTCATCTAAATCGACGAGCTTGGCATTGATCCCCATGTCGTTGAAAGCATGCTGACATTCTTGGGCCAAAATACGGCTCCTGCTGTTTGGATCCTGGCTTGAGCTGACAATTAATATGTACATTGACAATAATTCCTTTACATTTTTCTGTTGAATGCTGACGCCCAATTCATTGTTTACTGCTGATGGGTTTAGTCATGTTGATGCCTGTCGGTATTTTGTTCAGCCTCCAGGCCCTGAGGCAGACATTCATCAAGTTCCTGATTGGCTAATTGAATGCCTTCAGCGAAAGAAATTTTCCGGGCATCAGCGAGCTCTCGGCCTCTAAATTCATTTGAATAGGACCGATATTCCAGAAAATCTTTCTGCGTCATATTCCGATAAGAGATCATACGTCGCACCTTCCTTATCGTCATTTGGTGTTAAAACGAACGAATGACATGGGAAGCTTTTCATCAGGTTGCTCCCCGCTTGACTCTCTGGTGATGACACACCTCAGTTCATTCACAATAATTCGTTAATGGTGTTGACTGAGCGATATCGTTTCATGCTCTATGTTGAAGAACGTCAGAGAGTGTGCGGGTATTGTGTGCCACGTGTTTCATAAAATCAATGGGTTTCAACGGGTTAAATTGCGTGTGGGGGCGGCTGGTGCATGGCTAGGGCGCTGCAAATGAAAGGGAGAAGGTGATGACCTTCTCCCTTGGTGATGCTGGTTGCTGGTGTCAGCTTCAGTCAATCGTTACTTCAGCTTGAGTGATGAAGTACTGCCGTTGAGCAACTGTCGCTGCGGATTGACTTCAACATAGTCGATGACCTCCGAGTAACGTTGCCGTTGTACGTTCAGCTCGTCCACGACATGGTGTTCGAACTGAACGATCAGTATGCGTCGCTCCGGAATGGCATCGGTGACCGTACCGCCCAGCTTGGCAACCAGTGATTTGGCTTGCGCTTCCATCTCAGGCTTATATTTCAGGTAATAGCTGATGGCTTGCTGTTCCTGAGACTGAGTCGCTTTCGAAGATTCTCCCGGCATCGGCATTCCCCGGTTGTACGCATGGCTCGGCGCGGCGGCCAGACCTGCGGTGATCAGCAGCGAAGCCAGAACCGTTTTGTTCAGGAAGAACCCGCGAAGCAATTGCGGAGCACAATATTTTTGCATAATCCAACCTTATTGGAAGTTAATGCGCCAGCTATTCAGGGTACCGGTATCACGACGTGCGTTGTCGGACACTTTCAGCTGCCAGTTTCCTTGGGAGTCCACACCAGCGTAGTTGACCGTGAAGGTTTTCACAATGTCGTTGGCTGAGCCGCCGCTGTTGTTGTGCAGTACTACGCTGGCGCCGTTCGGTGCCACCAAGGTGACATTCAGGTCGCCGATGTAGGTGTGCGTAATATCCAGATCCACGGTGATCGAACCGGAATCGCCCGCGCGAGTCACATCGATCACGCTGGTGATGCCGCTCAGGTTGTTATCCGGAATCGCGACGGATGTGGTGTTGCTGAAGCTCTCGGCGCCTGTACCTGTGCCGTCCGGACCATTACAACCCGCATCCAGGTAAGCTTTGGCTGCCGCGGCATCGATCAGACCATAACCAGTGCGGTTATCGCGACCCGCAACATCGATATCTTCTGCGGTCGCAGTCAGCGCTTGACGGACCTGGCTGGCATTACACTGTGGATGATAGCTCCACACCAGTGCTGCAACGCCGGTGACGTGCGGTGTCGCCATCGACGTCCCGTTGTAGTACTCGTAGTTCTCGTTGGTTGTGCTGCTGACGGTGATGGCTTGACCGACAGCGTTGGCCAGATCCAGACCCAACTGACGATCAACCGAGACAGAAACCATCGGGTAGCCGTTGTTGGTATCGACCAGGAACGGGTTCTGCAGGCCGGCTAGTGCGGTATTACTGTAGACAATGGCCGCAGAAGCCCCGGCGTTGTAACAGGCTGCCACCGCGTCGACTTCCGGATAGACACCAGAAGCCTGATTGCCGATCCGCTCGGTCAGACAGACTTTGCCGCTCATATCGCCACACTGATAGTTACCGGCGCTGGTATTACAAGTCGCCAGTTCGGCAGTGATGCTGCCCGGTACAGGTGCCGGAACGTAGCTGCCATTGGTATTGATCAAGCGGTTGTGCGGAACGACGCCACGATCAAAATAGCTTTGACCGGCCAGCGAAATGTCAGCCAAGCGACCTTCGCCCAGCGTGACGGTCGACAGGATCGCTTCACCCGGCGCGGCAATTTCAACCTGATTGGTGGCTTGCGAGAAGGCCGCATGATGTTTTTGGTTATCGATGGCCGCAACAGACATGACGGAATCATAAGAAGCCGGGTAGCTGTGGGCGGTGCTGCCATCGTTACCGGCCGCCGCGATCAACAGCACGCCGTTGTCATAGTGCTGTTTCAGGGCGTTTTCTTCGGTACGGCTTGACTGACTGCCCCCGAGGCTCATGTTGATGATATTGGCGTTATTGGCGACACAGGTGTCAATCGCTTTGACCAGGCTGGAAGAGTAGCCCCAACCGGATTCATTAAACACTTTGACGATGTGCAGATTGACGTTCTGGTTTGGCAGGACACCGACAACCCCTTCGTTATTGGAGATCGCGGCAATGGTCCCGGCAACGTGCGTGCCGTGTGCATTATTATTCCCTGGCGAAGACCAGCTGCCGGTGCCGCTGTCATTGGTGCCGCTGACCTGGTTACCACTGAGATCGTTGTGGGTTAAGTCATAACCGGAGTCGATAATACAGACGGTACGGTTACCGGCATTGCTGTCGCTCAGCAGTGTGGCACCGACGAAGGTTTGTCCCCAGGGCAGGGTTTCAGACAGCAAGTAACGTGGCGGATCGATTTCCACGTATTCAACGTCCGGGTTTGATGCCAGGGTTTGAATCGCACTAGCATCCAATTCGGCGCTATATATGGCTTTTTTCCCAATTGCTTCAACGGCTTTCGCGTTGACGCGATCAAGCAAAGATTGTTGCGCCAAATGGTTTCCGGATAATGGGCTGGCACTCCTGACTGCCAAACCAGACTGCGACTGATCTTTGAATTTTACGATATATTTCACCGGCATATCCGGCTTTCCGAATCCCGCCAACTCATCGGCTGTTGCATGAGCGCCGCACGCCATGGCAGCAACAGGTAACAGGCAACGAACCATTTTAGCTGTGTTTGTCAATTTCATTCGCTCTTCCTTTTTTGAGCATTGTTATAATTCAAATCTATGATATATATTCACTTTTAATGAATAAGTGCACTTTTTTAGTGACAGAACACGTATAGCCTTTGTGTTGAGAAGATGTGAGGAAAAAACGAGATGAAGGTTAAGAAGTTGGCTGCATATCAGATATTCAACTGGAAGAGTAAACATTAACCAGATGAATATTAAGACTGATTCCTATTCAAGTAACTTTATTGTCTGAATTTCTATACGAATCAAATGCAAAAATATGCTTGATTGTCTGTAAGTTTAGTCACTTGGATGAGCGGGCAGGCCAGAGGTGGGGAATCATTGGGTAATGTCTTCCCGGCGAACGGGGCCGCCGGGGTGGGGAAAGCCGGTGTCTTCGCGTCAGCGGCGTTTGATTTTTCGCGGGATCACTTCTACCCCGGTTCGGTAGCGACCGGCCGTGGCGTTGAGCGCCAACTCCAGGGCACTGTCCGCAATCAGCTCGAACTGCTGGGGAAGCGACTGGATCTTCATCGGCAGGAAATCGAGCAGCCGGTTATCGCCAAAGGTTGCCAGGCGGGTCCGCTGCATCAATGCCGGGTTGGCAAGCAGGCAATCGAGGATCCCTTCAAACAGGGTATAAGAGGTGGCCAGAATCGCGTCGGGCAGGCAATCCTGATCAATCCAGTGTTGTACCAACTGCTGACCTTGTTCCTGACTGAAGTGATCGCCATAGGCGACCTGTGTGTTGAGATCGGGTCGGGTGGCCTGAATCGCTGAGCGGAAACCCTGCTCACGTTCAATCGAGACCCCGAGTTCAGGGACCGCGCCAATGAGTCCGATGGCGCAGATGTCATCAGCAAGCAGGCTCTGGGTGAGCTCGAACGCCCCTTCCAGATCTTCACTGATCACACTGGCAAAGATTTCATCATCCATCGCCCGGTCAATCGCAATCACCGGTACGCCCGCAGTTTGGATCTTGGCATAGAAAGGATGGTCGGTCGGCAGTGCACTCGCCACCAACAGTGCATCAATGCGGCGGCTGAGCAGGTTGTCGGCCACTTTCATCTCGGTGTCGATGTCATCATCAGAGCAGGAAATGATCAACTGATAACCGGCTTTGCGGGCATCTCTTTCCAGCAGCTTGGCCAGCTTGGCATAACTGCTGTTTTCCAGATCCGGAATGATCAGTCCGAGCGAGCGACTGTTGCCGACGCGAAGCGACGTCGCGGCGTGATCCGGGCGGAAATTGAACTCATCCACCACGGCCATGACTTTCTGCTGGGTCTTTTCACTGATCCGGTATTTCGCGGCTTTCCCGTTGATCACATAGCTGGCTGTGGTGCGGGAAACGCCGGCGAGTTTGGCTATTTCATCTAGTTTCATTCTCTGCTTTCACTGCTGACAGAATTTGTGCGGCGGATCATATAATCGCAAAGGATCCTGTGCGGAACAATTGCAATCTTAGCTGAAACCATTCAGCATGTCAGCTGAAAGGTTTCAGCAGAGCATTCGATTGAACTTAAGTTGTGCTGAAATTTTTATTTTCAACTTTTGCTGAAACGTTTCAGCTTTATGGAAACTCAACTAGACTGAAGACAGGTCGAGCCGCGAAAGGTTTTTCGCGGGTGAATCAGACAAGAGGGATAACGCATGTTGTCACTAAGACATCAGGATATACAGCTACAGCAGGCCGCCGACAATAAACAAGCAGCGATCCGAGCGTTGGCTGCTGGATTGTCGCAGAAGGGGCTGGTCGAACAAGGGTATGTCAACGGGATGCTGGCGCGCGAAGCGCAGAATTCTACCTTTTTAGGCAACGGTATCGCCATTCCGCACGGCACCACAGACACCCGTGGCCTGGTGAAGCAAACCGGGGTTATCGTCCACCACTTCCCACAAGGCGTGGACTGGGGGGATGGCAAAACCGCTTATCTGGCCATCGGGATTGCTGCCAAATCAGACGAACACTTGGGGATCCTCAAACAGTTGACCAAAGTGCTGTCGGCTGACGGCGTTGAGCAAAAACTGCAGCAGTGTGACTCCGCCGATGCGCTGATCGCGATTCTGAATGGAGAAGCCCAGTTAGAGCCAGAGCTGGAGCCGGGGCTGATCCAGCTCGCATTTCCGGCCACCGACCTGATCCAATTGATTGCCGTTGCTGCCGGAATACTCAAAAACCGTCAGTGGGTCAGCAATGAGAGCGTGGCCGATGCCATTGCCAGTGGTGCGAGCTATCTCGGTCAGGGCTTGTGGCTGGCCAAAACCGGCAAATCGGTGACGCGCACGGCGCTGTCTTTTGTAACACCGGCGCAAGCTTTTGACGTCGATGGCCAGCCGGTACGCGGGGTGTTGATGGTTGCCGCCTGTAACGGTGTGCACCTGCCGAACCTGAATGTGCTGGCGAAACTACTGTACAACCAGCAGGCCGACAAGCTGTTCAGCGCAGATGCTGAAAAAGTGGTGTCGCTGCTGAGCGAGGAGTTGCTGGAAGGGAACAGCCAGGTATTCAAGATCCGCAATGCCCATGGTCTGCACGCGCGTCCGGGGGCGATGCTGGTGAGTGTGGCCAAGAAGTTCAGCGCCAATATTCTGGTGAAAAATCTTCACGGGGACGGCAAAGCCGTGAACGCCAAGAGCCTGATGAAGGTGATTGCCCTCGGGGTGAAACAAGGCCACGAGCTGGAGTTTACCGTCCAGGGGGATGATGGCGATCAGGCGCTGGCAGCGATCGGTCTGGCGATTGCAGACGGGCTGGGCGAGGGCAGAGCATGAGCACATCGGTGAAACCAAAAGTCGTCACGGTCACCCTGAACCCGGCGCTGGATCTGACCGGCAGCCTGGCTGCGCTGGTGCCGGGCAGTGTCAACTTGGTCGAGCAGGGGAGCCTGCATCCGGCAGGGAAAGGGGTCAATGTTGCCAAGGTGCTGGCTGAGCTGGGCGCCGAAGTCACGGTCACCGGCCTGCTGGGCGCGGATAACCAAGAGCCATTTTGTCAGCTCTTTAAAGCGCTGGGCGCGGTGGATCGCTTTGTCCGTGTGCCGGGAGCCAGCCGGATCAACGTCAAGCTGGTGGAGGCGGACGGTCGGGTCAGTGATCTCAACTTTCCCGGCGTCGCCGTCACGGAAGCAGCAATTACCGTATTTGAGGAAACGCTGTTTGCGTTGGCTGAGCAGCACGAGGTGTTTGTGATTTCGGGCAGTTTGCCGCAGGGCATCTCGCCTGCACGCTGCGCCGGTTGGATCCGTACGCTGCAACAAGCCGGGAAACAGGTGTTTTTTGACAGCAGCAAAGCGGCTTTGGCGGCCGGTCTGGAAGCTGCGCCCTGGCTGGTGAAACCCAACGATGAAGAGTTGGCAGACTGGGCCGGTCGGGAGCATCTGAGCCGGGATGAAATGATGGAAGTGGCTGAGCAACTGGCCTGTCGGGGCGTAGAAAATGTGGTGGTGTCACTGGGCGCTGAAGGCGTGATGTGGCGCAACCGTGAAGGCTGGTTGCAAGGTCAGCCGCCGAAAATGAACGTGGTCAGTACCGTCGGGGCCGGGGACACCCTGGTTGCCGGTTTGTGCTGGGGCGTTCTGAATGAATGGAATAAGCAAGAGACACTGAGTTTTGCCACCGCACTGTCGGCACTGGCGGTCAGCCAGGTCGGGGTTGGGGTCGAGGATCTCAGCGCAGTGCAGGCGCTTCAGGAAAGTGTCCGTGTCTCCGGATGTCACGTGAATGCGAACAAGGAACAGAGGGTCATATCATGAGAATTTCAGTTGTAACAGCTTGCCCGAGCGGGATTGCCAATAGCATCATTGCCGCCGGTTTGCTTGAACAAGCCGCCGCCGAATTAAAGTGGGCGGCCGATATTGAATGTCAGTCATCGGTCATCTCCAGCCGTGTCTTGAGTGAGCAGCAGATCGCCGAAGCCGATTGCGTGGTGATCGCGGCCAATACTTCGGTTGATACACGTCGGTTCGTGGGGAAGAAGGTCTATGCATCCGGTATTGATGCTTGCCTTGCGGATCCCAAAACATTCCTCGAGCAGGCCGTAGCGCAGGCTCAGGACCTGCAAAAAGCGCAAGTCACGACAGTGGCATCCACCGAAATAGCCTCGGGTGCGAAGAACATTGTCGCCATTACCGCCTGTCCGACCGGGGTGGCACATACCTTTATGGCCGCTGAAGCCCTGGAAGAAGAGGGTAAGCGCCAGGGCCACAGCATTAAAGTAGAAACCCGCGGCTCTGTTGGCGCGAAAAACCAGCTGACGGCGGATGAGATTGCAGCTGCGGATTTGGTGATCATTGCGGCGGATATCGAAGTGGATCTGGCTCGCTTTGATGGCAAGAAGCTCTACAAAACCAGCACCGGGCTGGCGCTGAAGAAAACAGCCCAGGAGTTGGAGAAAGCCTTGGCGACGGCCAGTGTCTACCGCCATGAATCAGGCGCGACCCCCGAAGCTGGCAATAACACTGAAAAAACGGGTGCCTATAAGCACCTGATGACCGGGGTCTCCCACATGCTGCCACTGGTGGTGGCCGGTGGTCTGGCGATTGCGCTCTCCTTTATCTTCGGGATTGAAGCCTTTAAAGAAGAGGGCACGCTGGCCGATGCGCTGATGACGATTGGCGGTGGCTCGGCTTTCGCCCTGATGGTGCCGGTGTTGGCCGGGTTTATCGCTTTCTCCATTGCTGATCGTCCGGGCCTGGCGCCGGGCCTGATCGGCGGGATGCTGGCCAGCTCGACCGGGGCCGGTTTCCTCGGCGGGATTGTGGCAGGCTTTCTGGCCGGTTACAGCGCCAAGTTTGTCGCGGATCGTCTGAAACTGCCGCAGTCAATGGAAGCCCTGAAACCGATCTTGATCATCCCGTTGGTGGCGAGTCTGTTTACCGGTCTGATCATGATTTACATCGTCGGTGGCCCGGTGTCTGCGGCCATGACGGGACTAACCGAGTTTCTCAATAACATGGGTTCGGCCAACGCTGTGCTGCTGGGGATCATTCTGGGCGCGATGATGTGCTTCGACCTGGGCGGACCGGTCAACAAAGCGGCCTATACCTTCGGTGTCGGCCTACTGGCGTCGCAAACTTACGCGCCGATGGCAGCCGTCATGGCGGCAGGCATGGTGCCGGCACTCGGTATGGGACTGGCGACATTCCTGGCGAAGCGCAAGTTCAACGCCAATGAAGCCGAAGCGGGGAAAGCGTCCTTTGTTCTGGGGCTGTGTTTTATCTCTGAAGGGGCGATCCCGTTTGCAGCCCGCGACCCAATGCGGGTGATCCCAAGCTGCATGGCGGGTGGTGCGTTGACCGGCGCGTTGTCGATGCTGTTCGGGGCCAAACTGATGGCACCGCACGGCGGGCTGTTTGTGCTGTTGATCCCCAATGCAATCACGCCGGTGCTGATGTATCTGGTGGCGATTGCTGCGGGAACCCTGGTCACCGGCGTCACATATGCGGTCCTCAAAATAACGGAACAAGCGCAACTGGTACCAGCGCCAGCCAAGTAATGGGTCCATGGTTGAATGCGTTCGGCACAGGGTTTCGGTTTCAGTCCGTTGACTCAATCTGAGCCCGGCCGATAAAAAACGAAAGCCCCGGCATGAATTTCATGCCGGGGCATTGCCACCGCTGCCTACAGTTGATTGAGCCCGCCGAGCGGTGAGTTCATTCCCCTATACATGCACATTGTGCCAAAGCACATCAGAACTCAGTCAAGCCGACTCATCTGTTATAGTTTGTAGACATTCCGTGCGTTGAATAACAGTGTTTCCACTGTGTTTAGCGCTTTGTTATCGTTATTTATTGTTGTTGTTCCCCAAGTTTATTGTTTTGACTTGTGTTTTTATTATTCTTGTTCCACCCGAACCAGGGTTTCGCCGTCCATGATCACCAGATACGAGTGACCGGCTTCCACATTTTCCCCGCATAAACTGAAGGCCGTTAAGTTACTGCCGCTGCCGAGAAAAAGCTCCCCGGCACAGCCATTCAGGATCTGTTGGCTGGAAATCTGACCTTTTTGCACTTTGCTGCTGGCAAACATACTGCTGGTCAGCACACTGATATCGAGGTCGGCAAAACTGAAAAAGCGAATGTAGATTTTGTCCGTATCAGTCGGCTGACTGTAGCGGATCGCCGTCAGTTGAGACTCGGTATCGGCTTCAGTGTCATGCCACGAAAGGAGCCAGTATTTTTCGCCGTTGTTGGTGACCAGTGCTGACACGGTACTGAGCGCCGTCTGGCTGTTGGTCTCCATGGCACCGACATCGACCGTGAGCGGTGTGTTGGTCGTCCAGCGTTTGGTATGTCGTTGAACGGCTTCGACACTATTGCTGGCGACGCGATTGCCGGAATCAAACAAAGCGCTGCTGTCTCCACTCTGTTTGAGGAAGTAGTCCACAGCTTGCGTTGTGGTATTGATAAACGCAAAGCTGACTTCTTTTCCGGTCGGCTGATCCTGGTCTGCAGTCTGGGTGGAAGAGCCACCACCACCACAGGCGGCCACAGCCAAGATCACTCCGATTGCTAGCGCTGCCCTCATCATGTCAGGAACCTCGTTGTAATAATTTATGAAGCTCAAAGTAAGCATATTGCAAGCGCTGGTGATTTTTTGATGAATCACGGGGAGAAAAATGAGTTTTTAATAACCAACTGAATTGAAATGAAAATTAGACTCTCACTAGTGAGAATATGTGGTGAGACGGGGTTAAGATGGCGACGAGACACCGATTTTTATCCGGTTTGAGCCATATGGGTGATTGTCAAGAAGATGTGCGAGCAACCGTACAGGATGAGACGGATGTCGCACATCAAAGAGGGGTTACAGTTAAATGCCTGACTAAAACACTTGGTTATTTTGCAAGGATAAAAATGTTTCTCATTAGCACATCCGGCGTTTCAGACCGCTCATATCGAGCAGGCGGGTGGAGATTTCTTCGACCGATAATGAGGTGGTATTGAGGTACGGAATCGCTTCCCGGCGGAACATGGCCTCGACCTTATTCAGCTCGGTTTCACATTGCGCCTGACTGGCATAATCACTGTTGGCGTAGCGGCCATTTCGGATCTCAACCAGGCGTTCGGTCCCGATTGTCAGGCCATAAGTTTTGTAGCGGAACGGCTCGATGGCTGCCGGGAGTTTCAGCTTGTTCATGTCCTCGGCAATGAACGGATAATTCACCGCGCGGATCCCGAATTGCATGGCCAGATACAGGCTGGTCGGGGTTTTACCACAGCGGGAGACCCCCAACAAAATGATGTCAGCCTGCTCTAAATTGTTCAGTGAAACCCCGTCATCATGAGCCAGGGTATATTCAATGGCCGCGATGCGATCCTGGTAACTGGCGGCATCTTTGTTAATACTGTGAGAGCGATGCAGCATGGGCTTGGGCTCCATCTGCAAATCCTGTTTCAGCGGCTCGACCAGGGCGTTCAGAATGTCATAAAAGTTGGCCTGGCTTTGTTCAATGACCGCTTTGATTTCCGGCAGCACAATGGAGTAGAACACCAGGGGTTTGATCCCGGTTTCTTCATAGGCGCGATTGATTTTTCGCTGGACGTCTTGGGCACGTTCGGCAGTTTCAACGAAAGGCAGGGTCGTTTGGCGGGTCTCAATGGGAAATTGACCCAAAACTGCATGGCCAAGTGTTTCAGAAGTAATCGCTGTACCGTCAGAAACGTAAAACACATCACGAAAATTGGATTTGCGCTGCATAAAAAGTTGAATCCTTAAAAATTATCTGTAACTTAGAGGGCATTAATACTTATAACAATAACCTGACAGGGTATCTATTCTTGTTTTACATACTTTTTGTAAAACAAAATACCTCAGCGAGGCACTATTGTGACGCAGTATTTTTTTAACTGCCAGAGCAATCGTTTTCGTTGAGGAGTTGCCCACATAAACTGTTGAATCCAATAAAGGAGAGTTGCCGTGCAACAGAATGTTGTTTGGTATGACGCTTTATCAATGAACGATGTTGATAAAGTCGGTGGAAAGAATGCATCACTGGGCGAAATGGTCGCGAACCTGGCGAATGCCGGTGTAAAAGTACCAAATGGATATGCCACGACTTCGTATGCATTCAATCAGTTTCTTGAAGCAAACGATCTAAACGATCGCATCCACGATCTGCTTGATAAGCTCGATGTGGACGATGTCAGTGCGTTGCAAAAGGCTGGAGAAACGATCCGCAATTGGGTTCTGGAAGCACCGCTGACAGCTGAGCTGGAGCAAGAAATCCGTGAATGCTACAAAACGTTGGGCGAAGGGGACGACATGCTATCTGTGGCAGTCCGTTCTTCCGCAACCGCTGAAGACTTGCCGGATGCATCGTTTGCAGGCCAGCAGGAAACTTTCCTGAACGTTCGTGGCATCGATGCGGTGATTGAAGCGGTGAAACATGTATTTGCTTCGCTGTTCAACGACCGTGCAATTTCTTACCGTGTCCACCAGGGCTTTGAGCACAAAGGCGTTGCACTGTCGGCAGGCATCCAGCGCATGGTGCGCTCTGATGTCGCATCATCCGGGGTGATGTTCACGCTGGATACGGAGTCTGGCTTCGATCAGGTGGTCTTTATCACTTCATCCTGGGGTCTGGGCGAAATGGTTGTTCAGGGCGCGGTGAACCCGGATGAGTTCTACGTGCACAAACCAACCCTGGAAGCGGGTCATCCGGCGGTTGTGCGTCGTACCTTTGGTTCGAAGCAAATCAAAATGGTTTACGCTGGCGGTCGTGAGTTGGGCAAACAGGTTGAAATCCTGGACACCACCGACGAAGAGCGCAAGCAGTTCTCGCTGACGGACGCCGAAATCGAGTCCCTGGCGAAGCAAGCGATGATCATCGAGAAACACTACGGTCGTCCGATGGACATCGAGTGGGCTAAAGATGGCGTCACCGGCGAGTTGTTCATTGTTCAGGCGCGTCCGGAAACGGTTCGCTCTCGTGATGATGCAACGGTGATGGAGCGTTTCCACCTGAGCGGCGCGAGCAACGTTCTGGTTGAAGGCCGTGCTATCGGTCAGCGCATCGGTACCGGTAAGGTTCGCGTGGTGTCTGACCTGAGCCAGATGGATCAGGTTCAGAAAGGCGACGTACTGGTTGCTGACATGACGGACCCGGATTGGGAACCGGTCATGAAACGTGCCGCGGCGATTGTCACCAACCGTGGCGGTCGTACCTGCCACGCTGCGATTATCGCGCGTGAGCTGGGCATCCCGGCTGTTGTAGGTTGCGGCAATGCCACAGACACGCTGGTGAACGGTCAGGAAGTCACAGTCTCTTGTGCGCAAGGCGAAACCGGCTTCATTTATGAAGGCGAGCTGGCCTTTGAAGTACGCCGCTCTGCGGTGGACGATCTGCCGAGCCTGCCGCTGAAAGTCATGATGAACGTGGGTAACCCGGACCGTGCGTTTGACTTCGCATGTATCCCGAACGAAGGGGTTGGCCTGGCGCGTCTGGAATTCATCATCAACAAGATGATTGGTATTCACCCGAAAGCGCTGCTGAACTACAGCGAGCAGTCGGATGAGCTGAAAGCTGAAATCGACCAACGTATCGTGGGTTACAGCGATCCGGTTGAGTTCTACATCCAGAAGCTGACCGAAGGGATCTCGACACTGGCCTCTGCATTCTGGCCGAAGCGTGTCATCGTTCGGATGTCTGACTTCAAATCGAACGAGTACCGCAACCTGCTTGGCGGCGTTCACTTCGAACCAACAGAAGAGAACCCGATGCTGGGCTTCCGTGGCGCTTCTCGCTACATTTCGCCGAAGTTCGAAGATTGTTTCGCGCTGGAATGTGAAGCCATCAAACGTGTTCGTGAGCGCATGGGCCTGAAGAATGTGGAAATCATGATCCCATTCGTGCGTACCGTGAGCGAAGCGGCTGGCGTCATTGACCTGCTGGCGAAGTTCGACCTGCGTCGCGGCGAGAACGGCCTGAAAGTCATCATGATGTGTGAGCTGCCGTCGAATGCAATTCTGGCAGATGAGTTCCTCAAGTACTTTGACGGCTTCTCTATCGGCTCGAATGACATGACACAGCTGACACTGGGTCTGGACCGTGACTCCGGTGAAATTGCCCACATGTTCGATGAGCGGAACGACGCGGTGAAAGCCATGCTGTCGATGGCGATTAAAGCCGCCAACAAAGCCGGTAAATACGTCGGGATTTGTGGCCAGGGCCCATCGGATCACGAAGATCTGGCTGACTGGCTGATGGAGCAGGGCATTGATTCTGTTTCGCTGAACCCGGACACCGTGGTTGAAACCTGGTTGCACCTGGGTGAGAAACACGCATAAAAACAGGCTAACCACACTCGGTTAACTGTCTGGTCCGCACCTGCAGCTTGCTGACGAATGTCCGGCAAGACAGGTGCGGACTTTTTTGTACCTGTTATTCTACAATCAAAAATTCTAACGCAGTTATCGAGCATTTTAACAAGCTAGGATGACCCTTTATTTACTGCGATTGGTATGACTCCATTGTTGATAGTGCAAGAGACAGAAAGCCACCGGTGCAAGTAACGGAGAACAATATGTGATCCGTTTGATAATCAGGTTGCGCTCAGTTAGTATGCCTGAATCACAGTCGAGCTGATGAAGGGCGAATGAAACCAAGGATTTACCTGATACCGGGCACGATGTGCACCGCACAACTCTGGTGCCGGATCGCGCCGCATCTTGAATCTGCTGTTGAACTGATCCACCTTCCGCCGTATCAGCATGCTTCGCTCTCCGCGTATTTCAATCAATTGAACCAGTGTCTTCCTGATACCCCTGTCCATTTGGTCGGTTTTTCTTTGGGGGGCTATCTCGCGACTCGTTTTGCCACGCAGTATCCATCGCGGGTTAGACAACTGTTTGTGATTTCCAATACCCCGTGCGCCTTGGGCCAGACAGAACTCACCGCGCGACAGCAGGCGCTAGCGCTGGTAGAGCGCTATGGATACAAGGGGATCAGTCGCAAGCGCGCGGCTGATCTTCTGGATCGCAAACCTCAAGCGCGCCAGTCTGACGGACCGAGTGAGATCGGCACGGACGAAAATCGTGTGAATGAAACGGGTCCGGATCAAGCGGTGATTGACATCATCATTGAAATGGATCGCGTGCTGGGTGAGCAGACCTTCAAGCTGCAACTACAGACAGCCTCGGCGCGGCAGGATCTGATGGCGGATCTGCTCGCGGCTGAGTTGTCCACCTCGTTTTACTATAGCGAAGGAGACCCGCTGCTCAACACTGATTGGTTGCAGCGGCTCGAAACCCAAACGCGTGATGGACGCTGCCATTTATTACCTACACCAGGCCGCGGGCATATGCTGCCGCTGGAAAAGCCGCACGAGCTGGCAAAGCATTTGCTCGACTGGTTATCCCTGAAAGCCTGACGTACTTGATTTGACCTGGTCCTGGGGTTTCTCCGGGCGATGTGCTGGTTGTGTCGATGGCCTGACGCTGAATAACATCAGTGTCAGTTTTATGATTTGTTTTACAAGGAGTTTACATGTACCGATCGGCATTGCAGTTTTTTCGGGGAGAGGGCGGACGTTATTTTTTCATCAATGGCTTTACGGCGTTGGCGTTCTCTTTCATTTTGCCGATCATGAGTCTGTTCCTGGTCAAGCAGCTTGGCCTGGATCCGAGCTATATCGGCGTGTATACCGTCAGTGTGGCTGTTTCGGGGATGGTGATCAGCCATCGCTTGGGAGCGCTGTCCGATCGGGGTGTTGCGGATAAAAAGCTCTTTTTGTTCGGCGTCTCAGGGATTGCGGCGGCGGCAGTGGGGTTCTCGTTGGCGACTGCGTTCTGGCAGGTGTTGCTGACCGGCGTGCTGTTCATGGGGCTGGGCAGTGCGTCGATCCCGATGATCCTGGCGATGATCCGGCGTTATGCTGAAAGCTCAGGACAGGACAGCACCCGGATTAATTCGCAAATGCGATCTTCAGTCTCCTTGGTGTGGATCATCGGCCCGGCGCTGGCGTTTGCTTCGGTGGAGCATTTGGGGTTTCAGGGAAATTTCTTTTTGGCCGGGACGATTGCGGTATTGGTGGGGCTGTATGCCTGGCAGGGGATATCCGGTGAAAGCCGTCACCGAACACAGCCGGTACTTCCGGCACTTGAACCGAAGACGCCGGATACCGCGCAAATCGGGAGGCGTGAGACCACACGGTTACCTAAGCGGGTTTGGATCCTCGGGATGGTCATTTTTTTGGCCAATATCGCCAATAGTACCTATATCACCAGCATTCCGCTGTATCTGACCGAGACGCTCGGGATGTCGACGTCTTTCCCCGGGATCCTGATTGGGCTGACGGCTGCGTTTGAAATCCCGGTGATGCTGTTGTCAGCGCGCTGGGCCAGCCGGTACGGTAAGCGTCCGGTGATCCTGTGCAGTTTTGTGCTGGCGGCTGTGTTTTACACCGGCCTGCAACTGGCCGAAACGCCAATGGCATTTGTGGTACTACAGGTCTTCAATGGCCTGTTCTTTGGGATATTTGTTGGCCTCGGGATCAGCCTGCTTCAGGATGAAGCGCCGGCGCATGTCGGGAAAGCATCCGCGTTCTACACCAATGCGATGGCGGTTGGCACTATGGCCGGCACATCATTAATGGGCGTGGTTGCGGGAGCTTTTGGCTATCAGCAGGCCTTGTTGATTAGCCTGGGCGCGATTTCACTGGCGTTTGTCCTGCTGCTGGCCATTGAGCTTCGGGCACGGCGGATGCAGTCGCAGCAAATGTGTCCTGCGCAGTGTGCTTCCCGTTAGCTTTGCTCTCCAATAGCGCCAGGCTTCTCGATAGCGCTGAATCGATGTTTGCTCAAGGGTTACAGCCAGAATAAGACCAACACGAGCATCGCCAGTAGGGCCAGATTGATGTTCTGGATCACCTGCTGGCGGTGCAGCTGTTTCATCATATCTTCTGAAAATTGGGCCATCTGTGCCTGCTCCCGGTTGTGTCTTTTTCTGGCCGCAGCGGGCTGTTTGGGTTGGGCCGCAGACTGCGGGGCGACGTCGATGGTCAGTGGCAGCCGAGCAGGGGGCAGTGAAGGTTTCATTCGGGCCCGGATCAGCGCGGCCGAGGCGACAGCACCATTTGCCCACCGCAGTTGATCGCCGCTGACATAGAAATCATTTTCGCACCCCCGGTGGATGATGTCGGCAAACGTCGGTTGCTGACGAGCCATCGAATCAAACGCAACCGTGCCTTTGCTCCCGTTGGACAACTCGACGTAATAATTGAGTTGCCGAAAGAGATAAGTCGCCCGAACCAGAGTGACGGGTTCAGCCGGAAGTAGGGAAGGATGCTGGATTAAGGTCATGACAATTTCCTTTCGCAGGGCTATCTGAGCGATTTCATGGTGTGTTTGGTTGTCCGCTTGTCCGGGCTAGTGAATATTTCTCACGGCGCGGACAAAATGTTTCTGTTGCCGGCTGTTTCCCTGCGCATACAGGCCATCAAAGGCCCCATGAGCTTTGAGGCTGGTGTGCTGAACCCCGGGAATTGCCAGCCCCTGTTCGGGACGGTGTTGGCTTGCCAGCAACGCATCGCCCGGGCTGCGGCCGAACTGGATGGTGGCTGCCCCCGCATACCCTTTCACACTGGTGGAACTCCAGTACAGGGCATAGTCGACTTCTCCGGATTCCCGTTGAAATTGTGATGTGACAAATCGGGGCGAGATCGGTGGCTTGCCGGTACCGACACGGCGGTAGTCGACAATGCTCTGAAGCTCTTTAATATCGGGGACGCGCCAGTCGGCGTAGCCACCATTGCTGAGGTTGTCGGCATACTGAAGGGCATCTTGCCAGCTGAGTGGTCGCAGGCTGTCGAGCGTGCTCCACATCAGCCCGGTGGCGACATCTGAGATTGTTCCGTCGCCATTATCAATCAGGTGGTTCTTGCCGTAATCCGGGTTTCCCCGCACCAGCCGGACAGAGAAACGGCGCTCTTGTGACGACTCGGCTGGATAGGCCTTGAGCTGACCTGTGGCGAAGTTGACGGTATACACGACTTCACCATGGGTTAACTGGCCGCCCGCCAGGCGCGTCCGGGTGGCGAAAACGGCGTTCAGCTCATGAGAGCCCAGGGGCTTGAACTCAAAGTACCGGGTGTCGATAAAAGGCGCGGTCTCGGCAGTGGTTGTCACCACCTGGTGCGGGCTCACTGTCTGGCGCCCCGAAAAATTCACCAGCGAGAATAGCTCTTTAGCACTTGGCAACCGCCAATCGGAATAGCCGCCAAGGTTCGCGTGCACTGCGGTTTCTTCTGCTTGTGTCAGGCTCATTTGCGTCGCATCTTTCTGCCACATTAACCCCGTGGTCTGGTCGGTCACCGTACCATCGCCATTGTCGAGATATTGCGATGTCGGGGCGGTATATTGCGCATCCTGCCCGGCAAACGGCTGGTGTGTCGACGGGCAGGGGATGGCTTGCGGGGACTGGTCAAAGCACTGATCCAGGCCGCTGTCGACGACGGTATACGGAAACAAGGTCTCAGCTTGTAAATCATAAGCTGATGCGGCGTAGACCGGCTGTCGCTCTTCGTGGATGCACGCCGTCAGAGCAAACGCACAGAGAAATAGCGTGACAGGCTTGATCATCATCGATGCCTCACGGATTTTTGTCATTGAAAGATCAGGCATATTGCGCTCGCGCCAAGGCACGGTTAATTCTCTGCTCAATGGCTTCGCGCGTTCCTTTAAACAACTGGCCCCGGTGCAGCATGTACCATTCATTCGATGCGCCGGAGTCGTTGATGATTTTGAAGCCGCGATGGATCACGATCTGACGCTTGAGGGCGGAGTCGTCACGGCCTTTCAAGCCGGATTTCAGCGCGATTTGCCTGTCGCACCACCCGTCGATACGCGCTTTCAGTGCGTCCAGCTCACCGGAGATCACTTGCTGATTAATTTTGGCTTTCCAGTCCCCGGCGTTCCCGGTGGCGTTCTCAACCAGATGTTCCCGATAAACCAGTCGCTCAACCACAGGAAGAAGCGGCTCTGAACTGAACAGACGCGTGCTGCGTTGCGCCCGGCGGGTGCCGAGTGGGTTCGCCAGAAACTTCAACAGAGACATGCTTTTTCCTCCCTCATGGTGGTTAACGTGACTAAGAATAAAGTCACAATGGTCAGCAAAAATGGAAAGAATGAGGAGGAAATAAGGAAATGGAATAACATACATTTTAAATGTATGATTGTTTCAAGGTGATTTTGCCTGCCTGTTGATGAAAAAGTCCAATCAGGGGAAGAGCTTATGGGTGACTTTGAATTTCTGGTACTTGCCAGGGTATTGCACGTTTCAGGGGTCGTGATGTGGATTGGTGGGGTCGCCTTTGTGACGACCGTGTTGATCCCCTCCCTCAGGAAAACGAAGGATGCCGAGCAGCGTTTAGTGCTGTTTGAACAGCTGGAGGGCCGGTTTGGTTTACAGGCGAAACTCACGACCCTGATCACCGGCGCCAGTGGCTATTACATGCTGGAAACACTCAACGCCTGGGATCGCTATCTGCATCCGCAGTTCTGGTGGATGCATCTGATGACTTTGGTGTGGGGGATCTTTACCCTGGTGCTTTTTGTGCTGGAGCCTTGGGTGCTGCACCGGTGGTTTCATCAGCAGGCAGTGAAAAATAGCGAGCGGGCTTTTGTCTGGTTGCACCGCATGCATCAGGGATTGCTGAGCCTGAGTTTGGTCGCCGTCTTCGGCGCTGTGGCCGGGGCCAACGGGTATGCATTTTAGATTCAGGTGGAGCCGGACAGGCGGGGCAGTGGATTCAGGTGTGGCCTGAGATGAAAAATGCCGCCCCGTGGAGCGGAGGCGGCAAAGAGCAAGAGGTTATTTATAGTTATCTTTCAGCTAGTTATTGATTAAGCTGCTGGGTACGTCTGGTAACGGACACCCATCATTTGTTCCATACAGTGAACAACCTGGCAGCTGTAGCCGAACTCGTTATCGTACCAGATGTACAGCACGCAACGCTTGTCTTGAGCAATCGTCGCCTGGCCGTCAACCACACCTGCGTGGCGAGAGCCAACGATGTCGGTCGAAACGATTTCGGTTGATTGTGTGTAATCAATCTGACCGGACAGTGGTGAGTTAATCGACATCTCACGCAGGTAAGTGTTCAGCTCTTCTGCCGATACATCTTTGTCCAGGTTCAGGTTGGCAATCGCCATCGAAACGTTTGGCGTCGGGACGCGGATCGCGTTACCGGTCAGTTTGCCTGCCATTTCCGGCAGCGCTTTGGCAACGGCCTTCGCAGCACCGGTCGACGTCAGAACCATGTTCAGCGCCGCTGAACGGCCACGACGGTCGCCTTTGTGGAAGTTGTCGATCAGGTTCTGGTCGTTGGTGTACGAGTGAACCGTTTCGATGTGGCCAGACAGAACGCCGTACTTGTCATTCACTGCTTTCAGAACCGGGGTGATGGCGTTGGTGGTGCAGCTGGCTGCGGAGATGATCTTGTCTTCATCCAGAATCACAGACTCGTTCACACCGAAGACCACGTTTTTGATGTCGCCTTTGCCAGGAGCTGTCAGCAGAACTTTCGCAGCGCCCGGAGAGGTCAGGTGCTGGCTCAGGCCTTCAGCGTCACGCCACATACCGGTGTTGTCGACAACCAGCGCGTTGTTGATACCGTAAGCGGTGTAGTCAACTTCTGCCGGGCTGTTGGCGTAGATCACCTGGATGTAGTTACCGTTGACGATAATTGCTTTACGCTCTTCATCGACAGTAATGCTGCCGTTGAACTGACCATGGACGGAGTCACGGCGCAGCAGGCTGGCACGTTTTTCCAAATCGCCGCCTTTACCACGAACCACGATGGCACGCAGGCGCAGTGGGTAACCCTGACCGCTCTTGTCAATCAGCAGGCGAGCCAGCAGACGACCGATACGACCGAAGCCGTACAGTACGACATCACGTGACTCAAGAGACTGCGAGCTGCTCAGTGATTCAGCCAGTGCAGTTTGCAGGTAATCGGTCAGGTTGCTTTCGTCTTCGTTCTTGCTCCAGTAGTCGTGTGCCAGACGGCCAACATCGACGCGGCAAGGGGACAGGTCCATTTCGGTGAGTGCTTGAACCAGTGGCAGAGTCTGTGCAGGCGATAGTTCACTGCCGGTATAACGGCGTGCAAAGCGGTGCGCTTTGATGATATCGATGACAGAGGCGTTCACGATTTGGCGACCGAACAGCAGGACTTCAACGCCTTTCTGACGGTATAGCTGGCCAAGTAGTGGTGAGATGGATTCTGCATTGGTTTGGCTTGTTTGCCAGTCTAGAAGATATTTTTCCGGACTCATCTTTGCTTAGGACCTTTCACGTTGGGGAAAAGAAACAGGCATCAATCCTGTTCGTTGTTGTCATTTTTATGCCGCGCAGTGTAACGTTTGCGTCGTTTTTATCCTAGTAAAATTAATGGCTTGGAAAGTGTGATCGGGATCGGTTCATGCCAGTGATCGGGGTCAAGTTTTTCACGTCCGGATTCCGATGACTGACATCAATTCGTCATACTTATTTTTTAACGATTCATTTACCTTTTATCCGTTGATCAGAGACTTAGTCCAGGCGAAGCACGGAAATGATGAGTTTCTTTCAAGAGAAGCTGCGAAAAGCAGATGAAAAGTAGTGGTATTCAGGAAACGGGCGGAGCTTCAGCTGAGTTATTCTGCGTAAGAAGCATAAAATTCATAAAAACGTCTGTCAGACGATGAAGAAATAGCCGAATTCAGTGCTGATTTCTTGTTGATTGGTGGGGTTCACTGCTCTATGTTTCGTTTACGGCACTTCATGCTGATGTGCTGTGGGGGAGCGCTCCCTACGGATTGCCCCCCTGTGATAGATCAGACTTGCGTCAGCAACAATCCTTCCTTGCCGGCCAGGGTGATCGCCAGATGCCCGTCTTTCACTTGCCATTCATCTCCGGTGAGCAGATCCTGCAATACGGCGTGCTCAACACCCAGTTGCCAGATCGGGAGAGTGAGTGTTTTGGCATGGTTGCTGTTGTTCAGCAGAAATAAGCTGAATGTATTGTCCAAGGTACGGGCGAAGGCCAGTTGCTGATGTTCGGCATGGAGCCATTGAATGCTGCCAGCCTGAAGCGCCGGGGATGCCTTGCGCAGCTGGATCAACCGGGTGACAAAGTCCAGCATCTCATGGGGCTGCTCGGTACGCTCCCACGGGAAGCTGCGGCGATTGTCCGGATCCTGCCCGCCTTCCAGCGCCACTTCAGTGCCGTAATACAGGCAGGGAGTCCCGACATAGGCAAACAGCATCAATAGGGCCAGCTTCATGGTGTCCTGATCACCGTCAAGCATGGTCAGGAATCGCATGGTGTCGTGACTGTCCAGCTGGTTCAATTGGGTCAGCTGATTCTGCCACGGGATTTTACCGCGGGCTTCGTTGAGCCAGTCGATCAGTTCTTCCGCATCGATCTGGCAGCGATGATAGGCAATGTCTAACCCGGCAAAGAACGCGCGTACCGGATGGGCAAAGCCGTAATAGTTCATGGCCCCGTCTTCCTGATCGCCTTGTAGCCACTGGGTGGCTTCAAAGAAATGCTCGCCCAACACATAGCTGTCGGGGTTGACCGACTTGGCGGCGTCACGGAACGCTTTGACGTAGTGGGCGTTATTCACCGCCCCGGCGCCTTCTCCCAGCATATGGATCACATCGAAACGCCAGCCGTCAATCTGATAGGGGGGCTGCAGCCAGTGCTTAATCACCGCTTCCTCACCAGCATAAATAAAGTCCTGCACGGCGGGATTGGAGAAATTCAGTTTCGGCAGCGAGCTGATCCCTTTCCAGCCGATGTATTCATTACTGTCGCCGTCGAACTGATAGTACTCGCGATAGGTTGAGGTCGGATGATTGTAGGCGCCGGGCTCACCTGTGTTGCGCTGGTGTTTATCAAACCAGGGATGATCAACCGAGGTATGGTTATAGACGGCATCCAGAATAACTTTCATCCCGCGCTTGTGGAGATCGCCGACCATGTCCGCAAACTGTGCGTTGGTGCCCAGGTGCGGGTCGACCTGGTGATAATCGGTGGTGTCGTATTTATGGTTACTCGGCGCGGTAAAAATCGGGTTGAGATAGAGCGCGGTGATCCCCAGCGCCTGGAGATAATCCAGCTTGCTGTGAATTCCGGCCAAATCGCCGCCGTAAAATTCATTCGGCCCGTTGCCTTCCTGATAGTCAGACACCGGCGCGCCCCAGGCTTTCGCGACCGTTGGTCGTTCATCGCCCCGCAGGCAGTATTCATCAGACCGGACGCTGATGCTGGGATCGCCGTTGGCAAAACGATCCGGAAAAATCTGGTAAAACACCTGCTGTTTGACCCAGGCTGGTGGTTGATCCTTGCGGTTGAACTTAAAGTGCGCTTCTTTGCCCGGCACCCGCGGGGTTACGCCCTGCGCGTGTAGCCACCACTGGCGGTTGTTCTGCATGATCTTAAAGCAGTAGTGGGTCAGGGGAATGTCACTGTTGAGCGGGATCTCCCCATGCCAGTATTGCAGGCGGCCGCAGGTTTCGCCGCGCGCCATGTCGAGCAACTCTTCCTCGTTGTCGGGTTCGCAGCGGACAAAAATGGCTGAAATCTGACGGTCGGATTCGCTGACCATCGTGACTTTCAGGTGGTGCTGGGTCGGTGTCACCCAAAAGGCATCCTGACCGTGGAACAAGTAGGGTGTCTTCATCATTCTTCTTCTCTGCCATGCATGGGAGGTTGATGTGGGACACCATACTGGCTCTGGCACGTGATGAAATCCACCCCGGAAGGGGCTTAGACGGCGTAGTCCGGGAGGCGTAGAGCGAGTTTTGGAAATACTTCACATTCTGTTAGATAGAACAGCGGCTGGTTTTCATCGTCATTTCTTGCTGACGAATGGGCATGCTATCAATTAATTCAGTGAGATAACGCCAATTTGTTACTTCACTCCAGCGGTGTTTCTCCTTGCCGTCCTTGCCGATTAAGATGGCCGTGTGGGCATCCGGGGCAATATGATATTTCTGTGTCAGCATCTGAATGTCCTCTGGACTGAACAGATCTGCGGGCTGGTTGAAGCCGTCATGGGTGATCACAATCGTGACCACATCGCGCTCCTGCAGCAGGCAATCGTTCATTAAGACCTCGCGTTGGAATGCCTGAACGAACTGATCATATTGCGGAGCAAAGTAGAGAATACTGCGATGATGCCAGTGTAGGGAATCCGGCGGGTAGGCCCGGGCGACGGGCGCTGTTACCAACCAGATGCCGCAAAACAGAGCCAAGCAACATCGAGCGTAAAGGGGCAGGGCATGACCGGTGAAGGTGCGACAGCAACGTTGCAGTATCATTTTCATCGGTACTCTCCTGGACCGGGTGAGACCAATCAAACCTGGCTACATCCTTGTAACGGTGCCACGGGTTGGGCGGATCACATGATGGTGTGTTTTGATACGCGTTGGGCTTAATCCAGTATAGCTGAAGCGTTGCGGGGTCTATATGGATGGATTTATGCTAAGAAAGTCCGACTTTGAGGTTTATTATGATTCTACCGTGTACTGGGGCAGGTGCTCGGAAACATAATCAATGAAGACCCGCAGACGTGCCGGCATGAATTTGGTCTGAGCAAATTGCAGCACGATATCCCCCTGATAGTTGCCCTTCAGGGTCCAGTCACTCAGCACTTCCACCACGCTGCCTTCTTCCAGCGCGCGTTTAATCACAAAATCCGGGAAGATCCCGATCCCCAGACCATCCAGCACGCCTTTGAGCCGCATCTGCGAATGGTTGACCGCATAACGCCCTTTGACCGGAATCGAATGAAATTTGTCATCTTTCACGAAATCCCAGATGTGATCAGTCGGTGTTTCGCCCAGGTAAATACAATCATGGCTCAGTAAATCGGTCGGAACGCGTGGCGTGCCGCGCTGGGCCAGATAATCCGGGCTGGCGCACAGGCTCAGGCGCACTTTGCCGATCTGTTTCAGCACCAGCCCTTCACTTGGCTTTTCCGTTAAGCGGAACACCACATCAATGCCTTCGGAGATCAAATCGATTTCCCCATCAGAGGCTTTGAGCTTCAGTTCAATATTGGGGTATTGGGTCAGAAACGGCTTAACCAGCGGCTGTAGCACGATACTTAAAAACGCTTTCGGGGCAGCAACGGTCAATGAGCCGGACGGCGTTTCATGCTCTGAGCTGGTAAATTCCACGATCTGCTTGGTAGTCTGCAAAATGGTGCAGCATTGATCGTAGATCCCCTTGCCTGACTGGGTGATCACCAGTTTGCGGGTGGTCCGCTCAAGCAGTTTGGCCGAAAGCGTCGTTTCCAACCGGGAGATCTGCTTGCTGAGCGCCGACGGGGTGACCCCCAGTTTTTTCGCGGCAGCCGTGAAGCTGCCTTCATCCACGACAATCTTAAAAACCGCCAGTTCCGGCATTAAGGCAATCAGGGTATTTGTGTCCATAGTTCAAGAGTCCTTTTCCAGGTCAGGGGATAATAGTCCGAATAGGCTTGGATTAGAATGGCTGGCGTTGAAACATCCTGTTAACTGAACATTTTTTCAGACAGATCACCTAACCTGATTATATGGACAACTGTCTGGTGAATGACGTTACGGCGTGCATTTGCAGAATCTAATGAGAGGAACATCATGTCAGCTGCATTCTACGACCAAATCAAACAGCAAATCGAACAAGTAAAAGCTGAAGGTTTGTACAAATCTGAGCGTGTGATCACTTCAGCACAAAAAGCGGCTGTTTCGATTAACACGGGCGAAGAAGTCCTGAATTTCTGTGCCAACAACTACCTGGGCCTGGCCAACCACCCGGACCTGATCGAAGCGGCAAAAGCCGGGATGGATCAGCACGGCTTCGGTATGGCCTCAGTGCGTTTCATCTGTGGTACGCAGGACTCGCACAAAGAGCTCGAGCGCAAGCTGTCTGACTTCCTGGGAATGGAAGACACCATCCTTTATACCTCTTGTTTCGACGCCAACGCCGGCCTGTTTGAAACCATCCTGGACGCAGAAGATGCCATCATTTCTGATGCCCTGAACCACGCATCGATCATCGATGGTGTACGTCTGTGTAAAGCCAAGCGTTTCCGCTACGCCAACAACGACATGGCTGAGCTGGAGCAACAACTGATTGCTGCAGACGAAGCGGGCGTGCGTCATAAACTGATCGTGACCGACGGTGTGTTCTCGATGGACGGTGTCGTCGCGAACCTGCCTGCGATTTGTGACCTGGCAGACAAATACAATGCACTGGTGATGGTCGATGACTCTCACGCCGTCGGCTTTATGGGCGACAACGGTCGCGGTACTCACGAGTACCACGATGTGATGGGCCGTATCGACATCATCACCGGTACGCTGGGTAAAGCCATGGGTGGTGCGTCCGGCGGTTATACTTCCGGTAAGAAAGAAGTGATCGACTGGCTGCGTCAGCGTTCTCGTCCATACCTGTTCTCGAACTCGGTTGCTCCGGCGATTGTCTCTGCGTCTCTGCGCGTACTGGATCTGCTGGCCGAAAGCGGCTCACTGCGTGATCAATTGTGGGACAACGCGGCGCACTTCCGTGCTCGTATGACTGAAGCCGGCTTTACTATGGCTGGCGCTGACCACGCAATTATCCCAATCATGCTGGGTGATGCGAAAGTGGCGGCTGAGTTTGCCGAGCGCGCACTGGCGAAAGGCATTTACGTGATTGGCTTCTCCTTCCCGGTGGTGCCGAAAGGTCAGGCCCGTATCCGGACGCAAATGTCTGCGGCCCATACCCGCGAGCAACTGGACCAGGCGATTGATGCCTTTATCGAAGTCGGTAAAGACATGGGCATCATCTAATTCAGGCAACTGGGCTCCTGATACAACTTGGGCCTGAGACGACCTGGATCCGTACGACGTATTACAGAATAGATATCGCGCTCTCGCAGCATGCGGGGGCGCTATTCGGACAAGAGATTATGAAAATTAAAGCGCTTTCAAAGCTGAAGCCTGAAGAAGGCATCTGGATGACCGAAGTGGACAAGCCGGAGCTTGGCCATAACGATCTGCTGATCAAGATTAAGAAAACTGCGATTTGCGGCACTGACGTTCACATCTATAACTGGGATGAGTGGTCACAAAAGACGATTCCAGTCCCGATGGTTGTCGGTCACGAATACGTGGGTGAAGTGGTTGGCATCGGCCAGGAAGTTCGCGGTTTTGAAATCGGCGATCGCGTCTCCGGTGAAGGTCACATAACCTGTGGTCACTGCCGTAACTGTCGTGGCGGCCGTACGCACCTATGCCGTAATACCATTGGTGTGGGCGTGAACCGTGAAGGCGCATTTGCAGAATACCTGGTGATCCCGGCATTCAACGCATTCAAAATCCCGGACGAGATCTCTGACGATCTGGCATCGATTTTTGACCCGTTCGGCAACGCCGTTCACACTGCGCTGTCGTTCGATCTGGTCGGTGAAGATGTACTGATCACCGGTGCCGGCCCAATCGGGATCATGGCCGCGGCTGTCGCGAAACACGTCGGTGCCCGTCACGTGGTGATCACCGATGTGAACGAATACCGTCTGGATCTGGCGCGTCAAATGGGTGTAACCCGTGCGGTGAACGTTGCCAAAGAGAAGCTGGAAGATGTTGCCGCTGAGCTGGGCATGACCGAAGGCTTTGATGTCGGTCTGGAAATGTCGGGTAACCCGGCAGCTTTCAACAGCATGCTGACCAACATGAACCACGGCGGTAAGATTGCGCTGCTGGGTATTCCACCATCAGACATGGGCATCGACTGGAACCAGGTGATCTTCAAAGGCCTGATCATCAAGGGCATCTACGGTCGCGAAATGTTCGAGACTTGGTACAAGATGGCAAGCCTGATCCAATCTGGCCTGGATCTGAACCCAATTATCACCCATCACTTCAAGGTTGATGACTTCCAGAAAGGCTTCGACGCCATGCGTAGCGGGCTTTCCGGCAAGGTTATCCTTGATTGGGAATAAGATTGAGAGCGCTCCGAAAGGGGCGCTTTTTCATTTCTGGTGCCTTTACACATAAACTGTGAAATGGAAAAGGGGCGATATCTAGCCCTCCAATCAGCCCTCATCAATGGTCCCACCATGTCCTATTTGGTCCCATAGCAAGTAAAAGCATTTTACTGAGCATAGATTGAAATGCTATGTGTTGCGAGCCTCTCTTTAAGCAACTTGTGATACTACTTGGTTGCGTCTAAAATGACCAAAATAAAGACCATTTAAGAGACCTGTTATATGACCACTCGAATTTTAGCCGATGTCGCTGCAAGCATTACTGAGTTAAAAGCTAACCCGATGAAAGTTGCAACGAGTGCCTACGGTGAACCTGTTGCTGTACTGAACCGAAATGAACCAGCATTTTACTGCGTACCTGCTGAAGCATACGAAATGATGATAGACAGACTCGAAGATCTTGAGCTACTTGCTATTGCGAAAGAGCGTGAATCTGAAGAGAGCATTTCGGTTAACATTGATGACCTATAAACTCGATTTCAAAAAGAGTGCACTCAAAGAGTGGAAAAAGCTTGGCTCTACGTTGCAACAGATGTTTAAGAAAAAACTGATTGAGCGCCTGGAAAACCCACATGTACCAGCCTCAAAACTTTCCGGCGCTGACAACATGTATAAAATTAAACTGCGTCAATCGGGTTACCGCTTAGTCTACAAAGTTGAAGACGATGTCGTTATTGTAACCGTCTTAGCCGTTGGAAAGCGCGAACGTAGTGATGTTTACCGTAAGGCGATGAAACGTTCAGATGTCTGATGCGGTATAGCGAGTGACAGGGGATCCCCCCTCATCTATATGGCATTGTGGCTGCCAAGGCGCGCCGACAACAATCGCTGTGCCGCCAGATCCTCATTTTTGCCGGGAACTCGCCGTACGACGAATCGCCCGTGAGCAGACGTTTCCAGTACCGGTTTGCCTTTCCGGCAGATGACACCCGGCAGCTGACACAAATCGCATCCCAGGCCGCCAAATCACTCTTTATCCCGGGTGTGCGCTACTACAAGGTGGGCGTCGGGTTAATTGACCTGGAAGATGCCCGCCATGCCCAGCAGGACTTGTTCAACACCTCCCCAGCAGATCCAACGCTGATGAAAGCTTTCGATGGTATCAATGGAAAGTTTGGCTCAGATACTGTGTTCATGGCCGCGCAGGGGATCACCCCAAAATGGGCGATGCGCCGTGAATTTCTCTCCCCGCAGTACACCACCAAGTGGCGTGATTTACCGGTTATCAAGTGCGGATAAGATAATCGGGGCTGGTCAGGTGATCTGTTCTGATAAACAGTTATCAGTGAGAACCGCCATTTTCTGCATAACTCGGGGAGTGTTAACGAGACAGAGATTGCTCAATTTTCTCAGGGCCAAACAGCGTGTGCTGTTGAAAATAAGTGTTTTATTCTCCGTTGTTGAGTGCTTATGAGGTCTCGTTATACGCACATGCTTGTTTTGACCGAACGTAAAATCGGACATAGATATCAAATCAGGACTTAAATATTTGATAAACATAATGAATTGTCTAGTATGTTATCAACATGGTATGTGTGTTATCGAGCATGCTGCCTAATACTCTGTTATAACTATCGGTGTTCCTTCAATGGATTATGAATTTTCAGCAAATTGTGATTTGAGAAATATTGCCCCATTTTGGAGAAAAATTGGCGATTTGATTGATGGAGGCATCAGCGAAGAGGAATTAGCACATATTGAGCGATTTGCTTATAGTGTGAAAGACAATAGCCATGATGTGATTCAAATGTCTTTCTCATTTCAGTCTGGTAGATGCGGTTTAGCTTTTGCCATAAAGGTAGATAATCAGTCACCAGAAATGTTAATTCTGTCTGACTCCCAGCAACTGATTGATGCTATCATGGAAAAGCACCATGAATTGTGCAATGAACTGGGCGTATAGTTATAACAAGGCGCTATTGTCGCCACTATCGTGGCTGGGACGGCTTACGCTGCGCTCCAGCCGCCCCAAAGCTTTGCGTTATATTTTTCGAAAAATTGTAGTGTAAGAGGGATTTAATGAAGCTTGTATCGTGGACATTTTTTATCGATATGCTTGGATATCGTGATATCAATGGTGAAATCAACACGGAGAAGAAAGCAAAAGATTTCATTGACTTCATGAATCAGAATAAAGCAATTTTTGATTTTTCCAACAGAGATTCTGTTAAAGAACGCTACCAAAAAAATGATCAGTTTGATCTCTATGAATTTTATGACATCAAGTATTCCTTTATATCAGATTCCCTAGTCATTAACCTCTACCCTAAAGAAGTTGAATCTCTGACAATCGAACGCAAGAAATATATGCATTCAGCAAATGCACTGTTTATTGTTTTAATGCGGTTGCAAACTTTCATATACGCGTGCTTTAAAGAAAAGCAATTGTTCCTTCGAGGTGGTGTGTCAACGAAGTACTGCTATTTAGTTGATAATTTCGCAGTTGGTGAAGGGCTGATCGATGCGTACCATACCGAGAGTAAGGTTGCCGTTCATCCCAGAATTGCGTTTAGTGACAGTGTTTTTTCTGATGAAAAACTAGTTAAAGAGGTGGAGTTTTTAGGTAATGAAATGTACGGTCGTTCGATTCTT
Organism: Photobacterium sp. TY1-4; assembly: GCF_025398175.1. Taxonomy (NCBI): domain Bacteria; kingdom Pseudomonadati; phylum Pseudomonadota; class Gammaproteobacteria; order Vibrionales; family Vibrionaceae; genus Photobacterium; species Photobacterium sp. TY1-4. The sequence goes on from NZ_CP099734.1 coordinate 1,576,845, forward strand.
AAACGTGATGACAACGGTGTATATTACCTAGATTATCTGGGATACAACATGAGTTGTGTTGATCGGAACAATAAAATGGTTTATCAACTTGCACTAGTAAACCTACCAATGTACTTGTCGCAGTTAGAATCCTCAAAGAACTTTGTTGAAAGCCATTCAGTAGCGGTATCCAATAAGTTGACTGAACTGAAAAGCAGGCAATTAGCTTTGTCAACGGATGAGGAGAAGTCTAAATTACAGCGAGTTATAGATAAATTCGAATGGTTAAAAGACTATCATAACTCTGCAGTAGGGGATTTTTCTGACTTCAATGAGTATGTAGTAGAATAAAAATATAAAAAATAAGGATACGTGTCACGCAGCCGACACTTCTATCCGGGGGTTGGACAAGCCCGGTGTCAACACCAACTTACTTTGACCACATTTCACCAGTTTAGAATGTCCGGTTTTCATCACTTTTCGTGACGTTTAGGTTGTCGTCGGTGTTTCTTCTTCCGGCAGGCTCGTGAGCATACCGGCCTTGCGCTTATCTTTCAGTCGATAACTGTCCCCCTTGATATTGAGCGTGGTGGAATGATGAAGCAGCCGATCAAGGATAGCCGTAGCAATCGCTTGATCCCCGAACACATCGCCCCAGTCAATAAAGCTCTTGTTCGAAGTCAGTATGGTACTGGCGCGCTCATAGCGACGGTTCACTAGGCGGAAGAACAGACTGGCCTCTTCTCTGGACATGGGTAAGTAACCTATTTCATCCAGCACCAACAGTTTCGGGTAAATCAGCAGTTGAAGCTGACGCTCAAGCCGGTTTTCCTGCTTCGCTTTCAGCAGTGTGCTGAGCAGCTTATCCAGGGGCAGGAACATGACCCGGTGCCCGGCTTCAGCCGCTTTGACGGCAAGGGCAATCGCCAAATGGGTTTTCCCAACGCCTGGAGGACCGAGCAGCACCACGTTTTCATTACGCTCGATAAACCCCAGCCCGCTTAACTCCCGTATCAGCTTGCGGTCAATGCTGGGCTGGAAGGTAAAATCGAACTCTTCAACCGTTTTCACCCAAGGCAACCGTGCTTGTTTGAGACGGGACTCGAAGCCTTTTTGGTGCCTGCCATGCCACTCTTCGCTGAGTGCCTGAGTCAGGAAGGCTCGGTAGTCCAGCTCTTGCTTAGCGGCGTGTTCACAGATGCTGTCGAGAGCCATTTGCAGGTGCTCCATTTTCAGTTTCTGTAGCAAGCTGTCGAGGTTCATGACGACACCTCGTCGTAGATGCGAAGATCACGGGTTTCCACCTGTAAGGGTAATCCCCCCGAAAAATAACAGCAGTAAAAAGTAGAATTTTCTCGTAACCTAAACGAAAGGAGATTCTGCATGAAAAAATCACGGTACACGGACAGTCAGATCCTAGCGATCTTAAAACAGGCAGAAGCAGGTACACCTGTGCCAGAACTCTGCCGCGAACATGGTATGAGCAGCGCTACTTTCTATAAGTGGCGCGCCAAGTACGGTGGTATGGATGCCTCTCTCATGACGCGGCTGAAAGAATTGGAAGATGAAAACCGGCGTTTGAAAAAGATGTATGCCGAGGAGCGCCTCAAGGCAGAAGTCATCAAAGACGCCATGGAAAAAAAGTGGTAAAGCCCTGTGAGCGGCGCTTGCTTGCTCAGCATTCGGTGGCGCGATTTTCAATTAGCATTCGCAAGGCTTGCCGGTGGTTCGGCATCAGCGAAACCGGGTACCGTTATCAGCCTAAGATGGCAACGGAAAACGCTGAGATAGCTCAATGGCTTGTCACACTGACTTCTGAGCAAAGTGACTGGGGCTTCGGGCTATGTTTTGATTATTTGCGCAATGTTAAAGGCTTCCTGTGGAATCATAAGCGGGTTTACCGTATCTATTGTGAGTTGGCACTAAACCTGCGGATACGTCCCCGGAGAAGGCTCAACCGAAACAAGCCGGAGCCATTGAAAGAGCCGACGCGCGCCGATCAAGTCTGGTCGTTGGACTTTATGCATGATCAACTGTCGGATGGACGGAACTATAGGCTACTCAATATCATCGATGACTTCCGTCGTGAAGGTATCGCGATTGAAGCAGGCTTTTCGCTGCCGGCACTGCGTGTGATTAGAGTTTTGGAACAGCTTTTAGAATGGCGTGACACACCAGTTGCCATTCGTTGTGATAATGGTCCCGAGTTCATTTCCCATGAGTTTACAGCATGGGCAAAAAGAAAAGGGATACGAATAGATTACATTCAGCCAGGTAATCCACAACAGAACGCGTATATTGAACGTCATAATCGTACGATGAGATATAGCTGGGTGAGCAAGCATCTGTTTGACTCACTGGAAGAAGTTCAGGACTATGCAACAAAATGGTTGTGGTTCTACAATTATGAGCGACCACACAAGGCCAACGGAGGGAAACCACCTTTGATGGCTGCTTAACTCCTACTTTTAACTGCGGTTAAAAATGGGAGGATTACCCCAGGTTTGTTGCCACAAGGCGCGGTGGTGTGCCGGCTCCGTCTGCCAGCCTTGTTGAGATAATCGATGGCAAGCGATACATTCGCCTTCGATGCCATAGACGCTCAGTTCACCCTCCAGGCTGATGCGGATGGTCACCGACTGACCACAGTAAGCGGATGGCACGCTGTATCGGTTGCCCCGGACTTCAATGTACGCATCACAGGCAACGTGACGCACATCATAGTAACGGGTGTCAAAGTCGGTTGGCGGCAACGTTTTTAATCTCGGGCGCTCGTCATCAAAGCGCGTCAGAGGGGATTGCCGGAACTGGCGCAGGCAGCGCTCATCTGCTGTCTCTTCGAGCCACTGGAGCAGTTGTTGATTGAGATGAGCCAGACTGTCGAAAGCCGCATATCGCGCAAAGAAGTGGTGCTTCACATAGCCGACCATGCGCTCGACCTTTCCCTTAGTCTGAGGACGCTGAGGACGACAGGCCTTGGGTTGAAAACCATAATGCTTCGCCAGCAGTTGAAAACCTTCATTGAAGACCGCGCCTTGCCGAGGGTGATGTGAAAGTACCGCTGCTTTTTGATTATCCACCAGAACGGTTTCAGGCACGCCACCAAAGTGATGGAACGCTTCTATCAAGGACTGGTAAGTATGCTCAGCATCCTGGCTCAGGCAGGACCAGACGTGGAAACGTCGGGAGTAAGACAGCACGTTCACGGCAACAGAGACGTTGCAGGGTTGGCCTGCAATCACGGTGCGTACTTCTCCCCAGTCATGCTGTAACTGTTGGTCCGGCAGGGTCTCGAAGCGAACTGTTTGGTTGCTTGGCCGCAGGCGGCGTTTAGGGTGAATATAGGCGCGGAGGATCGATCTTCCGCCCTGATATCCCCGCTCTCGCAACTGCTGGAAGATCACTTCAGCATTCCAGATATTGTCATCCAGTTTGCCGTCGATGAAGTTTTTAAACGGCTCCAGCTTGCTGGGCCTGGGTGTCTTAGGCCGGCCTTTGCACGGCGCAGGCAGCGCCAGTTGACGTCGAACGGTGCGCTCAGAGCACCCGATTTGATGGGCAATATCCACAATAAATGCCCCTTGTTGACGAAGTTGCTTTATCATGTAGAAGTCCTCTCGGCTTAGCATGTTTCTTTCTCCGTAGCCTCGACAACTACAAGGAAAGTACATGCTGGGTTGAGCGGACATTCTATTTCGGCGATTTACGGTAATTTAGCACTGGTGCTGACACCCGGACAGCCTTATTAAGCAAATTGCTCGTTTGGAATTCGGTGGGGGTTGCGCCCGCGGTTTTTTTCAGGGCGAGCGCAGCCGGGAAGTGACCACGGTGTGTTTCACTTCAACGGGTTACCGCCTGAGTTCGGTCTTGCGTTGGCTTTCTCCTGGTTGGTGATGTGTGCCATTCTCCTTATTCTGTGTGCCTTCCGGCCACCCCGGTCGTGCGTTGCTGGCACTTGCGGGCAACAGCCACACAAATTGCGACGGCGTCATTGAGATCGTTTTTGGCACCCGTTCTGAAAGGCGCCACATATTTTGATGCCATGATCTTTGGCGTATGGCCGAGCTTAGCCAACTCTCGGGACCAGTAATGAGAAGCGCCGCAGGCTTCCATCCCGATGATCGCGGGTTGGATGTTGGCAAATGTCGATAGAACTTTTGACCGGGATATTGTTTTGTGGATCAACACCTTGCCTTGGTGATCCTCACCGTGGATACTGAAGCTATGTTTGGCTAAATCAATGCCATAGATAGATGATGACATGGTGACCTCCGGTGATTTCGTGTTCAGACATACCAAGTGTGGCAAAGCCTGATGAGGGGGAGTCCATGTCATTCGTTATAAGAAAAGGTGAACAATGGACGAAATAAAAAAAATTCACTGTAATACCTGTGGCAGAACAACAAATCATGTAGCCAAAAGCAAACATACCAAAATGGTATATTTTGATTTAGAAGATGGTTTTGTTGATGAAAGCTCACCTTTAGAAAAATCAGAATATACCTTCTGGATTTGTATGGGGTGTGAATCTGCTTGTTTAGAAGATAAATATACTTGTGCTGGTATGAATGATGGACATGACCAAGTGTATATGTCAACATTTTATCCTGAACATACATTCAGCTATCGAGAGCCGAAAAGTTTTTTATATATTAGCACTGAGTTAGACAATTTATACCGGGATATAATCACATCATATCGTCATGATTTAGAAATACCAACAGCCATGGCAATACGTACACTATTAGAAGCTATATGCATAGAACAAGGTATTTCCGACGATATAGCATGGAAATTTCACATAAAGATCGAAAAATTAAATGAAATTATCGGAATGCCACAAAGTATTACTGAAGGGCTGTTAGCTTTGAAGTTTATGGGTGATAGTGCTGCTCATAAATTAATATCACCACAAATGAAAGATTTATCACTGGCAATAGACTTACTAGAAGCTTTATTGCTTCATTTGTATGAGGCTAGATTTGATCTTCAAAGTAAGTCAACTCAGATGCATCAATCATATAAGTGAGTCTTCTTATAACAAGAAATTTCAATGGATGCATATAAAGTCTGGCATTCTTGTTTTGAAGTCACTTATGTTTTGTAATAGCGGTGTTTATGCACTATTGAATTAGACGTTAGCCGTCAAATTAAAATGAGGTTTAAATATGTATTATCATATAAAGATAAAACCAAAGTCAGATAAGAGCTATTGTGAGATGAAAACGGATCTCACTGAAGAGCAACTTTTAGCTAGATATATAGACCCTTATGAAAAAGGGTTGCCGATTGTTATCAATGGTAAAACGGTCAATCCAGAAGAAATTGAAAGAATACTGATATACAAAAGTGATAAAATCATTGAATCATATATTCCTAGCATTCGAGCTGAATCTTTAAATTCATCGATAATAACTTTGGGTGGTCCATCATATCGAGAAACGGCTGTCAGTCGTTCTGAAGATATTACAGATGATTACATTGCAGGTCCTCCAGGTTATAAAAAAGAGCTGTTCGAGAGTCAAAATAAAAAGCATCAAATACCTACTGATAAATCTAAAGTGTTCATAGTTCATGGTCATGATGAAGCAGCACAAGTCAAGGCTGCTAGGTTTGTGGAAAAGCTAGGGTTAGAAGCCATAATTCTACATGAGAAAGCTAGTTCTGGTCGCACAATCATTGAAAAAATTGAACATTATTCAGAGGTCGGTTTTGCTATAGTTCTCTATACGCCTGACGATGTAGGAAATACTAAGAATAATGCAGATGAATTAAATGGTAGAGCTCGCCAAAATGTAGTGTTTGAGCATGGTTACTTAATCGGAAAACTAGGTAGAGGTAACGTGGCTGCGTTGGTAGAAGCTCCTATTGAATTACCAAATGATATAAGTGGCGTTGTATACATTCAGCTTGATGAGGCTTCAGCTTGGCACTTGCAACTAGCTAAGGAAATGAAGCAATCAGGTTATCAAATAAACATGAATGATCTTATTTAACTCAAAACGGCTAAAACATATGAGCCTTCTCGGTATCAAGGTGTAAAATGAACCCGTTTCTCTCGGCGGTTTTGGTATGAAGTTTGGTGTACGTTGCTAGTTCAGTATGAGATACTTTATAGCAAGCGTTACCCATACATTCTCTAATTCGAGTCTTGCCAGTAGAACAAAGATCTAACGCGTTTGTGTCAACTTGTGAGTTTACAATTAAACCAAACCGCCTTTCGGCGGTTTTACTTCTTCTGAACCTTCTGAACCTTCTGAACCTTCTGCAACTCTCCCCACACTCGATCGGACTCCTTCTTGTTCGATTCCTTTAACCACTTTCCATAGACCTTGGCGACCATGGTGATATCGGCGTGGCCCACTTGCTGCGCCAGGTAACTGACATTGACGTTCGCGTGGGTGATCATCCAGCTGGCGTAGGTGTGCCGCAACTGGTACTGATTCCGGTGTGGAATGCCTGCCTTTTGGCAGAGGGCCTCCCAAACTTTGCCAAGCGCGCGTTTCCCGTAATAGTCGTAGTCGCTGCACTTCTGCTCACGAACGGCCTTTGGGTTGAAGACGAAGCGGAGCTTCTCTTGGCGATAGGCTTGGCCGGGCAACTCTACATCATATTCTTTGGCCGGAAACAAATACGTTAAGTGGCGTTGCGCTTTCAGTGCTTCAATGGCTGGTGGCAGTAAATCAACAAAACGCTCTTTGTCGGTCTTGGTGGTTTTGAGGCCACGGGATAAATCGAGCCCGTTGGTTTTTCACAGCAAATAATGCCGCAGGCCAATCAGAAGAACTACTGCCCCTCATAATCAAAGCACTGCTGTTTGAGCCAGCGGCCCAGGGCGATGATTTCACTCTGTCTTGCCCGTGAATGTTTATAGGTGAAGTAGAGCTTGTCGCCGGTCGGCAATTCATGGGTGGGGATGCGCACCAGGTGCTGCCGGTCCTGATCATTGAGGAAGTAGTCATTGAGAAAGGCGATGCCTTGGTGATATTTCGCAGCTTCCGCGGCGAGAACCATGTGGCTGAAATAGCTCATGTTGGCACCGGCAGGGAGTTCGAACCCGCCCAGTTCGCACCAAGTTTTCCAGTCGGCCCCTTGCTCTGAATTAAAGATAGAATGCACGGAGAGCAAAGGTTGTTGCCAAATGGCTTCCGGTAGCGGTTGATCCTGTATTTTCTGCCACAGTTTCTGGCTACAAAAAGGGTAGAGCGTTTCCTGATACAGGAACTCAGCAGTAAAGTTCTTACGGGGTGGATGCGCCGTAACAAAGCAGTCCGCACACTGGTCGGTAAATTCCGGCTCTTCAGTGACCATCTTTAAGGTCAGTTCGATCTCCGGGTGAAGCTGACGGAAATTTTCCAGCCGCGGCACCAGCCATTTCACGGCAAGCGAGCTGTACAAGGCCAGCCGCAGCCGTCCACATTCACCCTCGCGGATCTGCTGGCTGGACTGAGAAATACACTGGAGCGAGTGGGAAATATCTTCAAAATAACGTTCACCCAGCACCGTGAGGGAGAGCTTGCGTCCGCCGCGATTAAACAGGCTTTCACCCAGATATTCTTCCAACAGTCGCACCTGATGGCTGACGGCACTTTGGGTGACGTTCAGGGCAACAGCAGCTTGCGAGAAGCTGTTCAGCCGGGCCACAGCTTCAAAACACTGCACGGCGCGAAGGGGAGGTAATTTCATTATTAGCTCAGCTCATAAATAACCAATAAATATCATTACCATCGATACTAACGTATCAACTAAGCTTCTGCCATTGGATGATTGAAAGGAAATGGGGATGGTTGCTACGTCCTCTTCGGAGGTGATATGCCAGTGATGTCTGTCGGGGTGGCGATGACCCTGCTGGTGGTGGGTAATTTGATCGCCGTTTTTTCGGACGCCTTGGTGAAAACGCTGGGGGAAGACGTAGCGGTGTTCCAGTTTGTATTTTTCCGCCAGATCACGGCGGTGCTGATCTTACTGCCGTTTTGTCTTCACCGGGGCAGGGCGGGTTTGATGGATGGCCTGAAGTGGCACACGCTGCGGGCCCATGTGTGGCTTTTGGGCGCGGTGTTTATGGTGGTGGCGATTAATTCCATGCCGCTGGCGACTGCCAATGCGATTTTCTATGCTGCGCCATTGCTGATGCTGCCGTTAGCGTACTTGTTGTACAAAGAGCAGTTGTCACGCTATTCCATGCTGGCCGGGTTGGTTGGTTTTGTCGGGGTACTGGTGATTATCCGCCCCACGCAAATTGACTGGGCGGCGATCGCCGCGTTGATTGTGGCGCTGACGCTGGCCGGGAATAACTTGCTGATCCGCAAATTGCCGCCGTATCAAAGCGTGCCCCAGACGCTGCTGCTGACGAACGCCGCAGGCATTCCGGTCTCGCTGTGCCTGGCCTTGTGGGAAGGGGAGCGTTGGGACTGGAACCTGCTGATGACAGCCGCGGGATCCAGCGCGTTTATTCTGGTCTATGCCGGGATTTGCGTGGCCACCTACCGGCGGGTGGAGAGCAACAAAATAGCCAGTGCCGAGTATACCGGTTTGCTTGGCGCGGTTGGGATCGGGCTGATCTGGTTCGATGAAATCCCGGACATGACCATGCTGGCGGGAACGGCGCTGATTATTGTGCCCTTGATCTGGCTGGCCCGGGTAGAGCAGCAGAAAAGTCGCAGGCTTCACGCCAGTCAGACGTCTGTGATCGAAAACTCACCCTGACGGGGCGCGCTGTTTTTGATGGCGGCACAATAACATGGATCCATGGATGATGTAGATCACGAAACCTGATATACTCCCCCGCGTTCACAAGGTAAAAGCTGTCGGTTCGGCAGCTTTTTTCATGCTTGTTAAATATATCAACATTGGAACAGTACATTGATTTCTACCGCTAATATCACAATGCAGTTTGGCGATAAGCCATTGTTTGAAAATATCTCAGTCAAGTTTGGTGAAGGCAACCGCTACGGTCTGATCGGCGCCAACGGCTGTGGTAAGTCGACGTTCATGAAAATTCTGGGCGGCGAGCTGGAGCCTTCTTCCGGTACTGTTTCCAAAGATCCGAACGAGCGTATGGCGAAACTGGGCCAGGATCAGTTTGCCTTTGAAGAGTACACGGTTGTCGACACGGTGATCATGGGTCACAAAGAGCTGTGGGCAATTAAAGAAGAGCGCGATCGTATTTACGCCATGGCCGAGATGTCTGAAGAAGACGGCATGCGTGTTGCTGATCTGGAAGTTGAATTCGCGGAAATGGACGGCTATTCAGCCGAAGCCCGTGCCGGGGAGCTGCTGCTGGGTCTGGGTATTCCAGAGGATATGCACTTTGGTCTGATGAGTGCGGTTGCACCGGGCCTGAAAGTTCGGGTTCTGTTGGCGCAGGTCCTGTTTGCTAACCCGGATATCATGCTGCTCGATGAACCGACGAACAACCTGGACATTCACACCATTGCCTGGTTGGAGCGCGTTCTGCTGGAGCGTAACTGCACCATGATCATCATCTCGCACGACCGTCACTTCCTGAACAGTGTGTGTACCCACATGGCGGATCTGGACTACGGTGCGCTGCGCCTGTTCCCGGGCAACTACGACGAGTATATGGTTGCTGCGACGCAGGCACGTGAGCGTCTGCTGGCGGATAATGCCAAGAAGAAAGCCCAGATTGCCGAGCTGAATACCTTCGTTAGCCGTTTCTCGGCCAACGCCTCAAAAGCGAAGCAGGCGACTTCTCGTCAGAAACAAATTGATAAGATCCAGCTGGAAGAAGTGAAAGCGTCCAGCCGTCAGAACCCGTTCATCCGTTTCGAGCAGGAAAAAGAGCTGTTCCGTAACGCGCTGGAAGTAGAAGGGCTGAAGCAGGGTTACGGTGATAACATCCTGATCAACGGCGTGAATCTGATGGTTGAAGTGGGTGAGCGCATCGCGATCATCGGTGAGAACGGTATTGGTAAGTCAACCTTCCTGAATACTCTGGCCGGCGCCATGGATCCGATGGGCGGGATGGTGAAGTGGTCTGAAAATGCCAACATTGGCTTCTATGCTCAGGATCACTCGGATGACTTCGACACAGACATGAATCTGATTGACTGGATGAGCCAGTGGAAGAACGAAGGGGACGATGAGCAAACTGTTCGTGGGATCCTGGGTCGGATGCTGTTCTCGCAAAACGACATCAAGAAATCTGTGCGCGTGATTTCCGGTGGTGAGCAAGGTCGCATGCTATTTGGTAAGCTGATCATGCAAAAACCAAACATCCTGCTGATGGATGAGCCAACCAACCACATGGACATGGAATCAATCGAGTCTCTGAACCTGGCGCTGGAAAACTACAAAGGCACCCTGATGTTTGTCTCGCACGACCGTCAGTTTGTTTCTTCGATCGCGACGCGGATCATTGAGATCACTAAAGACGGCGTTGAAGATTTCCACGGCACGTACGATGAGTACCTGGCGAAGAAAGGTCTGGAAGGCTAAGGTTTTCAACGACGAATTGTTGAACCTTTGATGCTTTAAACATGCAGAAAGCCGCCGTCCGGGCGGCTTTCTTATACCCATTGGAATCAGCGATGATTGACTGATTTCGATAGGTTTTTAGATGAGAGAGTTGAAGATGAAGATTTGGGTAGACGCCGACGCGTGTCCGAATGTGATTAAAGAGATTTTATTCCGGGCGGCCAACCGGGTTGCGATTCCCGTCACACTAGTGGCCAACCATTTTGTCCGGGTACCACCGTCACCGCATATCCGATCGATTCAGGTCGAGTCGGGGTTTGATGTCGCGGACAACTATATTGTTCAGCAAGCGGAAGCCGGCGATCTGGTGATCACCGCAGATATCCCGCTGGCCGATGAGCTGATCACCAAAGGCGCTCACGCCCTGAACCCGCGCGGCGAGCTGTATACCAAAGACACCATTAAACAGCGCCTGCAAATGCGCGACTTCATGGAAACCATGCGCAGCAGCGGCGTGCAAACTGGTGGCCCGGCACCCCTGAACCAAGCTGACCGCCAGAACTTTGCCAATAAATTGGATACGATGCTGGCGAAGTATCATCAGCGCTAAGCGTATTGCAACAAATCCTGACCGGATGGTTTGCACATTTGCAGCAGCCATCTGGATTCAGGTTTCCAGAAGATCCCTCCCTGCTTCGGATTCACAGTATCTCCGTCAATCTAAGTCACCCGCTTAGCTTTTGTAAGTCCTTTGCGTCATACAGCCTTTCTTGATCCCGTCACAACAGGCAATGTCTTTGTTGAACATACACGGGCAGGTGCTGGCAGGGTAGCTAACCTTATCCCTGATGGCACACAACAAAGCCGTGTCCACCCGAAAAGATGAAATGCATGATCGTCAAATCAGGCAAGAATTGACGCTGAATGGGCAAACTTTTGTTGCTGAAGAAGGCCATACTCAGTTCATCGATTCAATCGGTGGTGCGGAGCACGGCAACAGAGAAACCAAGGTGTTTCACCGACGTTAAGTGTCGCGTTGCTCATCATCAGGAAACGCAGGTCGCTTTTGAAAAGCGCATGCAAATACACTGTAAAAGGGTAGCATCATGCAAAAAGTCAACTTCAAAAATCTGAACGGTCAGGGCGTCACGATGGCGGCAGTGATCAACTTCCCTGAAGGGTTTGACAGCAGTAAACAATATCCGGTCGTGGTGGTCTCTCATCCCGGTGGTGGGGTGAAAGAGCAGGCTTCCGGCCTGTACGCAAAAAAACTGGCTGAACAAGGTCTGGTGACGATTGCTTATGATGCTTCTTATCAAGGCGAAAGTACCGGTGAACCGCGTCAGCTGGAAAATCCTTACATTCGTACCGAGGACGTCAGCGCGGTGATTGATTATCTGACAACGCTGCCTTATGTCGATCAGGATCGAATTGGCGCGATGGGGATCTGTGCCGGAGCGGGCTACACCGCAAATGCCGCAATCAATGATCGTCGGATTAAAGCGGTAGGCGCCGTCAGCGCGGTCAATATCGGCGCGATGTTCCGCAATGGCTGGGACAACAATGTCAAAGATGAAGACGCGATCCCTTACATTGCCCATGGCTCTCAGGCCCGAACCAGTGATGCCGCAGCAAATGACCTGGCGATCCTGCCCTTGGCACCGATGCGTAAAGAGGATGCGCCGAATAAGGAGCTGGAAGAAGCCTGGGAGTACTATCATACACCACGCTGCCAGTCTCCGACGGCTCCGGGCTATATGACTGCGCGAAGCATCAGCCAGATTATTACGTACGATGCCTACAACAAAGCCGAGGCTTTCCTGACCCAGCCCCTGCAGGTGATTGCCGGGAGTGAAGCGGGAAGCAAGTGGATGAGCGATGACATGTTTGCGCGCGCAGCCAGTAAGGACAAACAATTCCATGTTGTCGAAGGGGCCAACCATATGTCTCTGTACGATGTGCCGCAGTACGTCGATGAAGCTGTCTCGGTCCTGGCGCCATTCTTCCAGGCCAAACTCTAATTCTTCGTTTCTTCATATTACAGCGGCCGGCGGAAGGCGCCGGCCCTGAGGAGTCATCATGAGCAATATCCAAAGTGTGACCTATCAAAACCTGGGCTGGGAATCAGCAGCCGATATCTATCTGCCGCCGGATTTTAATCAAGCGACCAAGTATCCGGCGATTGTCAGCACCCATCCGATCGGAAGTTGTAAAGATCAGACTTCCGGCAATGTTTATGCCGCTGCGCTGGCGAAAGCAGGGTTTGTTGTGTTGGCTTTTGACGCCAGTTTTCAGGGCGCCAGTGGCGGCACGCCCCGCTTTATTGAAGATCCGTCGATTCGGGTGTCGGACATTCGTTTCGCGATTGATTATCTGGTGACGCTGCCTTATGTCGATCCAGATCGTATCGGCGCAATTGGCGTCTGTGGCGGTGGGGCATATACCATTCATGCAGCGATGACCGATCATCGTATCAAGGCGTTGGCTTCGATCACCGGCGTGAATTTTGGCCGCTTGATCCGAGAAGCGTTCAGTCAGTTCGATCCGGTCGGCGCGATGCAAGCGATGGGGAAACAACGGACGGCAGAAGCGCAGGGTGCAGCACGTCATGTGATTGATTATTTGCCGCCGTCAGTCGAGGAAGCCAAGCAAGCGGGGTTGACGGATATCGATGTACTGGAAGCGACGGATTATTACAAAACACCGCGTGGCCAGCAGCCCAACGGTGCAACCAGCGGTCTGTTTTCTTTCAACAGTGCAGCCATGGGCTGGGATGCCTTCCTTCATGCAGAAGTGCTGTTGACCCAACCGCTGATGGTGGTGATTGGTGACAAACCGGGTGGCTTTGGTGCTTATCGCGATGGCTGGGAAATTTACGGTCGTGCGGCGTCACAGAACAAGCAAATTTTTGTCGCCGAGGGTTGGTCCCATTACGACCTGTATGATCAGCCTGAGCCGGTCGCACTGGCCTTGGCGCAAGTGGTACCATTCTTCCGGGAACACCTGTAATTTGTTTGAGAGCCAAGCGCGAGCTAGTGCGCCTGGCATGTTTTTGAATTTGATGATCAGCGAGTGAATCTGAGGCTGAAATGGGTTGTGATTGTTTGATTGACCGATGGTCCGGAACTGAGAAGAGAGCGATTGACTGAGCAATGAGCGAGCAAAATTATTTATCGTTATCGACCAAACTGGCCGTTTTGGCGGAGATGGTCAGTCACCAGGCCCGTGTCGAAGGGGATCATGTCACGGCCGTTCCGGGTTTGTCTTTGCATCGCCGAAATGTACCGACGGAGCCTTTGCACTGTATCTATACGCTTAGTTTGGCTTTGACCGTGCAAGGCAGCAAGCAGGTGCTGATGGGAGACGAGGTGATTGAATTGCACCCCGGACAAACGATGATCACCACCCTTGATCTGCCTGTGGTTTCCCATGTAACGAAGGCCAGTCGCCATCAGCCCTACCTGGGGCTCTTGGTTCAGCTCGATATTGCTCAAATCCTGGACATTCATGCTGAGCTGAGCCTACCCCGGCCGCTGCGGGGAGAGGGTTACCAGGCCGTTTCAATTGAACAAGCTGATGCCAATTTATGCGATGTTATGATTCGCTTGCTTCAGTTACCGTTGCAACCCGATCTGCAGCCTTATTTAGTACCGCTAATCCACCGGGAATTGATCATTCGCTTGTTAACCGGCCCGCATGGTGTGCAATTACGGCAATTGGCTACTGAGGGTTCGCCCAGCGATCAAATTTCGAAAGTGGTTGCCTGGCTGAAGCAAAATTTTGCCCATTCATTGAACATGAATGAGCTCGCTGAGCGCGCCCACATGAGTGCTTCAACGTTTCGTCAGCACTTTCGTACTCTCACCGGAACCAGCCCGCTACAGTTTCAAAAGCAACTCCGCTTGCAAGAGGCCCGGGAGCTGATGCTGAATCAGAACTTGGATGCCAGTCGCGCCAGTGCCCTGGTGGGATATGAAAGCGCCTCGCAGTTCAGCCGGGAGTACAGCCGTTTGTTCGGCGCGCCACCGCTTCAGGACATTCGCCGGATCAGGCAGCGCTCATAACGCAACGGTCGGTTGAATACGTCGTTTCAGGCAATAATTTCGTTCATGCAATTCTTCAACACTGTCATTTCCTTTAGGGCAAAGAATTTTTTGAGATCAGAGCTTGTTTATTATGGCCGTCGGGTCAAAAGAACGGATAGGGTAGTTTTAGAATCGGTTTTTGTTCACCAGAATCACGCTTGGAATCTTACACTTACCGCCAAAATTGATGATTCATTTGACCACTGATTGAATGAGGGGGGAAGTTAATGACTATACTTCGCCAGAGATTTGTCGATATTCGGACGGCGTCACCGGGGGAATACGGGGTGTTATGTCGTTTTTAACTGCGTTCATGCTGTTTTGCACGAAGAGCAGTGGCTTAACGAATAAGAAGAGGTTGATACCCGATGAAGCATTAATGTGTCCCCAGATAACGCGAGGGTAATAGAATGACGAATAAATTCACAAAGTCCGTGCTATTGCTTGGGCTCGGAATAACGCTCAGCGGTTCTGTCCTGGCCGATCACGCCACTTCCAGAGCAACTAATTTCTCCGCAACACTGAACGGCTTTCAAGAAGTCCCCGCTGTCTTCACGAGAGGCTCCGGGAGTTTTCGTGCTTGGTTAAGTTACGATAAATTGTATTTTTCCTTCCGATACAATAATCTCGCCGGCCAGATTACAGCAGCCCATATCCATTTTGCTCAGCCCGGCGTCAATGGGGGCGTGTTTGCATTCATCTGTAGTAATAGTAACGGTGCCGTCAGTCCGTCGACGAATGTCCCGTCTTGTCCGGAGCCGGGGGAAAGACTCCAAGGGATGATTACCAGCGACGACGTGCTTGAGAACACAGAGCAGGGAATCAGTGCCGGTGATTTTTATGCGTTGAAACAGGCTATCAAGAATAGCGCTGTGTATATCAATGTCCATAGTGATGCGTTTCCTTCTGGAGAGCTTCGCGGCAACCTTGAGTATTCAGCGGACAGCGGCGCGAAGACTTCTGAGAAGTCCGATGATTCATCCCAAACGAATAAGCAGTATCCGGACAACACGGATGACGATGAATCGTCCAACGAATTTCATCGCAAATACAAATAATGTTGTTCACCCTCGCGCCTGAAGGGGCGCGGGGATTTTCAATTCCTCAAGCTTTCAATTCCTCAAGTTATCAAGTTTTGTCACTGCCTGCGATCAACTCCAGATATCTCGCGTCGTCTTGAAAGATTAGAGTTGAACCACGTTGACGGCAATCATGATGGGGAGCTTTGAGTCTGACGATAAGCTGTATATCGTATTGATCCCATCACTTTTCTCGGCGGATTTTTCTGCCCGATTGAATTTGATATTTCCAATTGTGAGGGCGTTAGAGGTGGTCACGGCGCGATCGATTGCTGCCTCCACGCTCCCAAAGGCGGTTAATTCAACCGTCGGTTGATAAGCCACAATCAGCTCAGAAACCCGGCAATGGAGTAGTCCGTTTGCACCCATGACTGAGTCAAGATTCACGCCGCCTTGTAATAACGGTCGGCTTTCTTTGATGAATTTTAACAAGCTACTGTTGAACCAAGCTCCCGGGGTGATTTTAATCCGGTTCCACGCCTGTGCGCTGATTTCTAAATAGTTGCTGCCCGTGTGTAGCGGAAGTTCAAGTGGAGTGGCGTGCCCAATCTTCAGCGAAATCGGATGTTGTATCGGGATGCGAATGGTTTGGGGGTTGGAGCCTTTGGTGATTTGATCAACCCATTCATCGGACCACTGGCTGATGCTGTAGGCCGGGGTCCAGCGCAGCATCCCGGAACCATCGGTTGTTTTTGTCCAGCCAAGCGGTGTAAAGCTGGCTGAGGCTGGTGGCTGGCTTGGTGGTTTGATCAGCTCCCGGGCATGAATTAAAACTTGCTTGGGTTCAAAATGTTCCTCGTCAATCAAGTTCAGTAGCAGGCTGTAACTGTTAAACAACCGTTCCGTACCAAATGCAAACGCGCCGCCGGAACATGAAGCCGGCAAAGTGTCACTGAAGTTGACCATGCTTAAAGGCAAAGTACCGGTTACCGTCGGTTTCCAGGACCAGGTTTTACTGGGGATGAGCACCTGTCCCTGGATGGTCACCACAGGGTCGGAACTCTGGTTTTCAGGGATCGTGAAAAAGGCCATCGTCAACACCAACAATAAAATAAACATGAGGTAGAGGAGCGGGCTTTTCCTGACCGTGTGATTCAGCAACGTCATCGCTCTTTAGGGTGTTTTCGGGGCAGACAGGCTGCCCCGATGATGGTGAGGATTACACTTCAGCCAAATCTGCAGCGGATTTGGATTTGTTGGTATTGGGGGATACATTTCCAGGGAAGCTCACAACAACCCCGAGAATGACAGGATTTTCAGAGGTCGTTTTCCCTTCGAACGTATTATTTCCGGAGGTACTGTGGATGTATTCGCTTTCATGGCCACCACTGCCGCCAAAATTAAATGGCCCGATGCGGAAGCCGCCACCCCCGTTGAACTTCTCATAGTTCCGGTTGTAAGTTGCTTCACTCATGGTCACTTTAAAGCTTGGTTTGTAAGCAACGAGCAACTGAACAATGCCGGTGGTCAAGATGCCGTACTGACCAAACAGCGAGCTGCTTCCTTGAGGACCGTTGGCAACCCAAGGGCTGACAATGGTGAATCCCTGGCCGGATTGCCCCTGCGTTGCATTCGCAAGTTCATTGAGGAAGCCGCCGTCGTACCAGTCGCCGGGGGAAATATCAACTAAAGTGCTGCTTTCGACTTGGATCTCTGCTTTGAGGCTGGAGTCTTGTGAGCTTAAGTCAATTTTCTCCCAGCCGCCGCTGCCGTGTACCCCCCAGAAGAAGGTGCTGTAGCCTGCGCTCCCGCCAGCCCAGGAGTGATTCATGGCTGAAGACTGATCACTGGCGTCAACAGTAATGGTAAATGCACCCTGGCTCCCATTGGTTAACTCGCTGCGCCAGTCCTGGCCGGACTGACCGACCTTAAACTCCGGCTGCCATTCCAGAATCCCGCTGCCATTTGGCACCTTGACCCAGCCGCGTGGGGCTGTTGCTGAAGCCGGATCTGTGGTTGGCATGACCGTCGCGTCAATTGCATTTTGCAGGCTTTGCGGCATGAAGGCTTTTTCGAGTTGTAACTTAAATGCCAGGGCTTGATCGAAAGCCGCTGTGGCGTCGTTAATCGCCCGGACATAGCTTTGCGCTTCCGGGGATGCCAGCCAGTCATTGATGGTCGGATACCGTGCTTCAAACACTACGCCGCCAT
Organism: Photobacterium sp. TY1-4; assembly: GCF_025398175.1. Classification (NCBI taxonomy): domain Bacteria; kingdom Pseudomonadati; phylum Pseudomonadota; class Gammaproteobacteria; order Vibrionales; family Vibrionaceae; genus Photobacterium; species Photobacterium sp. TY1-4. The sequence goes on from NZ_CP099734.1 coordinate 1,594,576, forward strand.
TTTGTTTTGCGGCCAGGTAAGCTTGGTTCATATTACTGTTTGCCTGGACAATGGCATTTTGTTTTTGGGTTACCTGATTCGTCGCGTCTGTCACCGCTTGCTGTTGTTCCGGGCTGACTTTAAAAGTGACATGCGAGAAAATTTGTTTGTAGGCATCAAAAAAACGTGTGGCAGTGGGGGAGAAGTTACCCACGGGGGACCAGTTCGGCATCGCGCTAATCATTTGATAGGCTGTTGGATCCATTTGCCCCGTCGGTGCAACATTCCAGTTAAAATTCTGTGGCGTACCGTTCATTTGCAAGTACTGAATGCCGAGTTGCGTGCTGAGTTGTTGATATATCTGACTGAATAAATTCTCATTATTAGACATAAACCTTTTTCCTTGTTGGTGTTCAGGTAGTTAGTCGTCATTCATGACTGAAATAGCCTAATGAATATTTGAGTTTGAGTTCAGATACTGACTTGAACTTACTTTCTTCTGTACTGCCGCGGAAAGTAGTTTAATCCTAGGGGATGCGAGGCGTTGTACAATTAATATGTTGTGATGGTTGTTTTAATCTGTGATGAAAAATTGTAACTGTTAACTTTAAATTTAAAAGTGACTGAATATTTTAGACAAAAAAGATGGTGGATTAAACATGATCTGTTCAGGTGCTGTGCTGCATGGTGAGATAAATCCGGTGATATTGGTCGGTCTTCTACCTTTGTGAAATATAATTTTGGGTGCGAGTTGAGTTTTATTCCCACACCCAAATGTGTTTTTATTTATATTTCAATAGTTTCGAAATATTTGATGGTCGGTTGGGTGCTTAAAAAAGTGCCTAATTGGTCTAAAACGCCATTGTCATGTATGAAACTCAGGTATGCCTGATGACTTTCAACGGATAACCACTCTTCATCCAGCAGCATTTCATTGCTTGTTTGGTCAAAGAGCACCTTGACCTGCAGGTTACCGTTAAAACTTCTCACGTTCGGTAGATTTTCTTTCAGAAATGGCAATAGCTGCTGGAAACGCTCCGGTTTGACTGGGCAATTTAGGGTGACTCGAACACTCATATTTCTTCCTCCTTGGTCTGTATGGAGGTATAAGATATTTGAGTGGTGCGTATCCAACTACGCTATGATTGTCAAAAATAACGTTTTTCTGTCATTTAGTCTGTTTTATTTGGTTGGGTGTTTCGCCATACTTCAATTTAAAGGCCTTAATAAAGCTCGAGACATTTTCATAGCCGATGGTCAACGCTGCTTCTGTGACGGATATATCACCGTTTTCCAGCAGGGCTTTCGCACGGGCAAGCTTTTTATCACGTAACCATTTTTTAGGAGACAGATTGTAAGCTGCTTTGAAATCACGATTGATGCTTGAAAGGCTTCGCCCAGAGATATGCGCCAGATCGTTTACGGTCAGATGAAGAACGTCGTGATTATCCAGAAGTCGTGACAGATTTTGTTGCTTCGGCAGTCTTTTCGATGTCGAGAGTAAAGTGTGAAGTATGCCCTGATGATCTTTCCAGGCGATTAAGTGAAGCAGCTCTTGAAGCTTTATTTTCAGATAGTTGAAGTCTGTTATATCTGAATGAATCGTTTTAAAAAACTGTTTGATCGTACCATCATCTTTTAATTTAAGAATGGTTTGATCCCGATGGCCTGCGGAGCGTTTGGGTTGAGACTTGCTCAGGTATTCGGTGATCACCGTCTCATCAAAAAATACCAGGAAGGCTCTGAGTGATTCTGTTTGCTTGACAAAATCAGAATGCAGGGTTAATCCTTGTGAAAGAAAAATGGCATCATTTTCAAGCAATTCGATGGTTTGGTATTGATTGTTCGTGATGACTTCCCGGCCGCTTTCAATGTAAATCAGACAAGGCGTGTTGGTGTAAAACTCAATATCAACTAAGTCCTGTTCAAGATATTTGTAAAACAAGGCTGAGTTTCGATGATGGTTTAGGACGGTCACATCGCTCATTGCAAACAGTGCCTGAGGAAGAACTAAAACATGAGATTGAGTATATTCAAAAATCGTTTTCATCTGTCGCTCTCTGATTGACTTCGATGATATGTTCAGGACGTTTTCTGGCTCTGATTCAAGGCGATGGCTTTGGTAACATGAACTGGCAAAGGCACGCCTATTCGAGTGACTTGGTCATAAAATGCAATTGACCCTGTTCGGGGTAGTTCTCCAGCGTCATTTGACACTGATAGCCATGTCTCTCATAAAACGGCCGGGCCTGAAAGTCGAGGGTATCGACCAGCGCATGTTGGCAGCCCAGTGAGCTGGCATGCTGTTCGAGTTTTTTTAGCAGCCCAGAGCCGATCCCTTGCTGTTGCTGGTTGGGGCTCACCCATAGATACTGAATCACCAGCCAGTTCCCCCAAGCCCTGCCGATAATGCCCCCTTGTTTGGTACCATCCGGGGCACAACTGAAACAAGCCATGGTTTGATCCGCAATGTCGCGAATATGCGGCGCGTTATACTGCCTCAAACCCTGGCGGATTTCTTCGACGTCGTCATGGCATGGGTCGTTTGTCAGGATGAATTCCATTTGTCTTCCTCTCCCTTGAATCGCTGAACATTCACCAGCCCTGTATCGAATTGATGCTGGAGTGGCACAATTCCGGGTTGGTAAGCGTTTTTCCCAGCTTGATGTTATTGCGGTGATTGTTCCCATTCTGATTTCAGGATCGCGAGGACAACCGTATCCCACCACTGGCCTTTGAAATAGCGGTGCTGATGGAAATGCGCTTCCTGGCGCATCCCTAAGCGTCGGCACAGGCGAATCGCCGCTTTGTTTTCTCCGATGGTTTCGGCGTAGATGCGATGAATATTGAGCTCCTGAAACCCGAAGCTAGCCAGCGCCCGAACGGCTTCTATCATCAGGTTTTGCCCCTGGTGATGCCGGGATAAGCCGCAACCCATGGATGCCTGACGATTGTCTTCCAGACGCAAGCAGACCGTGCCGATGAATGCACCGGTCGCTTGATGTTCGATTGCCAATTGATAGCTCCGACGCGGTACTTCGTTGGCTTGCACGATAAACAGGTGGGTCAGCTCCCGGTATTTATTCGGATCACAATCGGATTCATCGTAAAAGCGCTGATACTTTTCATCCTGAGAAATCGCCACGAAAGCGTCCTCGTCTTCGAGGCACATATCGCGGATGATTAAATGTTCGGTCTTGAGTTGAAACACAGACAATCCTTATCTGTTGGGTGATCCCGGGCTCAGGATCCGTTGTTGATTAGCTTGTAGGTAATGACATAAAGCTGGTCGATATCCGGATAAATGTCACGGATCAGTGTCTTGAGTCTGGACAGTTCTAATGCCTCCTGCTCGGCATGAAACTGGTTAATGTCGTCAAACCGGAGCGGTTCGACGGAGAGGATTTCGATGTCACAGACCTTCTCGTCGGTTTCCAGCGTAAAGACTTCGACCTGACTGCCTGGGACATAGTGGCTTTCAGATTCGTCCCGGATGGTGATGGTCTTTTTCCCCGAGACAATCAAAGGGGTCAGCATTTCGAAAAAGGTGATCTTGGTAGGGGGCGTTGTCATGGGGGATTTCCTTACAATGGGCGGATAAGCATTGGTTGTGAATGAAGTTTCGGGGCAAACGACAGGGAACAACAAAAAAACTCGCTCGCAGTCGCCATGAATACGCAGCAGTTTAATGGAGTTCCAGCACCAACCGCAACATGTCTTTATGCTGAATGCCATGCTCAAAAATAGCGTCTTCATAATGATCGATAAAGAAGTCTTTGATGACGCCATCGACCCGAAAACCCAGCCGCTGGTAGAACGTCAGCTGATAACCGAATGTTCCGGTCCCTAACACGATTTGTCGAAATCCGAGCGCTTTGACCTCTGCGATCACAAAACTGAGCAGGGCAGCGCCGATCCCCTGACCCTGGGCTGTCGGACGAACCGCAATATTGAATAACTCAATCTGCTGTTCACCGTGTGCGTTTAAAACACAGGCACCGAGAATGTCTTCACCCTGGCGCGCGATAAAACACAGCGAATCCCGGAGGTAGGTTGCAATTTGTGTCTCACTCGGATCAGCTTCGAGCAGTAATGCGATGGGAATGCACTCTGCGTTGGCTCTGCTCAGCAACAGTTCTGTCTCTAGCGTCATTGATAACCCAGCTCCGAGGTGATGATCATTCGTGAAATCATTGCGTTGGTCTGGTTTTTACAGCAGATGTTTTTATTGCGCAACCGCCATACGGTAAAGCTGTTAACTCAGCTTGTATTGTGTGTGCGGTTGCGCAATGTCGGGTTCTGCTGTCGAAGTCGTGACTTAAAGCCAGCGCCGGACTTTCTGGCAATAGGCGTCATACTCAGCACCAAAAGTGTTGCGCATCATTTGCTCTTCAAAGGCGATGTACCATCGGTCTGTGATCCACAGGAAGAGCGCAGTCAGCAGCAAGGCGATGATGGATCCCCCAATGAGGATGGCGACACCGGTTAACGCGATGCAAAAGCCCAGGTACATCGGGTTTCGCGTGTATTGAAAAATACCGTCGGTCACCAGAACATCCGGCTGCCCGAAGGTCATGATATTGGTGTTGTGCTGCCGAAAGACTTTTTTGCCATTGACTGCCAGAGCAAGTCCGCCGAGGAGGAGGGGTAGCCCGGCAACATTGTAAGGCGTTGGGATCAGGTGATGCATGCCAAGCGCCCAGCAGATCACGCACATGGCTGCAATAAACATCACAAACAGTATTGGTGGTAATAACTTTCTCATGGTGAGTCTCCTGTCAAAGGGGACTCAACCATAAAAGGAGATTACGACTGGTGCCTTAACTTATGTTAAGTCCCTGCGCGGTCAGGTTCATCTCCCGGCGGATCCTGGACAGGGTTACATCGGTGACCCCCAGGTACATGGCGACATGTCGCAGCGGGATCCGGGCGCTGTCTTCGCCGAACTCATTCAGAAATTGCTCATAGCGTTGCCGGGCACCTAGCAGTAAAAAATCCGCTTCTCGTTTCTCTTTCTTCAACACCAAACGCTCATAGATCCGGCGCAGGAACACCGACCAGGCGTGATGTTGTTCGCTCAGTTCGATCAATGACAGGTAGTTGATTGAGGCGACCGTGCAGTCGGTAATGGTTTGGGTATAAAACGGACTGCCGTGGCCTTCGACCAGCGAAGTAACACTGGCAAACGCCCCCCCTTTTCTGACTAAGGATTTGTTACGCTCGGTACCGGAAGCATCGATATAAAAATAGCGGCCGATTCCATCCAGTAAAAAATGAATCTCACGTACAAGGTCCCCGGCTGTGAAGATGTCTGTTTTAGGGGCGTAATGGCGGAAAGTAAACAGGGGCAGGGCTGCTTGAAACTCCGCCTGGCTCAATGGGGAGACGGCTGAAAAAGTGTGTTCCAACAGTGTTTGGTGATGACGGTCCATATGTATCCTTACCTGACGTTGTCATGCAAACTATTTCATGTGGAAGCCGGGTTTGCAATGAGCAACTGCTTCGATTCGAGTGAGGTGGGATGATCCTTCGGGACAGAACACGTCACTTTTATGACAGTATGCGGAGAGAGATGTGACCATAAGGCGGCCGTTTGCCGCCTTAAAGGGGAGCCGTGTGTTTAGTTCGCTTCGCTGAGCACCAGATCCTTGTTCATTTTGAGGGCCAGAACCAGGCTTGCAATCGAGACCAGGCTCAGGCCGATGAGGCCCCATGCTGCAGACGTGCCGGCCTGAACCAAAAACCAGACGCAGATCCCGGAGGCGGCGGCTGCGGAAAGGGTTGCCAGGGGTTTCAGCTGAAACCAGGCGGTGATTGCACAAGATGCGGAAGCGAAAAGGAGGAGGTAGGCAATCCCGCCAACGTGATGACCGGCTTGGTATAACTGCACGCCCTTGAACATGCCGCCGAAGCCGCCGAAATCGATATAGGCTAAAGGCATGAACCAGAGGGCCATACCACTGAGACCCAGTAGGCAGCCGATGGTTTTTCTGTCCATTTTGTTTCTCTTTTCATGATTAAACAACAACGCAAATCCACAAACCGGTTCAGAACAACGGTGATGATGCGATGATCGGATCATCATCGATGCGCGACCTGTAAATATGCGTTTCGGTTTATATCAAATTGTGTGACAAAAATCATGCGATTCATGAGGCCGATGAGAGATAACAGCTTATTTTGTTATTCGTTTGGGCGATAAGTACACACAAAACAATGACAGGGGTGTGGGTAAGCAGCATAAAATCTCGATGGATTGTTATGGATTGTTATGGATTGTTATGGATTGTTATGGATTGATGCACTCAATGATCCAGGTATCGGTCGCCGCATCGTAGCAAGTATCGATAAAGGCCAAATCACCGAGTCGAAACACCAATCCGGACTCATTGGCACGGGGCTGGTTGCCGCAAATGACGTTCATCATGGCATTGAGAAACGCACCGTGAGAGACCACGAGAGAAGCGCCGTCTCCCTGGCGAACCAGGTATTGCAGCTCCAGTGCTGCCCGGCAGGACAATTCCGTGTAACTTTCGCCATTCCCGGCACTGACCACATAAGGTTGAAAAGGTGTGACGATATCCGGCTTGGGATAGCGATGCTGGGATTCTGAAAAGGCTAAGCCGGCGAGTACTCCGTTGTCACGTTCCATAAGCCCGTCCCGGACGATGACGTCCAGGTTTAACTGTTCGGCAAGGATGTCGGCACAAGTTTTGGCGCGTTTCAGAGGGCTGGAAAACAGTCGATCAAATTGACGCCCTTGTGCATGCCATGCTTCGGCGCGCTGGGTGGCTTGCTCTCGCCCCAAGGGCGTTAATGCGCTATCCAGGCGGCCTTCATGGACACCCAGCTCATCGGCCTCGGAGTGACCATGTCGGAGGAGTGTGATTCGGATCATTATTGTACTCCTTGTACGATAGTACAGTGGTCAGGAGCGTGATCCGCCACGCTCCTATAGGAGGACACTAACAGTCGACCAGAACCTCAAAGCCACCGTAAATCAGCCGTTTGCCGTCAAATGGCATCGGGTTTATTTTAGGATCGCAGATTGGGTCCTTAAAGACCTCGGGCATCGCTTCATCACGGATGGCTCTGGATGGCCACCAGATCCAGGAAAACACTACAGCTTCATTCTCCCGGCACTGAACGGCCATCGGGAAAGAGGTGATTTCTCCGGCAGGAATATCATCGCCCCAGCATTCAACCACTTTCTCGGCACCGTATTTCTTAAATACCAGCGCGGCTTTTTCAGCATAGCTTCGGTAGACCTCGCGCTTGTCATTTGGGACAGCGCAGACAAATCCATCAACGTAACTCATATTAACCTCCGACTGAAAAAAATGTGTTCATCGCGTTGGTTCTGTTGGTGAAACCGGAACGTAACTCAGATTATTTTCCATCTCCAATTCCCTGCTCGGACGGATGCCGATATTGCCATCGCATCTGGGCCGAATGTTATTGGCGGCTTGAATGGTTTCGTTATTGTTCACCAGTGCGGCATATTTCATGAACTGACTCCTGTGGTTGCGTGCCCTGTGTTTAGGCTGATTGCTCCGGCATCATGATCATCCAGGATACGCCGAATTGATCGGTAACCTGGCCGAACAGCGGAGACCAGAAGGTTTCAGCCAGCGGCATGTCGACCCGGCCGTTTTCTGATAATGCCTGAAAAGTCCGATGGGCATCTTCTGCTGTCGGCACCGTGAGTGCCAGACTGAAACCGGAGAAAGTCTGGGTATCGCTGCACCCGTCAGAAGCCATGACCACCATATCCCCGATGGAAAATTCACAGTGCATGATTTTATCTTCAAACCCCGGCTGAAGCATGTCCTCCGGTAAGGGCTCGGGACTGTCTCTGAAACGCATGCGTAGCGAAACTTGGGCGCCCAGGCGCTGCTGGTAGAAAGCCAGCGCTTCGTTACAGCATCCGTCGAAGAACAGGTAGGTATTTAAACGTGATTGCTGCATTGCGACGGACTGGCGGAGTTGCATTTCTTGTTGTCTGATCTCGCCCGTCGGATCTTCGGCAGCAAAGTCTTCTGCTTCGAATAATGGCCGGATTTCGATCTCCGAATCTTCCGCCATCGGATTGGGACATTTTTTCACCCAGTCGATGGCTTCGTCGAGAGAGCGGACCTGCCAAATCCAGTAGCCGGCGACCTGTTCGGAAGGGGGCCCGAATGGTCCGTGGCTGATACGACGTTCCGCGCCACTGAAGTGGATCCGAACCCCCTCCCGGCTGGGTTTGAGCCCCTCGCCGGTGAGCATCAGACCGGCGTTGACCAGTTCGCTGTTGAAATTGCCCATGGCTGTGAGCAGGGCCTGGTCGGGCATTTGTCCGGCTTCGGAGCCCGGTGTAGCTTTCACGATCACCATCACTTTCATACATTGCCTCCATTCCTGAGGGGGTTATCGTTCATGATGTGAGTTACACCATAGTTGAACTCCGGCGTCGGCGTGGGAAAATAATTATAATTTGTTCGTCGGCGTAACGCAGAAAATGCTGAGTGGGTTATAGTGAGCAAGCATATGCTGCGGAGTGCGTAATAAGGAGGCGCAAATGAGCAAGATGACCGAACAGAAAGCCGATCAAACATTGCGTGACAGTGCCAGCCAGGTTACCGAGCATGATATCGAAACCGTGCTGACCAAAGAGCAGGAGATTAAACAGAAAGTCCGCGGCAGCGGGACACTTCAGATGTATTTGGATGCCGTGCTCAGCATGTATGCGTTGATCAAAGCCTACTGGCAGGGGGAATATCGGGAAATTCCCTGGTTTACCATTGCCGCGATTGTGGCGGCGCTCTTGTATGTATTTAACCCGATGGATTTTTTTCCGGATATGCTGCCGGTGGTGGGGTTGATCGACGATGCGATGGTGATTGCCACTTGTGTGAAATTGGTGAAACAGGATTTTGCCAAGTTTGAGCGTTGGCAGCGCAGCCCCGAATCACCCTCGGGTAGCCGTGATCCCGAGGTCTGAATTTCGGGGGCTGAAGCGCGCTTAAGCCCCCGGTTCAAGTGACCGATTCAGACGGTGCCTGGCGTAGCGAGATGGATGTAGGGCGTCGTCGTGGCAATCAATTGAAAGCCGTGCTTTTCGACAATCGGCCGGCTCATATCCGAGGCATCAATCGTGAGGTATTGCTTGCCGCGCCGTTTGGCATCATTGATCCGCTGATGCAGCAGGGCAGAATAGTAGCCCCGGCCTCGGAAAGCTTCCAGGGTACTCCCACCCCAGATACCGGCAAACGGGCTCTCGTCGCGGTAGACGATCCAGGCCGAGGACACCGGCCGACTTTGCTCATAGACCACATAGATGGTGATATCGTCCGGTGTCTGCTGCTTGGTTTGGATTAAGTGCGCCATCTGATGGCTGAAATCCCCGCCCCAGACTTGCTCCTGAACCCGGATTGCGTCACGAATACCGTCAATATCACTGACTTCGACCACACAGTCCGGGACCGGCATCGGTGCGCTCACCGTTTCCAACGGCAGCACCATAAATGACTCAGAAGCTTCCCGGGTAAAGCCGTGGGCCAGTAACGCCGCACCAAGGTCTGCGGGTTGGTCGGTACTGTAGGTCTTCCATTCAAAAGATTGACCTAATCTGGCAAAGGCCGCGATCTCGTCGGCGATCCGCTCATTGGCTTCATCAGCAGAAAAACAGTAAAAACTGATAAAACTGCCGGGACCGTGTTGTGAGATAAATTTCACGAAATTCGGAGATGCGACTTTAGTAAAGCCGGAAAACGTCGCGTCCTTGCGTTCATGCTGGCTGTAAGCATGCATCACTTCCAATGGTTTCAAATGGCGCTCCAATTAATTGATGTCTGATGCAAATTGTGGCGTATCGCAAGATTATTCACCAAATATGGCGTTGTTGGCAATTTTGCTCGATCGCTTTATTTATAAGATATTGATTTCAGTGCTATAGTTTCAGCTTGATTTGCGCACTGGTCGGTCGTGTGAGTGAGAACCGGTGCCCTGTAAGTTTGATGTAGAAAGGAATAGGCGATGAAGTGCCCGAAATGTAAATCTGACTTTGAGCAACTGCATACCCCATTGGGCGACGTGGAGCGGTGCACCCACTGTAAGGGCTTATGGGTCGATATTTATGAATTGGAAGATGTAAAGCCGATTGCTGAAAGCCTGGATACCGGTGATGTCGAGGTCGGGAAAGAGTTCAACAAGATCGGTCACATTGATTGCCCGGTATGTCCGAACAACCAATTGTTGCGGATGGTTGATCCGAAGCAGCCGCATATCTGGTTTGAAAGCTGCCCGACGTGTTATGGCCGCTTTTATGATGCCGGCGAGTTGATCGACCTGTCCGAATACACCATCAGTGACTTTTTGAAAAAGTTCTCGGTGAAAGAGCGCCATTAATCGAAGCGTCTTACTGCGCTTTAATTGAAGGAATGAAAAGACCGGGTCAAGATTCCCGGTCTTTTGCAATGGAATTGAATATGAATGTAAGAATCGCAATCGCTGATGATATTGAAGCGATTTGCCGCCTGGGTTATCAGATTAACCAACAGCATCATCGACATGTGCCGCATGTGTTCAGCAATCCGGCCCAAAGTGACAGCGGTAGTGCGTTTTGGCTTGAGTTGATGGCGGCAGACAATACGATTTTTTATGTCTCCGAAGTTGAATCACGGATAAGTGGGTTTATCGTTGCGCGCCTCACGCAGAATACCGAGTTGAGTTTTCTGAATTCAACCCGAATTTGCCGGGTGAATACCATTGTCGTGGACGAGGAGTGTCAGGGCTGTGGGATCGGTAATGCGTTGATGACGGCAGTAGAGCGGTGGGCTGTGGCAAACCAGGCGGATGAAATGCGGCTGGAGGTGATGGAATTTAATCACCAGGCTCAGCAGTTTTATGACCGCCAAGGGTTTGGGACCCAGTCACGGATCATGAGCAAATGGCTGAAACATTAAGGAGAGCGGATGTTTGTCGTTTCATTGCACTATGTTTGCGAGCTGCAGGAAGTTGAACAGCACCTCGAAGCCCATATGGCGTTTTTGGACCGGGAATATGCCAAAGGAACATTTCTGGCATCAGGGCGGAAAAATCCGAGAACCGGTGGCGTGATCCTGGCGCGGGCAGAGCATCAGGCTCAGTTGGAGTCCATTCTGGCGCAAGACCCGTTTTATCAGCATGGCTTGGCCGAATATGAGATCACTGAGTTTGTGCCGACCAGAACATCAGCTGAGTTGCGCTGCTTACTCGAAGCTTGATTGAGCGCCGTTCCAATGATGGCAAGATGACTTTGACAGGAGAATAGGATGGATTTTCGACAGCTATCTGATCAGGCGTTATGGGATATCGCCAACCCGCTGATGGATAACCTGATGCAAGGCTCGACCGACATCGATCATGCCCGGCATACCCGTGATTTTACCGAGCGGATGCGCCAAATCGTGATGCCGGAATATCTGGAGCAGATCTGTAAACAGTACCAGGCTGAGAAAGGCTTTTTCACGGCGCGGACCCCGGTGCGAGTGTTCAAGCGACCGGACTCTGCGGCCTTCGTCTGGCAGCAGGGGTTCAGCAAGGTTGAAGGTGAATACGTTGCGGAAATGGTTCTGGTTTATCAGGACGGACGTTACCTGGTTGATCATGCGATGGTGTTTTGAACCACGGTTTTAATTGGCAATGAAAAGCTAGAGACTTCATGAAGTTAGATATTTATCAGGTCGATTCATTCACCACATCGGCCTTTCAGGGTAATCCGGCCGGGGTGTGCCTTACATCGTCGGCGTTAACGGAGTCCCAGATGCGGGCAATTGCCGCCGAAATGGCAGTCTCGGAAATTGCATTCCTCAACCTGAGCAATGACCAGTTGCGCTGGTTCACCCCGGAAGTCGAAGTGGCTTTGTGTGGCCACGGTACTCTGGCAGTTGCCCACGTGCTGAAAGAAACCGGCCGGGCCCGTGTGGGGGAGACCGTCACTTTCCATACGTTATCGGGTGCGCTTGCGGTGAAGATCGACGACACCGAGATCGAGATGGATTTTCCGGCGGCCCGCATTGTCCGGGATGTTCCGGTACAGCAGCCGCTCATCGCGCATTTGGGTCTGAATGACGATCAGCTGGTGGCTTACGGTGAATTCGACGGCAAAGTGCTGATTGAAGTCACCGATGCGTCGGTTGTCCGCTTGCTTGCGCCCAACTTTGACGGTCTGAAACAACTTCCCGGACGCAGTGTGTTGGTGACCGCGCTTTCCGATGAGCCGGGCGCTGACTGCATTTCCCGCTATTTTGCGCCCTGGGTTGGGGTGAATGAAGATCCGGTGACCGGCTCGGCGCACTGTGCGCTGGCGCCTTATTGGGCTGCCAAGCTTAACAAAACGGTGCTCAGAGGGTATCAGGCGTCGACCCGGGGTGGCTATGTGAAGATGGCGCTGCAATCGGATAACCGGGTCTTGCTTGCCGGGCAGGCGGTCACGGTGATTCAAGGGACGCTGTTGTTGCCTGCATGACAGGGGCTGGGAACTAAGGAAAACGCCGCGGAATAGTGACGGCAAAAGAACAAGGAGTAACGTGTGGAAATTAGGTTGGCACAACAGAAAGATTTGCCGGGTTTCTTTGAATATCTGGCGCAACAGTTGAAAGAGAACGGGAGCGACAATACAGCGTTGTTTCATCCGCTATCCCGCGATCAGCTCGAACTCTCTGACGCGATGAAAAGCCGTTTTCGTGATGGCATGGATAAAGTTGTCGGCGAGAACGGCTGGCGTCAGATCTGGCTGGCCGTGGAAGGTGAGCAGATTTTGGGTCACATCGATTTGCGCCATCATGATGAGCCGAACACCCAACACCGGGCGCTGTTGGGGATGGGCGTGAGTCGTCTGTGCCGGGGACAAGGGCTGGGCAAGCAACTGATCCGGTATGTCGTCGATTGGGCGGCGACCCACAGTGCGTTTGAACATCTTGATCTTTGGGTGCTGTCCACCAATGCCCCGGCTTGTCGTTTGTATGAGCGAGAAGGATTTACCCAATGTGCATTTATCTCGGATATGTATCGAATTGACGGACGCTCGGTTTCGTATTTGATGATGACACGGTCGCTACCTCAGCCGGATTAAGCACTCATCTTCATTCCGAAGGTCGATTGTCTGCGGAAGAGTCGTTCAGACTAAGAGTTGTTCAGACGGAAGCCTTGAAAGCCAACAACCAGGGAAGAACATTGAATGTCGATTCGAAAATTACTCATAGTACTCCCGATTCTGTGGATGAGCAGCCACGGGGTGGCTGCTGATTCTGACAACCCGCACGCGAGCCAGGATACGATGACTGTTCAATCTGAAACGGTGAAAATCGAGCAATTTGCTGAGATATACACGTTGATGAAACGCGCTGAGTTTGATGCGGCTGAGCAGGCGCTCGCGCAGCGTTATCAGCAGGACAAGCAAGTTCTGCCGCTGTGGGTGGCGCTGCTGACCGAACTGGAACGTTTTGAGACGCTGCGGGAACTGGTTGCGCAGGGGATCCTGCAGGCCAGCGACGATAGCGCCGTACTGGCTCAGCTCTACCTTGATCATCCGGCCCCCGCGCTGGAATATCATGCGCCGTCCGGTGATATTCCCCTGGAAAGTCATTTCCTGGTCACACTGCCCCGCGCGGAAGTACAGATCAACGGCAAGACGTTTTACTTTGTGCTGGATACCGGCGCGTCGACCAATGTGATCACCCAGCGGGTTGCAGACAAACTGGGCATTGTCGCCGATCCGCAACACCAGGTTTCGATTGATACCGCCACCGACAATGAAGTGTTTGCTCAACTGACGATTCTGCCGTCCTTCCGGGTTGGGCCGACGACGCTGCATCATCAGCCTGCGGTGATTGTGGCGAATGAATCGCTTGAGCAGCGGTTACTGGGCGTGAGCTGGTACCAGCTCGACGGGATCATTGGCTGGCCGGTGCTGAAAAAAATGAACTTAACGTTTAACTTTGCCGATAAACGACTCCTGATTGAACGGCCGGTCAAAAAATCAGGCCAACAACCTAATTTGGTCTGGTTGTTTGATGATCCCATGGTGCTGACTCAGTCCTCGGAAAAAGGCAATTTGCTGTGGTTCTTAGATACCGGGGCGATGCGCAGCCAGGTGACGGAGCGTTATCTGACCCGTCATGCGATCGATGATCTGGACTGGAAATCCAAACAGTTCTCCGGCTTGGGCGGCAAAGGCAAGGAAGAGAAAACCGCTAATCTGGAGGCGGTCGAATTTGCTTTCCCGTCCGCCACGGTGATGGTGGAAGACATTGAGGTCCGGGTCGAACATGAAGACTGTAAGCACAGTCTGTGCGATGGCCGGATTGGGGTCGATACGGCGAAAAAACGCCTCATGAATATCGATTTCTACAACGGCCACTTTGATGTCCGGGACATTGAATAGGAAACTCCACGTCTGATGCAGCCAATCTGCATCAGACGTGAACCATACGGCACTGTTCGGTGTCATCGGGAGGATAATAAATCAGATGTATATTGGAGCCGTCGCCAAACAAACCGGGCTCTCGGTGAAAGCTATTCGCCTGTACGAGCAAAAAGGCTTGATTCAGCCACCGGCGAGGCATGGCCGCTATCGCGTGTACCGTGCTCAGGAGGTGGAAGCGCTGAAACTGATTGTGGAAGCCAAATCATTGGGCGTGACCCTGGCTCGGCTGAAGGATGTCATTGTTTACCAAAATGGCGAGCTCGACTGGCAGCGAATCGGCTTGTTCCTGGCTGAGGTCAAGCAATCGCTTGAGCAGGAAAAGCAGGCTCTGGAAGCGAAAATTGCGCAGGCTGATCTATGTCTTCAGTCGCTCAATGCTTGTCCGAAAATGCTTGACTCTGCCCTTTAGGGCAGACCGTAGAATCATTGTCTCAACACTGACAGGAGAAAGAGACAATGAAGATGATGGTACTCAACGGCAACCCGAAAAAAGACAGCCTTAGCCGTCACTTGGCCGATATTTATGAAGTGGAAGCCAGGGAAGGCGCCGAGGTTCGACGCTTTAATTTGAGTCAGATGGCGTTCAACCCAAGCCTGGACATTGGATATGACTCGGATCAGCCACTGGAACCCTGCCTGGTTGAGTTTCAGAACGCGTTAACCTGGGCCGATCATCTGGTGATTGTCGCGCCGATCTGGTGGGGTGGCGTGCCCGCGAAATTGAAAGGGCTGATTGACCGAACGTTTCTGCCGGGTTTTGCTTTTCGTTATGCGTCGGGCTCTCCGGAGCCGATCCCGCTGCTGGCCGGTAAAACCGCACGCCTGATCCTGACCATGGACGCCCCGGAGACTTTCCTGGCGGAGCAAGCGGCGCCCGTGCTGGCGCAACTGGATCGTTATACGTTGCAATTTAGCGGGATCGCACCGGCTGAGGTCGATCTGTTTGGCTCAGTGATTATGGCGGATGAGGCGCAGCTTCAGCAGTGGGGAGAGACGGTCCGGTCCCACGGGGTTGCCTGCCGATAAACTTTGGCTGCTCTGGAGGCGCGTTGCCGCTACATCGGCACCGCTCTTCGACACAGCGCTTCGGAACAGGGCTTCGGAACAGGACATCGTGAAAGGCGCTCCGCAATGAGCGCCTTTTTGATCCGGCTTGCTGACAGATCATCCAATCGTTCAGACCTTCCAGATTATCATGGTTAGAAACACTCATGTTTTCCTGAAGAACAGTTCATTTACACCATGAGGCCGTCTTTTGATAGGATGACGAGTCAGAATCAATCAGATAGGGAATTCATGTGAGCCAAGGCCACTTTGAAGGAAAATATGAAGTCGAGCTGAAGTACCGGCTGCCATCCAAAGCCAATTTTATGGCTACTTTAGACCAACTGGAGCATGAGGTGATGTTGGTCGAGAATACCGAGCAGGATCATTACTTTGATCTTCCGGATCATTCGCTGGCTCTGGGAAACAAAAGTGTCTGTATCCGTCGGATGATGCCGTCCGGTATTCAACTGTGGATCGTTAAAGGACCGGAGAAAGATCGTTGTGAAGCGGTGAATATTTCCGACTGTGACAAGGCGGAAAGCATGCTGACGACCATGGGGTATCAGTGCGTTCTGAAAATGCACAAAACCCGCAGTATTTATTTTATCGATGAATTTCATATCACAGTCGATCAGCTGGACGGGATCGGCGACTTTGCCGAGTTTGCTATCATGACTGATGATGAATCCCGGCTCGATGACTACCAGCAGCAACTGACCCAACTGGCCAGTCAGTTCGGGTTGGCCGCACAACATCTCGAACACCGCTCTTATCGTGAGCTGTATACCCAGTCTCTCGGGTAGTCCCCGTCTTCCCGGTAACGGGCTGTGTAGCACGACTTTTGAGCACCATTGATACAAGGAACCGTTTCATGACATGGATGAACATGCGTTATCCCCGGCCGTTGGCGCCGGGTGCCACCATTGCGGTCACAGCTTTTTCAGCAGGGGTACCTGAGGCGTGCCACCCGCGGCTGGAGATTGTACTCGCTCATCTCAGAGCGCAGGGGTTTCGGGTGATTGAGGGGCGGTGCCTGCGTGAGAATATCATGCATGTCAGCGCACCGAAGGAAATCCGGGCCCGGGAGCTGATGCAATTTCTCTGTGACGACACCATCGATGCGGTGATGCCGCCCTGGGGTGGCGACTTTGCGATGGCGCTGTTGCCGCTGCTGGATTTTGAACGCTTGGCCGCTGCCAGGCCCAAATGGCTGATTGGCTTTTCTGATATCAGCACCTTGCAGATGGTTCTGACGACCCGACTGGGTTGGGCCACTGCCCATACAGCGAATCTGATGCAGCTGCATCCCGAGGAGCAGGAACCGCTGACGTGTGGTGTGTTTGACTGCCTGAACCACGCAGCCGGAGAGAGTATTGTCCAGCAGTCTTCGACAGCGTATCAAATGTCAGGAGAGTTGTTTGCCGACAATCCAAATGCCGTGCTGTCCCTGACGGAACCGACTCTCTGGCAGGTGTTGGGCGATACCGATACGGCCAAAGTTCAGGGGCGCCTGATCGGCGGGTGTCTGGATACCTTGTGTCATTTAGCTTCTACGCCATATTTAGACCTGGCAGCGTTGCATCGTGCTTCCGATGAGAAGGGCGTGTTGCTCTACTTTGAAAATGCCGAACTGCCGCCGACCGTGTACTTACGCACATTGCTGGGGATGAAATATCAGGGCATTTTCAAAGGGCTGAACGGGATCATCATTGGTCGTAATGCTGTGCCGAAGGCACAAGGGCAGGACATCGACAGCGATGAAGCGCTGTTCCAGGCATTGGCTGATTTACCCGTGCCGGTCATTTACGATGCGGATATCGGCCACTTGCCTCCGAATCTCACTTTAGTGAACGGCGCTTATGCGCAGCTGCGGGTCGAAGGCGGCCTAGCGACGCTGAAGCAAACACTTTGCTAAACCCGGTGAGAGATTCCCGGGTGATTCGCTGGCTGATGAAGCAAATCATGAAATACGCCTCCTGAGAAAGTACGGTTACATCTCGTTAACTACTGTTGCGATTTTGTGTGACAAGTAAGCATTGAGTTTGATATGGTTCGGACGTCAACTCAGGTACGTCACCTGAGAAACGGATGGTAAGAGATTGATGATGAACCAGAAAAAAGTCGCAGTGATCACCGGTGCCAGCCGGGGGATCGGTGCAGAAACGGCCCTGCTGTTTGCCCGAATGGGCTACGCGGTTTGTGTGAACTACCGGACGGATCATGAGGCGGCCGAGCGGGTTGCCGACGAAATTCGTGCGATGGGCGGTCGGTGCATCACGGTCCAGGCTGATGTCTCGCAGGCCGATGACGTCGAAGCGCTGTTTGCCCGGGTCGATCAGGAACTGGGCACCTTAACGGTGCTGGTGAATAACGCCGCGATCTTGCAGCCTCAGTGTCGGCTGGATGAAATGACGGCCGAGCGGATCAATCATATCCTGACGGTCAATGTGACCAGCTGTTTCCTCTGTTGCAAAGCGGCGGTGCTGCGGATGTCAACACGTCACGGAGGTCAGGGCGGCACGATCGTCAATGTCTCTTCCGGCGCTGCACGGAGCGGATCTCCGAATGAATATATCGACTATGCTGCATCGAAAGGGGCGATGGATACCCTGACCAAGGGACTGTCGCTGGAGGTGGCTGCGGAAGGGATCCGGGTCAATGGCGTGCGTCCCGGGCTGATTTATACCGACATGCATGCTGCTGGCGGCGAGCCGGGCCGGGTGGATCGACTGAAATCGAAGATCCCGATGCAACGGGGTGGCGAAGCCCATGAAATTGCTGAAGCGATCTACTGGCTGGCCTCTGAGAAATCTTCGTTCTCGACCGGATCCTTTATCGATCTCGCCGGCGGGTTATAACCCGAAACAATCCCATCGATCACAAGGAGTCACGATGACACCGGATGTTCAGGCTCTGGGACTGGAAGGGCTGCCTTTACAGCAGGCGCTGGTCGCATCAGCAATCGACGCATTTTACCCGGATGAAGATGTCCTGGCTGCGGTTTTGGTTGGCTCTCTGGCGAAAGGACGCGGTGATCGGGTTTCCGATGCCGATATTATTGTGCTAACGACCCGGGGGCGCCATGGCCGGGCAGAGGACTTGTTCCAAAAGTTTGAAGCGGAGAAGGCGATCTTCTATACCCTGACAGGAGAGCACAACGGGACGGTAAGCTTTCGCAAATATTTGTTTGAGGATCTGACCAGTGCAGAAATTCATTGCCTCGATCTCGCCGAGCCGTTCTTGTTCTGTCAACCCTACCGGGTTTTGTTTGATAAAGCGGATCTGATCCGCCAGCGATTATCTGATGATCCGGCACCAAAACATGAAGATTTCCCGGCTTATACCAGTGGTGATGACGGCCTGATCTGGGAGCTGTTTGACTGTATCAAGTGGCTCAGTCGGGGCAATACGGATTTGGCCAAAGGTTATCTGAAAAAACTGGCGCATCAGCTGGATGAATAAGCCGGAAATGAATGGCGGCACGTTGGCATCATATCGGGCGCTGTTGAAAAGTGCGGGGGTGGCCCTGACGGGCGCCGCACTGGGGCTGCTGAGCGGGATCCCGCTGGGTGAGTTGTTTGGTGCGGCGCTGGCGGTTGTCATCGCCAGACAGACCACCGGGATGCCCACGAACCTTCCGGGATGGGTCTTGACCGCAGTGCAGCTGATCCTGGGCGTCAGTGTCGGTGCTGTCGTGAAGTTCGAGCAGCTGGTCACCACCATGACCTGGCCGGCCGTGGTTGGACTCGGGCTTTGTCTGACCTGCCAGATGGCAATCAATTACTGGTGGCTGCATGCCAAAGAAGGGTGGACGCCGTTTGAATCCCTGCTCGGGGCTGTTCCGGGGGCAATGGCTGCGATTTTGATGGTCAGCGAAACGCATGCCAAACCCTCGGCAAAAATCGTTTTTTCCCACTCGGTCCGATTCTTCATTTTGGTTGCCGTTGCCGCGGTCATTTCCTGGTGGCTGCCGATTGATTCGGCGGCGGCTCAGGCGCCGTCGGCAGTCTTCTGGCCGGGACTGCTTGCGGTGCTGATCGCCAGTCTGCTGCTGGGGAAGTTGGTGGAACGGCTGGGCTTTCCGGCACCGTATATGGTCGCCGCGTTACTCTGTGCTGCGGTGTCGAATTCGTTGTTTCCGGACTGGGTGCTCCATGTTCCGGCGATGATGCTGATCTTGGCCACGGCTATGCTGGGGGCGTTAATCGGCAGCCGTCTGGCGCAGACGACACTTCGTGAAGCGATTCGCTATGCCCGGGCCGGTTTGATTGTGACCCTGTTCGGTTTACTGGTGACGGTGATTTTTGCATGGGTATGGTCGCATCTGATCGGGAGCAGTCCGGTGGTTCTGTTGCTGGCTTGGGTGCCGGGGAGTGTTGAAGCCATGACCGCTGTGGCGTTACTGCTGGGGCTGGAACCGGTCTTTGTAATGGTGAATCATATTGTCAGACTCCTGATCCTCCACGCGCTGCCGGTAGTGCTGAAATCACAACTGGCGCGCGTGGCGAATCATTCCTAGCCGAATATGCTCATCCACTTTGAAGGGGTGAACTAGTCGGTCGCCAGTAGAGCGCCGAAGGTCATCAGGCCGGCACCGCAAACCTGGTCGAAACGTTTCTTGACCTTCTTAAGCCGAGATTGCAACGGCGCGGAGGTGAACAGCAGGGCAACCAGCGCAAACCAGATCCCGTGCAGCGCCATCATATAGAGCCCGTAACCGATAGCCGTGAGCTGGCTGCTGTCATCCGGAGAGATCACCTGGCTGAAGATACTGAGGAAAAACAGCATGGTTTTGGGGTTGAGGACATTACACAAAAAACCTTGTGACAGGTAGCGCAGCCCGGCAACACGGGCAGTCTCGTTGGTCTGCGTATCCAGCGTATTGTTCGCGGTCAGAATGCCTTTCAGGCCTAAATAGATCAAATAGCCTGAACCGGCATAGCGGATGGCGGTAAACAGTGTTTCATTCTGTGAAATAAGGTAACTGATCCCCAGCACGGAATAGCTGATGTGGACACTAATCGCCAGACTGATCCCCAATGCTGTCCAGAGTCCGGCGGCTCTCCCAGCTCCGATGCTGTTTTTCAACACCAAAACAAAATCAGCGCCAGGACTCATCACAATGAGTAAGCCCAGCAGTGCAAATCCAAGTATCTCCATGAAATCTTCCTGTGATTGTATTGATTGAACGGTATGATTGTAACCAGCCCGGTCGCTCTTTATAATCGAAATTAACTCTCTTGATATGTGAGAAAAATTCACGGATGAGGCATCTCAAAGCATTTCATATTTTCCATGTTGCGGCCGGATCGACGAGTTTTACCGAAGCCGCCAATCGGCTGGCAATCACCCACGGTGCGGTGAGCAAGCAAATTAAGCTGCTGGAAGCGTATCTGTCACAGTCGTTATTTGAACGGCAGGGCAGGCATGTGGTGCTGACCGCCGCAGGAAAGCAGCTGCATCGCTATACGACACAGGCGTTTGAAGCATTGGAGTCCGGGGTTAGCGCGCTTGCACAAAGCAATGAGCGATGTCTGGAGGTTTCCTGTGAGCCGACACTGACCATGCGCTGGTTAATGACCCGGCTGTCTGATTTTTATCAGCAGCACCCCGGTACGGATATTCGTTTGTCGACGGCTGGCGGGCCGGTCACGCTGGGCGCGACCGGGCTCTCCATGGCCATTCGCCGGGATGATTTTGATTTACGTGCTGATTATCTCAGCCAGTCTCTGGTGGAAGAGTGGGTGGGGCCGGTGTGTTCTCCGGCCTACTGGCAGTCGATGCAAACGACGCCGCAGCACATCAAGCTGCTCCACAGCCAGACCCGGCCACAGGCATGGGCGGAATGGGCAACCAAATCGGGCGCTGGCTGGATTGAGCATCAGGCGCAGCAATCTTTCGCACACTTTTACTTTTCCTTGCAGGCCGCAGTCGACGGGCTCGGGATGGCGATTGGCTCTTATCCCCTGGTAGTGGATGATGTGAAGCGGGGAAACCTGATCGCGCCGTTCGGGTTTAGTCGTTCGGGGCACCGTTATGTGTTGTTAAGCCTGCAAGCACACCAGGACATCGCTCTGGAGCAACAATTTACGGCCTGGATACGGGATCAGTTCACCGCCTGTGTACCTGAAGCGCAGGAGCGCGGTTCAGACGGCGTGATCGATTCAGGTAACATTTTCGGCTCAGGCTAAACCCTCGGCTCAGGCAACCCCCCTGGCTGATGCACTGCATTAAGGTTCTGTTTTCTCTTTGCTCTCCGTGGCTTCCGTTGCGGCTTTTTCCTTGGTTTCGGCCTGCTCTTTTTCCAACAGGCGCTTCGGTGTCGATTTTTCTTTCAGTGCCCGACGATAGGCCATCGCCTGGTTGAAATCAGAGTTCTCGTCGTCAATCAGCGCTGCCAGCGCCTTGCTGTCGGTCTGACTTAACTTGCCCATCGCTTTGGCCGTCTGGCCGGATTTGGCGACATTGGCATCCTCGTCCAGATCGACCATCACGGTGGCTGCCTCCGCCAGCGCGGCAGCGTATTCATCCGGCACATTGAGGTCATACTCGCTGATTTTCATGTGCTTGCGGATTTCCTGTGCCCAGTGATATTCAAAGAACGGGATGGCATCTTCGGGCTTTTTATAGCTAATGCCGTTAAGGAACAGCACCAGGGACAGGTACTTATCATGCTTGAGCTGCTTTCTGCCCAGGTATTCAGGGAGATCGTCTGCACCGATTTTTTTACCTTTGGCGTTATACAGCCAGAGTTCATGATCCTGATTCATTTCCGCCCAGAAATCATCCCCGGACTCGATCAGGTTGTGGGTGACTTTGATGGTTACCGGAACACTGGTGCCGCCGTTGGGCATGTCCCAGAAGGTCGACAGCAGGTGATGGCCCTTGGTGAGATAAAGCAATCCGTCTTCCGGGCCGACCACGACGGTATTGAGCGCGTCTTCTGACTGCCCGGCTTTCCCTGCACAAGTATAGGAGTCCGGTTGAGTGGGCTTGGATTTTTTGGACCAGTCTTTCACGCCTTTTGCACCATTGGCGCGGCATAAATCGTCGTAGACCAGCTTCGGTTCGTTCTGGTATCGGTTGAGTCTGGCGTACTGCCAGTCATAGCTGAGTACGGCTTGTGTCGGCAGCAGTTGGTCCAATGCGACAGTGACAACGTCACCGGATTGGAGTTTCGCATAAGGGCTTTCTTCCTCATCGGCATGTGCCGGAAGCAGCACCAGAGTTGTGGTGATGATGAGGGGGTAGAACCGGAAAAAGTCACGAAGACCTGGCATATCGCAGCACTCACAAAGACGAATCACATCATGAGTCTAGCAATCGTGAGCGGTGGGGTCGTGTTTAAGAAATAATAAACCCGAGTCACCTGTGATAGACAGGGTGCTCGGGTTTGATCGGTGTGCTGATTTCGGGCCGTCAGCCAGCGAGAGGCTTACAGGCCGAGTTCATCCAGCAGATCGTAGTCAACGTCAACGGCTGCCGCCGCAGCCGTGGCTTTTTCAGCCTGGGCTTTTTTGGCGTTCTCGATAATGCTATCCGGATCGATGTCTTCATGCTGCTCGAAGTCTTCCAACTGGATGAACTCCGTTTTATCCATCGCCAGCTCCAGATAGAAAATGTTGCCTTTCTCGGTCGTGAAGCTGACCCGGCGTGCCTGTGGGCGATCCAGGTTGGTATCGACAGACAGCAGGATCTGCTTGTTCAGTGCCAGCATTTTCGGCTGGTTCTGCATAATCGAGATCCGCAGTTCACGACGGATCTTGCTGGTGAAATCACCCACCACCTGGTTCATCAGCTCACCCAGGACATCGGCGACTTCGTCGGACGTGTGGTGAATGGCCAGGTCATCTTCGGGGATCCCCATTTTCAGCATGTAGTTCTGGTACAGCTCCAGTGCCGCCTGTTGGGAGAAGTTATTGACGACCAGGCCGGTAAAACCGCCGTCAAACAGAACGAAGCAGCCGATATCAGGCTTGAGGCTGGTTTTGTTGATCTTCTGTACCATGGCCGAGTAACCGACTTGGCTGTCCGTCGCCGTCGATAAGACCGTTGCAATGGACTGGCAGAGTTTCAGAAGAATGTCGTCCGTCGTAATCGTTTTGGTTTTTTTCATTGTCTCAGATACCTAGCTAGCTTTGCCTGCAGTGTGCCATAGCGTGTATTGATGGCATAAACAGGGATGAAGCAAATTGATATAGCTCACTGTTTTGGTTCGCAAACGCGGGCAAGCATGCCCGGTGGCCTCTTAGGCGAAGCGCTGTTCCAAATAATTAACGATATCGGCAGATTCATACATCCACTCGACTTCGCCATTGTCCTGCTCGATTCGCAGACAAGGGACTTTGCGTTTGCCGCCGCCGTTCATGAGTTCCTGCTCCCACATGGTTTGCTTGGCATCACGGGTTTGCAGCGGCAGATTCAGGCGTTTCGCTGTCCGGCGCACTTTCACGCAAAACGGACACGCCTCAAATTGATACAGTTGGATCTGGCGCATTTCATCATTGATGCGTTGCTGCTGGGAGGCTTCCCGTTTGACGGGTTTAGGCGAGAAAACAGCATTAAAGAGCAAAATGAGGCGTCCGAGAATCCAGCGGATAACTTGCATGGTGGGGCATGTCCTTGATGTGATGAGTTTGGGGAAGGATTGTATTACAAGCCGTTCGAATTGGTAACTAAAAAGTACCCGGTGTTACCGGTGGCCGGATTGAACCTCATGGAGGCCAATTTTGCTCAAAGTTGGCCGTAAATTTGGGGGTATCTTCGCTGAAAAATGTCACTTCGGGTGATTTTTGGATAGGTCGATCTTTTGTCAAAAAATGCGATATTGGTTCCTGAAAAGTCGATCCAGCTCACTTATTAAAACTATTTCATAGTGTCAAATTAGGAATATGGCATTGGTCGATTATGATTAGGGTGTCATTAAGTAGAGGGAACGGACGTCAGTGACTATAACGCATAACATTCTTATCTGTGACGACTCTCCGGTAGTACACCGGGCGATGTCGCGGATCTTATCCGGGCAGCCCGCGGTGTCTCTGTTTTTTGCTGAAAACGGCAAAGAGGGTCTGGAATGTCTTGCGAGCCAGGCAATTGACATTATGTTCCTGGATTTGACGATGCCGGTTATGGACGGCTTTGAGGTGCTTACGGCGTTATCGACCAAGGCCCACCAGACCAAAATCATCATCTTGTCGGCGGATGTCCAGCGACAGGCCATGGAACGATGCATTGCCCTGGGGGCGCACCAGTTTCTGCCGAAACCGTTTGATCCGCTGCATTTAGTCTCTGTCCTGACTCCGCTGGGGATCAGCCTGCAGGAAGTGAAGACGGAGTATCCCGGCTTTCCGAGCAATGATGACTATTACATGCAAGCGTTCAAAGAGGTCGCCAATGTGGCACTCGGACGGGGCGCGGCCATTATCTCGGATCATTTCGGTGAATTTATCAGGATGCCGCTGCCCAATGTGGCGAGCTTAACGCCGGGCGAGTTGGAAATGACGATCGATGATATCCGCCAGCAAAGTGAGCTGGTGGCGATTGCACAACGGTTTATCGGTGGTGGCATCCATGGTGAGGCCCTGGTCTGTCTGCGGGGTAAAGATGTCGAGCAATTTGGTGCCCGCTTGGGCTTCAGCCAGGTCGATGAGCACAAGAATGAAATTGTCATCGATATTGCGAATCTGATGGTGTCTTCGTTTTTGGGCGCACTGTCGGAGCAGATGAATATCCCGTTTTCGGTGCGCCAGCCGATTATGCTGGAAGACTATATGATCTGGGGGGATGGTGAATCTGTCTCGACTGAACTGTTTACGGTGGAGTATACCTATCGTGCCGAGTCGATGGATCTGGAGTGCGACGTGTTGTTTATGATGGATAACAACTCAACCAAAGTCATTAAAAAAGTAATGGATACCTTACATTGAATCAAGTAACGCTTTCAGACTTTCACCTCACCATGCAGGTCCTGGACAATATTGATGCCGGGGTGGTGATCATGGATAAATCACATCAGGTGTGGGCGTGGAATTCATTCATGCAGGCTTACAGTGGTATCACCTCGGATCGCATCATTGGCAAGAACCTGTTTGAGGTCATGACGGATCTTCCGGTTGCCTGGCTGAAGCAGAAAATTGATTCGACGTTTAAGCTCAGGATGCGTTCTTTCAGCTGCTGGGAAGATCGACCCAGCATCTTTCATTTCAAGAATTTCAGCCCGGTGACCGGTGGTGCATCCCTGATGTATCAGAACATGACCCTGACGCCGCTCAAGTCCTTGAACGGGGAATTCAGTCATATCTGCCTGACCATCACCGATGTCTCGGATATTGCGAAAAGTAAAACCCACCTTCGAGAGTCCAACGAGCAACTGACGCACCTGAGCATGACCGACCGGCTGACGCAGCTCTATAATCGGGGACACTGGGAAGCTTGTCTGGCCGAAGAGTTCGAGCGCTGTCGCAACGCAAATATTCCGTCGACCCTGGTGATGTTTGATATCGACCACTTCAAAAAGGTCAATGATACCTTTGGCCATGTGGCCGGTGATGGGGTGATCCGAACCGTTGCCAGCTTGTTGCGCCGCACCAAACGGCAAAGCGATATTGCCGGCCGTTATGGCGGCGAGGAGTTCGGCGTGATTTTGCCCGGCACGTCTGCGGAATTGGGACTGTATTTCACCGAGCGCCTGAGAACCCGCATTGAAGATGCGTCCGTCTCAGTGGATGTGCGCAGCATCAATGTCACGATCAGTCTCGGGATCTGTGAGTGGGCGCCTTGGATGCAAGGCTACGAGCATTGGCTGGAGTTGTCGGACCGCGCTTTGTACCACTCGAAACAAAATGGTCGGAATCAGACCACAGTCTTTAGCAAGGAATTGGGTGACGGGTGTACGCGCCACCTGAAGCAACAAGGGTTCCGTTAATCCGGTTTTGCCTCGGAGTGACGTGGGTCTGGCGAAAAGGGGCGTCAGTCATGAGTCAAGAAACACAAGCGATTCTTACATTTTTAAAGCAAATCGGGCTCCCGTTTGAGTTGGCGCCGCTGCAAGGGAAAACCTTTCTTCCCGGAGTAAAGTTAGTGGCGAGTCGGCTGGTGATTGATGAAGAGCAGCTGCTGTACCCGGGTGATATTCTTCATGAAGCCGGACATTACGCGGTTTGTGATCCCCAGGATCGCCACTTATTAGACGGTGATATCTACAAGAACGGTATCACTCACGGCCGGATGAAAGACCGAATGCATGGCGAGGAAATGGCGGCGATAGCCTGGTCTGTCGCGGCGATTCAGCATATTGGTCTGCCGCTTGAAGTCGTGTTACATGCTGATGGATACCGGGGCGCCAGCTCGAGTTTGATTAAGGCGTTTCGTGAAGGCGGTGGGTTTGGCTATCCGCTGCTCAATGCCTGGGATATGACGTGTCCGGAGCAGGGGTTCCCCGTGATGCAGCGCTGGATCCGGGAATTGTCCTGGATGACGCCGGAGAGTTGATACCGCGCCCTTGCTGACGAATTTTTGAGGGAAGCAGGCCTTTTCAGCAACATTGCGGTTGTTTTCTGTGCGGTCAACGCGATTTCTTTTGCGATCTTTTACCGGAAGCGTCTGCAAGGGTGTTGTAATTTTGGCGAGACTTCTTAGAATTGAAGCAAATACACACTACTACTGCCGAAAAGTGTTATGGTTGTTGAGTCTGAAGGATATCACGCGCTGATAGAGTACTTTACTGAGCATTTATCTTTGTTTGAGAATGCCAGTAAAGATGGGAGTAATGAGACGGTAGAAGATGTTGTCACTGATCTGATTGCGACTAATCTTATGGCGGTTTTTTCGCAAAATCCTGACTTGGAAGCGGAATTTCGCTTCAAGTTAATGCAAGAGGCCGATGCCGTGGTCGAGGACTTAAGCGAAGTTCTGGCGGGGGCGTGGCAGTGTTGCCCGACCAATGAGCAAATTGCATTTCTGGAAGATTATATCGGACTGGTAAAAAACCTGTTCGATAGTGCGATTAGTCAACAAGTTTGCCGGGGCTGATGGGCTAAGGCATTGACCTGATTTCATGAAAAGAGAAGGCAGCTTTGGCTGCCTTCTCTTTTTTGCGCGTTTGGTCACGATTTCCCTTGCAACTCAGGTGACACCGCGCGTCTTTGGTACAGATTCGTATGTTTTGTCGCCGGTTTTACGCCGTTTATGTCCCTGCGGCATCCTTTCATTGGAATTATCATGCAAATCTCCCTGATCTAATTGATAAAAAGCATACTGTGAAATAATTTTGTCATAGTCCTCAAGTAGTTTAGCGGCCGCATCATTGGAACAAGATCACGGTTATGTGCCGGTGGTCTTGTGAGTCCGGCTGAACTATTTCTTCCTCTACCGCAGTGGTTTATCGCTCTTCAGCCTGATTCATAGCTTATTAAAACTGAAACCTTTGCCAGTAATAATAGCGCCAGGTAAATCAGGGACTTTACTCATGAAACAAACCAAGCTCGGCAAATCCAGGCTATCGATTGTCACGTCTATCCAAATCGTTTTTGTACTGCTTGTCTGTATGGGCGGCATGCTGTCGTACTTCGGAAATAAGGGGCTGAATGATGTCTCAAGGGAGTTCGAGACACTCAGCAAGCAGGCTTTACCGGTGGCGATGAACAATGCTGAGATTGTTCAGGGCTCGATGCAAACGGCCCAGCGCTTAGCTGAGGTGTTTAACAGTGCATCCGTCGAAGAGCTGGAAGCGGCTGCGAACCAGCTCAACCGTGATCAGCAAAGTGTGATCACCGCAATCAATGAACTCGGTGCACTGGCCGAGCAGTATCAAATCAGTTGGCTGATGGAAGATGTCGCCCGGGTCAAGCAAGGGCTGAACCAACTGCGGTCGATGTCGCAGACATTGCGTGACTCTCAGCAGCAAATTCTGGAGACCAAGGCGCAAATTATCAGTGATAAAGCGATGATGAATTATGCGGTGTCCGGAGTCAGGGCGGAGATGAGCCGACTGGGGATGGACCTGTATGCGGGAAATCCAACGGGTTTGAATCATGTCAATAACTTCGTCAATCACTCGCTGGAGATGGCCAGTAAACTGATTGCCTTGTTGATTGAAACCGATGTGGCGACAGCGGAGAAACTGGCCAAAGAGCTCAAACGCACCAATCTGGCCGGGATGAACTATGCCTGGCGTGAGCTCACGCAAATTGATAGTCGTATCGAAGATTACACCAGCGTGACTGTCCCGTTTGATATGGTGAAAGCCTTGTACACCGAGGAGGGGCTAGTCGCGCGGCATCTTCATGTGTTGCAGCTGATGGAAGCGCAGGCGCTGAAGGTCGAAGAGGCGCGCGGACTCATTGCCTCGGTGATGAATGAAGTCGATACCCTGACCGAAGGCGCCAATGCGATGGTGAGCCAGGGCAAGCAAGGGGTCAGCCAGGCGAGTGAAAAAGCCATAACGCTGTTTGTCACTCTGAGTATTGCCGGACTCATTCTGGCGGTGGCAGCGAGCAGCTGGATCAGCCACACGGTCAGAAGCTCACTGAAGAAAATTGACCGGGTGGTGAAAGCGACCAGCAACGGGGATCTGACCGCACGGGCGACACAAAATGCCCCGAAGGAGTTCGCGGTCCTGGGTGGTTTGCTGAATCAGTCCAATATCAACAACAGCCGGATCTTGGGGAAACTGGTTGAAAACAGCAACAGCCTGAACACCGCAGCCGAGAGCAGCCAACAAGCCGCATCGGCTTCCCGGATCGCCCTGAAAGAGCAAAGTGATGAGCTGGCGACGATTGCCACGGCAATCAACCAGCTGGAATGCTCGATCAAAGAGATTGTTTCCAGTACCTCAGAGTCAGAAGCGGAAGCGGAAAAAGCGCATGAGCTGGCATTGCAAGGGGTCCGGATCATCGAACGCAGTACGACCGGGCTACGCTCGCTGGATCAGCAATTTATTGTCAATGAGCAACGCATGGCTGAGCTGGGCAACCATGTCAATAAAATCACCGAGGTGGTGGAGCTGATCAGCTCGATTGCCGATAACACCAACCTGCTGGCTCTGAATGCAGCGATTGAAGCTGCCCGGGCCGGTGAGCAGGGGCGCGGTTTTGCCGTGGTTGCGGATGAAGTCCGGAAGCTGGCCAGCCAGACTAACCAGCAAACTGAATCGATCCGCAAGACCATTGCTGAGCTGCACCGGGCAGCGAAAGATGCCAACGAAGCCATGGTCGTCAGCCGCTCGGAAATGACCGCTTCGATCGATTTGAGCAGCGAAGTGCAGATTGCCATCGATCAGATCCAAAAGATGATCGCATCGATCAACGACAAGGTGATCACCATTGCCGCTGCGACCCAGCAGCAGGAAAATGCGTCGGTTGAAGTCGGCCGCAGTGTCGAGCAGGTGGCGAACCAGGCGAAAACCAACAGCCGCCAGCTGAAAACCCTGGTGAAAGAAGCCAGTACCGTGGCGGAAGTGGCGCACCAGCAACAGGATCTGTTGTCGAATTATCAGCTGCAATCGGCTTAACCGCGCAGAAGTTTTCATTGCAACCCCGTGAAGCGCCAGTACAATGCTGGCGTTTTTCGTTTAAGCGTTTCTTGTGAGGGGGAGAGCAGCAATGCGCATCCACGCGGTCCATCATTTATATCAGGAGCGTCTGGCACGCTCGACCCGTCCGTATCGGGCGCGCGGCTGTAACGTCGAGCGTTGCAGCTATTGCATGTTGCGCCCGCACTTATGCATTTGTGGCGACAAACCGCACATTGACTCGCAGGCGGCATTTCTGCTGCTGATGTATGACGATGAGATCCTGAAACCGAGCAATACCGGCCGGTTGATTGCCGACCTGTTTACAGACACCTTCGCCTACATCTGGTCCCGCACCGAACCCGATCCGGCGATGCTGGCCCTGCTTGACGATCCGCAGTGGCAGCCCTTTGTGGTGTTTCCGGCAGAATACGCCGCGCCTGAGCGGGTCGCTGAAACCGTGACGATTGCCCCGGGCAAGCGACCGCTGTTTATCCTGCTCGACGGCAGTTGGGCCGAGGCCAAGAAGATGTTTCGTAAAAGCCCGTATCTGAACGCGTTTCCGGTCCTGTCGATTCAGGCGGATGAGCCGTCGCGTTATCGGGTTCGTGAAGCCGCCAAAGTCGGTCAGTTGGGAACGGCAGAAGTGGCGGCGAGAATTATCGATTTATATGGTGAGTCCCAGAATGCCGAAATGCTGGATCTGTGGTTTGATGTGTTTCGCGAGCATTACCTGACCGGTAAGCTGAACCGGCAGTTGCCGGAAGCGTCTGCGATGAAACAGCTCCAGGCTTTTGTGGCCACCTGATTTTTGTAATTTT
This sequence comes from Photobacterium sp. TY1-4, assembly GCF_025398175.1. Lineage (NCBI taxonomy): Bacteria > Pseudomonadati > Pseudomonadota > Gammaproteobacteria > Vibrionales > Vibrionaceae > Photobacterium > Photobacterium sp. TY1-4. The sequence goes on from NZ_CP099734.1 coordinate 1,625,381, forward strand.
AGAACAGCTTAAGGGCTTTTTGTGCAACACCTTGTTGTTTCTTTCGGCAAACGCGAGTCAACGCGACAGGACGGCTGACTAAATTTGTGGTGTATCACAGTCTGTAGGTGTAGAACTGTGGATAATTTTTTCAGTTTTATGTTTTAGTGATTTGATTGCGGAGTGTGCAGGATGTACTACGGCTTTGATGTGGGTGGAACCAAGATTGAGTTTGGTGCCTTTAATGAAAAACTGGAGCGCGTAGCCACTGAGCGGGTGCCGACGCCGGGCGGCGACTATGACAAGCTGGTAAATACACTGGTTGAGATCATTGAGAAAGCCGATCAGACCTTTGGTTGCGAAGGCCATATCGGGATCGGGATCCCGGGGATGGAAGACGCCGAGGATGGCACTGTCCTCACATCGAATGTGCCGGCGGCCAAAGGCCGTACACTGCGTAAAGATCTGGAACAACGTCTGGGCCGCAGCGTGACCATTGATAACGACGCCAACTGTTTCGCGTTGTCGGAAGCCTGGGATGCTGAGCTTCAGGGTGAAAAATCGGTCCTGGGCCTGATCCTGGGCACCGGTTTTGGTGGCGGCCTGGTGTTTGACGGTCAGGTGTTCTCCGGCAAGAGCCATGTTGCCGGTGAAGTCGGCCATACCCGGATGCCGATTGACGGCTGGTTCCATCTGGGTGAGAACGCGCCGCTGTTTGCTTGTGGCTGTGAAAAGAAAGGCTGTATTGATAATTACCTGTCCGGTCGCGGTTTCGAGCAGCTGTATGCCCACTATTATGGCGAACAGGTAAAGGCTGTTGAGATCATCCAGCGCTATGAAGCGGGGGATGACAAAGCGGTTGAGCACGTGGATCGTTTCCTGGAGCTGCTGGCGATTTGTTTTGCCAACCTGTTCACAGCGTTGGATCCGCATGTCGTGGTTCTGGGTGGCGGCCTGTCGAATTTCGAGCTGCTCTATACCGAGCTGCCGAAGCGTCTGCCGAAGCACCTGTTGTCAGTTGCTCGCGTACCGAAAATTGTGAAAGCCAAGTACGGTGATGCTGGCGGTGTTCGCGGTGCGGCGTTCCTGAATATCAAGTAAGCCAAGCTAAGCGCGCCACTAGGATATCCTGCGTGGCAACCGATGCGAGAAGGGAGCGAAAAGCTCCCTTTTTTTGATCGGAATCTGTTAGAATCCGCGCCTGAATTTAAGATGTGGAACCACAAAATGTCCTTTCATGCCCTGGGGCTGCAAAGCCAGCTCGTTGATACTGTTACCCGCTTGGGTTTCGAAACCCCGACGCCTGTTCAGCAACAAGCCATTCCTGAAGTCCTGGCCGGGCATGACATTCTGGCGGGCGCCCAAACTGGTACTGGTAAGACTGCGGCGTTTGGGTTGCCGTTGCTGCATAGCCTGATGGAAACACTGAGCGACACTCCGGCACAAGCGGGCGAATCTGCTGGCAATCCGGCCCGGGTGCGGGCGTTGATCCTGACGCCGACCCGGGAGCTGGCCCAGCAGGTGTTTGACAATATCACGGCCTACAGCGAAGGCACCGGCGTGAAAACTGTGGTTGCTTATGGCGGCACCAGTATGAAAATGCAGGTTGCTGCGCTACGTCAGGGCGTGGATATCCTGATTGCAACGCCCGGTCGTTTGTTGGATCACGCCCACGTTCGCACCATCGACTTAGCGGATGTGCAATATCTGGTGCTGGATGAAGCGGATCGGATGCTGGATATGGGCTTTATTGATGATATCAAGCGCATTATCCGGCGGATGAAATCAACGGCGCGTCAGACCCTGTTTTTCTCGGCGACCTTTGCCGGCCCGGTGAAAAAACTGGCCTATAGTATTTTGCAGGAGCCGAAGCTGATTGAAGTCACGCCATCGAACAGTACCGCCGTGACGGTGGAGCAGATGGTGTACCCGGTGGATAAGCATCGCAAACAGGAGTTGTTGGCGTATCTGATTGGCTCGCGCAACTGGCAGCAGGTGCTGGTGTTTACCAAAACCAAACAAGGTGCGGAGGCGCTGGCGAAAGAGCTCAAGCTTGATGGCATCAAGGCGGTGTCGATCCATGGCGATAAAAGCCAGGGGGCGAGACAGCGCTCACTTGAGGAGTTCAAAGACGGCAAAGCCCGGGTGCTGGTGGCGACGGATGTTGCAGCCCGGGGCATTGATATCGAACAGCTGGAGCATGTGGTGAACTTTGATATGCCGTTCAAGGCGGAAGACTATGTGCACCGGATTGGCCGGACCGGACGCGCCGGCAAACCGGGCTATGCCGTGTCCCTGATGAGCCTGGATGAAGAATGGGCGCTGCGGGCTATTGAAGCGTTGCTGGATACCCGCTTGCCGCAACAGTGGCTGGAAGGCTATGAGCCGGATCCGACCATTGAACCGCCGGAACATCAGCGGCGGGGACGTTCGGCGGATAAACGCCGGGCCAAAGCACGCTCAAAAGTCCATCAGAGCCGGGGTCGTCAGCGCCGCGCTTGATCGCTGTGATGCTGATGTCCGGCATCGCGTTGACAGGGATGAGGTGCTGCTCTAAGGTCATGATTATTCAAAAAAGGAATTTCGTATGGTGGAAGCAGTGAAGCGTTGTCCCTGGGTGGACGAAAGCAAGCCCGACTATGTGGCGTATCACGATCTGGAGTGGGGTGTCCCGGTGTATGACGACCAGAAAATCTTTGAGTTTCTGGTTCTGGAATCGGCTCAGGCCGGTTTGAGCTGGTACACCATTTTGAAAAAACGCGCCAACTATCGTGATGCGTTCGCAGAATTCGACCCCAAGCGCGTGGCTACATTTACGGATGATGATGTCGAACGCCTGATGAATAATCCGGGGATTGTCCGGAACCGACGCAAGATTGAAGCCGCGATCAACAACGCCCGTTGCTTTTTGGCGGTCCAGGAAGCATTCGGGACTTTCGCCGATTATATCTGGTCCTTTGTTGAAGACGGACCGAAAACGAGCGCATTGCGTGAATTGTCGGATTATCCGGCGACAACCCCGGAATCGGATCGGCTGGCCAAGGATATGAAGAAGCGGGGGTTTAAGTTCCTCGGCTCGACCACCTTGTATGCCCATATGCAGGCGACCGGCATGGTGAATGATCACAGTCTGGACTGTTTTCGCCGGGCCGAACTGCTCGCTGATCAACCAGAAGATTAAACATGATGAAAAGCGGCTGACAAGCCGCTTTTTTAATGGCAAGGAGTTGCCCAATGGAGACGGTGAAACAAATTCTGGCCCTGACCCCGTTTACCTTTTTAAACCATTTCAGCCGGGTGATCCTGACTATTGTGCTGGCGCGACTGATGGGGCCGGAACATTACGGGACATTCGCGGCCATGCTGGTCCTCAGCGAGGTGTTACTGCTGCCGGCCAGCCTGGGATTTTCCGTGTCCGTCGTCCGGCTGGCGTATCCGATGTGGCAGACCGAACAGGTGGCCATGCTGCGGGGATTGCGCCTGGTGTTTCTGGCCTCGATTGCAATTCTGGGCACCCTGATCGTTGCCGGGGTGTTGAGCGGATATGCGTTGATTTCGCCGCACCAGCTGGCGGAGCAACATCTGATGTACCTGTTGCTGATTGTCCCGCTGGGGGCGTTAATGCAAACCCAGTCCTCCTTGCTGTTGGTGCTTGAACGTCAAAAACATGCGTTGCTGAGCAAGCAGTGTTTGCTGGAGTGCCTGGTGCTGGCATTCTGTCTGGTGGCCTATTGGCTGGAAGATGAAGTGCTCCTGGCGCGGATCTGCCAGGTGATGATCGTGGCGCTGCTCATTGTGGTGATCGGCCAGCATCGGCTGATCGCCCCGGCCCTGGCCGGCCAGGGCAAAGCATTTCAGATGAAGCAGTGGTATCGTCAGTCGCTGACGGTTCTGGCCAGTGGAGCCGGGGTCGTGCTGGTGGCTAAGCTGGATGTCTTGCTGGTGCATCATTGGCTCGGTGCCCATGCCGTGAGCGTATTCTACCCGGTGATTGTGATTGCCGGGCTGATGGCGATTCTTTCCAATGCCGTCGGGACATTTCTGAAACCTGTGTTGTTGCAGGCACAGTCAGAGCCCGCTTCACTGGCAACTCAGTCCACGGTCAGCCACGCCATTCGAACATTCTGGGGTATGAACAGCCTGCTGATTCTCCTCCTGTCACTGGCGGCTCATCCGCTCTTGACCCTCTATGGTGAAACGCAGGTTGAACTGGGCCACGAATTGCTGTTGATCATGCTGGCCGGACAGCTGCTGCTGCCGCTTCGGGTGATCGCGGCCAACATGATCAGCCTGATGTCGAATCCGCTCCATAACTTGTATGTGCTGTTAGGCGTGTCTGTCCTGACCGTGTGGCTGGCTGATGTGCTGCAACAGGAGTATCAGTTGCTTGGCGTGACGATCGCGTTCAGCGTTGGATTTGTGGTGGGAACGCTTATTCGGGCGATTATCGTGGTGAAAACGCTCAGTGTGTCCTGGCGGGTACTCTGCGGGTTGCCGGTGCAACTGCCGCCGGGTGAAAAATGGGATATCTCCGGCTCCTCATCGTGAGCCGGAGTCTTCAGCTGTCGTTAAACCGTCATTCAACGTTGTTTTGTTTTTGCTGGCAGTGGGCGATAGCTTTGGCCAGGATCTCGGTCGCTGTTTGATTGCAGGCAGGTAGTTCGGCATCGGAGGTCGCGACCGGAGTGGTGCGCTGTCCCCATTTAATGAGGCTGGCTCCCCAGGTCAGTCCGGCACCGAATGCGGCGGACAGGATAGTGCTGCCCGGCTGAACCCTTCCGCTTTCAACAGCTTCACACAAAGCAATCGGCACAGTGGCTGCTGAAGTATTGCCGTACTTCTGAATATTGACGAAAGCTTTCTCGAGCGGGATCCCGGCATGGTCGCAGAGGGCTTCAATAATGCGTTTGTTCGCCTGATGCGGAATGACGATATCGATCCCCTGGCTGTCGAGCCCGGAACGCTCCAGCACCATATTGGCCGCAGCGCCCATGCCTCGAACCGCCCGGCGGAAGATCTCCCGGCCCACGAAATCGAAAGCAAAGTGACCGGCATCCGGGTTAAAGCGATCCATGTGGGTGCCGAAACCCGGGATGGCCAGTACGTCACGTCCTTCCGGATCGCAACCCAGTTGCGCTTCCAGCAGTCCGGATTCTTGCTCGGTGCGGCTCAGAACCACAGCACCGGCGCCATCCCCAAACAGCACGGCTGTATCGCGCTTGCTCCAGTCGAGGTACCAGGACAGGTGCTCGGCGCCAATGACCAGGGCGTGGCGGTAATTGCCGGCCTGGATCATTCGAGTGGCCGTTTCCAGTCCGTACAAAAATCCGGTACAGGCCGCATTCATATCAAAAGCGGCCGCTTTACCGGCGCCCAGTTCGCGCTGGACCTTCGAGGCAATGTTGGGGATCAGGGTGTCTGGCGAGCAGGTGGCGATAATAATCAGATCCAATTCGCTGGCTTCAATCCCGGCGGCAGCCAGGGCGCGCGCACCGGCGACACGGGCCATATCTGAGGTATCGACATGGCTGATATGGCGGGATTCAATGCCGGTTCGGGTGCGGATCCACTCATCGGAGGTATCGACAAACTGGCTTAACTCTTCGTTGCTCAGGACGGTCGGGGGCAGACACTTCCCCCAACCTGTAATTTCGGCGTAGTACATAAAATTCTCTTTTTCGTTGTTATCTGACCATTGAGACAGAGGCCAACTTTCCGGATTTTTCAGGTTGGGCGAAAGGAGAAAAGTCGGCTCAAAGGCAGTTCACGCTAATGTAACAAAGGGGCTGGGGGAGGGACAGCGAATTCCACCCAGAGTTTAAGTCTTATCAACATGTCGGGTGAAGATGGGGAAGTATTGGTGTGAAAATAGTCGGTTATCCGTCACAGTGATGGGATCATGGCCGCTTTCTCGGCCTGATCTTGGTACGCGGCCATGATCTGTTATGATGATGTTTCCGCAAATTGAACAGAAATGGTAACTATGATGATCCGTTTTGGTGTGATTGGGACGAACTGGATCACTGACAGCTTTATTGAAGCTGCTTTGAAAACCGGACAGTATCAGCTGACCGCCGTTTACTCCCGTAAACTGGACAATGCCAAGGCCTTTGCCGAGAAGTACGGGGTGAGCCTTTGCTTTGATGATTTGGATGCGATGGCACAAAGCCCGGAGCTGGACGCCGTCTATATTGCCAGCCCGAACTCGCTGCACGCCCCGCAGGCGATGCAATTTATCCGGCAGGGCAAGCATGTGATTGGTGAAAAGCCGCTGGCTTCGCATCACGCTGAAGTCGAGGCGCTGATCGCCACTGCTGAGCAGCAGGGCGTGGTGTTGTTTGAAGCGATGAAAACGACTTACACCCCGAACTTTCAGCGTATCCGGGAATGCCTGCCGAAACTGGGCAAGTTGAGAAAGGTTTACCTTTCATACTGTCAGTTGTCGTCACGCTACAGCAAGTACCTGAATGGCGAAAATCCGAATACCTTTAATCCTGCTTTCTCCAATGGCTCGATCATGGATATCGGGATTTATCCGCTCAGTGCGGCGATCGGATTGTTTGGTGAGCCGAATAGTTTTACGGCCCAAGGCGTGCTGTTGGATTCCGGTGTCGATGCCCACGGCACCCTGGTGCTGCATTATTCGGACTTTGATGTGGTGGTCAGCCACTCAAAAGTTAGCGATGGTTTGATCCCGAGCGAGTTTCAGGGCGAGCAGGGGACTCTGCTGGTCGAGAGTATTTCCGAGTGCCGCTCGGTCACGTTGCATCGCCCGGAAGAGCCGCCTCTGAGCCTGAGTGTCGCGCAGGAAGAGAATGTGATGTACTACGAAGCATTGGAATTTGCACGGTTGATTGACCAGCAGCAGGTCTCGCATCCGGGGCTGGCCCGTACGCAAATTGTCAGTGCGATCATGACCAGGGCGCGTGAGGTGATCGGTGTCCGTTTCCCGGCGGATGAGCAAAGTCTGTAAGGATTCAGCGGTTGGACACCGGAAAGCGCTCATAAAAAAAGGTGGCCGATTCGGCCACCAAATAAAGGGATGTTGTTGTCGTTATTCAGGAAAAACGGTGATTACTATGGTCCGAAGCGCATGGCTCGGAACACCTGGTTCGAACGATTACCAGAACAGGTACGCAATGATGGACAGCGCAGCGATACAAACCAGGTTGAGGTAAATACCGGCTTTCATCATTTCGGACTGCTTGATGTGGCCTGAACCGAAGACAATCGCGTTTGGCGGTGTGGCGACCGGCAGCATGAAGGCACAAGATGCAGACACGGCAATCAGCGCTGACAGAATGACCGGCGAGACACCCAAGGCTTCTGCAACCGTCGCAAATACCGGGACCAGCAGGGCCGCACTGGCGGTGTTACTGGCAAACTCAGTCAGGAAGACCACGAAGGCAGCCACGACCAGAATCGTAAAGAACATACCGGCTTGATCCAGGAAGGTGCTCAGACCTTCAGCCAGGAAGACACTGGTGCCGGTGGCTTTCAGCACGTTACTCAGACAGATACCACCCCCGAACAGCAGCAGTACGCCCCAGTCGGTTGATTTTTCAATATCTTTCCACTGAACAACTCGGGATGCACCCAGCAGAACAATCGCAGTCAGGGCAACCAGGGTATCGAATTTGCTGAATCCGCCCAGCATCGCATTGACTGGCTTGCTGAAAATCCACAGGAAAACCGTCAGGGCAAAAATGGTGAGGGTAACCAGTTTCCCGTTATCCCATTGGACAGGTTTGTGGTCGAGCTCGAAAGTGTGCTTCAGATTTGGTTTCAGCAAGAAGTACAGCAGCGTTACAGTGAGTGGCAGCAGCACAATCGACGTCGGCAGACCGAATACCATCCACTCCGTAAAGCTCAGACCGACTTCCGCGGCGGCAATGGCGTTTGGCGGACTCCCGACAACCGTTGCAATCCCGCCGATACTGGCACAGTAGGCAATGCCCAGCAGTACGAATACATAGGTGTTGCGCTCGCTTTTGGCATTGACCTTGTTCAGGACACCCAGAACCAGCGGCAGCATCAGTGCTGTGGTTGCGGTGTTACTGATCCACATCGACAGGCCGGCAGTGACCCCGAACAGCATGAAGACGGCAACAGACATGCGTCCTTTCGCCAGAACCAGAACCTTATCGGCAATTGCTTTATCCAGCTCCTGCTTGTGCATTGCAGCGGCCAGAGCAAATCCCCCCAGGAACAGGAAGATGATCGGGTTGGCAAAGCTACTCAGGGCTTGTGGCGTTTTAAAAATGCCGAATCCAATGGCCAGAAGCGGCACCAGGATGGCAGTAATGCTGACATGAACGGCTTCGGTCAGCCATAACACGGCCACAAAGGCCAGGATACTCAGACCGACTACGACGTCCTTTTCGTAGGGTAGGAAGTTCATTAAAAAGGTAAAAAGGGCGATGTCTGCCAGTAGAATGATGCTATTCCTGTCAAACAGCCACTTTTTCAGTGTCAGGGTTAAGGCTGTCATATGCTTTCCTTTAGCTATGTTATTACGGTTCATACAACTTCATGTACCTAGGTGTCATCTGTGGTAAATGTTACATGTTATTTTCGAGTTGTTAATTGCTTGCTGCGTGATTATTGGGCATTTGGATGGGTAATTATGTGTTTTGTGAGGTTATTGCTGAATAATGTGTGGAATTGTACCCATTAATTACCCGCCTAGTTAATCATGCTGTTTAGGCTTTCCGAGGAAGTCTTTTTTAGCTGAATTTTCTGTTATTGATGTGGATCATTTTTTTTACATTGCGATAGCATGTGCGGTGGCGCTTGAAGCGGTATCACAGACAGCAAGGATGTGGGGGCAGCATCTTAGCGTGCCAGGTCAATAAATATGCATCATTGAACTGTCTCGGGAGTGCTGATTAAGGCTTCATCATCTATCCATTTTCGATGTGACATATGTCACAGTTGTGCTTCGGGGATCCGCAAAGGTGTTTCAGCATTTCTATGCCTTATGTATCATAATTATTAAAGGATGTTATCAGTAATAAAAATAAGGCTAGGTTGTTATGAGCGCAAAAACGCAAGGGTTGCGTAAGCGTGTGCGTGCTGAAGCACAGGCGCATTTGAAAGGAGTCCGCGAAAAGTTTCTGCAGTCCTATATTGAGAAGGCATCAAAAGAAAAGGTGGGTTGACCCTTGTTTTCTTTTTACTTTTCAAACAGAACAAAAAGCCATGCGATTGATGCATGGCTTTGTTTTTTCAGGCCGGCGGAAGGGCTGCATCGGCGATTTCCGGCCCTTCAGGTTCGGGCGGAGCGGTTTCGATCGGCTCCTTCGGACCCAGAAAACGTGGCTTGATGTCGAGCAGGTACACATCGGCGATGGCTTTAAGCCGCGCCAGAACTTCCCGCATGCGGATCTTAAACCCGGCGAGGCCGCCTGGCTCGGGTACTGCCAGGCAGATGGCATCAATATTGTTACTTTTGGCGATGAATAACGCGCGTTCGCAGTGAAATTTCTGCGTAATAATCACGAAGTGATTGACTTCAAACACCCGTTTGGCCCGAACCACGGAGTCCAGCGTCCGGAAACCGGCATAGTCGAGTACAATATCATGTTCAGGGATCCCCGCCTTGAGCAAATCCCGTTTCATGGTCCAGGGTTCATTGTACGAGCGGTGCGCATTGTCGCCGCTGAGCAGCAGGATGTTGATTTTACCGAGTTGATACAGCTGTTGCGCCGCCTCCATCCGGTATTCGTAATACGGGTTCAGCGTTTTGGCGATGAATTTGCTGGTCCCCAGCACCAATCCGATTGCCCGATTCGGGACATGAGCCGGGTCGGTAAAGATTCGATCCGCCGTTGAAGCCGCTACCCAGCGATCAGCCAGCAAACTCATCCCAATGATGAGCAGACTCATGACAGTAAATAGGCGGATGACGTTGAGCGGTTTCATATAATTCCGTGGAGCCTTAAAAATCGTATCATACCAAACTGATAACTAATCTGTTGATAACGCAGTGTAAAATACCTGTCAAATTGCGCGGGAGGCTGTGCGCCAGCGTTATTCAATCCAGATGATTGAATATATGTGGCAGTGGGTAGGTTTGGCAACGGCAAGTGCAGAAAAAAGCCCGCATGTGCGGGCTTCTGGGTTAGGCTGGCTGATTAGAACGAGGTCCGCTTATAGCGACGATACTCAGATTGCCAGTAGTTGGCTTCTATCTTCTCTCTAATCCGCTCATCGGTATTCTTCGGCGCTTTTTGCTGCTCGACAGCTTTTTTCGCCACGGCAAAAGCGATGTGGCGAGACACTTCCTGGATATCTTCCAGAGGCGGTAGCAGGTCGCCATTGCCATGCTTCGCCATTGGTGAGCATTCAGCGAGGGCACGGCTACTTGCCATCAGCATTTCGTCGGTGACACGACGAGCGCCGACCGCCAGGACACCCAGACCGATCCCCGGGAAGATGTAGCTGTTGTTACATTGGGCAATGGTGTAGGTTTTGCCTTCATAGACCACAGGCTCGAACGGTGAGCCGGTCGCGACCAGAGCCTTGCCGTCCGTCCAGCGGATCAGATCGGCCGGTGTCGCTTCAACGCGGCTGGTCGGGTTGGACAGCGGGAAGATGATCGGGCGCTCGCAATGCTGATTCATTTCGCGGATCACTTCCTCGCTGAACAGGCCCGGTACGCCGGAGACCCCGATCAACACGGTCGGTTTCGCGTTGCGCATCACATCCAACAGCGAAATGTTGTTATCTTCGGTATCCCACAGGTTGATTTCACTACGAGGCTGAACCAGTTTCTTCTGGAAATTGAGCAGGTTCGGCATGTCATCGACCAGCAGACCCCAGCGATCGACCATAAAGACCTGGCTGCGTGCTTGTTGCTCGGAGATCCCTTCGGAAACCATTTGCGCGATGATCGCTTCCGCAATACCGCAACCGGCTGAGCCGGCACCCAGGAAGGTCACGCGCTGCTCGGAAAGCTGACTTCCCGCGGCTTTACAGGCAGCCAGCAGCGAGCCAACGGTCACTGCCGCGGTGCCCTGGATGTCGTCGTTAAAGCAGCAGACCTTGTTCTTGTAACGCTCCAGCAACGGCATGGCATTTTTCTGGGCAAAATCTTCGAACTGGATCAGGGCATCCGGCCAACGTTGCTTCACGGCCTGGATAAACTCATCCACGAAATCTTCATATTCCTTACCCGTGATCCGGGTATGACGCCAGCCCATGTACATTGGATCCGACAGGCGCTGCGGGTTGTTGGTCCCGACATCGAGGACAACCGGCAGGGTGTAAGCCGGGCTGATCCCGCCACACGCGGTGTACAGCGACAGTTTACCAATTGGGATCCCCATGCCACCGATCCCCTGGTCGCCCAGGCCTAGGATTCGTTCGCCGTCTGTCACCACGATCACTTTGACGTTGTGACGCGATGCATTGTTCAGCATGTCTTCAATCCGATCGCGGTTCGGATAGGAGATGAACAGGCCGCGGCCACGACGGTAGATGCTGGAAAAGTTTTCACAGGCTGCACCAACGGTCGGGGTGTAGATGATCGGCATCATCTCGGTAATGTGGTTTTCGACCAGACGGTAGAAGAGGGTTTCGTTGGTATCCTGGATGTTGCGGAGGTAGATGTGGCGGTCAATATCGTTATCAAATTTTTGATACTGCTGATAAGCACGCTCAGCTTGTTCTTCAATCGTTTCAATTGCTTCAGGAAGGAGACCTTCGAGGTTGAAGAACATGCGTTCTTCGACGCTGAACGCACTTCCTTTGTTTAACAGGGGTGTTTCAAGTAACGCAGGGCCTGCGTAGGGGATATATAGGGGTCTTTTATCGTTTTTCATGCAATTGACTTTGGTAGTAGGTTAGGTCGGAGTCAATGAAAATTGCATACATCATTTTCATTCAGTGCTAATCCTATGCCTATAAATCGTTTATTTCAAAGGCTGAACACCACTTTTTCGCGAAATTGATCAAGTTTTTCGCCATCTTTTTACAGCAATTAACATTAATCCGACTGCAATGTTTCAATATGCGATGCAATGTTTCAAATTGTGGTTTAATTTGTATATTAAATGTCTATTTATGGTTTTGTTGATGTTGTGATCTGTGTTGTGAATTTTGGCTAGAAAATCGCAAAGAGGAATGACTGAGACTGTGTTTATTTCTTGTTAAAATTGATCGATTTTTGTTTTGTTTGTGTTTTCAGTTGGTGTTCGGGAACTGGGGTGACAAGGCTTCTGGGAGAGAACGATTCAGCCCGGCGAGAGGCAGCCGGGCTGAGTGGTGTCGGCACTGCCAACTGACGTGCAACGTGTCGGTCAGTCGAAGTTGGCTACGAGACTTAATAATGCCAAGGGAAGCGACTGAAATCCTGATCGCGTTTTTCCAGAAACGCATCACGGCCTTCTTGTGCTTCCTCTGTGCCATAGGCAAGGCGCGTCGCTTCACCAGCGAACAGTTGCTGGCCGACTAAGCCGTCATCCGGCAGGTTGAAGCCGTATTTCAGCATCCGCATGGCGGTCGGGGATTTACTGTTAATCGCCTCGCCCCAACGCAATGCCTCTTCTTCCAGCTCAAAATGGTCGACGACTTTATTGACCATCCCCATCTCAAAGGCTTCCTGGGCGCTGTAATCAAAGCCACAGAAGAAAATTTCGCGCGCGCGCTTCTGGCCGATCATTTTCGCCAGGTAAGCCGAGCCGTAGCCGGAATCAAACGAAGCCACATCCGGATCCGTTTGTTTAAAGACCGCGTGCTCTTTCGAGGCCAGGGTTAAATCACACACCACGTGCAGACTGTGCCCGCCGCCAACGGCCCAACCGGGCACCACGGCGATCACGACTTTCGGCATGAAGCGGATCATCCGCTGAACTTCAAGAATGTGCAGGCGTCCCATGCGGGCCAAGTCGGCAGTACCGGCTTCCGTGCCTTCATACTTATAGCCATCCTTGCCACGAATGCGCTGGTCGCCACCGGAAGAGAACGACCACTGGCCTTTGTGTGACGGGCCGTTGCCGGTCAGCAGGACACAGCCAACATCTGACCATTGACGGGCATGATCCAAAGCAGTGAACAGCTCATCGACGGTTTTGGGGCGAAAGGCATTGAGACAATCCGGGCGGTTAATCGCAATCCGGACCGTCCCCTGATCTTTGGCGCGGTGGTAAGTAATATCTTCAAATTCGAAGCCTGGGACTTCATCCCACAGTGCCGGGTTAAAAATTTCTTTGCGGGTCATGATGACGAACCTCTAGAACTGGATGCATGCATAGCACTCTAGGCTAGGGGCTTATGGCCAAATGTCAATGATTTCTATAGGGAAATTAAGGTTTTGGTTGCATAAGCGACAGGTGGTGGTTTGGCTAGGGGAACTGTAGAGCGCCGGAAAAATCTCCGACACCATGAGGCTCGGTGGCAAGTCTGGATGAGTCCTGTGTTGTGGGGATGTTAGTGGATACCCTGAAAGTAAACGTACTGTCTTTGCGGATGAGTGCTGACGCAGATCGAGAACACGAACATGCCCGTTATGTTTTGATAGTAAAACCGTGCATAGATATCAAATTAGAGTTTATGTGCTCGGTAACACCGCTATTACATCAGCTCTGCTGAGTTGGAGACAGAGCGTTTCGCCACCGCAGTGCGTGGCCACTGGGAATTGAAAATAGCCTGCACTGGGTACTTGATGCATCAACGAACGAGGATGCTTGTTAGATTTATCGCGGAGATGCAGCTGAGATCATGGCCTGTTTTCGGCACATTGCACTAAACATGTTTGCGAGCCGAAACCTCGAAAAAGGCTAGCATTCGACGTAAACAGAACATAGCAGCGATGAATACCGCTTATCTGGACAAGGTGTTACTGGCTGGTTTTAAGGCGGTGAGTAAAAAATGAGCATTCATGCTCTCACCCTGGGAGGATTACCGTTGATTTTCATGTTCTTGATTTTTCACTCTCGTTTTGTATGCTGAATGAAAACCTATGAAAAAGAACGCATTCGTTACAACAAGAGCTAGTCCAGAAATCTCTGGTAGGTTGTAACCCGATATCATAGAGAGTATATAGTATTGAGCGCATGCAGCCATGACACATAACGCTAAGGGGCGCAGAAAAGTAACGCTGGAAGGCATTCTTTTTTCGGAGAACATGTACAACACCATTAATACATGAGAAAAATGAATTGTCGCCAACGAAAAAGTCACTATAAGTAGTAATATTAACATTATAAATCTTCCGGTTGCAGTATGCCTCTACGAAGAAGCTCCTTCTGAGCATCCTTTGCATTTGAATTAGATTGATATGCAATCACGCTAGCCATCACTACCAAAATAGCAGAGGCTCTAGAAGCAATTTGTTTAGTTATTCTTATTCTATTTGCTATTTGTGCTACTGGTGAGTGTGTCATTTGATTTTTCAACTGAGTCGCAACTTCTTTAGATGCGCCTTTGATCCCATGATCTACTGCTGAAAACAAAAACGCTGAAACACCTGCTACGGTCAGGGGAAGCGTTAGGTTTAAACCCATGCCTTTCAAAACATCACTTACACCCTTGTTTGTATCAAAAAACTCCCTAAGTTCCTGGTCAGTGAGTGACCAGGAAAACCAATATGGATTAGCAATCACCTGAGAAACTAAGCCATAGAGCGAAGACTTTAGTTGATCGTCATTCAGGGCCAAGATTTGTTTCAAAACCTCAGGTTGCTTATTTTTTGGCAACTCTCTATACAAGACTATTCCAATCATAATCGCAATTGAAATTGGCTCTTGCTTCAAACGAGCTTCGTATTTTTCCATACCGATCAAGCGTGCATAGTATTTTATTGGATCTGCAGCGATTTTGGATTTGTGTACTCTCATAAAGCCTCCAGTCTAGGAATTCTGTAGATCGATACGCTAATTTGAGTTTGAGTACAAATATGTTGGATGCTTTTTAGCTTGATTTCACGCTATATTGCAATTTACCTAATGAATAATTGCTTAATTATTCTAGGTAAAAGCTCAAAATATTGAGTTAACGAATGATATGGCTGAAGTGGCCAACTTAAGCACAATGCTGCCGATAAGGGGCTCACCTCTTCTTTAGACATTGATAAGGTTGTACCTACCGTAAGTTCGCTAAAAAGTGCTCTAAGGCTCTTTAAATAGGAACCTCTTGTTTTTCAAACCTCATGGCGCGTTGCCCGGTCGCTACAGGCTGGGATATGACAAGGCCAGTGATTCTTGTCACAATAGCGTCCCTGAGATCACAGCATAAGCATTGTTCATGTCACCGTCGTTACCCATTGATTCCCTAAAAGATACTTTTCTGACGCAACTGAAATCCCATCACCTGGTGGTTGAAGCGGAGACCGGCTCCGGGAAGTCGACCCGCCTGCCGATTTGGGCTGCGCAACAAGGCCGGGTGCTGGTAGTTGAGCCGCGCCGGGTGGCTTGTACCGCGTTGGCGGAATATGTTGCGCAGCTTCGTGGCGATCAGCTCGGTGAAGGCGTGGGTTATGCTATCCGGTTTGATAACCGGTTTAACGACCAAAGTCAGATTGTATTTGTCACGCCGGGGGTGGCGCTACGCTGGCTCAGTGACGATCAGTTGGCGGCTTTTGACACGGTGATGATTGATGAATTTCATGAACGTCGCTGGGATACTGACCTGCTGCTGGCTTTGCTGAAACAAAAGCAGACGCACCGGCTGGTGGTGACCTCAGCCACGATGGACAGCCTGAGGCTGGCGCAATACCTCGGCGCCGAGCGACTGCAGGCGACTGGACGAAATTATACGGTTGAAGTGAGTCACCTGGCTTCAGACAGCCGCAACATGCCGGATATTCGGGGGATCGAGAAGAAAGTGGCGGAGGCGATTTTACCGCTGCACCAACAGCATCAGGATATTCTGGTGTTTCTGCCGGGCCGTAAAGAGATCGCCCAGTGCGCGGCACACTTAAAGCAAGTGTTTTCTGCAGCCATCATCAATCATCAAATGGATGTCATTGCCCTGCATGCCTCGGTCAGTGATGACGAGCGCCATCGGGCGCTGACGGAAAGTGATCAGCAGCGGATTATTCTGGCGACTAATGTTGCCGAAACCTCGCTGACCATCCCCGGTGTGACCCTGATTGTGGACACCGGACTGGAGCGGCGCACACACCAGCGCAATGGCCGGACGGTGTTGGGTCTGCATGCGATCTCCCAAGCCAGTGCCGAGCAGCGAAAAGGTCGGGCCGGGCGGATCAGCGCCGGGCAGTGCATCCGGCTTTATGGCAAAGCCGCGCCGCTGGAGCGGTTGACCCCACCGGAATTGCAGCGGGAAGAGCTGGTCGAGTCGATGCTGGCTGCGGCGAGCTGTGGCGCACGGCTGGATGGGTTGCAGTTTGTCGATCCGGTGCCGGAGAAGTCCCTGATGCTGGCGCGGGATAAGTTGCTGCAAATGCAGGCGATTGACCCGAACGGGCTGATCACATCGCATGGTCAGCTGTTGTACCCGCTGCCGATTGACACCTTGTTTGCCCATTTGATCACGGCGATGCCGGATAAGGCCAGCCGGGAAGCGATGGTTGATCTGGCCGCCGGGCTGAGTGTTTACCAGCGCGTGTGGCAAATGCCGAGTGGAGAAGAAAACCGGGAAAAACTGGCGCAGTGGGAGCCGAACCATTGTGACGCAATGGCGCTGGTGAAGCTGCTGCGTGGCACGGTTCCGGAATGGCTGACCATTGACCGTGATGTGCTGGCCGAAGCGCGCCAGTTGTCGCGACAAATGCGCGAGGCGCTGCAATTGCCGGATCTGGATGCGGCGTCATCCGTGAAACGCGAGCCATGGCTGAACGCTGTGATGAGCGCCGTCCCGGAACTGGTGTATGTTCGGCGTGAAAAGCGCCGCCAAGCGCTCGGAAACGGGTACGCTGAAGTCAGTATCGGCCGGGACAGCCGTTTTCCCGAACAGGCCGAGGCGGCGGTGGTCTTTGATCAGTTTGCCTTGCCGGGCAAAGGGGTTAAGCAGAACCTGGTGCTGGCCACGTGTATGGCGCCGGTTACTTTTGCCCAGCTCAATCAACTGGACATGGGAACCGAGGAGCTGGGGGAGGCTGAAGTGACCGAAGCCGGCTGTCGGGTGGCCCATCGCCGGGTTTATGCCGGCCGGGTGATCGAGACCCGCTGGCAGGCGCCTCAGGGGGAATCTGCGTTTGCGGCGTTGGTCGAGATGGTGCTTGACGGTGTGCTGGTCGATGGGCTGGCCGAGCAGGTGCGCGCGGATATCCACCAGTGGAATCTGTACCTGGCGTTGGGGCGCTATCAGGCTGAAACCTGTACGCGGGCACCGGAGCCTGTTGAAGCCCGCGATTGGCTGAACACGCAATTGGCAGCGCTGGGGGTGGAATCGGCCGAAGATCTGGCGTTATTCGGGGCTGACGATTTTCCGTTCGATGGCATTCCGACGTGGGAGCGGGAAGCGTTTGACCGCGAGTTTCCTTATCAGGTACTGCTGACCGATTTGACATTGAATATTGAATACCGGGTCGGCGGTAAGAGAGTGCTGGCGGTGTATGCCGGCGGCAACCGTAAAACGGACCCGAAACGCTGGGAGTTGCCCCGCTGGCAAGGGTGGAAAATTCAGTACCGCAAAGCCAGCCGGACGATTGATATCAAATAGGTGATCAGGTCGGTTGGGCCGAGATTTTGGCACGGATGAAATCGCTGTGGCTGACATAGATCAGCTCCGAGACCTGACGTATCACCGCTTCTTCCAGCGGGTCAATCACACCATCGGCATAGGCGACTTGCCACATGGCTTGAATTAACTGATAGCGCTCCTCTGCGGTCAGGCTGCGCAGCTTGTTGGTGAAGTCATAGAGCGAGACGGATTGCAGCGTCTGGGCACTGGCTTTATCGATGAGAAAGGTTGCTTCCTCTTCGTGAATGTCCAGGAGTTTGGCGAGTAAGTGCACTTTCGCCTGTTGCTCTTTGGGGTCGATGATGTGATCGGCAGCGGAGACCTCACACAGGAGCGCGGCCATGGCGAGTTGGAGACTGGGTGTATCCACCGCGCCACTGGCCTCGCCTTCATACATCACCTGACGTAGCAGGGTGCGTAGCTGTTTGAACATCGTGGGCTCTCTTTTTTCTTGGTCGTAGATAATACCAATCGCAGTAAATAAGGGGTCATTCTAACTTGTTCAAATGCTCGATAACTGCGTTAGAATTTTTGATTGTAGAATAACTACTGATCTAAAAACTCTGCCTTGTTCTCAACCATTTTCCCTGCGCTATTTCTGATCACTTACTTACTTTGATTGGTATAAGACCGCAGGAATGGCCGGGGGTTCCGGTGAATGTCTGCCTGGAGCGAGCAAGCCGAAGTGTAGCAGGGGAAAAGGATAAAAAGGGATAAAGGAGCCGCGACGGGCTCCTTCAGCAATTCAGAAGCAGATCAGAATCGGGCGTTGATGATCGGAAAGACGGGAATGTCCTGGCCGATGAAGGTGCCTGATTTGTCGTAGTTGATCAGACCAATCTGAACACCTTTCTCGATACGGTCCGTGGCATTGATAAAGCCGAACTGTAGCCCGGTCAGGCGGCCAGTGTAGTTGAACGCACCCATTTGCAGGCCGGTAAACTGACCCGCGGTGTAGTTGGCAAAACCCAGGTCAGCCCCTTTTGCGTTCCCGTCGTTCCAGTTCGCCAGGCCCAGTTTCAGACCGGTGGACTGGCTGGTGACGCGGTTGACACCAAACAGCATCCCGAAGCTGACGCCGGTAAACTGGCTGGTTTCAGAAAGACCCAGAATCGGCACATTCAGGCCGGAAACCTGCTCTGTCTTGCCATAGATCAGGCTGGCACGAAAACCTTCGACATTCCCTGCTGGCAGGTTGGTCTCAGGCAGAGAAAGTTGAACAGGTTGCCCAGCAAAAGCCGGGGCCGTCATGGCAGTGGCCAGGGCCAGGCTCATTAGTGTTTTTTTCATGATGTGACTCAGAGTTACGTGATAAATCGCGCGGATAGTACCTGAAGGGGGATGCCGCTTGCAATGGAAGCGCTTTGTCGCTTCCTCATTACGAAGCAGGTTCCGATACCGCACCCGACGCAGAGTTGTGGTAGAATTACGCCAGTTTTATTCAATACCCAGCTGAAAAATCAGGAATTCCTTTGACTCAGTCGAATACTTCTCAGCCAGACGTTTTCAATAATGAAAAAACGCTGAAAGCCGCGATTCAAGATTGCATGATTCGCGATCGCTTTCGTTTGCACAAGCGTGTGCAGGGCGCGGCCAGAATTAAAAATGAACAAGCCAGACACGCCGTGTTTGATGAAATTGCCATGGATATTGCCAAGTCCATGCAAATTGCTGAACTGCGAGCCACACAGCGCCCGAAAGTGACCTATCCGGCGCAGCTCCCGGTCAGCCAGAAGAAAAATGATATCGCTGAAGCGATTCAAAATAACCAGGTGGTGATTGTCGCCGGTGAAACCGGATCGGGGAAGACCACCCAGTTGCCGAAAATCTGTTTGGAGCTGGGTTTGGGCACCAAAGGGATGATCGGACACACCCAGCCGCGGCGTCTTGCGGCGCGTTCGGTGGCGAGCCGGATTGCTGAAGAACTCGAGTGCGAGATGGGTTCGGCGGTTGGTTATAAAGTCCGGTTTAATGATCAGGTGTCTGAACGCAGCCAGATAAAACTGATGACCGACGGGATTCTGCTGGCCGAAATTCAAAATGACCGTTACCTGAACCAGTATGACACCATCATTATCGATGAGGCGCACGAGCGGAGCCTGAACATCGATTTTATTCTGGGCTATTTGCGCGAGTTGCTGCCGAAGCGTCCGGATTTGAAGGTGATTATCACCTCGGCCACCATTGATCCGGAGCGTTTCTCCAAGCACTTCAACAATGCGCCGATCATTGAAGTCTCCGGACGCACCTATCCGGTGGAAGTTCGTTACCGTCCGGTGAGCGAAGATGGTGAAGACAGCGATCGCGATCAGCTGCAGGCGATTTTTGATGCCGTGGACGAGCTGTGCGACGAAGGCCTGGGCGATATTCTGATCTTCATGAACGGTGAGCGTGAAATCCGTGATACCGCTGATGCGCTGGAAAAACGCAATTTGCGGGATACCGAGATCCTGCCGCTCTATGCCCGTCTGTCGGCCGGGGAGCAAAACCGCGTCTTCCAGACTCATGCCGGGTGCCGGATTGTGCTGTCGACCAACGTTGCGGAAACCTCGCTGACGGTGCCGGGGATCCGTTACGTGATTGACCCGGGGACAGCCCGGATCAGCCGTTATAGTTACCGGACCAAGGTACAGCGCCTGCCGATTGAGCGGGTTTCTCAGGCCAGTGCCAACCAGCGAAAAGGCCGTTGTGGCCGGGTCGCGGAAGGGATCTGTATTCGCCTGTACTCGGAAGAAGATTTCCTGTCGCGGCCGGAATTTACCGATCCGGAAATTTTGCGCACCAACCTGGCTTCCGTCATTTTGCAGATGACGGCGATTGGTTTGGGGGATATTCAGGCGTTCCCGTTTGTGGAAGCCCCGGATAATCGCAACATCCAGGATGGTGTTCGCCTGCTGGAAGAGCTGGGCGCGATGAACACCAACGCCAAAGATCCGCGCAAGCGGCTGACGACGATTGGCCGCCAGCTGGCACGTTTGCCGATTGATCCGCGTCTGGCCCGGATGGTGCTTGAAGCACCGAAACATGGGGCGCTGCGTGAGGTGATGGTGATTGCTTCCGCGCTGTCGATCCAGGATCCGCGCGAGCGGCCGATGGAGAAACAGCAGGCTTCCGATGAAAAACACCGCCGTTTCTACGACAAGGAATCCGACTTCCTGACGTTCGTCAACCTGTGGGAATACGTCCAGGAGCAGCAGAAAGCGCTGTCGGGGAACCAGTTCCGCCGTCAGTGTAAGAAAGATTACCTGAACTATCTGCGGGTACGGGAATGGCAGGACATCTACTTCCAGGTTCATCAGGTGGTTCGCGAGTTGGATCTGCGCATGAACCAGCAGGAAGCCAGCTATGAAGGGGTCCATACCGCGTTGCTGGCGGGGATGCTGTCTCACGTCGGCCTGAAAGATCAGGAAAAGAACGAGTACCAGGGGGCGCGAAACGCCCGATTCAACATTTTCCCGGGCTCCGGTATTTTCAAGAAACAGCCCAAATGGGTGATGGTGGCAGAGCTGGTCGAAACATCCCGGCTGTGGGGGCGGATTGCCGCCAAGATCCAGCCGGAATGGGTGGAGCCGCTGGCCGAGCACTTGCTGAAACGCAGCTACAGTGAGCCGCACTGGGAGAAGAAGCAGGCCGCTGTTGCCGCGTTTGAGAAGGTGACCCTGTACGGGATCCCGATTGTTGCCAAGCGAAAAGTGAATTACGGCAAGATTGACCCGGTGCTATCCCGCGAGCTGTTTATTCGCTCGGCGCTGGTGGAAGGGGACTGGGAAACCAAGCACAAGTTCTATCATCAGAACCGCAAACTCTTGCAGGAAGTGGAAGAGCTGGAGCATAAATCCCGTCGCCGCGATATCCTGATTGATGATGACGCACTGTTTGAGTTCTACGATCAGCGCATTGATCACACGGTGGTTTCCGGACGTCACTTTGATACCTGGTGGAAACAGGCGGCTAAGGATAATGCCGAGCTGCTCAACTTTGAACGGGAAATGCTGTTCAGGGGCGATGCCAGCCATGTCACCGATCTGGATTATCCGAACTTCTGGCATCAGGGGAACCTGAAACTGAAGTTGAGCTACCAGTTTGAACCGGGAGAAGACAGTGACGGTGTCACGGTCCATGTGCCGCTGCCGATCCTCAATCAGGTGGAGCCGGATGGTTTTGACTGGCAGATCCCGGGTCTGCGTCAGGAGCTGGTGGTCGCGCTGATTAAATCACTACCGAAACCGGTGCGCCGCAACTTTGTCCCGGCACCGAACTACGCCGATGCGTTCCTGGCCCGTAGCGAAGCGATGGCGATGCCGTTACTCGATGCGCTGGAGAAAGAGCTCAAGCGCATGACCGGCGTGACCGTGTTGCGTGAGGACTGGAATCTTGACCAGGTGCCGGATCACCTGAAGATCACGTACCGGGTGGTGGATCATCGCAACCGCAAACTGAAAGAGAGCAAAGATCTGTACAGTCTCAAAGACGGCTTGAAGGAGAAGGTACAGGAAACGCTGTCGAAGGTGGCGGACGATGACATTGAGCAGGATGGCCTGAAGACTTGGAGTTTCGGGAAGTTGCCGGAGCGTTATCAGCAGAAGCGGGGCGGCTTTGAAGTGAAAGCCTATCCGGCGATTGTCGATAACAAAGACTCGGTCGGGATCAAGCTGTTTGAAACCGAAGAAGAGCAGCGCACGGCGATGCAGCAGGGCCAGCGCCGTCTGGTATTGCTGAATGTGCCGTCGCCGATCAAGTATCTGCATGCTAATTTGCCGAACAAGTCGAAACTGGGTCTGTACTTCAACCCATACGGCCGGGTGATGGATCTCATTGATGACTGTATTGCCTGTGGCGTCGATAAGCTGATTGAAGCCAAAGGCGGGCTGGTTTGGGAGCCGGATGCCTTTGAAGCGCTGAAAGAGTACGTCCGGGCCGAGCTGGGCGATACGGTGGTCGATATTGCCAAGCAAGTCGAAGCCATTCTGACCACCGCCTTTAACATCAATAAGCGTTTGAAAGGCCGGGTGGATCTGACCATGGCTTTCGCGTTGTCGGATATTAAGGCTCAGATTGAAGGCTTGATCTTCAAAGGCTTTGCCACCGAGTGTGGCTGGAAACGCCTGCCGGACATTCTGCGCTATATGAAAGCTATTGAGCGTCGGATGGAAAAGCTGCCGATTGATCCGAATAAAGATCGCATGCACATCATGAAGGTTGAGTCGGTGGTGTCGGATTACAAAGAGTTGCTCAACAAGATCCCGAAAGGTCAGCTAGTGCCGGAGAAAGTGAAAGAGATCCGCTGGATGATCGAAGAGCTTCGGGTCAGCTACTTTGCTCAGCAACTCGGTACACCGTATCCGGTATCGGACAAGCGCATTCGAAATGCGATCAGCGAATGTTGATTTGACTTCTATCACGTTATGAAAACAGAGCCGCAAAGGCTCTGTTTTTTTTATCTCCTCAAAAGCATTCCTCACAGAAATAATAAATCCCTTAAGGGTATAGTCTTGATTCGTCATATCTTACTTTGGAATTCTTGAGCTCAACTTGAACACCAAATTAGAAATAATGATCCAAACTTATTTCATAAATGAAAAATAATGGTTGTATTACCATGATATGCACATTTTGAATATGGTTATTAACTATGCTAATTTTTATTTGAATTAATTCATGCTCTTTTTATATTAAACAATTGTCCTCACCTAATAGCCTTTAAATAATAAATATGGGTAAATGTTAATTTTTATTATTTGGTTTTTGGTGATAATTAACAAGGAACATCAATGAATTTTTCGAGTATTAAGCAGCAGCTACTCATATTTTGTGGCGCAAGCATACTGACGGTGTCAGGTGCGATGCTGGGATATGGATATTATAGCGGGAACCAACTCCTTGAATCGCTCGATAATTTGGTTTTGAATTATGCAAAAGATTCACTAAAACAAGAGCTTAAACTGTCTGCTCAAGTGGAGGCCAGAAATATAAACCTGGTGTTCAATGAAGCTATGGAAGTGTCGAAAACGCTGGCAGCATCTTTTACTCATCAAGACCCCAATATTTCTCGAGACAGCGTGATTCAGATGATGGGGAATACTATTGATAATATCCCTAATATTATAGGGATCTACTCTGGTTGGGAATATAACAAATTTGATCATCTAGATGAACAATATGTTAATACAAAGTATGTTCAAAAAAATGGCGAGTTTGCGCCATATTTTAACCGCTCACCATCCGGAAAAATAATTCTGGAAGCGTCTTATCCTTTTTACGATATCAAGAAAAATGAAAATGGTATTCGTGGTTCGGAATGGTATTTATGTCCGAAAGAAACATTATCTGCCTGTGTGATTGATCCTGCCAGCTATGTGGTTCAGGGAAAATCGACCTTAATGAGCTCTTTTACTGCGCCGGTGCTCCGCAATGGTGAGTTTGCCGGTATGTTTGGGGTCGATTACTCGCTCGACTTTCTTCAAACTTTGGCTGTGAACACCAGTAACAATTTATTGAAAGGCCAGTCGCGGGTATTGATCATCAGTGCATCGGGCATCATTGCTGCCGATAGCGGTGATGACGGCAATATCGGCCAGCGGCTGGGGAGCACAGAGGTCAGCCAATTGATCCGCGAGCGGCAGCACGGCGAAGTGGTGTTGTCGGGTGAATCCATCATCGCCAACGAGAGTTTTACCACAGTCGGCACCAATAAGCCTTGGCATGTCGTGGTGGTGGTCCCTGAAAAAATAGCGCTGGCCGGCGCAGATACGATTGTTGAAACACTTAGTGCGCATTTCAATGCCAGTCAGACAGGACAAATGACGGTTGGTATGATCACGGGTTTGCTGGGAATGGGCATGATTTGGCTGGTGGCGGCATCGATTTCGGCACCCATAACGGTTTTGGTGAAACGGGTCGAAGCATTAACTCGCTCTGGGGGGGATTTGACTCAGCAAATTGAGATCGCCCGCCGCGATGAAACCGGGCAGTTGGCAAACCACCTGAATACATTCATCAATGATGTGCGGGGCATTGTCGGGGATGTTGCCGGCTCGGTGCAATCTCTGACGAGCAGTGTAGCGGCCACGTCTGATATTGCCAAAGAAAGTCAGACCCAGATCGCGATGCAGAGTGATGAAATTGATCAGGTGGTTGCTGCGACCACCGAAATGGCCTCGACGGCACATAGTGTCTCGGACAATGCCCAGGAAACAGCGTCAGCGGTGAGTCTCACGCAGCAGTCTGTTCAACAAGGGCATCAGGTGGTTGCCGCGAGTGCGGAAGGTCTGCGGGAATTGGCCGGTAACGTTGAGGAGGCAGCCAAAGTGATTGAAATTTTGGCGCAGGAAACGAATAACATCGGCAGTATCCTTGACGTGATCCGCAATATTTCGGAGCAAACGAACTTGCTGGCGCTCAATGCGGCGATTGAGGCTGCGCGCGCAGGTGAGCAGGGCAGAGGCTTTGCCGTGGTCGCGGATGAGGTGCGTAACCTGGCAACCAAAACGGCTCAGTCCACGGATGAAATTCAGCAGATGATCAATTCACTGCGTCACAGCAGCACAGATGCGGTGGAGAAAATGCGTCACAACCGCAGCCTGAGTGATGTCTGTCAGGCGCATGCCCAGCAAGCGGTGTGTTCTCTGGAAGAAGTGCGGACGCAAAGCGGTAAGATCCAGGATATGGCTCATCAGATTGCCAGCGCTGCCGAAGAGCAGGCAGCGGTGACTGAAGAAGTAAACCGTAGCTTAGTGGCCATTAACGAAGTGGCGGGCAAAATTGGCGCAGGGGCAGATCAGACACTGGTCGAAAGTGAGCGGGTCTGCGGCTTTACCCAGGATGTGAGCAAGAAGATCAATTTCTTCCGTTATTAATCCAGGCGTGACCACGATTGCAACCAAGCCCCATGGTGCGGGTTTGCAGTCTGCCTGTATGAACTGTCTATATAATATGCAGCATAATAAAGCGGCGCCTGTTCAGGCGCCGTTTTGTGTCTTGCGGTTTCTATCTAGTGGGATCAGCGCTCCCAGTAGGCTTCTTCCAGACAGTCTTCACGCTCCGGCAGCCCGCGGGAGAGTCGTGGGGCGTGTTGCGTTAATACTTCATAGCTGACTCGGTTCGAGTACTGGCAAATTTGCGAGAATGAAGAATAGGTCAGGAAGCTGCCGTTATGCTTGGCAGAGTTCGGGACATTCGCCTTGTGGTAGCGGTTGGCTGACATGTCGTGCAATAGGGCTGACAGGGCAGCATCGCCGGCGCCGTTGGTGTTCTTGATCTGGACTGGCCCGCCCAGGTAAGGCGCGATGTGTGAGTAAACCCGGAGCGGGTGTTCACAGGCTGACTTTTTCATCGGGCGGCTGAACTCATAGCGGTTGAAGTCAGCAATTTGGCCTGGCAGCAGGGGCAGGGAAGACTCACGCTTGAGGGCATCTTCGGTATAACCGGCCATATACAGACCGACCGGGCCCGCGGTGCACAGGACCATGTCGACCCAATTCAGCGCTTTGTCGGCAGCCATCAGCGGGTCTTTTTCCCCGGTCAGGGCTTCAGCTTCTTCCTCGTTCATGGCCACGCAGGTGACATGCTCTTTCAGAAACGCGATCCACCAGTCCTGTTTGCCTTCAATCACGTACTTGGTCCCCAGGGTCAGGACAACCGGCACATCGAACTTTTTCGCGTGTTCAATGGCTTTGAGGGCCGAGTCTTTCATCGGGTCAGTGGGCTTGCCGCGAACCAGGTAAGAAGACAGCACCAGTGCGGAGGCGTTTTCAAAAATCGATTCCGGTATGAACTCCGGGCGCAGCTGGTTCATCTGGCCTTCGTTGATGGCGAAGGTGCGCTCGCCGTCGGCGGTGATCAGCGTATAGCAGCGACCAATCGGCCCATTGACCGGTTGCAGATAATCCAGATCCATTCGGCTGGAGGTATTACACAGGTAACGGTAGGCGTAAGAGCCGATCTTCAAATCCTGGCTCATCACGCCGAGCAAAATCGATTTGTCGTCCGCCAGTACCGAGTAGTTGTGCAGGGTATTACCGATGGTATCGCCAGGATATTCGTGGCTGATCAGGTTGCGCTCTTTCAACTCCTGGTAGAGCAGCTCGGCTTTGTCCTCTTCGAGGACCAGAGAGTGCCCTTTGCTCAGGTGATGACGTGCCAGAAAGTCATCGTCAACGCGGGCTTCAATATCAACAATGGTCTGTCCGACGCCAACCAGGTGGGTACGAGACAGCGGGTTTTCTTGTTGAATTTGAGCAACTAATGGATCGCGGGCATTGACAGGAAAGTAATGCTTGGACTTACGCTGACCAGGGAATTTCATTTGTGGAGGCTATCGGTTTTAGGGAATTTTGTTCGATCATATCATAGAAGTGAGATTTATATCCCACTTCTTTGCAATATGATGACAATCCATGTTCTTTTGCTTCTTTTTTCGCCATTGAGGTCGGCTGCATTGAGTACCGGTTCAATGGGGGAAGATGAAAAAACAGCTGCATGGTGCAGCTGTTGGGTGATTCAGGTTGTTTTCGGGTTAGCCGAGGAGTTTCGGCTCATGGGCCCGGGTGCCCCCGACGGGGCGGTTGACTGAAATCGAGCGGCCTTTTTTCATGCCTTTCTCGTAGTCATCGGTCAGCGCCTTCATCGCTTCCTGAAGTTGCTTTTTAAACGTTTCGCGGTCGATGTTTTCAAATTCTTTATCGATGAAGTTGCTCATGCGTTTGTCATGATCATCATCGGTATTGAGTTCCGGCAGCTTCTCCAGTGCCCCTTCAATCCAGCCCGCCAGAAACGAACCAACCCGACGTGTGACTTCAGTGGTGCTGGTTCCGGTGCCGGCAAAGCTGTTGCGGAACTGGCCGGTTTGCTGATTCATCTCCCGGTACACGACATCAAATGCAAACGCTGCGAAAATGGCACGCTCGGCCACACCAATAAATTCGGCTTGCTTCAGCCCTTTGTAATTGGTCAGGACACACTCAACGCCAAAGCGTCGGTTGATACCGCGAATAATCTTGAGGATCTGCGGGCTGATGTCTGTCGGCAATAGGGTCGCCGTTTTGGTTTTACCCATTTGGATAAACTCAATATCGTCTTGTTCCAGACCATATTTCAGCATCAGTCGGTGTGCCATTTTAATGGCTTGTGCGGCTTCGTTGACGTTCGCAGAGTTACCCAGCTCTAGGCATTTTGCAATTTTCTTCAGCGCCTTTCGCTTCTGTTCAGACATTCGATCACACTCATTCTCTACCGGGGGCGCGTATTTTAGCGTGTTCGACCCGCTTGTACAATTCACGGTTGATAAGTGCCTGATACTTGAGAACCATGGCTGTGCCCCCCATAATGAGTCAAGATTCGAGCCAAGCGAAGAACTTCATGATGACTAAAGCCTATCAATCGATTGATGTGCCTTTTGAGTACCGCCATACCTGCTGGTTTTGCGGCGAACCCTACTTCGAGTCGTATGCCTTCATGCCGTCCCCTAATTATGAGCAACAAGCGGCACCTGTCCTGCTGCCTTGTTGTGAAGAGTGCTATGGCTTTTGTCATGGCCTCAAAGTCAGTGGACTGGATTTGCTGCGGGATAAAGTGAAGGAAAAACTGCACCGCAAATACGAACAGCACCTGCAAATCGGTGTGAACTGGACCCGGGAAGAGTTAGCGGCATCTGAGTTTGAAGGCAAAGCCCTGGAGGGTTTCAGAGAAAGTGCCTGGGCCATGTTTGAGATTGCCAAAGAACGGGTTAATTATTCGGGTTGGCCGCTGACTATTGACGGGCTGCCGGTCGCCGGGTTGACGGCGCGGTTTCAGATCGAATTTGACGGGATTGTCTATACCAGTCTGGCACATGCGACTGAGCAGCTGGCCCAAGCATACGCCATTCCGCAGTCTTATCTGGCTCAGGTGCTGGAAGTGGTTGGACGTCAGCGTCTGGCATATGCGATTCGATTCGCGAAATCGACGGGGGGGGCTTCCGAGGAAGAGCGGGAAGCCAGCATTCGGAGTTTGCAGCATTTAGTGGCAGAAGAAGCGGCGCTGGATACGGTGGATCCCGAAGCGAGCGCAGGTGTGGACGTTGCGTTGGATGACATCCAGTCTCTGATCATTGCCCGAATCCAGGTCATGCCCCAGGCCATCCATTGGGCGTTAACACATGGGATCACGACATTGCATCAGCTGTCAGCTCAGGAAGAGGCTTTTTTTGATGATTTCATGCCCGAATCGGAACTGGTTGCCTTCACCTATTTTAACGGGCTACAGGTGTATTTTGAGAAGCGGGAAAGTGACCCGCATTGGGCCGCCCGTCAAGATCCGAACCGCGATTTGTTTGCAAAGATAAATAGTTCGCAAGGATAAACAGCTTTCCAGGTTAATTAGTTTTTCAGGTTAAATAGTTTGCCAGGCTAAATGAAAAGTCTGACCAAGTCGGTTGAGCATTGCAAGGCAGAGCAGGGTGCAGGCAGAGCGTAGCCGCTCTGCCTGTGTCGCGCGTTGTTACTGGTGATGGCGGGACCAGATCTGAGTATTGCCGTCTTTGTCGAATGCTACGACGTTATACGGATCTTTCTGATCGTTATATTCCATCCCTGGGGAGCCCATCGGCATCCCGGGCGTCGCCAGACCGATTAAATTGGCCGGTTTGTCGGCTAAAAATCGCTTAATTTCTTCCGCCGGCACATGGCCTTCAAAGGTGTACCCCTGAATTTGAGCCGTATGGCAGGACGCGTAGGCCGGGCGGATCCCCAGCTTTGTCTTGGTCGGGGTCAGATCCTGCTGGTATTCGATGTCCAGTTTGAACCCGTTCTCTTCCATATGTTTCACCCAGTCTTTACAGCAACCGCAGTAGGGAGACTGGTAGTTGGTGCCGCGAACCATTTCCGAGGCCAGTACCACATGACTGGCCGTTAGCAGAGTGATGGCAATAAATACGTGACGTTTCATTCGTTAATCCTGTTTCTATTTGATCGGTAATCAAGGGTCTCACGCTGTGCGTTGCACAGGTGTTGATCAGTTTTGAGTCAGAAATCAGGCAAGAATTGGGGGTCGGTCGACCCGATCATGATAAAAGCGTAGCGAACTGACGGGCTCTGTAAACAATGGGCTCGCCGGGGGCGATATCAGCTGTGGTGTACTCGTTAGAATTGCCAGCGGTAGCGTGCATGTGTGGCAATCAAGACGTTGGCATTCATCTCCATGCATGGATGCCATTTCGCCGACAGGATGATGGCAGGAGTGGTCAGACGGTGAGGACATCTGATCACAGCATGCCGGCATGGCAGATGTCATGCACGGCGCGTTGACGGATGACATTGACCCCCCTTGTCCGGCTGACACAGGCGCAACAAGGATTGCAACAAGTGCAATCAAGACGGCTAGTTGTGTGCAATGGCGGTGAAGGGTCACAGTCGCTGAGTCCAAAAAGTGTATAACAAGTTGATTATAATGTGCTTGAAGGCGATACGGAATCTCTGTGTTTGGAAATCGCGTAATCATTGTCTGAGATCATCTTCCAGAATCGTAGATCGTCAGGGATAAGGAAGGTACAGGACAAATCATTGTAAATTTTTTGTCAGAAGTTAAAAAAGTGACATTCGCCTTACCTGGCTCTGACAATGGTCCCGAAGCGTTGCGGTTTAATTTTATATAAAGCAGAAAATCGCGAAGGTATATGAAATGCAATATACGGAGAGAGACCGTGAAGTGTTGCTGGAAACATGGATGAGCTACAAGGCGAAAATGCGGGTGACTCAGATTGAGATGGCCAAAAAACTAGGCATGAGCCAGTTGGAATTTTCAGATGTACTCCGAGGACAAACCCTGTTGGAGCATGGGTTTGTGACCCAGTTCTGTCAGTTGATTGGTGTTGACCCGGTCCTGACGTTACCCTCATTGCGAGAGCAGGTCGGGGGCGTGATCCCAGGAACCGTCACCTTGAAAAACACCTATATTGTTGATGGCAATATAAAAAATGTTCGTTATAGCGGAAATCAAATTATTGTCGAGTACGAACACCACGTTCAGGCGTGTTAACCCCTTTTTAACATTTTCGCCATAAATGCAAATAAAATGAAGGCCTTGCACTGAAAAGTGCAAGGCCTTTCTGTTCTATATGCGCCCAATTTTGTATAAATATTTGTCAAATATAATAGTTACATTTTTTGTTTTCTGGTCTGGCAATGTATTGGTGATTTCGAATTAAATTGTCTACAGAATTTTAATTAGACATATTTTATTTTTGTCTCAGCATTGAGATAGTGAGAATACCTAATAAAAACAGCCATCTATATGAGTTAAAATTGTTTTTGATTTTTTCAGTCTTGATGTTTTGACACTGTGTTCTAGATTTAAAAAGTCTTAGTAATAAGATGATTACATTAAGGGAATATACGATGTCATGTATTCAATATAATGATTTAGTCTTCATCTGTGACGCTAGTTTACAATCCTCTCTCTTCCGGGATTACCTTGAGAAGGCGCTGGATCTTCGGATCAAAACGACCACAATGGAAGGGTTGCCGGGATTACACCTGCGTCCGAAATCAAACATCCTGACTATCATCGATAACACGCAAATCAATGATGAGTCCCTGGACCTCTACATCAACTATCTCGTTGAAAATTCAATCACTGCCAGTGAAGTGCTGATCAATGCGCCGAGCGATGTCGCTGCAAAAGTTATTGCCAAGTGGCCAAACATGGTGGGCGTTTTCTTCGCCGGAGATGGCATTGATGTTGTGGCGAAAGGGATGAAAAAAATCTTTGAAGGTGAGCTGTGGCTCAGCAGAAAACTCACGAATGAATTGATTTCTGCCTATCGCCATAAAGACACCATGATTGCCAAGCCATGTGCCAATTTGACCAATCGCGAAAAAGAAATTATGCAGCTACTGGTGCTTGGCGCGTCCAATACCCAAATCGCTGAACGTCTGTTTGTCAGTGAAAATACGGTGAAAACGCATCTTTATAATGTGTTTAAGAAAATCAACGTCAAGAATCGAATGCAAGCCTTTATGTGGGCAAAAAGCAATCATTACAATGACTTACCTCTATGAGATGGACTGAGCTTGTACTCTCCGTTTTATTGTTAAGCGCCTTGCCTGCTACGGCACAGGATGATCAGCCGCCGCTTGAAAACGGCCAACCGCTTGAACAAAACGGAACGCTTGATGATTTAAGAGAAATTAGTGGTGCCGTGATTGACCAAACCATGACCCGCCTTGGGGAAGATTTTTATTCGCTGTTCGCACAAAAGCTCAGTGATGAATTCGATGATTTGGAAGAGAACCTGACCATTAAGGAACGACCGACCGCTTTGTCCGGCAGCATCATTTCTGTCCTGCATCGGCGAAAAGCAATCTACCGGACTGCTTTATCTCCGGGACGGGACCAGGTCGAGGCGAAAGTCGATGAAGCGATTAAGGTTGTCCGATCTTATGTCACTCGCTGGCGTATTGAACGCTATTTGCAAGATACGTTTGATGTTGATTACGACGAAATTTAAGAGGGCTTACCATGAAAGGGAGCAAGCTGGCCATCGCCGCGCTGTTTGCCGCCACGGCACAGGTTTCGGCAACGGAGCTAGTCTATACGCCAATCAATCCTAGTTTTGGCGGTAATCCATTGAATAGTTCCCATCTTTTGGGAGTGGCCAATGCCATCAACGACTATAAAGCACCGGATGATGATTTGTTGTTCGAGGAGCAGTCGGACCTTGAACGATTAGCGGCCAGCCTGGAGTCTCGCTTGATCAGCCAGCTGCTATCGGATGTCGGAAACGGTAATACCGGGCAACTGGTGACCGAAGATTTCCTGCTTAACATCATTGATGATAACGGAAACTTGATTATTCAGATCACAGATAAAGAAACAGGTGAATCGTCAACCATTCAGGTCAGTGGCCTAATGCCGGACATGTAGGGAGAAGTTGGATGAAAGCGTGCATTTGGGGAAGTATATTACTGATTCTCTCGGGATGTTCGATGTCGCTTGAAACACCGGAAATCAATAAAGAACCAACGCTGATGGCGCGTGGCGCTGCCTATCAGGATTTGACATCACTTCCTTTACCCAAAGGGAAAGTCTATGTTTCCGTGTATGACTTCCGGGATCAAAGCGGGCAGTATAAGCCACAGCCGAACAGTAATTTCTCGACCGCAGTTCCGCAGGGCGGGGCGGCATTGCTGACGACAGCGTTGCTCGATTCGAAGTGGTTTATCCCGCTCGAGCGGGAAGGACTGCAAAATTTGTTAACCGAGCGGAAAATCATCCGTGCTGCACAGAAAAAGCATGAAATTCCGGCAAATCACGGCCCTCATCTTCCTTCGCTAGCGTCGTCGAATATCATGATTGAGGGTGGCATTGTTGCGTATGATACCAATCTTCGGACAGGTGGCGCCGGGGCCAGGTATTTGGGGATAGGCGCTTCCGGGCAATACCGGACCGATCAGGTGACGGTGAACATCCGGGCGATCGATGTACGCAGCGGCCAGATTTTACTGAGTGTGACGACCAGCAAAACGATCTTGTCAAAAGAATTGCAAACCGGTGTCTTCAAGTTTGTCGATTATAAAGACTTGCTCGAAGCTGAGTTGGGTTATACCACGAATGAGCCGGTGAACTTGGCGGTGATGTCGGCCATCGACGCTGCGGTGGTTCATGTGATTGTGGATGGGATCAAAACGGGGTTATGGCAACCTTTGCGCGAAGCCGATTTGCAACATCCAATTATTCAGGAATACATGCAACGTCGCCGCCCGATTATTTAACGGGATACAACTCAAGCGGAGCTGACGCTTCGGATGTATGTCAAGCCCCTGAACCTGACGGTTCAGGGGCTTTTGGTTTGATTGGTCGCACTATTTCGCGTAGCTCTTCAGCTTAGGAATCTAGGCCCACAAGGACAATCCAACTTGGGTCGCAACTGTAACCCAAGATAGATGTCGTCCGAACCATCCTTCAGAAGGGCGTAGGACCGCCCGGAAGCTAGCTTGTTTGGGATGCATATGGATAACCTCATGAAAAGAAGAGAGGTTGTTCTTACAGTTAAACTAATTGACTAGGATATGAGCAAAGGTCTCATTGTTTTGAATGAGAGAGAGACTCCGCAATGCCGATAAAAGTATTAAAAACGAGAGTTCAGTTTCATGAATAGGTTGATGGAATAAAGTCTAAGAAATTCGATACTGAAAGTACGAAATGAATCTCGTGGCCTGGAAACAATGAAAGTAATACGTAGTAAGTTAATTGCATTGTGTATATCAGGTGTCGCTTTTAATGTTTACTCAAGTGACCTTGCGCTAAATGAACTAAAAGATCTTTCTGAATTCGAGTTGGGTCTGGATAACTCTGCGGTGATTGAACTCGAAGAGTCGAATTATAGCTCTGCGATGATTAATCAGCAAAGTAACGGATTAAAAACAGGGAATTCAGCTAAGATAAAGCAACGTGGTAATTATAATGATGCATATATTGCACAACAGGGTAGTAAAAATGTCGCTTACATAAATCAAAATGGAGATTATAACGAAGCAGCAGTTTCGCAAGATGGATATGAAAATGTGGGTGTAATTTATCAGCTAGGGAATAATAACAAGGCCGGTATTGTGCAA
Organism: Photobacterium sp. TY1-4; assembly: GCF_025398175.1. Taxonomy (NCBI): domain Bacteria; kingdom Pseudomonadati; phylum Pseudomonadota; class Gammaproteobacteria; order Vibrionales; family Vibrionaceae; genus Photobacterium; species Photobacterium sp. TY1-4. Next base: position 1,659,595 of record NZ_CP099734.1, read on the forward strand.
AAGGGAAGAAGAAATAAAGGAAATATTACACAGTACGGGGATGATAATACGGCACTCATAGTTCAAAAAAGTAATGTGAGTCAATTCCGCTCTGATATTCGACAGACCGGTGGACAAACACATGTCATCATCAATGGTATGAATAAAAATATCACTGTTCGATAACACAATCTAAGGAATGTTATTATGAAAAAGTTAGCTCTATTTATCTCAATGGCTCTGGTTTCTGCAACTGCTGCTGCATCAGGTGGCTATGGTTATGGGTATAGCCCAGTTGATAATACGTCTGATGTTGATATCAAAAAAGGCAGTGACTATAACCAAGTGTCGGTATACCAGTCTTCCTACCACAAAGGTAATGACTCAGATGTCGAAATCGAATACGATTCTGACTATAACTGGGTAACCGTAGACCAGTATGGTTCAAAGAATGATTCTGACGTTAAAATTAAGCATAAGTCAGATGGTAACTCTGCTTATGTCCAACAAGATGGCTATAGAAATGATTCTAAAGTGGACATCAGCTACTATGCGGAAGATAACCATGTAGGCGTCTACCAGACCGGCAAAATGAATCATTCTGATGTGAACATCCATGAAGGCGATTGGAATACCGTAATGGTCGGCCAACGTGGTGACTATAACCGTTCATATGTTGACATTGAAGGTGCATACGCTGACAAAAACTATGTGAAAGTTGATCAGTACGGTGACGGTGCTAAGTCAGACGTGGATATTTCCAGCCATTACGGCCCAGCCATGTACAACACCGTGCATGTCACTCAAACTGACTACGATCATTCGTATGTCAATATTTCAGATTCATCATACAACACGGTTTACGTCACACAGTACTAATCGTTCACCTTTTATTTAAAAAGCTGTGCCTCTAGTGGCACAGCTTTTTATCGTTTTTCATATATATCGATAGGAGTATTAAATGATTCACATCAGCCAGTTATTTTGTGTGAGTTTTATATAGGGTATTTCATCAATAGGTTTATGGAACTCTGTCTAGAAATCCCGATACTTAAAGTGTAACTAAAACATGGGAAATAAATGACAACACCCATGGAACGTATGAAGATCCATTTAATAAAATGCCGACTTGGCAATTTAACCTCTTTGAGGCGATTACACAACTGTAACAGCAAAGGTCTATGGCCGATTAATTAATCTAAGGAAAAGGTTATGAAAAAGTTATCTCTATTGATCTCAGCAGCACTGGCATCAACTTCAGCATTTGCTTCCGTTGATAATAGTTCAGATGTTTCAATCTCCCATAAGAGTGATTGGAATACGATTTCTGTTTATCAGGAATCTTATGGTTCTTATTACGGGAATACATCCAAAGCCTATATCAGTAATGGTTCCGATGGGAACTACATGGATATCATGCAGTATGGGAAAGGGAACTATTCCAATGCTAAAATTGATGGAAAATCAGATGATAACTATATCAGTGTTTACCAGGATGGGAAGCATAACAACTCGATGGCTTATATCAGTGGTTACTCTGAGTACAATGATATTGAAGTGAATCAGGAAAAAGAAGCAAATCAGTCTTATGCCACGATTGATTATAAGTCAGATTACAACAAAATTATGGTTGACCAGAAAGGTCGTTACAATGTATCCAACGCGATGATCACTGGCGACTCAGATTACAATAAGATCAAAGTGAAACAGAAAGGGAATGGAAACTACTCTCATGCGATGATCTGGGGTGATTCTGATAAGAACAAAATCAAAGTTAAGCAAAAAGGGGATTACAATTCGTCTCATGCGAATATCAGTTACTACGCCGAAGGCAACATGGTTGACGTAAACCAGACCGGTAACTGGAATCGCTCGAATGTTGATATTTACGCCGGGGATTACAACAACGTCAATGTGAGCCAGTATGGTGATCACAACATGTCGGATGTCGATATCCTGGGTGGCTCAGCCGACCACAACTACGTAACAGTCATGCAGAATGGTGACTACAGCCATTCTACCGTGAAGATTGACGATGGCGGTTACTATGGCGGCTCTAGCAGCTACAACACCGTGTACGTCTCACAAACAGACAATGACTATTCTAATGTGAATATTTCTCATGGTTCGTCTTACAACACTGTTTACGTAACTCAGTACTAAGTTGATGAAATACTCGATTCTACTCCTACTCGTTGTTGCTGCGCTTCCGGTGAGTGCAGCAACGTTTACCCCACTGGCCGTTCGTTGTGAGCCTGGTCATGGCGATATTCGACTTGTGGTCACCAATACCAGTCAGCAGAATGTGCGGGTTAAGGTGATTTCAAGCCGGAACAATGTCATGGTGACAGGCAGCGGTGGCCAGAGCACGTCGACACTGACGCTGAGCCGTTCGCAGTTTCCCGTCACACTGGAAACTGGACCGGATGAGCGGATGCGCATCGACAGGGATTGCCAGATTGAACTTTTGAACGCTTCGTAAGAAGCGTTTTTTTTGCCTCGCGTTTTTGTGTTTCTCCCGAATTGTTCTCATCGCCGGTGATGAGTCACGCTGCACTGTTTGTCGTGGTGTTCGGTGTGGTGATGTATCCGGCAAGAATGTTCAGTCAAGTGATTGATATGCAGGAGGTGATTTGTTTGAGTTCTAATGATGTTGTTTGGGGCGATGCGTCCATGGCATCGGACGGCGACGACGACATGAGCTCTACTTTCGGCCTGGCCTCAACTCTGGCAACCGTAAATCTCTGTTTACTGCGTATAAAAAAAGTGATATTTCTCTGGTTATTTACGATATGAGCTGATAATGTGCCGCCCCTCACAGCAAAAGTGAGAATGTTATGTATACCTCAACAGAAAAAGTGAGCGATAAATTGGTTCCATCTCTAACGATTGGTTTCATCAGTTTGTTCCTCCTTTCCGCACTTATTGACTTATCATTTGTTTCTCAGGTGATTCAGTCGATGTTTTCTGATGCAACTGCAACATTTGGATCCTTCTGGCAATGGCTGATGGTTCTGAATTTTGTGGTCGCAATCCTGATCGCACTCAGCAACAAAGGCCGACTACGGTTAGGCCGGCAGGAGAAACCGACCATCGGTACGTTCCGCTGGATGGCGATGATTATGTGCACCTTGCTGGCTGGCGGTGGTGTGTTCTGGTCGGCGGCAGAGCCGATTTATCACTTCCTGACCGTGCCGCCAAGTTTTCCGGATACTGCGGGGGGACTTGCGGAATCTGCGGCTCCGGCGCTGAGCCAGAGTTTCTTGCACTGGGGTTTCCTGGCCTGGGCGATTTTGGGAACACTGGCTACCATCGTACTCATGCATGCCCATCATCAGGGTGGGGTGAAACTGCGCCCGCGTGCGTTGTTGTACCCGTTGGTCGGTGATCGGCTGGAGTCACACTGGCTGGGCTCAGTGATTGATGCCTGTTCGATTATTGCCGTTGCCGCCGGTACGATTGGTCCGATTGGTTTTTTGGCATCCCAGCTGGGATATAGCTTTGAAGTGGTGCTGGGTATTGAAAATGCCGTGTCGAGCCAGTTAGCCATTTTGGCAGTCGTGGTCGCCATTTATTCGATTTCGGCCTTCACCGGTATGGACAAAGGGCTGCAATGGCTGAGCCGATTGAATGTCATCGGCGCATTTGCCTTGCTGTTGGCGATGTTGATTCTGGGCCCGACGCAATTTTTGTTCACGCAGTTCGGCACGGCTTTTGCGACCTATTTGCAACATTTGCCGCAAATGAGCTTGAGCGCGGATGCGCCGCAGTGGAATGCCTGGTGGACCTGGTTCTTCTGGGGATGGTTTATCGGTTTTGCGCCGATGATGGCTATTTTTATTGCCCGGATTTCTGAAGGTCGCTCAGTACGGGAGCTGATCCTGATGGTGGCGATTGGCGCACCTGTCGTTACTAATTTCTGGTTTACCGTGCTGGGTGGAACTGGGATCTATTTTGAACTGGAAATCCCGGGCAGCATTTCGCAGCCATTGAATGATGCCGGTTTGCCAGCGGTGCTGCTGGCGACGCTGACCCAATTGCCATTCAGCGATGTGCTGGTGGCGGCCTTTCTGATCCTGACGACGACATTTGTCGTCACGACCGGCGATTCAATGGCTTATTCGATTGCGATGGTCGTCAGTGGTGATAACGAGCCAAAACCTGCTCAGCGCCTGTTCTGGGCTATGGTGATGGGCTGCGTCGCTGGCGTGTTGTTGGTGGCCGGTGATGGTGGATTGAATGCGTTGCAATCCTTCATTGTGATCACCGCGGTTCCGGTGTCGTTGCTGATTGCGGCAACATTGATCACCGGACCGATGGCCGTGATGCGGATGCAGGCAGACCAAGCGCGTCTGGCGGACTCCGGTCAGTTGCAATGTGCTTCAGCTTCAGCAACGTAATCGCACAGAGAAAGTTCTCTTTGACGCTTAGAAAACACTCCTTCGGGAGTGTTTTGTTATGTCTGTTCGCTGCGAGGTGATGGCTTAAAGGGAATGGAGCTTCTCGACAATCGATGCCACGCCAAATCGGATTGGGTCGGTTACGGGCAACTGATAGTCTTGTTCCCATTGTCGGCAGAGTGTCAGTGCGTCGGTTTCGTCAAGGGCACTGGTATTTAAACTGATGCCGACAAAGCGGGCTTGTGGGCTGGTAAGCCGGGCTGCGGTCAGGTTCGCTTCAAGTGTCGCTTGGATGGAAGGGAACTGCATGTGCGGTAAATGACGGACATGCTGTCGACCGATCTCATGGCACAGCACCATCGCGTCAGGCTGAGAGCCGTGGAGCAGGCCCAGGCTGACACCGGCAAAAGCCGGATTCAACAGGGAGCCTTGCCCTTCAATCACATCCCAGTCGTGATCGGTGAACTCGGGACTGATGGCTTCTGCGGCCCCGGAAATAAAGTCGGCCACGACCGCATCGACAGAGATCCCTTGGCCGGAAATCAAAATCCCGGTCTGACCGGTTGCGCGAAACCGGGTGTTCAGTCCCTGTCGGTTCATTTCAGTTTCGAGTGCCAGTGACGTGTACATTTTTCCGACCGAGCTATCGGTTCCTACCGTCAGCAGTCGCTTTCCCTGCCTTGGGATCCCGGTGCCGATGGTCAGCGGTTGGTCAACATGGCGGACATCATAGAGGCGGCATTGATGAATATTGGCGGCATGGTTAATGGCCGGAAAGCTGCTGAGCCGTTGGTGCATCCCGGAGGCTATGTGATAACCCAACTCCAGCGCTTCCTGTAAGGTGGCCAGCCAGCTTTGCGGAATAAAACCACCTGCATTGGCGGTACCGATCACCAGGGTTTCTGCACCCAGGGCTTTGGCTTCTTCCAGCGACAGCTCGGTCAAACCGAGCGAGACGGTCTCTTGGGTCAGCCGAAGCTGGCCGAGACACTGTTGCGGCCGCCAATGCAGGATCCCTTTGGCTGTTTTCGCTGCCAGTGGTTCGGTCACATCACCGAGAAAAAGAAGGTAAGGTTGTGGGATTCTCATGGTCTTTCCTTGTCCTGAGGGCAGGGGATGTTTCTAGTGTAACCCCTGACAACATATCATAATGTTTGGTTATGGATGAAAAAATTGGCGTTAAATATCATAAATTTGTGAGGTATAAGAATGTAATAAACCCGCCGTTGGCGGGTTATATGGGTTACTGGTCCTCGACCGGCAGCATAATGTGAGCGTAAGGGGTATCTTTCCACATCACGTAAGGTCCGCCGGTACTGGGATCGTCCGTCAGCCCGCTGAGCATGGCACGCGGGACAATAATCATCAGGTGCGGGCCGGTTTCAACATAGTCGTCGGCGTTTTTGTGATCCGGATGGAAGGGATCTGAATTGCTGACACCGGCACCTTTGTCACCTTGCAGCATGTAAGAAAATCCGATGCTTTTGGTGTCAAAGTCTTGTTTGTTCATCATCGCACCCAGCATTTCCATCCATACGGCGTCATTACACATCGGCATGTTATCGCCAGGGAAGGTATCCGGCATACACGTCCATCCGTTATCCCCTTCAACAACAACCTTTCCGTCGACCACGACAGTCGCGTGATCACTGACCGCTGGCGGTGCTGCTGATTTTGCCCGGGCGATGCGAGCATCCAGGGCTTCATCGGCAAATGCTGCGGGCAGATTGAGCGCACTGATCAGTAAAGCCAGTGACAGCCTCGAAATTGAACGATTAACCATGATGGTACTCTCCACGGTAGGTGTGGTCGGTCTGCTTCTACAGACCGGAGCCAAAAATGGCACCTTTCAGTATAGGCTGTCGGGTCATCGCGGGATGTTGAGGAAAAGAAAACGCCGGCTTGAAAGCCGGCGTTTGCAACAGAATACGGACAGTTTAGGCCGCCAGCAGGGCGCTGAAATCATCCTTGCGCTGATTGAATCGGCTGACCAGATCGTCGATGTCGATTTGGCAGTAAGGCTTGAGCCCGCTCATCAGCATCCGCTTACGGCCGGTACCGACGACTTCGCCGTTCTCTTTGAAGCAAAACTCCAGGGTAACGCTACCGCGTTTGCCGTCGACATCGATGTCGGAACCGGTCAGTTCAACAGTGGGCGCACTGAGATCCAGACGCTCAAAATCCAGCTCCATGCTTTCATAGATCACCAGCGGGCGAGCCGGGTTGATCATGATTTGCTTGGATTCCATCAGCGGCACCATGATATGCGGGAAGTTCATCCCGGAAAATTGCACATAGTTCTTCGTCACTTGCTCAATCAATGGCTGATTGGTCGTGGTATCGCCACGCCGCGTAACGTGCAGATATTCTTTACCGGCGCCGTCTACCATCGAGAAGTCGGTGTCGGATTTTTGATCGATCCGTAAAGGGATCCCATCGGTGATCATGCCTGCAAACTCGAAGCGCATGGACTGGCTCAGACCGACCTTAGAGAGAATAACAGAGAAAAGCAGGTCGCCCGGCACACAGAATCGCTTATTGTCTTCATCGTGAATCGGGTTGAAATCTCCAGCGATTTTCTTGGCGAAATGGCTGGCTTGCTCACGGGTGAAAGACACTTCACTGTTCTGCTCAGAGTAATACGAATCTAACAACATGCCTAACTTATGAATACCTTGATTAATCAAACTGCCACGTAGTTTACATGAGAACTTCATCAGAGAGGTCTAGCCAGTGACAGGCGTTTATGGCTTGACTCCCGAAGGAAAAAAAGCTTACTGCGATGATGGTTTTTTCAACGCGCATCCAGTGTACCATGAAAGTCGTTCACCTTACCTCACAGTTTATGACCTTGATAAATATGAGAAAAATCTTTGGTTTGGAAATGACGGGCCAGTTCCTGCGGGTAGAAGCGAACGGTCGTCAATTGAGCCAGCGGTAGCCATTCGTAGCCAATTTGATTGGGATCGATCTGGCTTGCCGGGCTGGTGAACATCAACGCGTGAGCTTCGACAAAGATTTCGATTTGATGAAAATCCGGGGTCGGGAAGGGGATCGGGCTGCGTTCGGCGATGAAATCGCGGATGCAAAGCACGTCTCCCATTTGCGCTTCGGCGCCCAGCTCTTCGCGCAATTCTCTGTGGAATGTGTCTGCCAGCGTCTCGCCATGTTCGACGCCGCCACCAGGGGTGATGTACCAGACACCGTCGTTATCTCGATGTTTGCAGAGTAAAATGTGATCCTGTTTATAAAAAACGGCACGGACTGAAATACGAGGTGTCATTGGCTACAATTCCCCCTGTGTGATCAATGAAGCGCTCATTAAAGCAAAATTCTGAGATTTATAGGTGCAACGAGCCGCATAATTATGTAAGCTTTCTCTCACATAACAAAGCTAATGTACATTTTATTAGCAAATAAAAATGAATTCTGGCTGGGTTACTTTATCTGAGCGATAAAAAAGTACCGAATACGTACGACAATCATCTTCTAGACGTGTAGAAGCTCAGGAAAAAAAGTAGCACGGAAGCTGCAAATAAAAGCACTCAGTAAACGGCGGTTCGCTGCCGTTTGCTGAGTGCTACTAAAATCAACAACTCCCGCGTTAGAAACTATTCTCAGCGTTAGAAACGATTCCCGATTTAGAAACTATAGCCGTCCCGCCAACGGAATCATCCTCACCATCTCACCATCTCACCAATCTCCGCCCCCGGTTGTTCCGGTGTGATCTCAACCAGACTGCCTGGCAAAGTTCACGACAAAATCGGTAATTTGAGCCAGGTTATTGATGTCGAGTTGTGGTAAATCAGTGTTGGCCGCAACATTGGCGGCCACGGCGATAATGTTCGGGTCGTCCGGGTGCAGCCAGGGTTTGCCGACTTCCTGGCGGTGTAGCTCGATTTTCGGGAAGTTGAGCTGTTTGAACCCCTCCACCAGGATCAAATCTAATTGGGTCTGGTCCAACTGCGCAATCAGTTCAGGCAAGCTGGCTTCCGCATCCGGTGTTTCTGTGATCAAGGCGCGGCGGTACCGGGAGGAGATCAGCATCTGGCTCGCCCCGGCTTTGCGCAGCCGGTAACTGTCTTTGCCTTCTTTATCAATATCAAAGTTGTGATGGGCATGTTTGACCACGGCTACGCGAATACCGCGAGCGACCAGTTCGGGCAGCATGGCTTCCAGCAAGGTAGTTTTGCCGGTGCCGCTCCAGGCCGCGAAGCCCAGTAACGGCAGGGTTGCATTCATCTGGCTCATGATTCCTGTCCAAATTTCTCGAGTTCTTGTGGGGTATTCAGGTTTACAAATGCACGAGGCTGATCGCTGAAATCCACGGTGATCATCTTGCACTGCCTGTAGAGCAAAATGATTTTGCGATCGCCATCTTCCAGAAACTGCTCCAGTGTCGGTAAGATCCGCCGGTTGATGAGTGTCACGACAGGCTGAATATGCGCGCCGTCATGGGCGACGACGATCTCTGTATCTTCCTGGCAGGCGGCAGCCATCCGGGCCACCAGATCGCCCGGTAGGTTGGGGCAGTCACAGGGAACAAAGCCAATCCACTCCGTTTGCAGATGATGCAACGCCGCATGCATGCCGCCCAGCGGCCCCGGATAGTTTTGAATATGATCGCCAAATACTGGACCGTAGGCCTGGTAGCGATCCTGGTTGCGGTTGGCGTTGATGCTGATTGCGCGGGTTTGTGCCTGAAGTGTTTCCAGGACATGCTCAATCATGGCGCGTCCGTCCAGCGGGACCAACCCTTTGTCGTTGCCGCCCATGCGACTGGCTTGACCGCCAGCCAGAATGACCCAGTGCATATTCTCAGGTGTAGGCTTGCTCATGGTTTTCCTCTTCTACGAGCTGTCAATCTGCTCGCTCTTTTAACTGTGTACCAGAAATGCTCTATTGGCGGCGACATGGTGCTATCTGGACATTGCATGGGTCGCTGCATTGGTAGCAGGTGTTCACCTGCTGGGTGCCCCGTATCCGTAGATCTCGGGCCAGTGTGGCTGGCCGCTCATTCGATTCAGAACATGCTCATCCGCCAAGATTTCTAACCCTACCATATGTAGGGTGTTCATGGCTTCTGCGCCGCGCAATTGCGGGTTCTGAGTGGCGAATTTCAGACCATCGCTGACATTCGGGGGGGACGACGCGAAGAGAAGATTCGACGGTCTCGGTGTCATTGCCAAAGACATTCGCGCTGACCATGCTGACGGGGATCTGAGCATGCAGCTGTCGATTTAAAGCTGCCGTTATAAAGCAGTCGGTTTCAAGGGAATTGGACAAACAATAAAGGCATGATTAATTCATGCCTTTATGATGGGTTGAACCAACTGAATGTCGATCTTATCGTCGCCATATCGTTATCATCTTTTTGTTATCCGAAATTGTGTTACAGAAAGATCAGCCCAACAGCCAGAATTGCGGCAGCCGTGAACACGGTCCGGCGGATGATCCCCATATCGGTCGGTACAATCATTTCAATATGATTCATAGCAGCTCCTTTGTCGTATCGATGGTCAAAATACCTCTTCGGTTAATTTAAGTGTAGCTAACTCCAGCAATTTGTGTGAAAAAATTGTTAACTTTCAGTCTGGTATACGCCAATCAAGGCGGTTCATGATTGTGGGTTCGCGTCAGCCTACCGGAGCTAATAATGTGGGATGAGGAGCTGCTGCCCGGCGAAAATCGTTGACCCGGTCAAATCATTGGCACTCATGATCCGGGCAACCGTGGTGTTATTACTTTCTGCTAGCTCACTCAGGGAGTCACCCGGTTGAATATCATGAATAATAAATTTTTGCTTCACATATTCATCGCTGAGTCGGTTGTTGTAAAACGTTTGACGTGTCTCGTGCGGCAGCAAGATTTTGTTGTCCCGATTGGCATGGGTGTGACCGCTGAGATATCCCGGGTTCAGGGTATACACGGTTTGATTGTCGAGTCCGGCGTGCCGGGCAATCAGCTCCAGTTGCACCCGGTTGCGGACCACCACTTCCGTCAGCACTGGCTGGGGCTTGATTTCCAGTAACGGCAGATCATGCTGGTGGCGCTGTTTGACCAGGTCGGCCATGGCCAGTAGTTTGGGAACATAAAGCCGGGTTTCCTGCGGGAGTTTGAGCGACCAGAAATCGGTGGACACCTGGCTGGCGCGATTACGTTTAATCGCCCGCCGAACACGGCCTTCGCCGGTATTATAGGCGGCAATGGCATGGAGCCAGTTCCCGTTAAATTTATCATGCAGGTATTCGAGTAAATCCAATGCCGCTGTGGTTGACGTGACGATATCACGGCGTCCGTCATACCCCTGTAAATACTCCAGCCCGAATGTTTTTCCGGTCGGTCGGGTGATCTGCCATAACCCGGCGGCCCCTCGGTGGGAATAAGCTTTGGGATTGAAAGCACTTTCAACAAACGGCAGCAGCACCAGTTCGAGCGGCATGTTGCGCTTGTGGACCTGTTCATAGATATAGAACAAAAAAGGCTCGGCCCGTTTGGTGACTGTATCGAGGTGGTGCGGGTTGTTCAGGTACCAGTCTTTGTAGTAACGGATGCGCTGATCATTCGGCACCGGCAAATGAAAGGACTGACTGAGGACTTCCCATAAATCCTGCGGCACGGGTGGTGTGGGACTGGTATCAGCCAGAGTCGGCGCTTCCGTTGATGTTTCAGGCTCGGTAGGAAGCGGGATCACGCAATGGTGTCCTAATGATTCGAGTAATTCATCTTCATGTTGAAGCGGATCGGCTCCGGGAGTCTGCTCAACGAATTGTAATCCCTGGCAACCCGTCAGAAAGAGGGTGATCAACATTACTGCTCTGTACGTCATAAGCATTTCTTCCACTGAAGGAGCCCGAGTGAGCGTGGTTCAACTAAACAGAGTGTGATTTTTAGCCACAAAAAAGTGATAAGTTCATATATTTATAGCAGCAAAATAGTGATAGCACCCAAGCATGTACAGGGAGTCTGGCCAATATGCATGGGGATTCTTAAGATTGAGACACTTTGATACCTTTGATTCGGAGGCGCAAGTTTCAGCCCGGGGAAACGCTGTATTACACTGAGTTATATTGGTTGCCAAAAACCAATGGCAGCCAGGTAAGGCCAACAGGAGTGAATAAGATGGCAGATGTGCAATATCCAATCGGAACTGTCCTGAAGATTCGTTGTAGCACCTACTGGCATTACGGGATTTCAGACGGGGCTGGTGGCGTGATCCATAATTCGAAAAAAAGGCGTCAGGTTCACTATGACTCCCTGACGGAATTTGCCGAAGGGCGCGCGATCGTCGTCAGTGAGATTACCAGCACGAAACCTACGCAGGCTTACGCGTACGCTGCAGCACAGGTGGGGCGTCCTTATAATTTGTTCAGTCAGAACTGTGAGCAATTTGTCCGCGAAGCGCACGGGTTGTCTGTTGAATGTACCCAGTTTCAGCAATGTCTGTTGGCGTTTGCCGGCGGCTATATTGCACTCAATGCGCGGCTGCCGGTTCTGAGAATGGCCGGGATTGGCTTGTTGCTGGGCGCGGTCACGGCCCCAAGCGAGCAGCGGCCGTACCGACGCGCCGTCAAAGGGGCCAAATTGGCCGCTGCCGGTTCCATGTGGCTGGCGCATTGGGCCAGAAAATTGACCTTTTAGGCTCATCGTTCCGCCAGAGCGATATTGATTTATGACTATTGGATCTCTCCCACAGAATTCATGTCGCCGTACAGGTATGTTAATAAAAAGTAATTGAGTAATTACACTAATCGGGTGAGATTTCTGTGACGATTTTAATTGAACGTAACCATGATATGCCGATGGCTGATATTACGGCGCTGTCAGAGCAAATCGCTGGGGAGCTGGCGCAAGAATACGGGTTGAACTGGACATGGCAGGGGAACCGCCTGATGATTCGTCACGCTTCTGCCAGGGGTTTTTTGCTCTCGGAAGAAGGCAAGGTCACCATTGAGCTTAAGCTGGGGTTCGCCGCCAGTTTGTTTTCATCCAGCATTGAAAGTCATATCTCTGAGCGGCTCGACAAGCTGCTGCTCGCTAGTTAATCCCACCGTTGCTGTTTCCGGGGCCACTCACTTAGGCCCTGATTTCAAACCGTCTTTTCTACGCCAATTCGCAGTTTTACGAATCTTTGATCCAGCCCACGATAAATCGTTGTTTTAGTAAGACCATTCTAATTGAAATTCTTATTCTCTAGTTAAGCAGTCAGGCAATACCCACTGGCTGACACAGTTATCACAGAGATACGGAGGGCAGATTCATGGGCATCTTTAAACAGACTGCGGAAGAATCCAGAAAAGAGCAGATTCGGGACGCAATGGTTTACAACATCTGGTTAGCCGGCCTGGGCGCTTACGCGAAAAGTACCGAGGAAGTAAACCAGCTGTCAGATAAAGGCAAAAGTTTATTTGATGAGTTGATTGAACGGGGCCGGATGGTTGAGTCAAAAACCAAGGAACGCGTGCATACTGCAAGAACTCAAACCTCGGTTGCGATTGAGGAGCGAGTGCACACCATGGTTCAGAAATTGATTGGTATCGATAACGATCGTCTGGATCGGGTGGATGACAAAATTGATCAGCTGACCGCCAATATCGAAGCGTTACTGGCGCGTCAGGAGGCCAATGTTGGTAAGGCCGCTGCGAAACCGGCTGAAAAAGTGGCCGAAGAGAAAACTGCTACGGAGAAAACTGTGGCAACCCGTGCCCGTAAACCCGGCGTTGCTCGCCGTAAGCCGGTAAAAGCTGCAGCTTCTACTGCTGGCAAAGCGACCGCTACGACGGCATCGGCCGAAAAGCCATCGGTGGAAAAACCGTCCACGGCCAAGCCATCGGCGGCGGCAGGAGAGACGACCGCAACCAAAGCGGATGACAAAAAATCAGCCGCGGATTCATAACCCGCGGCAGGTGAGGGTGATCATACCAAAGCGCCATCACCGTTCAGTATGAATACCGGATATCAGCGGTTGCCGGTGAGAACATTAACTCTTTTTATCCAGCGTTGAATCGCGGGGGAGATGACGATGAGCGATAACACAGTAGTGAAAGCGGCGAAAAATGTCGTAGAAAGCGGTGAAGGGATTGCACGCAACATTTGGCTGGCGGGCCTGGGCCTTTACAGCCGTAGCCTGGATGAAGCGCAGCAATTGAATGAAAAAACCACACAAGCATTCGAGGAGCTGGTTGAGCGCGGTAAGCAGGTGGAAACCGAAGCGAAAGAGTGTATCGGTAAAAATGCCGAAAAGGCGACCGATGAGGTTGAAGCGGGGATGAACGATCTGTTCTATCGCTTGAGCGGCGTCGATCGTGAAAAGCTGGAGCGCATGGATGAGAAGATCGATAAGCTCACCGCTGCGGTCGAGAAATTGGCGACCGAAAAATAGTCGCTGATGCAGAATTACCACTTTTATGCCAGTCAGATCAATAGGTAATTCTGTCGGGTGAATGGTCGACCCAGTCAGCAGATCATTTACCTTTTAGGTTGCGCGTGGGCCATGCACGCGCACCTTTTTTCTTTTGCGAGTCAATCTGTTGTAAGACAAGCGGAAACTGACGGAGTGTGTTGGAATCGCCGTATCAGAGCAGTCAGGTCAGTGCAGCGAGAGTTGCCGGATATTGACCAGTACGGATATTACATTCTAAATTTGTAACTGAGATGTAATAAAGGTGGTGCTTATGGATAGTTGGCGAAATAGGGCTTTCAACAAGGTTTTATTTCGAATCATGCGGCAGCGGCTTGCCAATTGCCATTCGACCGAAGAAATGCGTGATTTGATTTTAAGTATTGATAACTATGGTGCTTTTATATCATCTCCCAGGGGGATGGAGGTGATCCCAACTCGCTTTGCCAATGTTCCCTGTGACTGGGTCAATATGCCGCACAGTAATGGAAAGCATATTATCCTCTACTTTCACGGGGGTGGTTTTTGCTTCCACAGTCCCAAAATTCACAATGCATTCCTCGCGCGGTTGGCGAATGCGACCAAATCCCGGGGATTGATGGTGAATTATCGTCTGGCCCCTGAGAATCCGTACCCGGCAGCACCGGATGACTGTTTCGCGGTGTATCGGGCTTTGTTAAACAAAGGCTATCTGCCGCATCAGATCATTCTGGCCGGAGATTCAGCGGGCGGTAATCTGGCGATGACGACGATGCTCCGGGTACGGGAAGCCAATTTACCGATGCCCGCCGGGGCAATCTTGATGTCCCCGGTGTCGGATATGGCGGTCACCGGCGAATCGGCCTTCAAGAAATGCAAGGATGATCCGTTTTTCGACCTCAGTACCTTGCTCTTAATGCGCAATAACTATATCGGCTCGCAAAATCCCTGTGACCCGGATATCTCGCCTTATTATGCTGAGCTGCATGGCCTGGCACCGGTCTTCATTACCGCCGGGACGGAAGAGTTGCTGATGGATGATGCTTTGCGTCTGGCTGAGAAGGTTGCAGATGCAGGCTGCGATGTGACGATTAATATCGTAAAAGGGGTGCCGCATGTTTATCCGCTGTTTTACCAGCTCAGCGAAGCACGGGAAGCCATTAAGCTGATGGCTGAGTTTGTCCTCGACCGTTACAAGCAAGCCAAGATGGAGCACAAGGAAGCCTGTTAGCCCGAATCAGCCTGCCAGCGACAAGCGCAGGCTTTCCCCACCAATCACTGTCAGCACACTTCGCTCAGGAACGCGTAGCGCTTCATCGCTGTATCATCCCCATTGTGTGCATGGCTTTAAGTTGAACTCATGGTTTGTTGCGGATTTGAATTTCTTGCGGGAGCTTGAGCCAGATATGTGTGCTGCACTCTTTCCGATTTGATTGAAACGCCTGTGTCGTCATGCTTTTCCGGACTGTATGTTGAGGTTTAGCGTGGATTCGATATGCTCACCCATGCATGAATAGCCGACCGTTGTCACAGGAGTTTTAGATGGAAGCGCAACAACTGACGTCGTACCTCGATGCATTACCGGCCGCAGAGCCCGGGTATCCGTTCGGCCCGGAAGCACTGGTGTACAAGGTGAAGGGAAAGATGTTCGCGCTGGTGGGCGAACATGCAGGTTCAACACGGGTGACGTTGAAATGCCAACCTGCTGACGGCGAGCTGCTGGTGAGTCAGTTTGACGGGATTATCCCGGGTCATTACATGAATAAGCGTCATTGGATCACGGTGTCTTTGGCAAGCGATGTCGATGATGCCATGTTGTGCGATCTGGTCAGTCAGTCATACGCGCTGGTTGTCAGTAAATTGAAAAAGGCTGATCGTGAGTCCCTGGTTATGCCGGAAAACCCGACGGTGGATTCATGAAGAGATGTGATAGGGTCGAACGTCTGAATTACGCCCTGTGGGAATTGCTAAAACTCTGATTGCAATGCTTTGATTGTATTGCTGGCGTATGTTCACGCCAGCAATGGATGATGAGTCAGGCTTGTGTTGTCTAGACGTCGTTGGATGACTTCGGCGTCGTTGGATTGCCTAGAAGTTGTAGGTGAGACTGACCGGGTTTTCGATGTCCTGAATGGTCGATTCCTGACGGCCTTCATATTTCGCCAGCACCGCATATTTTCCTTTCGAGACCTTCACCATCACTTCATTCCCCTGACCGACGGGTTGTCCGTCCAGGTAGAACTGCGCATGTTTGTTGCTCAGCAAACGGATATCAAAAGATTCCACCCCGACTTCCTTCACAATCTGAGCGTCGATCTTTTCATCATACTGAACAAACAGGTTCAGCCCAACCTGGTACTCGACATTGCCTTCGTAGTCCATGGTTGCTGCCATCACCTTGAAATTGTTCGTCGAGCTGGTGATGTCGATCTGACCAAAGCGATTTTCAATGGCATCATTGATCAGCTTAGATGTGGTTTGCTTGCTTTCAAAACAGGCGCGGATGGACTGGTAAGGTGAGCACTGGAGTTTGCCGGACACGGACATCGGGACTGGGTTGGCAAACTCGGCTTTCAGACGATTAACTGCCGCACTTCTGATGGCATTAAGCTTGTCGTTGTAGGTCTTCTTCGACTCGCGCAGCGCACCGTTGAGTTGGTCGATTTTATGGTTCAGTTGTTTAATCTGAGCGGCGTTCTTGCTGATCTGTTGCTGGTTTTGCTTGATGGTCTGTGAGGTTTTCTTCATGGCACTGAAGTAAAACTCAGTTTTCTCACCACTGCCTGACAGCATTTCATCGCTGAGTTTCTGCTGATAGTCCAGATACAGTTGCTTATCCCGGTTAATCGCAGTTTTCAGATCTTTGCTTTGCGTATTGAGCGAGAAGATCGTGCTGCTGACCTTAGTGAGCTCTTTCAGCTCGGTCGTGTTGTTGTACTGGGCTTGCAGCGCCTTGACCTGTTCGGTCTCGCTGTCGCTCAGTAACGTCGTGCCATGGCTGTTGAAGGACAAACCAATAGCAGCCAGAAGAATCGCTTTCTTAAACATGGGGTGATTAACCTTTGGCAATGATTACTTTCCACAGACATGCCAGGTTGTTTGGTTGTAGTACGACATATCTTAATCAAGCATTTACTGTAATCACAATTGTGAAAAGATGCATGCTTTTTATCTTGAATAGCCGTAAAAATAATACATTAATCAAGTTTTTACCCGTGGTTTTCCCGCTTGTTGCGATAGAAGGAAAAATAAGTAAGCGTTCACCAGTAGGTACTTGACCCGGTGGATCACTGGTTAAATACGCCTGGGTAGGTTGGCGGAGGGTAACTGCCTCACGATTTTCGTCAAAGCAGACAAGATCGGCGTACCTCGCTTATTGCAGGTTTCAACAAGTGAACGCATGCGCTCCTGAACTTGTCACCAGCATTAGATTTACGACAGCACGGACAAGTTGCATCAGGCAATCAGGCAATCAGGCAACGATAACGTCAGTTTCCTTCAGTGTCGGGAGTTGTCGTTGACGCTCTGTGAGGCTTTGTTTAGCTCCTTGCGGCCAGCAGAGCTTTGAGCTTATTCCGTTCAGCCCGTTCTTTAGGGCCATCGGAATATGGTGGTTTTGATGAGTTTGAGCAACTGATTTTCAGGTTGTCTTCGTAGTGGCGAAGTTGCTCCCAAAACTCTTCGATGAGCGCGTTAGCTTCGTTCGTCAACACCAACTTACTTTGACCGCATTTCACTAGCTGAGAATGTTCGGTTTTCATCATTTTTGGTAACAGATCAATGGTGCCGACAGCACATTCGTATTCTTACCTTATGTTCGAGTCCTGCTACAGAGGCGGATTGAAATTGTGAATACGATAGACTAGTAAGTCACCAGATGCGATTCGATTACATAATTCTTGGTGCTTTTCATCTTCTGATAAATTGCCCTGTAAAGGGTTATCAATCAATGATGCATAAAGACGGGAAATACAGAACTGCACCCCCCAGTTGTGCGAATGCGAGCTTAGTAAAAGATGAGCCTGTAGCTTGTTCTTAAATGAGTCCAATGAAAAACTGCTATCCATACCAAATGGGCAATGTTTGGCAGTTGTTATCAAATAGCATAGGCCTACACGATTAATAATAAGTGTGTTCGTAAACCTGGCTGTCCTTAGAATCGTGTTCAGATCCAAAATCAACCTCTTCCATCGTATTGTTCTTTCTTGCTTGCTTCTATTTTTGCAAATAATGCATTGGCTCTCTTCATTACAGTGTTTGCTGCCTTTTGCTTACGAGTATTGAGGAATTGATCAGAGAACTGTATGTAGCGTTTGGCCATCGCTAGCTGAGTTTTGATTAAAGGAGAAAAATCAGCAGGAACATCCTTTGCTACTTGGTTTACATCATTCTCTAAATATTGAAGCTGTCGCACAGTTTTCAGATTACGCAACCGTTCGTTGAAAGCGTTGAACTGGATCTCATAGTAGTCACTAGCCGCTTTGTATGGGAACTTGATTGAGTTATCTGATTGTTTTAATTCATGATATCTGTTAATCGACTGAACAGCATTAAACAGTCTCTCTCCCTTGGCTATCAGGGCAACATTATGTTCATCCTCTGAAAAATAGGTATCCCCAACAGCGATGAGCATTTTCAATCGTTGAGAATCAAGAGTGTTCATTGCGGTACGAAACTGGTCTGCAAAAACTGAATTAGCTGCAGAACTGGGCTTAAAGTCAAAATTATGATCAATCTGAGAGAGGTCCGTTCTCAAACGCGTAATGTCCTGTCCTATCTTGGGATCAAAGTAGCTACCTGCCTCCAAGATCGAGTTAATCTGATCGATGATTAAAGACTTACTTGATTGCCAGCTGAGAGTAATACGTTTGTTCATCTCGTTTAGAGAGTGAGAGTCTGGATAAAGACTCAAAGCTTCTTTAATAATGCTTTCAATTGCATAGTAGTCAGGGTAGCGGTTGGTGCTGTTGTTTAAAATAGAATCAATGCGATCTTGATACCAGTCGATAGCTTTATCTTGATTCAGGCGTAACAGAGTTGCCTTTAAAACGCTGCTTTCTGGTGGGAGTGTTGGCAATGTCTTCAGTAATGACTCGACAGGCAGCGCTAGTAGCTTTTCTTCATGGTCTTGTGCATTTCTGATATCGGTTAGCTGAGCCTGAAGCCCTGACCTTGCTTGGTTCAGAGAGTGATAGCCATAGGAGGCAGCAGCTGCCATAACTAATAACGAAGCAACGAGTACAGGAAAGTGACTCTTTTTCCGCGTTAGTAGCGTTTCGATCTCAGCAAAACTGTTGAGTCGCTCAGAGGGATTAAATTGGAGGCCGCTGAATAGCACCTTCCATAAGTAGCCAGGTAGTTGCTTAGGCCTAGTTAGTTTGAGAGCTTGTTCTTGAGCTTGGTTTGATGGTGTTCGATTGTAAGGGTGTTTACTCGTGACAAGCTCATAGGCAATGCATGAAAAAGCGTAAATATCATCTTGAAAAGAAGGCGAATTACCAGAAATTAGGCTCGGTGATGCATAAGCTGGCGTATAGCCGGCTATGATGCTGGACTCGTCATGTGTGATGGATGCATATTTATCGACACTTAGGCTCTGTGCCCGTGCTACACCAAAATCAAATATTTTGATGACGCCGCTTCGGGTGAGCATAATGTTACTGGGCTTTAGATCTGAATGAACGACGCCCATGCTATGGGCATAATTGAAAGCAGACACGATTTGCTTGAGCAGTGAAAGAGTCTTCTTCGGGGGTAGCCCGTTAGGACGAGAACGTAAGATAATATCTTCAAGTGTCTCTCCGTCTAAAAGCTCCATTACCAGATAATAAAATTTGTCGAAACCAAAACCGAACACTTTCACAATATTCGGGTGGCTTAGTGATTGTGTCTGTTTAGCTTCTTTTATCAGTAAATCGTTATAATCAGGGTTTTCAAAGGTATTTGACTGAAGTACCTTTATTGCAACATCTGAGGCATCAATACCTTCAGATTCTAAAATCAAATCCTTCGCTTGATATACCTCGCATAAGCCACCTCGACCGATAAGCGACACAATTCTGTAACGGTTATCAATAATATCTCCACTATCCAAGCTGGAATTTTTGTGGTCTGTATTATCTACAGAAGTGTTGATAATGTCATCATGGGTACTATTAACAGAGTGATCATCAGATAACTCAGCTGGCTTGATAACAGTTTCATCATTTTTCTGCTGTGATGAATCATCGGTAGCACTATTACGAGGGGTGCTTTCATTTTCCATAACTAACCCAAAGTATATTCGTTAACTAACAACACGACATAAATAACACTAATTAATCACAAGATCTAGAAGTTGGGCTGTTATACGCTGAAATTAGATCGATACAGATAATGAGAATATGATAGATTACATCGATTTTTTGATCTTGATGGAATAAAAATTAATCTTTAAATCTTTAGCGTTGATTTTTAAATGCCTGCCAATAGGATTCAACGGTTAATAAATGAAGTTCAATTTAGATATCTGTGCTTTCGTACAGGTGTCTGTGTTTCAGGGGCATTTACGATGCAGCTTACACTAGAGATAGCCAGTTATCACAAATACGCGACAGAGACTGAAATTTCTAAATCTTTCTCTTCGAGCGATCACGGCAGATTGATTACGCTTGGGCGGGTTAGAGAAAGTGATTGGTATTTACCTGATCCGGAAAGGGTTATTTCAGCCGAACATGCTCAGATTCTAATTACTAAGGACTCATTTGTTATAAGAGACGTATCTACCAATGGTTTATTCATAAATGGGTCAGCAAGCCCATTGGGCCCAAATAACACCTATTACCTTGAGCACGGGGATGAAATTAGTATATCCGACTATCAAATTAAAGTTTGTATACAAGCAGCTGAAATTAAAGATGTGAGTTTAGTCCAAAAAATAGAAGGAAGTGAAAGTGTAAGGCATAGTGAGTCTGAAGCAGATGAGATATTAGTTCAAGATTTTGGAATCTCCTCGTGTCTATTAGTTGATGATGCTATTAATACGCAGAGGAAGAGGCAAACATTAGAAATCGACTTAGATGAAAGTTTTCAGATACCCGACAATCACTCTGAAAAAACCAGAGCTGTAGGGAGCATCCCTGAAGATTGGAGCTTATCACTGGATAGCCAAGATCAATTGACCAAGGAGACGGCTGGACATGCTGAAGAAACCTTCGCTGCCTTGTCTTCAAAATCATCAACAACAGTTAATCTTGAAAACATTGATATCTACGATTCTTTTGTTAAGGGGTTGGGAATAAATCCAAGTATGATTCCGGACGCTTCGAATGAAAGGTTTTGGATATTAATGGGATCCTCATTAAGGCTACTACTGGAGGGTATCGCTGAAACTTTGCATAGCAGAACTGAATTCAAGCAGCAGAAGCGCTTAAATCAGACTTTATTCCAAAAGACAGAGAATAATCCAATAAAATATTCAGGGACTATTGAAGACCTTATACACAATCTATTTATCCGTGAAAGTACAAGCTTTATGGGCCCTGAATTGGCTATAAAAGAAGCTTTTGACGATATTAAAGAACACGAGAAAGCACTTCAGGCCGGCCTTGAAGGAAGTATTCAAGGGATTCTTACAGTTTTATCACCAAAGAATATAAAAGTAAGTAGCATAGATGAAGCAAAGTGGCGCCGAAAGCTATTCACAAGTGAAAGTAAAGACAGTTGGAATAACTATCAAAGTGTTTATAAGAAAATGACGAACGATATGAACGGTTACAAGTTTTATATGGATGATTTTAATAAAGCATATGAAACATACATCAATAGTAAGTAAGGTCATGCTATGAAGAATTTCGCTGTGTTACTAGTGTCGCTCATTCTACTGGGTGGTTGTACGGTCGCAAATTATGTTGTACCGGCCTATACAAAGTTAGAGTTCAGTGTATCTGAAGAAGTTAATCCGGACTTAAATGGACGACCGTCACCTGTTGTCGTCAAAGTGTATGAATTATCATCGAGAACCCTTTTTGAAAGTCATCATTTTTTCGAATTATATGACGAACCTGAAAAAGTATTAGGTCCAGATTTGATCGCTAGAGATGAGTTTGAGTTCTATCCTGGTTCCGAAAATTCATATGATGTAACACTTCAACCTGGTGTCAGGTATACAGGTATTTTAGTTGCATACAGAGATCTGGAAAATGCTCGTTGGAGAGAGATTGTTGAAATTGATAACACAGACTATGAAACCTATCAAATAGATGTTGGAAAGCTAGCTATATCCGTCTTGAATAAGTAGGCCCGTCCAAATCAAAGGAAATTAGAGATGAGTGATTTCAGTCGCGTGGCATGGACCGAGGGCATGTTCCTGAGGCCGCAGCATTTCCAACAGCAGGAGCGAGCATTTCTGAGCGAGTTGGCTTCAACCCTGGAGAAATCAAAGCCATACTATTGGGGTGTTTATAACATCATTATTGATGAATCATTACTAAATTTGTCTCAGTTTGGCATCATTACGTTGTCAGCACAAATGCAAGACGGCGTGTCGATAAGTTTACCCAAGAAAGATGCTCTACCATCTCCTTTGAAAATAGAAAAGAACACAAGGGACAAAACTGTCTATTTAGCCATTCCGGCGGATAAGAGCAATGGCTTAAATTTATCTGATTTAAACTCAACAAAGGTAACAAGATTTCATTTTGAGGATCATGAAATTGTAGACAATTCTGTTGGCAGCGAGGCCTCTGAAATTATTCAAGTCACGAAGTATAGCCTTGAGCTCACAACGGATGAGAATAGTTTATCTGGCTATGTAGTGCTCCCTATCGCAAGAATCAAAGAAGTCGATGATGACGGGAAAGTCGTTCTTGACGATAAGTTTATTCCGCCGACAATAAACTCTCAAAGTAATTCGAATATAAAACGTTTCATCCATGACCTTAGAAGTGTTGTAAAGTTGCGTGCAGATTCAATTGCAAGCAGGCTGGGGCAAGGACAAGGTACATCTAACTCAATCATTGACTTTTTGATGCTGCAAGCACTGAACCGATACGAGCCGCTTCTTATACATTTAGAGCAGACGAATGGAACGCATCCGGAAGAGATCTTTAGGATTATTTGTTCAATGTCAGGTGAAATGGCGACATTCTCTAGCCATAACAAGCGGCCGCCAATTTTACCGGTCTATCAGCATGATGAATTGACGACTGTTTTTGGCAGCTTGATGCTGGTGGTCAATCAATATATGAGTACGGTACTAGAACAAACAGCCTTGCAGCTAAATATAGAATCAGCCAAATACGGAATTAAAGTAGTCACTGTTCCGGATAAAACCCTTTTTGACTCTGGAGTTTTTGTTTTATCAGTGAAAGCTGATATTTCTGTTGAAGAATTAAGAAAGCGCTTTCCTGCACAAATAAAAATTGGTCCAGTTGAACATATTCGTGATCTTGTCAATAATCAGTTGCCTGGGGTTTCTATTTCGCCATTACCCGTGGCACCACGCCAGATTCCATACAATGCTGGCTATCACTATTTTCAGCTGGATCAGAAAAATAGTTACTGGAATAGATTAAGTGCAAGTGGCGGGATAGCGCTTCACTTGTCAGGTCGATACCCAAATTTAGACATTCAGATGTGGGCTATTAAGTAGCTCGAACAATTGAGGATATGTTGTGGCTGATTCAACAGTAATCAAACCAAAACCAGGCCGATTAGGATTGATGGAGACCAATGTCGGTGTAGTCAAGGCACCATCATTGAACTATGACAGAACAGTGGTTCATAAGAGCTCCACAAAGCTGGGTGTTATGCCACTCTCGAAAAATCCACTTGTCGAGGAAGCATCAATCATATTCTCAATTATTTTCAAGGTCAGAAGTGCTCCGGATAACGCGAATGTCGATAATCTGAAAAACTACTCAATTGATAGTCTGAAAAACTACGAACAGAGATTGAAAGATAATGATTTGTCACTGAGTGATATAGAATCTGCTAGGTACTGTTTGTGCTCATTTGTTGACGAGACCGTATTGAACACAACTTGGGGTGGTCGATCAAGCTGGTCTGAAGAAAGCTTGCTTTCTATTTTTCACATAGAAACTTTTGGTGGTGAATATTTCTATACGCTACTCGATGATGCACTGGCAGATCCTCAAAATAATCTTTTACTCATCGAGTTTTTATATATGTGTCTTTCTCTAGGGTTTATTGGGAAAATGCGTATTGAAGATAATGGTATGGATCAGATAGAAACTTATAGATATAAGGCTTTCCAGATAATAAAGAGAATGTCTGATAATACTGAATCTCTGATTAGCCCCACATACAAGAAGAACTTACTGATCGGGGTAAAACCGACTCAAGGTATTCCGCTGTGGGTGGTTACAGCAGTGTTTGCTGTGATGACCTTAGGAATCTACATGGGGTTTTCTTATAGCATCAATAGCTTGTCTGATCCTGTTTTTACTCGTATTAACAACATAGCTCAGTTAGAACAGGGTGCGGTTATTTCTGACAGTGAAGGCAATCCTTCAGTTAAGCACCTCAAGCAACTTTTACAAAGTGAAGTTTCTAAAGGGTTTATTGAACTGATTGAATTGAATGACAGGCTGAGGATTATTATTAATTCTAGTGAGTTGTTTTCCTCTGGTAGTGCTGAAGTAAAAGAGGGTATTTTGCCTATTCTTGCAAAAGTGGCTCGAGTTTTGGAATCAACAAATGGGCGTATTTTAATCACCGGACATACTGACGATCAGCCCATTTTTACGAGTAAATATCCATCTAACTGGCACCTATCGCTAGCCAGGGCAACAGCTGTTGCAAATATATTAGCAATGGGTTCTGAACTTCAAGGCCGTTTATGGCCGGAAGGAAAAGGGGATGCGAGCCCCAGGTATCCCAATAACTCAAATTCTAAGCGCGCCGAAAATCGCCGTGTTGAAATTGACCTGCTATTTAACTAATTTTAGGGCTGAAGATGTTTTACAGATTTATTCATTATCTTAAAGCAATTTTATACTCAAAGTGGGCTATCACTTTGATCGGCTTACTAGCGTTATCCTTCTTAATCTGGTTTGGAGGTCCGCTGATTGCAATTGCAGGCAGTGAACCGTTTTCTAATCCGATCGCAAGATTGGTAATAATCTTGTGCCTGACATTTTTTTGGGCAGGTATTAATATTTACCAAACAAAAAAAGAGAAAAGGAGCAATGAGGAGAATGTAAACTCTTTGTTGAATATTTCAGCGGAAGAGGATGATAAAGAAGGAATTGACCATGAGATCGAAACGTTACGCACACGAATTACCAAGGCGATCTCAATCCTAAAAACATCTTCATTACTGAAAGGAAAGAGCTTATATGAGCTGCCTTGGTATATTTTAATTGGCCCACCGGGAACAGGGAAAACAACTGCCCTGTACAACTCAGGTTTGGAGTTTCCGCTTAAAGACCAACTAGGTGATGATCCGTTGGCTGGGGTTGGCGGTACCAGGCACTGTGATTGGTGGTTTACTAATAAAGCTATTCTGATTGATACAGCAGGTCGGTATACGACACAGAACAGCAACGCTAAGCTCGATAGTAAAGCCTGGCTCGGATTTCTCGGTCTGCTTAAGAAATATAGGACTCAAAAGCCGATCAATGGTGCAATTATCACTATCAGCCTAACCAGCTTGATGAATGACACGCCTACTGAAAGAACACTTCAGGCGCGTGCAATAAAGCAACGCCTTCAAGAATTGAAAAATAGGCTGGGCATGAATTTCCCTGTATATGTTATTTTCACAAAGGCTGATTTGGTCGCGGGGTTTAATGAGTTTTTTGAAGGGTTAAGCCAGGCTCAGCGTGAGCAGGTTTTTGGCATAACCTTTCCAGAGCAGTCAAGCGAAGATGAACAGGGTGTGGTTTCTCAATTCAATCGAGAGTTTCATAGAATTTTAGAAAACTTAACTCAACAGATTAACGAAAAAGTTTTCAACGTAGGCGACAAAGAAAATCGCCTGCTGATTTACGAATTTCCAAAACAGCTTAGGATGTTGCAAGCAGCAGCGGATGATTTGTTGAAAATAATATTTATCCCTAATAGCTTTGAAGAGCCACCAATGTTGCGTGGGGTGTATTTAGTTAGTGCGACACAGAAAGGCACACCTATTGACAAGGTTATTTCTGATGCAACGCATAGTCTCGGGATGGGAAAATTTTCGTTACATCAACATGGTGGTCAGTCGAAAGGTTACTTTGTCAAAAACTTGTTCGAAGAGGTGATCTTTCCAGAGCAAGATGCTGGAACATTGAACCGTATGCATGAAAGAAATAGCTTATTGATTCGTCGTTGTGTCATTGGCGCAAGCTGTTTTCTTCTTGTTACTTCTACTGTGTTGTGGAGTTTGAGTTACCGCTGGAATATGCTTTATGTGGACAAAACTGAAGAAGCGCTAGATGAGTTCGATCTAATTACAGGGAATCGTTTATCAAAAGATACTGATATCGTTTCCCTGGTAAAGGCTCTGGACTATTTGAAACAATCACCTAATTCTATTTCAAAAAGTTTAGATGGTGAGGTTGTTGTTGCCAAAAACTTAGGGTTGTATCAAGGTAATAAGATTGGCGAGCCCCTTAATGCTGCCTATTATCGAGTATTGAAAGAACACTTTTCACCTCTTATTACCTCTGCTTTAATTCAGGATATGAATCAGAATCAGTCGTATTTGGAATATTTATATGAGTCATTGAAAACTTATTTGATGTTGTTTGATAGCGATCGATTTAATAAAGAGCAAGTTCTGAGTTGGTATGTTCAATATTATGATCGCAATTATCCGGGTGAGATAAATGCTGATCTCAGAACGTCTTTGTTAGTTCATACCGATGCCATGCTTGAAAGTGGTGTGAGAACTACTGACTATGACGATGATAGTGTAAGGGTGGCTCGCGAGGTCTTGAGTGATCTCCCACTCTCCGAAAGAGCATATCAACGTCTGAAGCTTGACTATAAATCAAGCCATATACCTGACTTCCGTATCACCAATGTCATTGGTAGCGATAGTCACTATATTTTCTACCGGGAAAGCGGGAAGAAATTGAGTGAAGGGATCCCTGGACTTTACACCTATAACGGATTTCACAGTATCTTTCAGTTAGAAAATCAAAGAATAGTCAAGCGATTGATGGAAGACTCATGGATTTATGGTGATGAAGAAATAGAGCTTTCGAAAATTACTAACGACGAAATTATGAAAGAAGTTGAGAGTAAGTATCATCAGGAGTACATCTTTGAATGGGAAAAATTAATTTCTGATCTCAGGCTCAAGGAATTTGATTCAGCTTCAGAAGGAATTGACATCGTTAACGTGCTTTCTGGACCGGAGAGGCCGATCCAGAACATGATCTATGCTATTCAGAAACAGTTAAAGTTAAGTACACTACCAGCTGGAGATGAGGTGACTAAAGCAGCGGAAATTGCGACTCATGCTGCAGACGTTGCGTTAGAAAATAAAAAAGCAAGAATTGAACGGTATCTTCCGGTGTCGGAAAGTAACTCTCGTGGTGATTTACCGGGAGAAGTTGTAGAAGATTATTTTTCAGAAATTATTGATGTTACGGAAAGTGACTTAAAGCAAATAAATAATTCATTGACTACCCTGGACAATGAACTGTTAAATATTGCGAATGTTCGTTCAGGAAAAGTGAGTCAGCTACCATTGTTAGCTACAAGTCATAATACAGATGTCAATAGTTCGTTCAGGAAACTAAGGGATACGTTACCTGAACCATTTAACTATTGGTTAGTAGAAGCACATAACAAAACAACTCAGCTATCTCAAGAAGGAACACAAAGTCAGCTCAATGACATCTGGCAAGATCAAGTTTATCGAGAATATAAAAAATCAATCCGTGGAAAATATCCTTTATCACCGAATTCACGTAATGAAGTGAAGCTGAAAGACTTCTCTAAGTTTTTCGGTTACGGTGGTGTGATTGATAGTTTCTTTAGTCAATATGTAGAGCAGTACGTAGATACTTCGAGAAGAAAATGGCGGTTTGTTAATAGTATTGGGATTAGTAATAGTTCACTACGTCAATTTCAGAGAGCAAGAGAAATTCGAAATAAATTTTTTGATCCGGGTACCCAAAATTTGAATGTTGAATTTGGGATGGAAACTGTTTATTTGGACCTACATATCAGTAATTTCCGTTTTGAGCTCGGGGATACATCGATGACTTATCGTCACGGACCGACACGAGTGAATAGCTTTAAATGGCCGACAAATGATCGAGATGATGGCGTCAGATTAATTTTTACGCCACCACAATCTGGGTTTTCCATCACTAAAGAATACCCGGGAGAATGGGGGCTATTCAGGATGTTCACACAAGCGAAGAATCAGCGTGCACAAACAGTTACAGACAAGATGATCAATGTTGATTTTAAAGGAAATAAAGTCGCAATGAAACTGTTACCTAGTAGTGTATCTCATCCATTTTGGCTTAAAGCACTGGAGAACTTTTCATGTCCGGCACGGCTTTAATATCTAAATTTGGCTACTTTGGCAAAGTGCCTGAGCGTGGGGATTATATTTATCATGATGTCTCTGTTGAATTTACAGAAGTTTGGAGTGAGTGGTTGCAGTCAGTACTCGCAGTGAGTAAAGAGCAGTTAGCAGAGCAATGGCTGGAAGCCTTTTTAACCAGCCCTGTGTGGCATTTTTCGCTATCACCGGGCGTTTGCTCTGACAAGACGGTGATAGGTACCATGATGCCAAGTGTTGACCAAGTTGGTAGGCACTATTTTTTTACCACGGTACGAGAAGTTAATAAGAACCCGTATGACTACTGGATGAGTCGAGACTGGAGTTTAAAGATTGAGCGGCACTTGCTTAAATTGTATGACGACGAAAATGCTCTGGAGCCTTGGCTCGCTACGTTCAGTGACAATGACTGGCTGATTGAAGATGAGCCTGTGCCATCATCGCCAAGAATAATGAAGGGCATGATTGTGGTTGACGAGAGTGAGTCAGATTCTGACTACTTTATACACCACTTAGCAGAGTCAAGTTTCGATAACTACTGTATTTGGTGGACCAGTGGATCACAGAAAATTCAGAAGTGTAAATTTATCACATCTGGCTTGCCTTTAGTGGGGCAGTTCTCAGCGATGTTAGATGGCGAATGGCAGAAATGGGGTTGGTGATGATGGACTATTGTTTGAACTTTTCATCATTCTCAAAAAGTCATGAGGGCAGGGTGCGCTCATATAACGAAGATGCTTTTTTTTGCTCTGATGCCAATGGCGTTTGGGTTGTTGCTGATGGGATGGGGGGGCATGAAGCGGGGGATTATGCCAGTAAATTACTCGTTGAACTGATTGAACATCATTTGAGTAAAGTAAACGAAGAAGATGTTGATACGGTACTTTTACGAAATATTGTTACCGAAGCAAATTACAAGATCAAACAGTACTCAATCAATGAGTTAAATGGGGAAGTTGTCGGAACCACGGTCGCAATATTGCTCATTCAGAATGGCCGTTATTACTGCCTTTGGGCAGGTGATAGCCGAATTTATCTCTATCGAAATAATCAGTTGGTTCAAAAGACACGGGATCACAGCCAAATCATGGATATGGTAGATCAAGGTATTTTGACTGAGGAAAGTGCAGAGCAGCACCCTATGGCGAATGTTATCACGAGAGCTGTAGGCGTTGAAAATGAGATAGACATTGATGAAGTATCAGACATTTTATGCGATGGTGATAAGTTCTTACTTTGCTCCGATGGTTTAACAAAAGAGTTAAACTATCATCATATATCTGATTGCCTTCGTGCCAGTGAGGTGAATGATTCTGTATTAGCTTTAATGCACTCAGCGCTGGTGAGAGGGGCTTCAGATAATGTTACTTGTGTCATGGTGAAAGTATCAGAACAAGTACAGCAAACCAAGTTAGAAACGACAGTCCCTATTTTTAAGAAGAAACGTTAAGCAGGTATTTATTGGTGAGTGATATGGATAACATTCAACTTGATTTTGAAGAGGTATTGAAACCTATTTCTGCCGAGAGTCAAACTGGTAATGACCCCCGTTCAGATACATCGCCTCATTCACCTTATTATCTGTTGAAGGATGTCAGGAATCAGGCTCGTGCGGCAGAAAGATTAGCGCTTATTGATAATGAGCCGCTATTAAGTTTGTCTGATAAATGGCGTCAAATTCTTAGGCAAGTCCCTGATCTTCTTGCTAACGAGGCAAAAGATCTTGAATATGCTGCCTGGTACATCGAGGGACTCACAAGAAATTATGGCTTTAAGGGACTGGGCACTGGTTTTAAAGTTGCTCGTTTACTAATTGAGGAATTTTGGGATGGCCTTTACCCGGAGCCTGATGAGGATGGACTGGAAACTCGCCTCTCTTCTTTGATTGGGCTCAACGGTGTTGATGGTGAAGGTACGCTTTTGATGCCAATTAGCTGTATTCCATTGACTGAGCTCCACAATGATAAATGCTTTTCATTGTGGGAATATGAACAAGCTGTTGATATTGAACGCTTTGAGCAAGACAAACGACAGCAAAAGATTGCGGCAGGCGGGACTTCATTAAAAGAGGTTAATGATGCGGTCTTGGCCTCGGGTGTTAACTTTTATCAGACATTGTATAAAGACATTGAATTTTCTATACAGGAGTTTGATGCGTTATCTGCAGTCATGGACCGAGCTTGTGGTACACCGGTACCAACTTCTCAGATTACGAAAAAGTTGAATGTTTGCAAAGATACAGTGGAGTATCTGGCAGCAGATAAGTTGCTTTTTATTACTCCTGATGATGAAAATTCGCCATCTGAAGTGCTGGATGAAGTTGTTGATCATATGAGTGGACGTAGTGAGTTGAGCATGGCTCTTAATTCGCGTAGCGATGCTATTGATAATTTAAAGTTAATCGCCGAATTTTTTAAAAAAACAGAGCCTCATTCACCAATGGCTTACGGTATTGAGCAAGTCATTCGCTGGAGTGCGATGTCATTACCGGATTTATTAGAAGAGTTAATATCAGATGGGGACGCTCGGAAAGGTTATTTCCGTCTTGTTGGTATTGTTTCAAACTTAGATGAATAGCGTAAATCTTCTCAGGTTGACTAGAAAGGGAGAGTAAAATGGAAAGTATCCATGGGAAATTATCAAGGGTACGTAAGCCGAGAGTACACATCACCTATGATGTAGAAACGGAAGGCTCTACAGTTAAGAAAGAACTTGCGTTTGTTGTTGGTGTGATGGGTGATTTTGCGGGGCAAAACACGAAAGAACTGAAACCAATTAAAGATCGTCGGTTTATACAAATTGATCGTGATAACTTTGACGATGTACTAGGTAAGATGAACCCGAAGCTTAGTTTTAAGGTAGAGAATAAACTCGCTAATGACGGAACTGATATTGAGGTTGATCTAGAGTTCAGATCAATGGCTGACTTTGAACCTGCTGCCATTGTAAACCAAGTCGATCCATTACGTAAACTGATGGAGACCCGAAATAAGCTACGTGATCTGATGACTAAAGTTGATCGCTCTGAAGAGCTAGAGAATTTGCTGGAGTCAGTGCTGAACAATACAAAGGATTTGCAACAGCTGTCTGATGAATTAAGCATAGGAAGCAAGGAGCCATCAGAATGAGTACTAGCACTTTAACTACGCATGATACGGATAGATCTGAGGAAAGCATCTCTCTGCTTGAACAAGCTATTTCCGCAACGAAACAAACAGATAGCTCCCGCGCCGAAGAATTGCTGCGTACGCTTACCCAAGAAGCGCTGAAGGGAACTGTTATCTGGAATAAAAACCTGACAGTCACGTTCAGAGAAGCGATTGCTGCAATTGATACAGCGATTTCTTCTCAGCTTGCTGAAATTATGCACCATGAACAGTTGCAGAAGCTTGAGGGTAGTTGGCGCGGGCTGAACTACCTGGTCATGGACTCAAACACCAGCCAGACGCTGAAGATCCGTATGCTTAATATGAGCAAAAAAGAGCTTCATAAAGATTTGAGTAAGGCTGTTGAGTTTGATCAAAGCCAGATATTCAAAAAGGTTTATGAGGCGGAATTTGGTACACCGGGTGGTGAACCTTATGGCGCGCTTATCGGCGATTACGAGTTTACCAACCACCCCGAAGATATCGAAACCTTGAGTTTAATGTCTAATGTGGCCGCAGCGGGATTTTCGCCATTTTTATCTGCAGCCTCGCCAGCTTTGTTCGGCTTTGATGAATGGACTGAGCTTGCGAAGCCTCGTGACTTGGAGAAAGTCTTCGAATCTCTTGAATACACAAAGTGGCGTTCGTTCAGAGAAAGTGCAGACTCCCGCTTTGTTACCCTGACGATGCCACGTGTGCTTGCTCGCTTACCATATGGTGAGGCTACGGCACCTGTTGAAGCGTTCCGGTATGAAGAATTTCAGGTCGATGAAGAGTCGGGCCTTTCTGTAAAAGCAGATCATGATGATTACTGCTGGATGAATGCCTCTTATGTGATGGGGGCTAAGCTGACAGGCGCCTTTGCCAAGTACGGATTCTGTACCGCAATTCGTGGTGCGGAAGGAGGTGGTCGTGTTGACAATTTGCCATCACACATTTTCTTGAGTGATGACGGTGATCCGGACTTGAAATGTCCGACAGAAATCGGAATTACGGATCGTCGTGAAGCTGAGTTGGGTAAACTAGGCTTCCTGCCACTTTGCCACTACAAGAATACGAACTATGCAGTGTTCTTCGGCGCTCAAACTTGTCAAAAGCCTGAGCAGCACAATAATCCGGACGCGACTGCGAACGCGGCAATTTCTGCACGCTTACCCTATATGATGGCGACGTCCCGGTTTGCGCATTACCTGAAAGTGATGGCGCGTGACAAGATTGGCAGTTACATGGAAGCGGAAGAAGTTGAGGCTTGGCTCAATCGCTGGATCCTGTCGTATGTGAACGCGTCTGAAGGTGGTGGACAGGAAATCCGTGCTAAATATCCGCTTGCTAATGCCAAAGTAAAAGTGAAAGAGATTCCGGGCCAGCCGGGTGTATACAATGCGATTGCTTGGCTGCGTCCTTGGCTACAGATGGAAGAATTGACAACGTCTTTACGTCTAGTCGCAAAAATTCCAGACATCGGATAACTACTGATTAAGAAGCTGGTGTAGAACCAGCTTCTTAATGAATGGGTGTGAATTGACTCAGTCCTCGATCAAATTTATCGAAACAGATCATTTATCAAGCTTTGCTGATAGCGAGAGTCATGCAGAGATCTGGTACGCGCAATCGGAGTTATTAGATAATTTTCTAAAAACTACCGAGAATCACTTGTCTCTGAGGATATGGTTGGAGAAAGAGCCAGATTTAAATATATCTGACTTAACCGCTGAAAGTATCAAGATGCTATTGCGGCGGGCAATTGAGTCGATTGATAAAAGGCTGAATGAACAAGTTAATGAGATCCTACACCATGAAGACTTTAAAAGATTAGAGTCAAGCTGGCGAGGGATACGTTATCTGACGGAGCAAAATAGTGGCGGCGAAACTGAGATGGCATGCAAGGTTAAAATAATCAATATTAACTGGAATGAACTCAGTCGTGATATTGGACGAGCGATAGATTTTGACCAAAGTGATTTTTTTAGATTAATCTATAGCAATGAATTCACTATGCCAGGTGGTGAGCCGTTTGGCTTATTGCTTGGAGACTATCGAATATCTCATAAGTCTCATTCGGGCTTGTCAAGTAATGACATTGATACATTACAAGGTATATCAAGTGCTTCTGCTGCTGCATTTTCGCCATTTATTACGGCTGCTGATCCTTCCCTCTTCGGTGTGGATCGCTTTTCAGATCTAGCTCATGTGAAAGATATCGCCGCACAGTTTTCGCAAGCAGAATATTTTAAATGGAGAAGTTTAAGAGAATCTGAGGACTCTCGTTTCCTGGGGATCGTTGTGCCAAGTATGTTGATGCGAGAGCCTTATAAGCGAGATGGTTCTCGACGAGAGTGTTTTTATTTCAATGAACAAATTCAAGATAGCGAGACAGATTACTTGTGGGGAAATGGCGCTTACGCCTTTGCTGCAGTCACGTTGAAAGCATTCTCGGAGTCGGGGTGGTTTAGTCAAATTCGAGGCATTGTGCCAGGACAATTTAAGCGTGGTTTGGTGTTTAATATACCCAAAAGCCGACTCAATTTGTCAAGAAATGTAGAAATGTTCAAGCCTGCTGTTGACTTACAAGTTGGTGATCATCTGGAAAAACAGCTGTCGGATGGTGGTTTCATTCCTCTGTCTGCCTTGTATCAGACCGAGTATCTTGCTTTTTATAGCAATGCCTCTGTTAATAAGCCTAGAAGATATGAGTATGAAAGTGCGAATGTGAACTCTAAATTATCGTCTATGTTGCAATATACATTGTGTGCATCTAGATTTGCGCACTATATAAAAGTAATGGGTAGAGACAAGATTGGTTCTTATAATACAGCCGAAGAACTTGAAAATGAGTTTCAGCGTTGGCTGTTTCAATATACCACTGCTTCAGATGAGGCTTCAGATGTAGTGAGGGCTAAATATCCGCTGAACGAAGCTAAAATTAAAGTTCGTGAATATACTGGAAAGACTGGTTATTTTTATTCCATTATTCACCTTCGCCCACATTTCCAGTTAGATGAAATGGTGTCCAGTATGCGGCTTATCACTGAACTCTCACCAAATAATTACACTACGGGATAAAGCATGAAAAAAATCAAAGAACTCATTCAGGAGTCTCAATTATCTGAAGCAATTGACTGTATCACTCAAGCTCTAAAATCTAGTCCAAGTGATGCGACCTTGAGAAGTACGTTCGTTGAATTGCTATGCATTAACGGCCAGTATGAGCGTGCTGATCAACAGTTGAACTTAATTGTTAAGCAAAACCCAGATTACTTGATTGGGGCGAATAATTTACGGCAGTTACTTCGCAGTGCTGTGGCCAGGGAAGACTTTTCTAAAGGCAAAGCAAGTGCTGTCATTATACGCAGTGGCGATCAAAGCTCGGAGAATTTACTCAAGTCAATATTCTCCTATATTCAAGAAGACTCTGAGAAATACTTACAATATATCAGAGCACTAGAAGAAAGTCGTGTGTCTTCGGCAGTAACTGTAGATGGAGTGAAGAGCACGACACTTCGTGACATTGATGATTCGCTGGGGGGCTATTTAGAGCTCTTTGGAACGGATGGCAACTATTATCTTGTACCAATTGATGCAATTTTAAGCCTTGAGTTCCAACCTGTTTCTTCGCTGGTCGAAATTGCCTGGCGTAAAGCTGTGGTAGATATTGAAGGGGGCTTGCAAGGAGAAGCTTTCATACCGATGACTTACCTCAATAGTCAGACAGATCAACACAAGCTGGCGCGGGAAACGGAGTGGGTTGAGCATTTAGCGAGTGATGTCTTTGTGGGGCAGGGGCAAAAAATGATGTTGTTTGGGGATGATGCTTTGCCCCTATCGCAGATAAAACGACTTGAAAAAACCACTGTATGATTTTGCAGGTCATCAGGCATGAATTTAAATCGACAATTACAGCCTTCATTTATCGATAAATTGATAGATGAGTCACCGGAAAGTGAGCGTGACTCGCTGAATTATTTTACCTGGCGTGACCTGAAGCATAGCGTCAGAAGAGATCTGGAAAATCTCTTGAACGCTAAAAAGCAATGGTTGATTTGGCCTGAAAGTTTAAGCGAGCTGGATAGATCTGTGCTGTCGTATGGCTTACCTGACTTCTCCTCTATGCCCTTGAGCAGCATGGACGGCAAGGAACGGCTCTGTGCCACGATAAAAGAAACCATCTTAAAATTCGAGCCAAGATTTATTGATGTTTCCGTTTCTATCATTGAGGAGGAGCAGCCTCTTGAGCGGACATTAAAGTTGCGAATTCATGCTTTGCTTTATACCCGGCCGGAACCGGAAGAAATTGCCTTTAACTCTGAGGTTGAGCCTGTGTCACTAGGGTTTACAATAAGCGAGTCATAATTATGAGTGATGAGATTTTAAAGTATTTCAATCGTGAGTTAGCTTACATCCGCCATATGGGAGGCGAGTTTTCTAAGCGTTATCCTAAAGTCGCGACGCGTCTCCGGCTAAGTGAAGAACACATGGAGGACCCGCATGTTTCCAGGCTTATCGAAAGTTTTGCACTGTTGACAGCTCAGACCCGACGGTCACTTGATGATGCCTTTCCACAGCTAACAGAAGCTCTGATCGGGCAACTTTTTCCAGATTTTTATGCGCCAATTCCTTCCATGGCGATGATAAAAATGTCGACCCAGAACATTACGGATAGTTGTCTTGAGCTGCCTAAGGGCAGTGAAGTTATAACCAGTGTGGAAGGATTTAAACCGTGTAAGTTCACCACAGCTTATGATACTGAGTTGTGGCCTGTGGAAGTTGTTGAAGCAACATTCGAGAATGCACCTTTTAAAGCGCCTAACCCAAGGTTCATCAAAACAACGAAATCTGTCTTAAAGTTAAAGTTGAAAACTGAGTTCGATAATGTTCACCTTTCAGAGTTAGATATCAGCAAACTCAGATTTTACCTGAACGGCCCGAGTCAGGTGAGCCTTGCCCTTTATCAGCTGATATTTAAGTCTAATCTTGGACTTGCATTCGCAGCGGAAGATGGTGGTGAAATCACGGCATTGCTGCAACCACGACATATACAGCCTGTCGGGTTTGATGAGAAACATCAAGTTGTTCCATATCAGAATCAGAGTTTTAATGGCTATCGCCTGCTCGTTGAAAACTTTATTTTTCCTGAAAAATTCTTGTTTTTCGAAGTTGCGGAGCTTGAAAAGAGCTTTTTCAGCGATACTGA
Organism: Photobacterium sp. TY1-4; assembly: GCF_025398175.1. Lineage (NCBI taxonomy): Bacteria > Pseudomonadati > Pseudomonadota > Gammaproteobacteria > Vibrionales > Vibrionaceae > Photobacterium > Photobacterium sp. TY1-4. The sequence continues at coordinate 1,696,199 of NZ_CP099734.1, forward strand.
TGAGATTTATCTATATCTCTATTTCGATGATGTAAATGATTTTTTACCAAAGCAAGTGACAGAAGAAAATATTTTGCTTGGGTGCACACCAATGATCAACTTGTTTGAGCAAGAATTAGAGCCTTTTTCGTTAACGCCATCAACCAATGAACATCTTCTGGTACCCAGATATGACGAAGCTGAAATTAATGAAGTTGTTTATATCAAGAATGTTGATGCGTTTGATAAAAATGACAATCGAGTAAGTATTAATCCGTTTTACGGCAAAGGAGTGAGTAACTACCTTTGCGAAAATGAAATGTACTGGCATATCAGGCGAGAAATCAGTGACTGGGCAGGAGGGCACTCAGAACCGGGCTGTGAATGCTATTTGAATGTTGTCAACCATTTCGATAAAGAATTTTCAACGGATGAGCACGAAGAGTGGATCGTCGCAGTCACTGCGCAGTGTAGCAATAGAAACTTGCCAATTCGTTTACCCTATGGTGGCGGACAACCGAAAATGTCTGTGGTGAAGAAAATAGACTCGATCGGAAAGGTTGATTGTATCTTTGCGCCGACTCCCCCTGTGAGACCTGATTTTGAAGAATCTTCAAGGTGGCAGTTCTCAAAACATTTAACACTAAATCATTTCTCGGGGGATGACGGCTTACTCACCCTTAAAGAAGTGTTGAGGTTGTATGATTTTGAGAAAACACCTCAAAGTAAGGCCCTGATAGAGTCCATTACAGATTTGTCAGTAAGCCCATGCAATGCGCGTGTTGTTCAAAATGGCAAGGTTGGCTTTTGCCATGGCTCAGAGATCTTGATTGAGTTTAGTACTAATGATTTATCAGGGATAAATTTATTCTTCTTCGGCACTGTGCTGTCGAGCTTTTTCTCGCAGTTTACAGCAATCAACAGTTTTAGCCGCTTGAGTGTCAAGTTACGAGGCAGTAACCAGGATTATCATCGCTGGCCGGCACAAGCGGGTGGGAAGGCCTTGTTATGATCAATTTAAAGCTGATTTCATCGCTGAATACGGATGACTATTACGGAACCATTTATGCGCTGAAAAAACATACAAATGCCCTCGCTGATGAAACAGAGTTTGGCACTGATTGCCAGCCTGTTAATGAAACAATCAGGTTTTCCATTCCTCAGCACCTGGGGTTTACTGGCTCGGTCATTGATTCGATCCGTGTGGATAATGAAAGTGATGGTAAGGTCGTTGTCGATGTGAACTTGATGGGACTGACTGGCCCGAATGGTGCTTTACCAAGGCATTATACAGAACTCATTTTGGAACGGGTTAAAAATAAAGACACAGCAATGCGTGATTTCTTCGATATTTTTAATCACCGACTGATATCTCTTCAATACAGGGCATGGGAGAAATATCAGTATCATATTGCTTACGAAAGATATCTTACTCAGCATCAATCGACATTTGATGATGTGCTGAAGTCTATCACGGGCTCTATTGATGATATATCCGTTTTTTTTGGTGGTTTCTTTTCTGGCGACATTCGCAACACGTCAAGCCTCAAGTCGATGTTAGCGCAGGTGAGTGGTTGTGAGATTCATATTACGGAGTTCGTTGGTCGGTGGATAAGCTTAGATGCTGAGGAGCAGACTCAGCTTGCTACGCGAGTGAACCCGGAAGGTAATCATGCGAGGCTGGGTGTTAGTACGATGATTGGCCGGCGTGCCTGGGACATCTCATCAGCAGTCGAGATTGAAGTTGTTATTGATAACGAGTCTACCCTTTCCGCACTGATGAATAATGATGGATTAAAAGAGACACTTTTCAGGCTGGCGAGTTATTATTTGCCACCATCAATACAGGCAAAATGGAAAATATCTGCTGGTATTCAGAGTCTCCCTATATGCCGCCTGAGCCACCTTGGGCCTCGGCTGGGGATGGGCGGGGTACTATTCCCGAGTAAAAGTCGGATGAAGCAAAAAATAACAATTCCAATTCAGTGAAGACAGTCGCTGTCATAGAAAATAAGGATCAAACTATGTCAACAATGACATTGAAGTCTCTCGTAGACAAATTATCGCCAGGTTGTAAAAAGTCACTGGAAGCAGCTGCTGCCTTATGCAACAGCAAAACGCACACCAGTGTAGAGATTCATCACTGGCTGTCTGCATTACTTGAGCAACCTGATGACACTCTGAATGCCATCGTTCACTACTTCGATATTGATGCTTTTCAGCTCAACGAGCAACTTCAACAGAAACTTGATCGGTTTGAAACAGGGTGCTCTCAGCCACCGGGCCTATCAAGCCATATTGTGACTTTGCTCCGAACAGCCTGGATGTCAGCAACCATTGACTTTGCAGATGACACCATTTCCGTTGTGCACATTGTTTATGCGTTGGTCAGTGATGATAGCCTTGGCGCAATGATTTTCCGTGACATACCGCAACTGGCAAGAGTAGAACCGCAACGGCTGATTGTGGCCTGGCCGGAAATAGCGCCAAAAGCGGCAGGCCAAGCCGAATTGGACGGTTCGGAAAAGTCGCTAGGAATCAGTCAGCAGGCGCTTGAGCAGTTTACCATTGATTTAACAGAGCAAGCTCGTGAGCAGAAGTTAGATCCCATCTTGGGGCGCGATCACGAGATCCGCCAGATGATCGATATTCTCACCCGGCGTCGTCAGAACAACCCTATGTTGACCGGTGAGGCGGGGGTTGGTAAGACCGCGGTCGTCGAGGGGCTGGCACAGCGAATTGTACAAGGCGATGTTCCGGAATCGCTGCGGGATATCAGTATCAAAGTACTGGATTTAGCTCTGCTACAGGCTGGTGCCGGCATGAAAGGCGAGTTTGAAAGCCGTCTGAAGAGCCTGATAAAAGAAGTGAAGCAGTCATCTAAGCCAATTGTTCTATTTATTGATGAGGCACATACCCTGATTGGCAGCGGTGGGCAGGCAGGCCAAAATGATGCAGCTAATCTGTTAAAGCCTGCACTGGCAAGGGGCGAGTTGCGTACGATTGCTGCAACAACCTGGGCCGAGTACAAAAAGTTTTTCGAGAAAGACGCAGCACTGACTCGCAGATTTCAGGTTGTTAAAGTTGAGGAGCCTGATGAAGAAACCGCTGTTGTCATGTTGCGTGGTTTGCTCCCCGTGATGGAATCACACCATAACGTCATGATCACAGATAAAGCACTTCAAGCGGCTGTGAAGCTGTCTAATCGCTACATCAGTGGGAAGCAGTTGCCGGACAAGGCGGTTTCACTACTCGATACTGCTTGCGCACGTGTTGCTATGAGTCAGGTTAGTGTACCCAGTGATGTTGAATTATTAATTCGTCAGCAACAACAGGCTGAAGCTGAGCTTGCTATTCTGGAAAAAGAGCTTGTTACGGGGGCCACTGCGGCGGGCAGGATCGCTGAATTGAAAGCTCAGCAGGACAGTGTTGCTACGGCGCTCGAGCTGAAAAGAAGCAGTTGGCAAGCTGAAAAAGAACTTGTCACACAAGCAAGGCGACTGTCGCATAAATTGATCGATCAGACGGAAGAAGACAGCGAGGCTGATCTACAGACATTGCTACAAATTAAAGAGCGGTTGGATGCATCTGAAAAACCCATGGTTTTTTTTCAGGTTGATGAAGCACTGGTTGCCGAAGTCATTTCTGACTGGACTGGCATTCCGCTTGGTCGTATGCAGAGTGACGAAATAGAAACGATTTTGACATTGGATGAGCAATTGAAGGAGCGTGTTATCGGCCAGGATCACGCCTTGGCGTTGATGAGTAAAGTTGTTCAAACTGCTCGGGTGGGTTTAAGCGATGAGCAAAAGCCAAATGGCGTGTTCTTGTTGACTGGCCCTAGTGGTGTTGGCAAGACGGAATCAGCACTGGCGTTGGCGGAGCAGATCTATGGTAGCGAAGATAATGTTATTGTTATCAACATGTCCGAGTTCAAGGAAGAGCATAAAGTTTCCCTATTGTTGGGTTCACCTCCTGGATATGTCGGCTATGGAGAGGGCGGCGTACTGACAGAGGCTGTCCGTCGTAACCCTTACAGCGTTATTCTGTTGGATGAGATGGAAAAAGCGCATCCTGGTGTTCAGGATATTTTTTACCAGGTATTTGATAAAGGTACAATCAAGGACGGGGAAGGGCGAGAGATAGACTTTAAGAATACAATCATCATTATGACGTCTAATGTCGGAACGGAAACAACTCTGACACTATTTGAAGATGATGAAACAGCACCTACAATTCAGGGCTTGAAAGAAGCGTTAAATGACGATCTGTTGACCGTCTTTAAGCCGGCCTTTTTGGGAAGAGCCAATGTTGTACCATATTTGCCCCTAAATCAAGTCATGTTGAAGGAAATCATTCGACTGCAACTCGAAAAAGTTTCTGAACGGATAAGTAAAAATTACCAGGCAACCCTGAATTTTTCTGATTCGATTAGTGATTTGCTAATTGATAGATGCATGGATAATAACGCTGGTGCAAGAAATGTAATAAATTTCATTCAAAGTAACTTATTACCTGTGATTTCATCTGAAATCTTATATAAAGTGTCAGCAAAAGAATCTATTGAAGATATTATGGTTGATTATGTTAATAATGACTTTATCATAAATATTACTTGCTAATTATAATTTGCGAGCAAGATCATAGTACAAAATCCCTGTTCTTAATTAAGTAAAATAGGTGTGCAATAATCACCATCAATTAGAAATTACTTAATTGATTAATAGCATATTAATTTGTCTGGTGCTTTTGTTAACTATAGATAATCAGATAAATAATTCATCGTGACCCAATAGGGATTAACCAAGTAATGCTATAGGAGATTAGCATGCAATCTAATACTTATCTGAAATATGCCGATATTAAAGGTGAAGCTACAGCAGAGCAGTACAAAGATCTGATCACTTTGCTTTCTGTTGACTGGAGTGTAGGCCGTGAAATTACGTCATATACAGGTACAGCTCAGGACCGTGAAGCTAGCTCAACGCGTCTTTATGACATGACAATTACTAAGCTTCAAGATAAGGCGTCACCGGATTTATTTAAAGAAGCCACGATTGGTAAAGGCAAGCCTGCGACCTTCCACATCACTAAACAGGGTGAGAAGGTTGAGGAAATTATGAAGATTGAATTAACAGATGCCATGATTTCTCACTATAGTGTTTCGATTCAAGATGACCGTCCAGTAGAAACGATCACCATTTCTTATACTGAAATGATGATGACTGTAACGCCAACAGATGACCTGAACAACGTTCAAGCGCCGCTTGTTTATGGTTACAGTGGCGTTAAAGGGCAGCAAATGTAATTGAGTGTTTAAATACGGGATAGAAACTATCCCGTATTTATCGTTTTAGGTTTGGATAGAAATGAAGACATCGACACAAGAAAATAATATTATCCGTATTGATACTCCGTTGGGTAAGGATGTACTTCACCTTACAAAGATGGAGCTTCATGAAGGGATATCAGTTCCATTTTCTATTCATGCGTATGTTTACACAAATGGTGTGTTAATTAATTCTAAGGACTTAATTGGTAAGCCGGTTTCTTTCACTGTTCTTTATCATAGTGGTGATAGTGTATCAGAAAAGTACCTTCACGGTTATGTTTCTACTTTACGATCAAATGGCAGCCGTGTCGCGGCCAGTGCGGAAGGTGATAAATATCAAGACTATGTCATTGATGTCTGTCCCTCTCTGGATTTTTCCTATCAGCGTACAAATTGTAAAATCTATCAGAATTTAAATATTGAAGATATCGTAAAGAGCGTATTGTCAGTACACAATGTTAATATCAAAGTGGACTTGAAGAGAAGCTACGCTAAGTATGAATACAAAGTTCAATATCATGAAACTGACTTTGATTTTGTGCACCGATTACTTGAAGAAGAAGGTATTTTCTATTATTTCACGCATTCTTTATCCAGCCATACCATGGTTCTTTGTGATGATGTAACCTGCTATAAGCCCTGTGTTGAATCATCCGTTGCTTTCAGTACAGGGAGCCTGACTGAAGCACATATTCACCGTTGGATCGGGGGCCTTGAGGTCTCACCAGGTAAAGTTGCCAAGAAGGGCTATGACTTCATTAAGCCAGGAGCCAAGCCATCAGGCTCCCAAGCCGAGACATCATTGTCTAAGCAGCAATCTGCGACTGAGGTTTTCCATTATCAAGCGGGCTCTGAATTGAATGACAGAATCCAGGATCAGAGCGCGCTGATGCTTGAAGCACTGCAAAGAGATACGGAACTGTCTTCCGGTGCCAGTAATTGTCGAACATTTAGTGCCGGGCAATATTTTACTTTTAAATCGCACGAAGATAAGCGCCTTGAAGGTAAGAGCTTTCTTCTTACACATGTTTACCTGGAAATCGCAATTGCCAGTCAGACAGGTTCATCAAAATCTTCCCACCAAAGTGTACATAACCAGTTCTCCTGTGTACCGAAAGAAACCTTATACCGGCCAAAGCCTATTACCTCAAAACCGCGAGTTTACGGGGTTCAAACTGCCTGCGTTACTGGTGAAAAGCAGGATGAGATTCATATCGATAAGTATGGCCGTGTAAAAGTTCTTTTTCATTGGGATCGTGAAGGCGTTGCAGATAATACCAGTTCTTGTTGGATAAGAGTGGCGCAGTCGTGGGCTGGAAACGGTTGGGGGGCCTCATTCTTCCCGAGAGTCGGTCAAGAGGTTCTCGTCGAGTTTTTAGATGGCGATCCTGATCAGCCGATCATTACTGGTGCCCTTTATAACGGGAATAATCTTCCGCCGTACTCTCTTCCAGCGGAGAAATCAGTCAGCGGAATCAAAACACGCTCCACGAAAGAGGGCGGCGGTAGCAACTTCAATGAGATCCGGTTTGATGATAAAAAAGATAATGAACTTTTCTATCTTCATGCCGAGAAGAACTATCAAGTCTTTGTTGAAAATGATGCATCAGAGACTATAAAAAACAATCAGAGTGTTCTTGTTGAGAACGACCGTTTATCTCAGGTTAAAAATAATTATTCGAGTAAGGTTGATAACGATAGAAATGAAGAGGTTGGAAATAATAAGACTGAAAAGGTCGGTAACAATAAGTCTGAGAAAGTGAGTAATAAGCTTGAAATTGATGTGGGGAGTGAGATGGTCATTAAATGTGGTGGTGCATCTATCAAACTGTCCAGTGATGGTAGTATTGATATTAAAGGTACTAACATCAAAGTAAATGGCAGCAAAATTGCGCTTAAAGCCGGGATGATAAACCTTAATTAATGCTTTTTTTTACAAGTCGATTGGAATGATAGTTATGGGTTTACCTGCTGCAACAATTGGATGTTTTCATGTTTGCCCCAAAACAACCGCAAAAGTTCCTCATGTTGGTGGTCCAATTGTTGCGGGCTCAGGAAACGTCCTGATTGGCGGTGTTCCGGCGGCCAGAAAAGGCGATATGGTGATTTGTATCGGGCCGCCAGACTCAATTTCTGCTGGCTCCGGTAGTGTATTGATCAATGGTAAGCCTGCTGCTCGGCAAGGTGAATCAACCCGCCATGGTGGTAAAGTGGTTAATGGTAACCCTACCGTGTTAATAGGTTAAGGTTTTGTTCGTGAAAGTTGAACCTGTTTTGGCCTGCTTAGGAGAGAACCGAAATTACGAGATGATACTGGGGTTGTCTGATAAAGAATGGGCCACTCCGAACTTCATCGATACACACGATAACACACAGATCTTAGCGAACAGCTTTGAGTTGCATCAAGGTGAGGTGCTACCGCTAAGAATTAAATTTATTTTATCGCAATCACTTTCTGGCGCTGATATTCCATGGAAGTCGGCCCCTGTTATCTTGCTTCTGCCACAGCCGGAAAGTCACCAGACGATATATAATCATGATGATTTATATCGAGAATTGTTTTCTCAGCTTTGTGAGGTGATTGTCGATCTTAAAACTCACTCGCAATGCTTCTTATTTCCCTATGGCCGCAGTGCTCTCATTCTTGCGTGGAATAAAATTATTGCGCTACTCAGAGAGCACGGGTCTATCTGGGTTTTAGCCGTTGATAGCGATCCTCGTTTCAGGGGATTGGATAGCCCAGGTGGCTCGAGTAACGTTCTCATTGCGAATGAAAGTGTTTTATTGACGAAACTGTATCGCTCTGAAACAGGATTAAATTGCCAATGGCACAGTGTTGAAGCACAAACCCGTGACAAGCAGCCGTCCGTAGCTGTGGAGTCCCTGTTTCATCGCTTTAAACGGCAAAGTGGCGAAACGGTCCGGCAACTCTATGTACCCTATACCGATCACGAATCAGGCGCAGCCGAGTGGGCGAATGTATACAGCTCGCTCCATCCGCATGTTGATGCCAATACTCAGGTGGTGATGTCTGGGGCGATCGTGGGGGAGCTGGGCGCTTGCTCCGGCCTTTATAATCTTTTCCGTATTTATGAGAGTTACCAGCGTGAGATACATGACGGATTTACCTTGCAGCTCGAGTCATCTGAACAACTATACCGTGCTGTGGCTCTGTACAGTTGGCATCAATAAGTAGAGGTTTCACATGGATGGCTCGATGCAGGTGCAACTAAAGGCCAATGATGGAAAAGTGTATATTTTTACGTCGGCGAAGCTTGATGATGCGAAGTCGTTACCGCTCTCTTTTGCGACGATTCAGCTCGTTCGTGTTCATCTGAATAAATTTTCCCGTATGAAGCCTAAACCAGGCGCAGATCTTTTTGCCGTGCTTGGGATGATAGATTTCGGTGCAGAAGTACGAGCCAGAAGCCTCGGCGGAGCGAGTTTAAGTGGTGTACTTGAAAGTTTGGCTCAGGCTATTTTCGCAAAACAGCTGTTCGTCTATGAACTGCCTGAAGTCTTACCGGTGATTGTACACCAGGATGAGCCATCTCAGCCTCCTCGTCCACCTGCAGCGGTACCAAAACCCAAAGTCAGCCGTGATCAAAATAAGCCGGAGCCGGTTAGTCAGCTGAATCATACGCCGGCCTCTGCTTCGGTTGATGAGATGGAGTACAGTGGTGATCCGGTCTCGATGTCGACCGGCGAAGAAATACTTACGCTGGTGGACATTTCTCTGGCCGGGTCCTCTCCGTTAGTCTGGCAGCGTACATACCGTTCGTCATTGAGTCAGACCAATGTTGGGTTGGGTTATGGCTGGCGCAGTAATTTTCATTATGAATTAACTGAAGCCGCTCCCGAAATAAACGGCTGGCGCTTCACTGACGATATGGGCCAGGTACTCGACTTTGAAAAGGTTATGCCCGGTGCCGTCAGCTATCACATTTCCGCGGGGGCATGCCTATGGTACGAGCGTGCCGACCTCATTTCACTTACGCTAAACGATGGGCGTCAACTTAGGTTTATCCTGGCCGACAGCGAGTGGCGGCTGTCCAGGCTCAGTTTTGATTCCTTCAGCGGCTATGACTTGCGCTATTCCGGCAAGGGTCAGCTTGTTTTCATTTCGGCCAGCAGCGGACTTCAACTTGAATTGTTTTATGATGCCGCAGGGCTTCTTACACAGGTTCAGATCCCTGGCCATGCAGATGGCTTGTCAACTACCTTGGCTCACTACCATTATGATGAACAGGGGAATTTATGTGAAGCCAGCAACCGGCAACAAGAAGTCGAAACCTATCGTTATCAGGATCATTTACTGATCCAGCGTATCCGCCCGTCCGGGTTTAGTCACTATTTCTCCTGGGAAAGGGTTGGTTCAAACGCTCGGTGTAAAGAGCAGTGGGGCGATGATGGTTACTACCACTATCGGTTTGAATATGACAGTGAACAATACCTCTCCATCAGCACAGACAGCCTCGGGAACCAATGGCGATTTTTCCATAATGAGTATGGTCGTCTGGTAAAAAAGGTGTCCCCACTTGGCCATACGTGGCAGATTTCCTATGACGCACAGCAACGTAAAGTGGCTGAAATTACCCCGACCGGCGCTAAAACTGAGTACCGTTATAATCATCTGGGCCAGTTAATACAGCTGGTCTCACCTGATAAAGGTGTAATCTCATACTCATATAACGCCTTGGGATTGGTGGATCGCATCACGGATCGCGCCGGGCGTTCGTCATTTTACGATTTCAATAGCCTTGGCCGACTTCGTTCGGAGCGTCACCCGGGCGGGCTGTCTATTCATTATCAATACGACAGAAAAGGCAGAGTTGTTGAAATGGCCAGCTCCCGGGGAGTGGTGATTAAGAACTGGTGGGATCAACAGGGAAAACTGGTTGCCCAGCAGCGCAATAGCGCCCTGACACGTTATAGCTATAACTCATTGGGCGAGTTGAACGGTGTTGTCAATCAAGATGGCTGGGTGAAAGCGTATGTCTACTCGCGTGCAGGTGTTGTCACTCAAGTGAGTGAATATCATCAGGCCGAGCCAGAAAGCGTATTCACCCATCAATTCGACTATGACTGGGCCGGCCGCTTGCAAAGCATGCAAGACCCGCAGGGAAGAAAAACACACTTTGTCTATCAGGGGCTGTCCCAGCCGTGTGAAGTGATTCAACCCGACGGAAGCGGGCTGAAACTGGAATATGATAAAGAGCGTAACCTCACGGCCATACAGCGCAGTGACGGGGCGGTTTACCGGTTTGTTTATGACAGTGAAGAACGCGTCATACAGACTGTCGGATTTGATGGTCGTGTTCAGGACTATACCTATAACGGCGACGGTCAACTGGTGTCGGTCGCCGAGCAGGCCGAACGATTTGTCTGCTTCAGGCGAGATGACGCCGGCCGGGTGGTGGAGCAACGCAGCACGTGCGGCCAATCGACCTTTAGCAACTACTTTACTTATGACGAACTGGGGCGTTTAAAGCATGCCAACAACGCCCACAGAAAAGTCACGTTCGAGTACCACGATAGTGATCAGGTTAGTGCCGTCTGGCAGGATCACTGGCAGATCACGCACTCCTTTGATGCAAGCGGCAGGCGAGCTGGCACCCGGCTTCCTGACGGCAGTCAGGTGAGTTACCGTTATGCTGAGTCGGGCCAGTTGTCAGCCGTCGTGTGGCAAGGGGAAACCATCGTTGCCCGGCAATTTGACGTGTGCGACAGAGAGGTCGCGCGCCAGTACGCCAACGGGGTTGATGTCCAGCAAGCGTTTGATGCGCAAGGCAAGCTAGTCCGGCACTCCCTGCATCGCGCCGATCGGGGTGTGGTGACACGGCATTACGTCTATAACCCGGGGCAACAACTGGTCGGGATAAAAGATGATGAGCACGGCGACGCACACTTTGAATATGATGACCTGAATCAACTGGTTTTTGTCAAAAACTCGGCAGGTGAGCAGTTCCCGCGTTTTGACGGGTTTGGGAACCCGGCAGATGATAGCGTGGAGGTTGAAGATGACCGTCTGCTGCGCACGGAGACCCACCTTTACCGGTATGACAAATACGGGAACCAGGATCGCGTACAGAGTGACGCAGGGTACGAGCAGCGTCAGTTCAACGGTCTAAACCAGCTGGTGAGTGTCAAGACAGGTGGTAAATACTGCCAGTTTCTGTATGACGTGCTGGGACGCCGCAGCGCTAAGATCAGCGAGGAGGGCCGAACCGACTTTCTGTGGGATGGTAATCAACTGATTGGAGAGCACCGCAATGGCGACTTTACCTGGTACCTCTATGAGCCGGGGACGTTCAATCTGATTGCGATGTGCCGCCAAGGGCAGGTGTACAGCTACCACCTGGATCATTTGGGTACCCCGCTGAGCTTAACCGACCCGCAAGGTCGGGTGGTGTGGCAGGCGGAATATCAGGTGAACGGTGATGCCAATGTTATCATTGATGACATTCCGAATCCCCACCGCTTTCAGGGCCAGTATCATGATCCGGAAACCGGGCTGCACTACAACCGTTTTCGCTACTACGACCCGGATGCAGGGCGCTTTATCCACCAAGACCCCATCGGCCTGCTAGGCGGCATCAATCCGTACCAGTACGCCCCGAACCCCATCCAGTATGTTGATCCGCTGGGGTTAAGTTGTAAGGAGGGAAAAGTTGCCCCTTATAATGCGATGAGTCAGCCAGCCGCTATTCCTGAACTTGGCACTATAGAGCCAATCACAGGAAAGGCTTGGGCTGGTTTTCTTAAAACGATGATCAGTGATGCGACATTTGGCATTGTTTATGGTGATACCGGTTCAATACCTTTCTTACGTCCGGACCCGATTGATCGAGCAGATATGGCAGCCTACGAGTCGGTTGCTGGGCTTGAGCGCTACGCATCAACCGTAACCCCAACAGGTGCCGCAAACTTCGCTAAGAATGCAGTAACAGAAGGAATTCAGTTAGCGAAGCCTTCAAAAGCAGTGCGCGAGCTAGTTGATATCGTTGATGTCAAGAAAGTAGCTGGTGATGTTTTGCCTAACCCGATGGATGTGGTATCCTCAAAGAGAAAAACGGTTTCAAACACAAACAGAAAGCTATTCGGAGATAATCTAAACTCTAAAGTTGAACTTGAAGCTAATGCCTTAATAGTCGCAAATAAAACTGATGGAGTTGCCATTTCCCGAGCGGGTATACCTGAGTTGGGTATAGTGGGAGTGTCCTTTCAAAATATTCCTTTTTCTTTGAAGAAAGGAAAAACTTTCCCTGGTACCGAGCGGTTTGGTGAAAATAATGCATTTATTAAAATAACAGATCAAAATGCCTACCTTGATGAAGTGGCTAGGCTTTATGCGAAAACTGGCAATGATTTAAATCCGGTGATGAGAGATAAAATTAAGGCTCACGTAAAAGAAGGTACCGAGTTTGGTCTTCGTGATTATAAAGGATTAAAAGGTATACCGGGGCTTCATGCTGAGGTTCAGTCTGCAAATTATGTGTTGAATCAAGTGAAAGCAACACCAGGTTTTGATATTGGTAGGGTTCAGATCTCAACCTATAAAATTCAGAACAGTCCTGGCCAAGGTGAACCATTTACTGCTTGTAATCACTGTAGCGGTATTTTACAAGGTTTTGATATATTAACTGGGCATTGATGATGATAGTAATTAAAAGTGAACTTGAATATGATAGCTCCCAAAAGTTTTTCTATTCCGGGAGTGTGTTTAGTGGTGTCATCGCCGAAGTTGTAGGTGGTGTTGTGAACGCAACACTATTGTGTTACCAAGGGGAAGTAGTTGGTGACTACACTTTACCGTTTCCGCTTTATGAAACCAGCAAGTTAGGGATTGACGCAGATTTTTTAGAAGGAGACGATGAGCCTTTTAAATTTCGGGGTGAACCTTATAACGGAGTTGCTTTTTCTTTTTATAAGGGTGAGTGCTCGCTTGTGAAGCAGTATGAAAGCGGTGAAGAAGTCTCAAAAGCCGAATATTCAAATGGTCTTTTGCAAAGTTTAGAGCACATTGAACCGGATGATAGCCTGACGCAAGACTTTGTGTGGGATGAAGGTGGGAGTATTAAAGACTTCAGCATTCATGCGAGCGGTAAGTTTCAAATGGCTCTACATTTTGAGTCAAAAAATAAGATATCGTTATTGGTAGTACGTGGCGACTATTTTCAAAAAATAGGAGCTTTGAAAAAGTTGGTGTTAGTTGATCGGTTCGATCGTCCCGAATTTTTAAAGGAGGTTGGTGCCGGAGCAAAGCTAAATATATCAGGTCTGAGCATAACAGATAGCATGTTTGGTGATTTGCTGCAGGGGGATGGGTTGAAAGACACTCAACAGCTTCAAATTTATAATACCGGTATAACCAATGAAAGCTTCCGAGAAATAATTGGGCTGAGTAGGCTCACAGAGCTATATGTGGAATCTGACATATTGACAAGTGAAGAAGTAAAGTCGTTTAAGTTGGTTCATCCTAATTGTTATGTTCGGTTTAATGGTGAAGAAGTTATTGTTTAACTTTGAAGGCTGAGCGAACTACTTGATCAGCTTGTCGGGTTGTTTCTGGCAGGCGGTATTTAGGCGCAAGCTTTAAGATCCACTCATAAGCCGTTGTTAACGAAATTCGATGGCCAATAGAAACATAAATTGGTTTAATGTCGGTCTGAGTTCTTAATACATTACCAATTACCTCATTGTGATCAACAAGAGGTGCAATAGCGCCTCTTGTTGTATCTGGTTCTTGATACTCTCCGAGCAATCGCGTTTTACCGCAACCAATCGTTGGCACATCAAAAATTACACCCAAATGACAGGCAAGTCCAAAACGCCGGGGATGGGCTAGACCTTGTCCATCACACACAATTAAATCAGGTGTGCGTTGAAGCTTTGCAAACGCCTTAATTAATGGAGGCAATTCCCGAAATGAAAATAACCCTGGAATATAGGGGAAACGCTCTATATCTTCGGCGGTTGCCGTTTCAACAATCTCTAAAGTCTCGGCGTCAAGTATAACGGCAGCGGCAACCAATCTATCGTTGTCCTTCTGATAGGCAACATCAACTCCAGCAACAAGTTTTACTTTATTAACTTGGTCTGTCTTGACAACTTTAGTTGCTAGCTCTTGTTGCAGATTTAAAGCTTCTTCCTCGGATAAATTCCAAGGGTGATGAATGATAGGTTCCATAGGTTATTTGTTTGAGCTTACTGGAAGACTATTGGTCGTATGCTTTAAGAGCATTCCATCAATGATTGATTGTATAGCTTGCTGATCCTCTTCTAACATCTGTCTGACAGCCTCAAATTTCAGTTGTAGGTTGTTGGACTGTGCTTGGTTGCCTTTGTTGCTTCGTACTTGGGTGGTATGCATGCCGTACCTGTCTGCCACTTACTGTTGAGTATACTTATTGTCCTTCCAGAGTTTTAAAAACTGTTTAGAGAAGGGCCATTTTGATAAGCGCTAATAGTCTACTTATGATTGTATCATATGTTTCTGATGAGGGTATTCAAAATACCCGATTTCTTACCAAGTTTGGTGGTAATCCCCCAGAATAATAACAGCAGCAAAAAGTAGAATTTTCTCGTAACCTAAACGAAAGGAGATTCTGCATGAAAAAATCACGGTACACGGACAGTCAGATCCTAGCGATCTTAAAACAGGCAGAAGCAGGTACACCTGTGCCAGAACTCTGCCGCGAACATGGCATGAGTAGTGCAACTTTCTATAAGTGGCGCGCCAAATACGGCGGTATGGACAGGGTGAGATTACGTATGTTCAATTTTCGAACAGCTGTGATTTCCCTCGGGCTGGTTGAGTAATTATTAGACACCTCATGCATATCACACCTGTGTTAGATGGTTGAAAATTACTCTTTTTGTAGATCCCAACATGCCTTTCATGTGGTAATTTTACAATTTGTTAACTCGCGCTCTCACCCTGGTGGTATGGATGCCTCTCTCATGGCGCGGCTGAAAGAATTGGAAGATGAAAACCGTCGTTTGAAGAAGATGTATGCCGAGGAGCGCCTCAAGGCTGAAGTCATCAAAGACGCCATGGAAAAAAGTGGTAAAGCCCTGTGAGCGGCGCTTGCTTGCTCAGCATTCGGTGGCGCGATTTTCAATTAGCATTCGCAAGGCTTGCCGGTGGTTCGGCATCAGCGAAACGTTATCAGCCTAAGATGGCAACGGAAAATGATGAGATAGCTCAGTGGCTTGTCACGCTCACTTCTGAGCAAAGTGACTGGGGCTTCGGGCTATGTTTTGATTATTTGCGCAATGTTAAAGGCTTCCCGTGGAATCATAGCGGGTTTACCGTATCTATTGTGAGTTGGCACTGAACCTGCGGATACGTCCCCGGAGAAGGCTCAACCGAAACAAGCCGGAGCCATTTAAAAGAGATAACCTGATGAATATTTTTACGCTAGATGGGAAAAAAGTTTTTGACGGTAGTGAAGTTGAATTTGAAAAAAGATTCCTCTTTATATAGTTTAATAATCATAAATATGATTTTCCGGCGAAAGAGCTGAAGCCTATTTCTGAATTGATTAATTTTTCACAATGTGTTAGACCAAATGAAATTTCACTAATACTAGGATTTAAAATATCGTCGTTAGGAAATATGAACGTTTTTCATGGCAGAAAAAAAGGATTGAAATTATACTTCTATGTTAGTCAAACGGATACTAGACCATTGTTGATGATATTTTCCCTGGGCGAATATCAATTAGGAAGGGTGATGTGCTTTTTCGAGTCTGCAATAGAGATTTAATGTGAAGTAGTCAACGATAATCGGCCAAAATTTGATAAGTAAGCCAGAATCTTCGCGGGCTTGTTCGGAGTCAATCTGTCATTGTAATGCTCAGCTTGATCTGGTTGTAATAATCGATCAGATAACCTGATATCGAGTGTTTTTGAAGTTCTGGTCGCCATGGGCACCATATACAAATCGCTTCGGGCTATATTAGACTTCATCGCTTTGAACGTAAGCGGGTATTTCTACCCGCCTGGTGGTTAATGGGCTCTTTGCTATAGGGCAGAAGATCGCTGACATTTTGGCTGAGTGAAAGCGTATGTTTACTTGCGTGCAGGTGTTGTTACCCAATTGAGTGAATATCATCAGGCTAAGCCAGAAAGCGTATTAACCTAATAATTGTTCAACGATCTAAACCAGCTGGTGAGTGTCAAGACGGGCGGTAAATACTGCCAGTTTCTATACGATGCCTTGGGCCGCCGCAGCGCCAAGATCAGCGAAGAGGGCCGAATCGACTTTCTGTGGGATGGCAATCAACTGATCGGAGAGTACCGCAATGGCGACTTTACCTGGTACCTCTATGAGCCGGGAACGTTCAATCTGATTGCGATGTGCCGCCAAGGGCAGGTGTACAGCTACCACCTGGATCATTTGGGTACCCCGCTGAGCTTAACTGACCCGCAAGGTCGGGTGGTGTGGCAGGCGGAATATCAGGTGAACGGTGATGCCAATGTCATCATTGATGACATTCCGAACCCCCACCGCTTTCAGGGCCAGTACCATGATCAGGAAACCGGGCTGCACTACCGACCGAGGTGAGCGGGCTGGTCTAACTGACCAGCTCGTTCAACAGATCCTGGTGGGTGTAAAAAGGCGACTGGGCTGACTCGGTCAGGTAGGGTTCGACCATCGAAATCAATCGTAACACGCCGGCGCGGATCAGGTCATTTTCACTGTATTTGTCGTCCAGCAGGGTTTGATAATTGAGCCAGTTGAGGCTGACCAGCAGCAGGTTATCCGCCAGTAGCGGTAAGCTGGCTTGATCACATTTGAGTTTGCCCAAACTGATCAAATGCGCCAGCATATCTTTGCTGAGCTGACGGAGTTTGAGGATCAAGGCACGGATCTTTCGCTTGATCTGCGGACTCTGGCTATTGAGCGTCTCTAAATTTCTGAACAAGAACCGATAATGGGTAAACAACGCCATAATGGTATGCATGAACGGCCAGTAGTCGTTGAAATCTTTGACCTGCTTCGGGTACTCGTTGCTCAAGGTTGTCACGGAGTTTTGCAGCTCCGCGACCAGCGTAGCGATAATTTCATCTTTACCGCGGAAATGGTAATACAGGTTGCCCGGACTGATCCCCATTTCCGTTGCAATGATCAAGGTGCTGACCTGAGCGATACCGTCACGGTTAAAGAGTTCAAGGCTGACTGCTAAAATCCTGTCACGGGTTTTCATAAGAACTTCCTTGTGTTGAAACCGGTTTTCGCTAAGCGACTATTCCTCAGTCTCTAATTGCGGTAGTTTGTCACATAAAAACTGATACTCGCTTTGCATCTGTTGCTTGATGTCGTCGCAAATGAAGGAGACCAGTGTGCTGCCCACCAAAGGCACGGCAGAGGTTACGGTCATGCTGACATCGTTACGCGTGGATATTCCTGGCGTATCTCCCGGTTCGCTCAACAACATTCGGCCGCTGACGGACGCCGGAACGCCAATTAACTCGACTTCGATATCGCACAACAGCTGTTCGTTTTCCTGCCAATGCCAGCTTTCTGTCTGACGCACCGTGTTAAAGCTGCCGAGAAAGCGTTTGAGCACACCCGGGACGTTTGCCGGCACTTCTCGTTGGGTTTCAATGGAAAAGCCGTCTTCGGTTTCTTCGATTTTCAGGACCTGGATATTCCTGGCGCCCAGTTGCTGATACTTTTCCAGGATCAATGCTTCTTCACTGAAATAGCGGAGCAGGGTATCCAGATCTTCCTTGTACTCATGAATGGTGGTGACTTGCATAACGTTTCCTTCCGTTTTCCGATTTTATGTCTCACCAGACCATACCGGTGATGCGATTGCTATAATCTGGTCGGATGACTTAGTTTCAGTGTGCATCCGGAAGCACAAAACACAAACATCAGCCCTTTGAAATCAGGGCTGGATCAATATTCCATGTGGGTATTTTGACGATTTAGAGTAACTGTTCACAAAAGCCTGGCAGGATTTATGAAACGTACATGTGTTGTTACGTCTAAAGCAAAGTTTCACCGGAGAAGAAGACGAGCGGCAACTCATGGCTTTGATGTTATAGTTTGTTTTGATTGTAAAATTTACAGTTTCCATCGTTCATTGTTTGAATTGATGGATTTCTTCCGCGAGTGGTCTGTCGTACTCAATCGAAAATGCTATCAAAAAAGGGGTGGCAGAGTGTCGAGGGGGGCTGTGTTGCGGGGGTACGGCCACGGTAAGTGCCGTGTGAAATACCCGTAACACTGGTGGATGGCTGGTATTCTTTTAATACCTAATGCACTATAACTTTATATTTGATACACCATATTCGACCAATGTCGTATACAATTAACTTATAACACTATGAAAACAATGCTATAAATAGCTTATCCAGACAAAGAGGGCGGATTTATGCTTTTCCCATATCGAAACATTGTTGTATTGACCGGCGCGGGGATCTCCGCGGAATCGGGCATCCGGACCTTCCGGGATCAGGATGGGCTATGGGAAAGTCATCATATAGAAGACGTCGCCACGCCGGAAGGTTATCGCCGAAATCCTGCGCTGGTTCAGGATTTTTATAATCAGCGCCGTCAGCAACTGCTCAGTGAGACGGTGGCACCGAATGCGGCGCACCTGGCGCTGGCGAAACTGGAGCAAGAACTCGAAGGCAAAGTGACTATTGTCACGCAAAATATTGATAACCTGCATGAAGCCGCCGGTACCCAAAATATTATCCACATGCATGGTGAGCTGCTGAAAGCCCAATGCAGCCAAACAGGCCAAACCGTGAACTGGCAAGGTGATATTTCCCTTGATGATCATTGCCACTGTTGTCAGATGCCGGCGCCGATGCGTCCAAATGTGGTGTGGTTTGGAGAAATGCCGATTGGCATGGATCGTATTCATGATGCGCTGGTGGCAGCGGACTTGTTTATCTCAATCGGTACTTCCGGCGCGGTTTACCCGGCGGCCGGATTCGTCCATGAAGCCGCGATGCACGGTGCTCATACCATCGAGTTAAATCTGGAACCAAGCGAAGTGGAAGATGAGTTTGCCGAGAAACGCTATGGCCCGGCTTCGGTGCTGGTACCGGAATTGGTCGACGAGCTGCTCGCCTGCAAATAATATCTGGTGTATCGCCGCATGAAATCGCCCGCTATTAGCGGGCGATTGTCGTTCAGGAGCTGACACAAGTGGATTTGATGAGCCATTTGGCGCGGGTGAGATCGTAGAGCCAGTTGAACACCATGGCGTAAACCAGAAAGAAGACCACCACACCCAGATCCAGGATCAAGACGGTCCAGAAGTCCAATTGCAACGCCCACATGAGCAAAGGCACCGTGACCACCAGTAAACCCAGTTCAAACCCGAGTGCATGACCTGCTCTCATGAGCCATGTTCGAGTGATGCGCTGGTGACCGAAAATCTGATCAAACATCAGGTTATAGAGGTAGTTCCACACCATTGCCATCAAAGAGAGGAGCAGCCCAATCCCACCGACCAGTGTTGGATCATGACTGGTAAACAGGCTGGCGCCCAGCATCATTATGAGCAGTGCAAAACACTCAAACAGCAGTGAGTGGAGGAGCCGTTCTTTGATGGACATCGCTCTTTCGGAAGAGGCTGCTTTCCCAGTTGAGATAGGTTTTTTGATAGCAATAGCTTTTTGGGTCGAAATAGCTTTCCCGGTTGGCCGGGTTTTTTCGAGAATCATCGCATTTTCGATTGATCTGGTTTTTTCGGCTGACATCGCTTGTTCCTGGCATTGGCTGAATTGTGAAACCTGATATCAGTCAATTTATCGTTTATTCTGATATTATCTAGTTAGTTAATATCAGAATATTTGATGGTTATGTACAGTCTCGATCAGCTACAGATGTTTGTCACCGCCGCCCGGCTGGGTTCATTTTCGGCCAGCGCTCGCCAGTTAGGTAAGGTGCAGTCCGCGGTGAGCCAGGGGATTTCGAACTTAGAGATTGACCTCAATGTTGCGTTGTTCGACCGTTCGACCCGCAAGCCAACCCTGACCCGTGAAGGCAAGCACCTGCTGTCGTTTGCCGAAGCTATCTTGCAGCAGAATAAGGAGCTGGGAAGTGCTGCCCGGGCGCTCAGTGAACAAGAGGAAAGCGAGATTTGTATCGCGGTGGATGATCATTTGCTGGTTGATGCATTTTTCAGCCTGATGACTGCTTTTTCACAGCGTTTTCCCTCGACATCGGTGACGACGATTACCGCAGCCAGTGTAGATATCCCGGATTTGATCCGCCATGGTCGCGCGACCCTGGGATTGATGATCAGTGATTTGACGATCCCGCGAGATGTCGATATTCGCTATATCGGGAACCTGCGGTGTATTCCGGTTGCCGCACCCGATCATCCGTTGGCTAGGTTGGATACGGTGACGCCGTCCGATTTAATTCCGCATCGGCAAATCTTAATCAAGGGCGGGAAAGGGATCGCCACGGTGCATCAGCAACCTTTATCGGCCCGCTTCTGGTACGCGGATGATCACCGGACAGTAAGAGGGTTTATCGCGCGTGGCCTGGGTTGGACATACTTGCCAGAGCATAGTGCTGACGACATGATTCAGGCAGGTCAAGCCGTGGCGCTGGCGGTGACGTTTGATCAAAAGGCCTGGACAGTCCCGGTCGAGTGCCTGCAGGGGAAGGGACATCCGCCCGGACCGGCGCTCAAGTGGTTGAATCAGGCACTGAATACGCTGTTACCGGGGTAAGCTGCGATTGAGTCGACCGGAATGTTACAGGCAGGGGCCGGGCATAAAAAACTCGGGCCTGGGCCCGAGTTTGTAATCTGTGAAGCGGTTGGGGGGTTACTGACCCGCTTTCAGCTTCTGGAAGTACTCTTCGTACAGCGTATTCGCACTGCCGACATTGTTCTGCCATTCACCGGCATCCATCACTGCTTGTGGCGGGTAGATGTTGGTGTCGTTGACAAACGAGGCCGGCAGCAGTTTTTTCGCACCTGCAACCGGGGTCGGGTAACCGATTTCCAGCGCGACTTTCGCAGCGTTGTCCGGACGCAGCAGGAAGTCGATCATCTTATGCGCGGCTTCAACGTTCTTCGCGGCAGCCGGAATCGCCAGGCTGTCCATCCAGAAGATGGCACCTTCTTTCGGCCAGACAATCTCAACCGGCGCACCTTCCTGACGGGCCATATAAGCAGAGCCGTTCCACAACATACCCAGAGACGTTTCACCCGCCATGTACGGGTTGGCCGGGTAATCTGAGTTGAATACCAGCACGTTCGGCATGAGTTTCTTCAGCTCTTCATAGGCAGCTTTGATCTCTTCCGGCTTGGTGGTATTGGCTGAGTAGCCCAGTTTGCGCAGCGCAATGTGGAAGAACTCACGGGCATCATCCATCATCATCAGCTGGCCTTCCCATTTCGGATCCCACAGGTCCGCCCAACTACTGATTTCAGCTTTATTCATCATATCCGTGTTGACGCCAATCCCGGTTGCGCCCCAGATGTACGGAATCGAATAGTCGTTGTTTGGATCGAACGGCTTGCGCATGAAGTTCGCATCCAGCTGTTCAAAATTGGACAGCTTAGATTGATCGATTTTCTTCAGCATGCCTTCGTCACGCATTTTGGACACGTAGTAGGTGGAAGGGACCACCAGGTCGTAGCCTTCACCATGCGTCTTCAGCTTGGCATACATGGTCTCATTGGACTCATATGTTGAGTAGATCACTTTAATGCCAGTTTCTTTCGTAAACTGTTCCAGTACCTCGGCTGGGATATATTCAGACCAGTTGTAGAAATACAGCTCGTCGTCCGCCGCTGTGGCCATGCCGGAAAACATAGCCATCGCGCAGACGCTGCCGGTCATTAAAGAAGACCATTTGTTCATTGTTATATGCTCCAATTTAACAGGAATTCTGAGAGTATTCTCAGGCGAGGGTTCTTGCAGCTTAAAGTGCCGAAGAACGCGCTGTCGCCTTCCCTCATTTCGTTGCCATTGTGGGGAGGCTCCCGGGCAATGACGTTAACATACTGAGTTATCAGGTGGAATATTATAGCAGAAGTGGGCCAAAGCGCAGGCGGTGAATTGTTTCAGGGGGCGTTGTCTGTCGGCAATCTGAGCAGAATGGTCACAATTGCGAAGCAATCGGAGGCGGGACGGGCGTGCAGGCAGCCGATCAGCTGCCTGCAGCATTGGAGATTACTCTCCGGCTTTCAGTTTCAGGAAGTAATTTTCGTAGCGAATGTTCATATCGCCGACTGAATCCTGCCACTCACCGCGATCGAGATCTTCTTGCGGCGGGAACAGCGTCGGGTTGTCTTTGTACTTGGCATTTGACGCCTTAATCGCAGTCAGGTAGCCGGTATCTTCAGAGATCTTGGCTGCAATCTCAGGGCGCAGCAGGAAATCAATCATCTTATGGGCTGCATCGACATTTTTGGCATTTTTGGCAATGGCCAGGCTGTCGACCCAGAAGATGCCGCCTTCTTTTGGCCAAATCAGTTGAATTGGCAGACCTTCACGCTGAGCCGCGGCTGCTGAGCCGTTCCACAGCATGCCCAGGCCAACTTCGCCGGCCAGGTATGGCGCCGCCGGGTTATCCGAGTTGAACACCAGGACGTTCGGCATCAGTTTTTTCAGCTCTTCATAAGCTTCGTCGATCTGTTTCGGATCTGTTGTGTTGCCGGAATAGCCCAGCTTGCGCAATGCAATGTGGAAGACTTCACGCGTGTCGTCCATCAGCATCAGCTGGCCTTTCAGCTCAGGGTTCCACAGGTCAGCCCAGCTGTCGAAGTCAGCCGGATCATACATGTCGGTATTGACCGCCAGACCGGTCATTGCGATCACGTGTGGGATCGAATAATCGTTTTTCGGGTCAAAAGGCTTGTCCAGGTAATTGCTATCAAGTTCGTTGAAATTGGTTAGCTTTGATTTATCGATTTTCTGTAACATGCCTTCATCGCGCATTTTCGCAACGAAGTAAGTTGACGGCACGACCAGGTCATAACCTGCCGGGTGCGCTTTTAACTTCGCGTACATAGTCTCGTTCGACTCGTAAGTCGAATAAATCACTTTAATACCAGTTTCTTTTGTGAACTGTTCACGAAGCTCCGTAGAGATATACGGGCCCCAGTTCATAAATACTAATTCCTTGTCTTCTGCATTGGCGAAGCTGGAAAACAGCGCTGCTGCGCATGCAGTACCGGTGAGAAAAGCGGACCATTTTTTCATTTGATTATCGTCTCCAAAACCCGTTTAGGGTATTGATAAAAAACAAGTGGCCGAATAGGGCCACTTGCTCCGTTTATTGGCAAGGTGCCAAATTACTTAATTTTTTCCCGAGCTAAAAGCTGGGAGCTGATCACCAACACCAGGGAGACAATCAGCATAATGGTTGCCAGGGCGTTCACTTCCGGTGAAATGCCGACTTTAACCATAGAGTAAATCTTCAGCGGCAGGATCTCATAGCTCGGACCGGTCACAAAGGAGCTGACAATGACGTCATCTAGTGACAGGGTGAAGCTGAGCAGCCAGCCGGCAGCAACCGCAGGTTTTGCCAGCGGCAGGATGATTTGCTTCAGGATCACCCATTCGCTTGCGCCTAAATCTCGCGCGGCTTCCAGCATTTTGACATCAAAGCCTTTCAGGCGGCTGTACACAGTCACCACCACAAACGGCAAACAGAACGTGATGTGCGACAGCAGCAGGGTTAAAAAGCCCAGCTCAGCACCAATCAGGATAAACAGCGCCAGCAGCGATATCGCCATGACGATATCCGGTGACATCATCACCACAAACAGCATGCCGTTGACAAAGCCTTTGCCGCGGAACTGATAGCGGAACAGGGCGACGGCCGTCAGGCTGCCGATAATGGCGGCTGCGGTTGCCGAGAACACGGCAATGTTGATCGAGTGCCATGCCGCCTGCATCAGGCTGTCATTACTGACCAGTTGTTCATACCATTTGGTGGTAAACCCGCCCCATTTCATGCCGAACTTGCTGGCATTAAAGGAGTTCACAATCAGAATGATGATTGGGGTATACAGGAACGCATACACAACCGTCATCAGGCTGAATTTAAATAGGCGTCCCATTATTCCAACTCCACTTTACGGTTTAACAGCTTGCCGGCGCGGTAGTAGGCATACAACATGACGGCCATGGCGATTGTCAGTGCAATACTGGTTGCCGCGCCAAACGGCCAGTCCCGGGCGTTGAGCACCTGGCTCTTGATCACGTTACCGATCAGCAGGTTCTTGGCACCGCCCAGCAGGTCAGCCACATAGAACATTCCCAGCGCAGGCAGCAGCACCAGCAGGCTCCCGGCGATAATGCCCGGCATGGTGAGCGGGAAAATCACCTTCACAAAGGTCTGGAATTTGTTGGCTCCTAAATCCCGCGCCGCTTCGATGTAGTTGTGATCCAGCTTCTCAATTGCGGAGTACAACGGCAGTACCATAAACGGCAGCAGGATATACACCAGGCCAATCATCACGGCATATTCGGTGTACATAATGCGCAGCGGCTTATCAATAATATCCAGGTAGAGCAGGGTATTGTTTAATACGCCGCGGGTCCCCAGCATGATCTTCAGGCCATAGGTCCGGATCAGGGAGTTGGTCCAGAACGGTACAATCACCAGGAACAACATAAACGGACGCCACTTCACCGGCATTTTGGCGATCGCATAAGCGAACGGGTAGCCAATGAGCAGGCAGAGCAGGGTCGCCACCAGCGCCATATAGAACGAGTGCAGCATGACCTTGGCATACAACGGGTCAAACAGCCGGATATAGTTCTCGAGCGTGAAGGTCATCTCGATCAGGTTGGCATCATCCCGGGTCAGGAAGCTGGTTCCGATGATCATCAGGTTCGGCATGAAGACGAACAGGACCAGCCAGCTGACAATCAGCGTGATGATGATTGTCTGAAGATTAAGCTTCTTGTTCATCAGCCAGCACCACTTCCCAACTATCAACCCAAGTAACAGCGACTTTCTGATCAAGCGAGTGGTCTACATCCGGATCATCTTCGTTGAAAAATTCGCTGACCATGACCGATTGCCCGGATTCCAGTTCCACGACTGAATCCAGCGTCATGCCTTTGTATGTCCGCTCACGTACGTAGCCAATCATGCCGTTGGCCGAATCGCCGTTGTTCAGCTCTTCCAGACGAATATCTTCCGGACGCAGCAGCACTTTCAGCTTATCGCCGGCGTTGACCGGCAGCTTGCAGTGCAGCTTCGCTGGGCGGCCTTCCAGTTCGGTGAGAATTCGCTCATCATCCAGGCGCTCGGTCACGGTGGCGTCAAATACATTGATCTCGCCAATAAAGCGGGCAACGAACAGGTTTTTCGGCTCTTCGTAAATTTCACGCGGTGAACCATCTTGCTCAATGTTGCCGTTGCGCATGACGATGATGCGATCAGACATCGACAGGGCTTCTTCTTGATCGTGAGTTACGAAAATAAAGGTGATCCCCAGTTTACGCTGCAGCTGCTTGAGCTCAATTTGCATCTGCTTACGCAGCTTGTAGTCCAGCGCGGAAAGTGATTCATCCAACAGCAGAACCTTCGGCTTATTGACCACAGCACGAGCAATGGCAACACGCTGCTGCTGGCCACCGGAAAGCTGATGGGGTTTGCGCGGGGCATATTCATCCAACTGGACCATGCGCAGTGCTTCCATCACGCGAGGCTCAATGTCGCGCTCAGCAACTTTCTGCATGCGAAGGCCAAAGGCTACGTTGTCAAACACCGTCATGTGCGGGAACAACGCATAACTTTGAAAGACCGTGTTGACATGACGTTGCTCGGCTGGCAAATCGGTGACGTGACTGCCTGCGATGACAATGTCACCGGCGTCAGCATTTTCGAAACCGGCAATCAATCGGAGAACGGTTGTTTTTCCGCAGCCAGATGGGCCCAGGATGGTAAGAAACTCACCATCATTCACATTCAAATCAAGACCCGTGATGATTTGCTTTCCGTCAAAGCTTTTGCTCAGCCCTTTGAGCTGAATCACCGGCGCTTTCGTTGTTTCTGCAGCGTTCAATTGTACGTGATCTCCACCGTGGGGTTTCATCGGATCCCCCCAACTATTCGGATGAATTTAGGGGGCGCATGATAGTCGCCTAAACGTGTAAATTAAAGCGTTTTTTCATGGTTTTTTTAGCCTTATTTCATTGTTGTTGCCGTCTATGTATGGCAGCTGTCATCAGACCCATCATAGATAACATTTTTCGTGGGCAAAGTGATGACAGTCCCAATGTATTTCAGTGCGGAAAAAACATTGAAGGCGTTGTTTTTTCCGTGATGGGGGATAGCTGTAATGAATAGGTTTCGCTGAGTTTCGGTCAATTTGCGGGGGTGCCCACCAGGAATCTTGCGGATTTCGGGCCGAACGATTTTTATATCTATCTCAGCTGTCGTACAATCACGCCTTTATGACTCTGCAAAAGTTGATGAAACAGAATGAACAATAAAACTTTCCATGTGGGCGGCTCGATAGAGAAAGCGATGAATGGCAGCGCTGAACTTCAGGCGGTCGCCGTGCTCCAGGAAGCCTGGAAGGTCACAGCCAAACATTTCTTCACTTTCTTTCCCGCGATTGTCGGATTGTTCCTGGCTCAGGTCGCGCTGCTGATGGTCGGGCTGCAAGTACAGTTGGGCGATCCGGCGATCTTCTTCGATGCCATTATCTCTGGTGAAATGATCACCCCGGAGATTATTCAGGCCGGCTATATGGCAAACTTTTGGTCGGATGTACTGAGCGCGCCGCTCTACGCCGGTTTGAGTCTGATGGCCTTGAATCACGCCGTAGGTCTGCCGAGCAAGCCGAGTCATTTGGTGAAAGGTTTCCCGTTCACGCTGGTTTCCGTCGTGACCATGCTGTTGATTTCCTCGCTTCAGGGCGTTGGCAGCGCAATATTCCCACTCATCGGCCTGTTTTTGTCGATGGCATTCAGCATGGCGATCATTTTGGTTTGTGAAAAACGAATCAGCCCGCTGAAGGCGATTCAGTATTCTGTGGTTGCGACCATCCGTAAACTGTTGCCGCTGACGGCGATCTTCCTGGTCATTCTGATCCTGATTTCCCTGTCGTTTGCGACCTTCGGTCTGGGCCTGATTTGGACCGTGCCGTTTTTCTTCAACGTCAAAGGAATTATCTATCGGAACCTGTTCGGCATTACGCTCCAGGTGACCAATATGAAGCCGGGCAGTGGTGACGATCCATCAAAACAAGAAGAGACAAAGGTTTTTAACGCGTGATCCCCCTGAAAACAAAAATAAGAAAAAACACATGGATGATGGTGCTCGCCGGGCTGACGGCCTGTGGCGAGACACCCCCAACGACTCCGACAACCGCCAGTGAACCCCTCCATGCTGTTTACGCCACCAAGCCGGATTTCAGCGCCATCACGGATGTCAAGCAGCGCAAATCCACATTCTTTGATTACCTTCGCCCGGCGGTGGTGTTTGAAAACCAGCGCATTGAAGGCGAACGTCAGTTTCTGCTCGACATTCAGCAGCAAATGGATGCCGGGCAGCAGCTGGGGAGCGATGTGATGGCACAGGTGAATGATTTGTCCCTGGCCTATATGGTGACCTTAAATAGTGACGCGGTCACTCAGCCCTGGCTGGACAGCATGCTTAAACGCGTGGATGTGCTGCCCGAGAGCCTGGTGCTGAGCCAGGCTGCGAATGAATCCGGGTGGGGCCGGTCACGCTTTGCCGTTGAAGGGAATAACTATTTTGGCCAATGGTGTTATCGTGAAGGCTGTGGTTTGGTCCCGTCCGGTCGAACGGAAGGGGCAAGTCATGAAGTCGCGGTGTTTGCTTCGCCTCATCTGTCGGTGAAGGCGTATTTTATGAACGTGAACCGAAACCCTGCTTATGCCGAGTTACGGGAAATTCGAGCTTTACAGCGTCAGGCCGGCCAGCGTGTTGAAGGTCAGCGACTGGCGGAAGGGCTGCACCGTTACTCTGAACGTGGTCATGCGTATGTTGATGAAATCCAGTCCATGATCAAACACAACAATCAATATTGGCGCCAAGGATAAAGGATGAAGTTAGGCCATTGGCTTTTGGCTGGCATGTTGGCCAGCGCAACGGTATACGCCCAGGATGTTGCTGCTCAGAACATTGAACTGCGCTACAGCGCGCTGTATGGCAAGCTGAAGCAAAATGTGAAAGAAGGTCACGACGATGTGCGGATTGCCTTGTTCCTGTTGGAGCAAAACACAGGAGAAGTCTGTCGCATTCATCATGGCTCAATGCGCAAAGACAAGCACTATGAAGAGCTGGTGATCCCGGCCAGCAACGAGCTGCTTGTACCCATCGATAATAATCTGCGTCAGGCCAATCCGGATGTGACCTTTGTGATCGATGACGGCATTACCTGTGATATGTCCATGCAGGTGGTTGCGAATCAAACGTATGGCCAGCAGATCAGCCGGGCCGAGATTGCGGCATTGACCCCGCAAATGGATCAGCTTCTGGCGGATTTAGGCGGCATGTTCTCCAGCTGGTTTATGCCGGAAGTGGGGGGCGTTGTCCTGCATTTTGACCAAGAGATCGCCGATGGTTTGTCGACATCCCAAGGCAAAACCATTGCGGTGAACCAGCGCAAGGCGGTGATCAAACTGGCCGAGTTGTCGGAAGGTGAAGTGGTTTCCTTCCCGTTCCCGGCCAACAAAGTGACGCCGTGGATCCCAAAAAGCTAGTCTGACACCTTGCGATGCAACGCTAGTTTATTCGGCTTTCATCAGCGCTTTGAATACAAACGGCCCGGGTCATTGCCCGGGCCGTTTTTTCTATCCTGTTGAACGATCGTTTGCACAATTATTGAAACCCACGGTGCTTATGCCAGGACTTGCTGCATCTCAGTCTTGATGCTGTCGGACTGGGTGCCGAAGATCGCTTGCAGGTTATCGCCAATCACCAGGACTTCCCGGGCGCCCAACTGCTTGATCTTCTCAATGTCCGCTTGCTTGATGTCGTGTACAGACACGCGCAGGCGGGTGATACAGGCATCCACATGCTTGATGTTGGCTTTACCGCCCAGGGCACCAATCAAGTTTTCAGCAAGTTCAGAGCCGATTTCTGCAATCTGGCTGACCGCACTGGCTTCTTCTGTTTCCCGTCCCGGCGTCATCAGGTTGAGTTTGGTGATCAGCAGACGGAACACGGTGTAGTACATCAGCGCCCACAGCGGCCCGATGATGATAAATAACCAGGCATTTTGTGACAGTGGGTAGTAGATCAGAAAGTCGATCGCACCGTGAGCGAACGTGACACTGTGATGAATGTCCAGCGCACTGACCAGTGCAAAGCCGATTCCGGTGAAGATACAGTGGATCACATACAGGACCGGAGCGACAAACAGGAAGGAGAATTCCATCGGCTCGGTGATCCCGGTCAGCCAGGAAGTCAGGGCCGCTGAAACCATGATCCCACCAACCAGCGCACGTTTCTCTGGTTTGGCAGAGCGGTAGATCGCCAGGCCAATCGCCGGAAGTGCCCACATGGAGTACATGTAGCCGCCCGCCAGATTCCCCGCAGTTGGGTCTCCGGCAAGGTAACGCTGGATTTCCCCTTTAATCACGGCGCCGGTTTCCGGGTTGACGTATTCGCCGACTTCAAAGAAGAACGGCACATTCCAGATGTGGTGCAATCCGAAAGGGATCAGTGCCCGTTCAACAAAACCGTAAATACCAAAGGCTAAAGTCGGACTCTGATAGGCTGCCCAATGGGAGAAGGTGTCGATTTGATTGCCGATCGGCGGCCAGACGTAGCTCATGACGACCCCGAGGGCGATGGCGGTCACCCCGGTCACGATCGGGACAAAGCGCTTTCCGGCAAAGAAACCGAGGTATTCCGGCAGGCGGATGTTGTAGAAGCGCTTGAATAACACCGAAGCGATGGCCCCGATGATAATCCCGCCAAATACGCCGGTGTTGATGGTTGGGATCCCGATGACAGTGGCGGTTTCGATGCCGTGGAGCTTGGCCATCACCCCCATGGTCGCCGTCAGGATTGCAAATCCCACGGTGGCAGCCAGCGCTGCAACCCCATCGTTATCACTGAGCCCCAGTGCGACCCCGATGGCAAAGATCAGGGCGAGGTTGCTGAACACCGCGTCACCGGACATGGCCATGATGTCTGACACCACGGTAGGGAGCCAGGAAAAGTTTGCCGAGCCAATCCCGAGGAGCAGACCGGCAATCGGTAAGACGGCGACCGGTAACATCAGTGACCGGCCGATGCGTTGTAACAGACCAAAAGTAGAGTTGATCATCATTATCGTCCTTGTAGTAAGTGGTGCTTATGTTCAACGCTTACTGTACGGAATATAAATATCGTGAAGGTAAGGTATGGTTATCGGTTTGTAAGAAGACGCTTACAAACCCATTCAAAATTGATCTTTTTATGCCGGAGATAATTGATAGAATGAAATTTATAAAATATGTTTATTGTTTGTTCATTGCGACTTTGACCCGGTGAGACATAACTTTGCACAAGAAAACAATTCTGGTTGTCGATGATAGTGAAGAAATTCGGGATGCGTTGAGCGAATATTTAGGCCGTTCCGGATTTGAGGTTTTAACTGCTGCTGATGGGGATGAAATGTGGCAGCACTTTCACCGCCGGGAGCCGCATTTAATTGTGCTCGATATCATGTTGCCGGGCGATGACGGGCTGACCTTGTGCCGGGAAATCCGCACCCGCTCTCATGTGCCGATCCTGATGCTGACTGCGGTCTGTGATGAAGTCGACCGGGTCGCCGGGTTGGAAATCGGCGCCGATGATTACATGACTAAAACCTTCAGTCCGCGGGAGCTGCTGGCCCGGATCAAAGCCTTGCTCAGGCGTAGCCAGTTTAACCGCAGTGCTGTGACAAGCCGTCAAATTCAGTTTCTTCACTGGACTTTTGATACGGTCAAACGTCAGTTGATCCACGATAACGGGGAGATCACCCAACTGTCAGGTGCTGATTTTTCTTTGCTCAGCCTGTTGTTACAGCATCCGAACCAACCCTTAAGCCGCGACGATATTGCCCGCTTTGTCTGGGGGCGGGATGCCGATCCGCTGGAAAGGGGGATTGATGTGCAAATGAGCCGGCTGCGAAAACATCTGCAAGATGACGATCGCTCCATCATTATCACCGTCAGAAACAAAGGGTATATGCTTGCTGTCGATGCCCGAGGCGAATGAGGATTGGCCGGGGGGATGACGCAGTGAAGACCGGTTTTTTCAAATCCATCACGTTCCGGGTGGTGATCACCTTGCTGACCACGATTCTGATTGCCGAATTGCTGGCAGGGCTGATCTGGTATCAGACCAATAATGCCACCAAGGAAGAGAGTGCCCGCAATACCATCGCCAATATCACCAAAGCCGCTGCAGATACGTACAGCTATTTCCAATCCCTGCCGGTGAATTATCGCCATCTGATTTTGAACCAATTACGTGAAGTCGGCGGGACCCGGTTTTTTATCTCGATTAACCATCGGTATATCGAGATGGATGCCGTCACAGATTTGTCGTTCACCGATTGGTTAACCGTGTTTGCAGCCCAGCAGCTGAACCAGCAAGTCGGGGCTGATCGCCATGTTGCGGTGACGATTACCCGCCGGGAAGATATTCGCCTGTTTAATTCCGGGATTAAGCTCGCAGAGCTTCCCGAAATCTGGACCAAATACAGCCTGGTGCTCGGGGAGTTGGATTTACCGATTGTGGTGATGCAAATCAAAATATCTGAGCAGGAATGGTTCTATATTGCGTCGGTGTTGCCGGTCCCATTTTCTTCACTGACCAGCCAGTTCATTGATCAGCGCCAGTTGTTATTTCTGGCTGTGGCTTCAGCGTTACTGATGTTCGGTACGGCCTGGGTACTCCAGCGGGAAATCCGGCCGATTAAATCTCTGGCAAAAGCCGCAACACTGATGGGGAGCCCGCTGACAGTCGCTGAAATTGCAGAAGCCGGCAGCAATGAAACCCGCAGCGCCATTCACGCATTTAACAAAATGAACCGCCGGGTGAAGGCTTATATTCGGGATCGGGAAATGTTGTTCAGCGCCATTTCACATGATCTGAAAACGCCGCTGGCCTGCCTGAAACTTCGCACGGAGATGCTTGATGACGCGCGAACCCGCCAGCGGTTTGAGAAATTACTTGATGAAGTCGATTTAATGCTGAAAGGGGCACTGCAGTGCATCCGGGATACGGATATTCACGAAGAGCCGGAGTGGATTGATATCCAGCAGCTCCTGCAGGGATGTGCCGATTACCATAATCGCCAGCAGCCGCGGGTCACGATTTATCCTGCCCAGTCCAAACCCTACCTTGGCAAACCCATTGCCGTGAAGCGTTGCATTTACAACATCATTGATAATGCGGTGCTCTATGGGGAGCGTGTGGAAGTTCAGGTGACTGATTCGGCGGATGCGTTGCATTTACAGGTTCGGGATCATGGGCCAGGGATAGACCACAAGCTGCTGGAGAAGGTGTTTGAGCCTTACTACCGGGCAGGGAGAAAGGATGACACCGGTTCCGGGCTGGGGTTGACGATTTCCCGCAGCATTGCCCGCTCTCATGGCGGTGATCTGAAGCTCAGGAACCATGACGAGCAGGGACTGGAAGTTGAGTTGTGTTTTGCGAGAGACGGATGAAGTTTTTATTGATGAAGTTTTTATGGATATTGATCCTGAGCGGTTGGACGCTCACCGTAAATGCCGAACAGAGCGTTCATTTTTTGCATTGGTGGACCTCTCGGGGGGAAGCCAATGCGACTGCGATTGTTGAGCAAACCCTAAAAGCTTCTGGATATTCAGTGGCCAGCGTGCCGATTCAGGGCGGCGGTGGCGGGACCGCAAAATCTATTTTGCAGGCGAGGGCCATTGCCGGTAATCCACCGGATATGGCCCTGCTGGAAGGACCTGCCATTAAGTCTTGGGCGGCATTGGGCTTTCTGCATTCATTGGCGCCGGTTGCCCAAAAGCAGGGATGGAACCAGCACCTGAACCCGCTGGTACGCGATATTCACCAGTTCAATCAGGAATATGTCGCGATCCCGATCACCATTCACCGGCTGAACTGGGTGTGGGTGAATCATGAGGTTCTGGCGACCTATAAGCTTCCGGTGCCCCGGGACTGGCAGGAGATGCTGACCGTGTTTCGTCAGCTGAAGCAGCAGGGGGTCCCGCCATTGGCAATCGGGAACGAGCCGTGGCAGGTGGTGCAGTTGTTTGAAAATATCGCGTTTGGTCTGGGTGGGCCGGATTACTATCGCCGCGCTTTCATCGAGCTGGATGCTCAGGCGCTCGACAGCGCGGTGACCCGGGAAGCTCTGAGCCTGTTTCGCGACATCAGCGAGATTGCATTGCCGGACCTGACGCGTCAGCGCTGGGAAGAAGCAACTCAGGCATTGCTGAGCGGTCAGCGTGCTTTTCAGATCACGGGGGATTGGGTGGCCGGGGAGCTGATTGCACTGGCCGGGCAGTTTCCGGAGACCATTTCTTGTTACGCAGCCCCGGCCCGGCAACCTGGCTTTATTTACAATATGGACAGCTTTGCGCTGTTTAAAAGTCCGACCCTGAGCGAGCAACAGGCGAATGACATTGCAGGTGTGCTCTCCAGCCCGGACTTTTTGCGTCAGTTTAATCAGA
The DNA here is from genome assembly GCF_025398175.1 of Photobacterium sp. TY1-4. Classification (NCBI taxonomy): domain Bacteria; kingdom Pseudomonadati; phylum Pseudomonadota; class Gammaproteobacteria; order Vibrionales; family Vibrionaceae; genus Photobacterium; species Photobacterium sp. TY1-4. The sequence goes on from NZ_CP099734.1 coordinate 1,730,148, forward strand.
CCAAAGGCGCGATCCCGGCCCGTCGGGATGTATCTTTGGCCGGATTTAATGCCTGTTCGGTCAAGGCCATGGCTGATTTCCGGCAGGCGGAGCAAACCCAAACGCTGGTTCCCAGTATCATTGACTCCATGGCCGTCAGCCCGGTGATCCAGAAAGCAACCACCAGTGAGCTGTACCGGTTTTTCAATCATCCTTCGGTCTCCGTGGATGATGTGATCACGCATATCAAGAATATGGAAGCCAGCGGGTTAACACTGTAATACCATGATTTTGTGGCTGCGCCGGGCCTGATTCGCACCCCATAAGCTCCTGACGCGCGGTAATACACTCTGGCGAGTGTTTTACCGCGCTTTTTTCGACCTTCCGGCCGATAAATTCTCATCAATTCACGAAAAACTGATTCATCGCAATTCATTTCCCGAGTCTCTCGACGATACTTGGCTTGTATTTGGGAGGGAGGTAACAGTTTACCGCCCTCCGTTTTCACGTATCTGTACACCAGAATGAATACAACGAAGAGTGGGACATGGATAAATTAATTGATCGGTTTTTGCGTTATCTGAGTATCGATACTCAATCAGACGCTTCCTCAACCCACAGCCCAAGCACGGAAGGACAGAGAGTGCTCGCCGACGATATCAGGCAAGAGCTGATCGCATTAGGGCTGAGTGACGTCGATTTGGATGAACACGGTTATCTCATGGCCCGTTTGCCTGCGAATGTTGACTATGACGTCCCGGCGATTGGGTTTATTGCGCATCTGGATACGTCACCGGATGCCTCCGGCAAGCATGTCACCCCTCAGGCGGTTGAGAACTATCAGGGCGGGGATATTGCATTGGGGATTGGCGATGAAGTGCTGTCACCGATCCAATATCCGGAGCTGCACCGGCTCCACGGCCAGACGCTGATTATGACTGACGGGACCACGCTGCTCGGTGCCGATAACAAGGCCGGAGTCGCCGAGATCCTGACCGCTGTGGCGCATCTGATTGCCCATCCGGATATCCCGCATGGCGAGATTTGTGTTGGCTTTACCCCGGATGAAGAAATCGGGCGGGGTGCTGATCGGTTTGATGTCGAGAAGTTCGGCGCCCGGTGGGCTTATACCATCGATGGCGGACCGGTCGGTGAGCTGGAGTATGAAAACTTCAATGCCGCTGCAGCCAAGGTGACATGCAAGGGCGTGAACGTCCACCCGGGCACGGCTAAGGGGAAGATGGTGAACGCGATGCACATCGCCGCTCAGTTCCAGCTGATGATGCCGGCAGACGAAACCCCTGAGTGTACCGAAGGCTATGAAGGTTTTTATCATTTAGTGGCGATGGAGCCGTCTGTTGCAAATACCATACTGCATTACCTGCTGCGTGATTTTGACCGCGACGGCCTGGCAAAGCGTAAGACTGTGATGCAGGAAACGGTCGGTGCGCTGAATCGGCAGCTAGGAAAATCGCGGGTGACGCTGGAGATCACGGACAATTACGCCAACATGCGAGAGATGGTCGAGCCGCATCCGCATGTCATTGAATTGGCGAAGCAGGCCATGATTGCGTGTGACGTGCAGCCGGATGTCAAGCCAATCCGCGGCGGCACTGACGGTGCGCGCTTGTCTTACATGGGGCTGCCGTGCCCGAACATTTTCACCGGCGGTTATAACTTCCATGGGATCCATGAATTTATTACCCTGGAAGGCATGGAAAAAGCGGTCAATGTTATCGTGAAACTGGCTGAGAAGACCGCGCTTCATTATCGTCCGGCCTAGCGGCTGTGTTTTTCGTCATGCCTTATTTGGCTGTGGCGTCATCAGTGCCTTAAGACAACTCTTGATTGAGGTGCTGAACCCGATCCCTCCCATGTGTGCCGCTGTGCAGGCGGCACCATTTGCCAATATTTTCCCAATTTTCTTCTCTCTTCCATGTCTTTACTGCGAATTGTTTCCAGTTGCGGTAAGGTTCAAGCTATCTCGACTTCTGTCCATATTTGTACATGCACTACTTCTCTGATTGCTAATGTTTATAAATTTACACAGTAATCTCCCATTTGGGTTGGTTATCTGTGGTTGATGGTGCTAAAGTTGTCCATATATAGACATTGTCATAGTCAAGAGGTGGCGATGAACGCATCCCAAGCCACAAATCAGGCCATCCAGGCGAATACCGGGAATCAGGTATTGCCCGTCGTGTTTAATATTCTGGATAAATGGTCCTGTACCCAGGCGCAACAAATGGCGCTGTTGGGGCTGAGCAGCCGCTCCACGCTGAACAAGTACCGAAGTCATCCGGAATCGGCCAAGGTGTCGAACGACCTACTGGAGCGTATGAGCTATATCCTGAACATTCATAAGTGTCTGCGCATTCTGTTCAGTGCTGAAGAGAGTGTGTATCAGTGGGTCCAGAAGCCGAATGCCCATCCGTTTTTTGCCGGTCGTTCAGCCATGGATGTGATGATACAGGGCAAAGTCGTGGATTTATATCAGGTGGCATCTCGCCTGAATGCCTGGCGAGGTGGGAAATCGTAAATGGCATACCCACAGCAGCCCTTTCAGGATCAGCACTGTTTTCGTTTGATCCCATCTAAGTATCCGCCCATTAATTTGTATGAAGATGTCGCCTCGCCAGAGCAGCTCGAAGCGGTGTTTGCCGTCGAAGCCCTGACAAATCCACGTTTGTCGGAAGAAGTCGGCAATTTCAGCCAGATCCCGGCCGATGAACGGCTGGTCGGGATCCCGCATTGCAGTTATGTGATGGCGGCGTTTACCCATATCAATCCGGATGGCGCAAGGTTCAATACTGCGGACTTTGGCGGTTACTACGCCGCGCCGGATGTAAACACCGCCATTAAAGAAACCGTGCATCATATGGAGCGGGTGATGGGCTACACCCGGGAGCCGGCGCAGGATATTCAAATGCGCTGCATTGATGCCTGGTTCAGCGCCGAGCTGACAGATTTAACTGCCCAGCCTTATCTCGATTCTGAGCTGTATCACCCGACCAACTACAGCCATTCGCAGGAACTGGCCACAGAAATCAAAACTGCCAAGGGGGACGGGATTGTGTATCAGTCTGTCCGCCATCAGGGCCATGACTGTTATGTGCTGTTCAAACCGAATCTGGTCAGTAAAGTCTGCCAGACCCGCCATTACACTTACAAATGGAACGGAGTATCGGTGAACTCGGTGCTGGAGATGAGTTTGATCTGATCTCAACGGTTTCATCATTGGAGTGAAACAAAACGCCCTGGCATGTGCTCAGGGCGCTTTGTTTAACGTTACGGAGGTGAGGGCATTACGATTTCAGGTAACGCTCCACCAGATGGTTTCTGAAATGCTCCGCATTCAACCGCTCGCCGGTCGCTTCAATCAATAGCTTGTCGGTGGAGAGCGAGGAAGCTTTCTTCCAGATGTGCTTATCCAGCCAGTTGAAAATCGGCTGTAGATTACGTTCGCGGATCAGATTGTCGACGTTCATCTCTTTGCGCATCGCAGCCATAAACTGGGCCGCATACATGGCGCCCAGAGTGTAGGACGGGAAGTAACCAAAGCTGCCGTCGGTCCAGTGGATATCCTGCATACACCCGTCGGTGTAGTTTCCTTTGGTCGACAGGCCGAGGTACTCGGTCATTTTCTTATCCCACAGCTCCGGGATATCCGCGACTTCAATATGGCCTTCAATCAAGTCACGTTCAATTTCGTAGCGCAGGATCACGTGTGCCGGGTAGGTGACTTCGTCGGCATCCACCCGAATAAAGCCTGGATTGACGCGGGTGTTGAGCAACGTCAGATTCTGGCTCGACAGCGCCGGGTCATTGTTGCGCCCGAATGCTTCCGCAGCCAGGGGCGCCAGAATTTCAACAAACGGCTCACTGCGGGCGAGTTGCATTTCAAAGAACAGGCTCTGGGACTCGTGAATGCCCATGGAGCGCGCTTCACCAATCGGCAGGCCATGCCATTTCGTCGGCAGACCTTGCTCATAACGGGCATGGCCGGTTTCATGCACAACACCCATCAATGCGGAAGTGAAATCAGCTTCATCATAGCGGGTGGTAATGCGTACATCAGTCGGTACCCCGCCACAGAACGGGTGGACACTGACGTCCAGTCGGCCATGGTGGAAATCAAATCCAAGTTTGGTCATCACATCCAGACTCAGCGATTTTTGCTGCGCAATCGGGAACGGACCAGCCGGCTGAGTGACCTTTTCCGTGCCTTGTTTTTCGCGCACCTGGCGGATCAGGTTTGGCAGCCAGCGCTTCACGTCACTGAACAATTGGTCCAGCTCAGCCGTCGTCATGCCGGGCTCATACAAATTCAACAGTGCATCATAACGGCTCAAACCGGTTGCTTCCGCACGGATTTGCGCTTCACGACGGGCTAATTCAACCACTTTCTCCAGGTTGAGGCTGAATTCATGCCAGCTGTTGTTGGCTCGTTGGGTGCGCCAGGCGTGCTCACACTTCGAACCTGCCAGCGATTTTTCCTCTACGAGATCGGTGGGTAACAGGTTGTTGATCTGCCATGAACGCTTCATTTCTTTCAGGCTGACGGTTTCCTCTGCAGACAGCGATTCTCTTTCTGCCTGCGCAAACCAGTCGTCCAGGTGAGCGGCAGTTGCCAGCTCATGTTGCATAACAGCCAGTTCAGCCATGGCTTCCGAACGGGCTTCATTCCCACCTTCAGGCATCATGGCGGCCTGATCCCAGCCGCAAATTGCATTCAAGTGAGCGAGGCGAGAGAGCTTCTGATAATGTTGCTCTAGTTTTTTGTAGAAAGTCATTACCTATCCTTATGTTGACTACTACTTGGTAGATGAATCTCCTGCCAAGTTTTATGATCAAGCATAAAAGTTTTTGATTCGTTAAAAAATGGTAAACCGAAAAAAAATATGAATTTTTTGTAAAAATGAGGTCAGAGTATCGGGAGGTTGAAAAATAACCTTCTGTAAATAAAGAATTTTTTTTCATCGCTCCGTTCCTTGGTTTGACGCTTTGACGGGTTAATCAGTCAATTGTGTTGCCAAAACATAGCGTTTCAGATGAAAAGAACACGGAGTCGGCGGTTAATCGCTGTTTATCCAGTCAACGGGTGAGTGTTTCTGGATAAAGGGCGAGAAGTGGCTGAAAATACAAAGTAATTATGTTATTAGTTGCGCATTGTTCTGAGTTTCAGGGGTGGTTTGTAAGTGTGTATGACATTTGGTAAACCTTGGTAAAAGCCGCAAATATCCCCCTGACACTTCGATATACTGGCCCGAACCGGAAAAGAGGATTGGCGATATTACCATGCAAAGGACAACTCGACTTCGCGCAGCCGTGATTGGCACCGCGCTACTCTCTGGCATTTTTTCCACCGTATCCCTGGCGGCGCCAACGATTATCCCCGATCCACCGAGCCTGGGGGCACAAGGGTATGTTCTGATGGATTTCCACACCGGGCAGGTGTTGGCGGAGAAACAGGCCCACGAGAAACTGAACCCGGCGAGCCTGACCAAACTGATGACCAGTTACGTTGCCGGCCAGGAGATGAAAAGCGGCAATATCAGCAAGGATGACAAGGTTGTGATCAGTCGCAACGCCTGGGCAAAAAACTTCCCGGATTCCTCAAAGATGTTTATCGAGGTGAACACGGAAGTCGCGATGATGGATCTTTACCGTGGCCTGATCATCCAGTCCGGTAATGACGCCAGTGTGGCCATTGCTGAACACGCCGCCGGCTCAGAAGACGCGTTTGTCAGCCTGATGAACTCCTGGGCGAAGAAATTGGGGATGAACAACAGCTCGTTCTCGAATCCTCACGGACTCGACAGTGATGCGCTGTATTCGACACCGTACGATATTGCGCTGCTTGGTCAGGCGTTGATCCGTGATTTGCCTGATATTTACCGTCTCTACAGTGAGCGTTCTTTTACCTACAACAATATTACCCAGCGAAACCGTAACGGCTTGCTGGGCGATCGCAGCATGAATGTCGATGGTATGAAAACCGGCTATACCAGCGGCGCGGGTTACAGCTTGGCGAGTTCGGCAACGGAAGGCAACATGCGACTCATTGCGGTCGTCATGGGAACGAAAAGCGCGAAAGCCCGCGAAGCGGAAAGCAAGCAACTGCTGAACTATGGTTTTCGATTCTTTGAAACCTTGTCGCCACATCATCAAGGTGAAGAAGTCCTTAAAGAGCGGATCTGGAAGGGAGAGAGCGCTTCGATTTCGCTGGGAACAGCGACAAATACTTACGTGACCTTGTCACGGAATGACAAAGATAAACTGACTGCCAGCATTGAACTGAAAGGCAAATTGATGGCGCCGGTACAAGAAGGCGATGTCGTCGGTCAGATCCTGTACCAAGTGGATGGCGAAACCGTGGCGCAAGCCCCGTTGGTGGCCTTAGAGACTGTGACTGAAGGCGGCTTCTTTAGTCGGCTTTGGGATTCGATTCATTTGTTTTTCGTTGGCTTATTCAGTTAACGGTAAGTCACTTGTGAAATCACAGAAACGCTCCCTATTGGGAGCGTTTTTTTGTTCATTCTGCACCTTTGGTCGCGACGATCAGGGTCATTTCACCAAACGGGGTCTTGAGCGGATATGTGCTAAGTGATACCGGGTTGTTGGCTGCCAGTGTAGCTTCTAGCTGACCGTGACTCAGAGAAAGTGGGCCATTTGCCAGCTCTGCAGGTAATCGGCCTAAGACATGATAGAGGGGCTGGGTTCTGGTTGTGTTCAGTGCCTCATGAAAGCTAATGAAAGTGCCACCTGGTGCCAGTGACTGCCAGAGATCATCAATACACTGCGCTAGATCCCGGGCAAAATAGAGCGACATTGCTGCAATCATCAGTTGATACGGTCCACCGAAATCTCCCTGGTTCATATCACCCGGGCGTACCGAAACGTGTGAAGCCAATCGTGTATCGGTGAGCACCTCTTTTTGGAGGACTTCGCAGCAGGGTGGCAGGTCAAATAAGGTGATTTGACTGTTCGGTGACTGCTTCAAAATATCTCTGGCAAGCTGAACAGAACCTGCTCCCAAATCTAAAATCGTGAGTCCGTCACGCCAATGGGGGATGTCCCGTATCAAGGGCAAGAGGATAGGGTTGCGGATACTTTGATGAAAAGCTTGTAATCCTGAGGTCGCATTCTGCCAGAATTGTTCATTTCTCATATTCAGAACCGCGTGCTGTTCCTGTCGCGGACTGAGCCAGGTCAGCATGGTCTCCGGTGTGAGTTGTTTTATCCGTGAGAGATGAAGTAAAGTCTCACCAAGATATGATTCAGAATCACTGAGCAATAAGGGCCGATAGCTGTTTTTTACGGTATAGCCGGCGTTTTTTTTGTGCATGAAACCCAACGCGACACAAGCATTGAGCAGCAGCTCAAGTCGATCCGGGCGCCAGTTCAGGTCATTTCCAGCTTCCTCCGCAGAAGTACATTGTTGAAAGCGATCAAACAACTGATGAGTGAAAGTAAACTCAAGTAATTGCCAATGGATAGGACCTAACAGTGCCGAAAATAGCTTACTTTGTTCTGGGGTGCCGCATTGGGTTGTTGTCATGATTTAATTACCACTGATAATTCGCTGAAATCGAGAACGTTCGGGGCTGGGTATCTTCAACAATGATTCCAGCTGGCGTATTGACGGCTCGGCTAAAGATCGATTTATCGAAAATATTGTTGATGGCGAAGGCAAGCGTAAGCGAATCAATTTGATAGTCTGCACTGAAATCGACGATTTCATACGCGTCTTGTTTTAATGTGTTTTTACTGTCGAAGTAATAATCATCACTGCCACGGATCGCCAGCTCCGTCGAGACAGCCAGAATTGGCGCATAGCTTAATCCGACCGACCAGGTGTAATCCGGCGTGTTTGGTAAATCATTGCGGGATTGCCCCGGCGCGATAGGGGAGCCTGATGAGAATTTGCTTTCACCCTGCTGCAGACCGACTTGAACGTTTAGCCCCCATTGCTCATCAATTTGCCAGTTCAACAGTCCTTCAATGCCGTAGATATCCGCTTCTGAAGCATTTGATACTTTCTGAACCATCCCCGGCAGGATATCAATCATTTGCTTGTCATTGATCTGGTTGTAGAACAAGGCAAGATCTGTTTGGAGATTTTGGTCGAACCAATGACTCTGGTAACCCAGCTCAAAGCTATGCGTATATTCCGCTTCATAAGTAAAATTATCCCTTGAAATGGCAGAGCTGTAGTTAAAGCCTCCGGGTAAGTAGCCAGTCGACCAGCTGGCATAAGTCATTTGTTGTGGGTCAAGTTGGTAGCTGGCAATCACATTGGGTAGCCACTGCACTTCGCTGAGGTTGGCTGTGATCGGCTGTGGGCCAATACCGCTCATACTGCCGTCCTGATCGGTGTGTTCTACGCGCAATCCGGCGGTGACAGTAAGCGCGTTACCAAGCGGCACCTGAAGATGACCGAAGCTGGCAATGCCCCATTGTTCAATGTCTGTTCGACGGGGAGGGCCTGAAAAACCCATCGTGAAATCAGTATGGGTATCTTGCTGGTAAAGGTAGGTTCCGGCCGCCCATTGGATACCTGAGGTATGGCGGCTGACCAAACGGATTTCCTGAGAGACTGTGATATCGTGTAAATGTGATGTCGTTGCAGGGACCGGGCGAGGGCCGGTATCGGCATCAATCGTGAAGTCCTGCAAATAGTCCGTATAGCCGGTAATGGCTGTCAGCATGGTCTCATCAAATTCATGATCGACACGTAAAGCGTGCAGCGACGTGGTTTTGTCCTCATTGGACAGGGTGTTTTGATTGACGGTAAAACGGTCTGTTTTCATCGGGCCGGAGAGAAAACGCATAGTCGCTCTGCCGTTATTGCTGTCTTGCCAGCGGCTTCGGAGCTCAATCGTGGTATTTTCGCCTGGCGTATAGTTGAACCCGGTCATGACGTGCAAACGGTCATGATCATTTTCATCCGCGGACTGACGGAATGCGTTGTAGTAAGGACTCTCTGCATCAACGGCACGAATCGCAATTAAGGCAGCAAGACTATCGGTCCCTCCCTGAACGCCGGCTTCGAGCTGGTGGCCGGCCGCATGCCCTTTTCCGGCTTCTGATAGCAGATAGCTATACTCCCCCCAGCCTGAAGTCATATTGCTTGGCGCCAAGCTACTGATTTTGATCACACCGGACTCCGAATTACGTCCATAATAGCTTCCCTGCGCACCTTTGATCACTTCAACGTTCTCAATACCAAGAAAGTCAGGGGCCTGCCTGATACCCAGCGGTAACGATACGCCGTCAATCATATAGCCGACCGGGCTACTCAGGGCGGTATCGAAGGATGACTGACCACGAATAATCACTCTGGGTTGCACCGATGAGTTTTCCACAATAGTGTTCGCAACATACTGGCTCAGGCGTTCAATATTCTCCAGGGCCGGGGAGGCAAAGGCTTCCGCAGGAATTGAATGGCGCGTGGCCGGAATATTTGCACCAGACTCCGGCCAGTATTTTGCCTCGACAACCATGGTTTCATCCGGGGGGGGATGACTGATTGCATCTTGAGCATTCACGCAGGTTGCTTGCAGGATGCCAATCCAGATGAAATTCCTTTGTTTCATGTTCTTCTCTCCGTAGTACATCGAATGCGTCACTATAGAGGTTCTGTTTTTTTGCGATATCAAACGCAGAACAAACCAATATCAAAAGATGAACATGCCGAACACCTGTTCGCGCTTTGATAGAAAATAGCTCGCCGTTTGATATTGTTTGCAGGCTTTTTTCTCTATTACTGTCCGGAAAATCTTTATTAGCTGCTGAAATTTGCAACGCTAACGCACGTGAATACCACCATAGGAGAATCAAAAGTGAGTCAATTGCGTGATACATCCGTCAGTCAACAGCGTCCGGTTACGAACCAGAATCTCGACCTTCCCCTGGTACTGATCCTGCTTATGGCAATGGCATTGCCAATGCTTGTGCTATACGCCAACGGCGCACTGGCATCTCTGATGCTGGTCGAAAACTATATCAACCCGACAATACTCGGCACGTTTACGTTGTCAGCCTTTGGGGTCGCCGCCATACTCTCGCTCAATGCCGGACGTTGGGTAAAGAAATGGGGGATTCGCAGCGCGATGGTGTCTTTATTTCTTCTAACCGGGCTGTCGTTTACAGTATTAATTTGGGTGGAACACTGGCTGGGAATGGCCTTGGCCATTGCGGTCTGCGGTATTGCTCAGGCCCTTGCGAACCCGGCGACGAATCAGGCGATAGCGGCTCAGGTTCCGGCTCCTCAGAAAGCGTTGATGGTCGGCGTAAAGCAATCCGGTGTACAGCTATCAGCGTTGGCAGCCGGCTCTGTGCTGTCCATGGCGGCCATTACATGGGGCTGGCGGGCGGCGTTTGCATTGATGATTCCGCTTTGTCTCGGGATGGCTGGCTTGGCGGCCGGAAAGAACTGGCAAGCGAAAGTACCAGCACAGCGCGTTTCTGTCCGGGGAAAAGGAGACCAGCGCCTGCTGGCATCTTTGATGATCATGCAGGCGGGCGTCGGCATCACGCTGGCTGCATTTATTACTCAAATCCCGCTGATTGCAGCCCAGATAGGGATGACCACGCAACAAGCAGCATTCCTGATCACCTTATTTGGCGGGATGGGCATTGTGTCCCGCTTGATACTCACCCCGTTGGCAAGCAAATTTCGTCACGAATCTGAGCTGTTGCTAAGACTGTATCCTGCTGCCGGTTTAGCACTGTTGTGCGCATTTAATGCAACAGATGAGCTGCTATGGCTAATTCATGCTGGTGTTGTTGGCATCGGCATGACTTTGGTCGCCAGCAATGCGGTCGCGATGGCGATGGTGATTAAATATCCGGCTTTTGGGGATATTCCCACAGCATCGGGACGTGTTTCGGCGGCGTTCTTTGGCGGTTTGGCCATCGGCTCCCTTTTGTTCCAGATGGCCACAAATCTGACCCCGTTATTTCACGCGGGTCTTGGGCTGTTGCTGCTGTGTATGGCAATTTGTGGGGGCGCTGCGGTGTTTTTGCGGAACGCAACAACGCGGGATTCCTAGGATGTTACTGATGCGTGTTAGTTCAATGGCTTTGTTGCGGATGCACGGCGAGGGAGCTGGACTCCCTCGCCGTGTTTAGTCATGTTTAACTGATAGCGACGGCGGGGATGGGTTTGACTCGAATCAAGATGGGGACGATACCCAGCAGGAAGAGGGAAATGCCCAGAGGCACGGTCGGATGCCATTCATAGAGCAAGGCGCCGAGCAAAGGGCCAAACGCCATGCCCAACCCTTTGCCAATGATGTTGATTGATGCGGCGTAAGCCTGATGTGACGGGCCTGCGACTTTGCTGAGCAATGCGAGGTTGGCGGGGAACAGACATCCCATCGCGAGCCCAACCATGGTTATCCCCAGCAGTAAACCGATAAACATCTGAGTCTGAATCAGCGTAAACAAGCCAATACAACCGAGGCATACGCCTGCCAGTAAGAGCCGCACCGGATGGCGGATAGTCATGAAAGATATGATGCCCTGACAAACAGCCATGGCGGCCATAGCTGCCGTCAGCAGGGCTCCGCTTCGTTGGAGGGCATCTTGTGGTGTGAAACCAAATTGATCCTGTAATCGCAATCCCAGCGTCTGCTGCAGCAGACTGTAGATCAGGATCACGGTGAAAGTAATCAATACAAATGGGGCGATGACCGACAAGGGAAGCCGGGTATTGGCGGTGGCACACTGCGCTTGGGCAGGTTGATGGGTTTCTTTCCAGGCCGGGATCAAGCGCCAGTAGCTGATCAACATCAGGGCTGCGACGGCAATCAGGGCGTGCGGCAGAAAGGTGACGCCCATCGCCATGGCCAGTGTCCCGCCGAGTAAACTGCCGATGCCAAAGGTTGCTCCCATAAGGCCCATTCCGGAAACCCGATTCTGGGTACTGGTCATGTCCGTAATTTGCGCTTGTGCGCTGGGCATCAGGCCCGCGACAGTCACAGACTGACCCACCCGGATCACGAGAAAGACCACAAACATCGTCAGCGGCGCGAGTGCCAGCATGGGCTGCAAAGCGAATAACCCGGCAGAGAGCACCAAAAATAAGGCTGTGCCCACAATACCGTATTGAATCGCAGGTTTTCTGCCTCGCCGGTCAATTTGCTTTCCCCACGCCGGGGCAACCAGCAACATCGTCAACGCCGATAAAGACAGGACAGCTCCGGTTTGCCAGTCACTTAATCCAGCTACTCTGCCGGCAATCGGGAAACTAATCATAAAGATGCTGTGGGCAATCGCATTGCCGATCAATAACACCATTAACGGCATTAAAGTTTTTAAATGGGTTGGTTTTCTAATCATGGTGATGTTTCATCTGTTGTGAGCGATAGTCGATCGGCGTCAAGCCTTCCTGCTGCCTGAAAGCCTGCGTGAAATGGCTGGCACTGCTGAAGCCGCACAAGTGGGCAACCTCTGTAATACTGTGTGCGACATCGCTCAGGTAAGATTTCGCGAGCTCTAATCGATAGGCTCTGAGCCAGCTGAAAACCGTTTTGCCGTATGTCTTTTTGAAGTTTCTGTTGAGCCGGGTGTGGCTCATGCCGACGTCTCGGGCCAGGGCATCGAGTGTGGGCGGGTTAGTAATGGCGGTGATGAGGATCTGTCTGGCGCGCTCAACAGGATTGCTATAGGTGGGGGCTTTGCTTTGCGTCAGGTATACGGATTGGGCGAGGGGAACCAGCCAGTGGGCTAACAGCTCCAGTGCTCTGCCTTCAGCTTTCATGCGATCAAACGGATTATGGAGCGGGTTATCAATCAGAGGGGCAATCCAGCGGCTGTTTTCTTGCCGGGAAGCCACTTGTGCATGATCCATGGTAAAAATGGCATCAAACAGACGATCCTGATCGGAATAGGCGCGTTTCAGGCGGCTTGTGGGTATTTTGAGTACGGCCATTTCATGGCGGGTGTTGGCGCAGCTATAGCGGTAAAAGGTTCTGCCGTTGAGGTTAAATAGCCAAATATCACCGGCTTTAATCGTGTTGAGTGAGTTTTCGCTAAATCCTAAGCGACTTTCACCCGTGAGGCCGAATACCAGAAGGGTTGTCTCTACCGGATAGTCAATTTCGGACTGCAGTGGGGTTTCACTCTGGTATGTGCTTTTGGTAAAGCAAATATCTTCTGCAAGCTTGAAGCATCGGAAATGATTGCTTCCTTTTGGATCAGGGAGCTGAAGGTTATACCAACACATAGAGCCGGCATCGCCGGCAGCATGCATCTGGGGAGTGATCTGTTGCACCGACATAAGCGCAGGTACAGCCGCAGGTGCCCCGATGCTCGGCCGACTCAGCCCGAAGGTTTGATTCATTGTAGCAATACGTCCATTTGATTTAAGTGAGATTCATTCTCACTTGAGAACTATATATAAACCTTGGCTCATATTCAATACTGAAGCGTTAACGTAGCAAAGCCAGGGGTAGAAGACGTCAAAGAGGTCGGTTCAGACGGGCAGCGTGGTGATAGCGCTGTCGTAAAATATTTCAACCTGCAAGAAAAGTCCGTATAATCCACGCCCTATCAAGAATCCAGTCAGGAAATCTACAGTCGACCCAATCGACAGTGTGAGAAGTCGCAATGAATCAGAAAGATACAAGAAAAGATACACTTGAATTCAACAAACTCCAGAAGCGCCTGCGGAGAAATGTTGGCAATGCCATCATTGACTACAACATGATCGAAGAAAATGATGTGGTGATGGCCTGTATCAGTGGCGGTAAAGATTCATTTGCGATGTTAGATATTCTATTGAATCTACAAAAAGCTGCACCGATTAAGTTTGATGTTGTTGCAGTGAACCTGGATCAGAAACAGCCGGGTTTCCCTGAGCATATTTTGCCTGATTATTTCGAAAGCCTGGATATTCCATACTACATCGTCGACAAAGATACTTACTCGGTGGTCAAAGAGAAGGTGCCGGAAGGAAAAACAACTTGCGGCCTGTGTTCACGCCTGCGTCGCGGCACGCTGTATTCTTTTGCTGAGAAGATTGGTGCGACCAAAATTGCGCTGGGTCACCACCTGGATGATATCGTCGAAACCCTGTTTTTGAACATGTTCCACGGCTCGCGGATGAAGGCAATGCCGCCGAAACTGCGCTCTGATGATGGTCGGAACGTGGTCATTCGCCCGCTGACGTATTGCCGTGAAAAAGATCTGATCAAGTATGCGGAGCATAAAGAGTTCCCGATCATCCCATGCAACCTGTGTGGTTCTCAGGAAAACCTGCAACGCCAGGCGATCAAAGCGATGCTGGTTGAATGGGATAAGAAAACACCGGGCCGTGTTGAGAGCATTTTCAAGTCAATTCAGAATGTCAGCCCGAGCCAATTAGCCGACAAAGAGCTGTTTGACTTCGTTAATCTCCCGCTGGATCGTGACGGCGAGCGGGAAGAGTATGCTTTCACAGAAGCGGTTGTTTCATCGACCAATATCGACGAGTCTATGTTCATTGATGTGACTAACATTTAATCCTGAAGGGTCAGGAATACGAGCCCTCGTCTTCCTGACCGTCTTTCCATCCGACGCGTTACCAACACCCGCTTTATTCCCTCATTACCTTTCATTGACTTTAGGCGTCTCTGCCTAATTTTGAACTTGATGCCTGTTCCTTTTGTACAGATAACTGAACCGAATCATGCGCAACAGAGTTGCTATTTGTGTTCATTTAGTATTGTATGACTTTTCAAGGAGTATTTTGGGCTCGCACTAGACGAGCATCTTGTGAAGGAAAACAAATGGACAGAAAAAAAGTTGGGATTTTGATTTTTGATGATGTGGAGGTGCTCGATTATTGCGGGCCTTTTGAAGTTTTTTCGACCACACGGCTGAGTGAGGATAATCGCCGGGAGTCGCAATCACCTTTTGATGTTGTTCTGATAGCAGAACAGCATGCGCCGGTTGTCACCACGGGCGGGATGCGGGTGCTGCCGGATCACGATTTTCATGATTGTCCGGCACTGGATGTGTTAGTCGTCCCGGGCGGATGGGGAACCCGGCCGCAAATGGAGAACCCGCAGCTTTTGACCTGGTTAAGAGAGAGGGTCCCGACGCTGGAGCTGCTGACATCCGTTTGTACCGGCGCACTGGTACTGGGCAAGGCCGGATTGCTGGAAGGGAAACAGGTCACGACCCACTGGCGCTCACTGGACTGGATGCAGGAGCTGTTTCCGCACACAACGGTGCTGAAAAAACAACACGTGGTCGAAGACGGTGATTTGCTGACTTCAGCGGGCATCTCAGCCGGTATCGATATGGCGTTGAAAGTTGTGTCACGTTACTGTGGTGAGCCGGTTGCACGCGCCACTGCGAAGCATATGGAATATCCTTTCCCGGATCATAACGAACGTCGCATCGAGATTTAAAGGCTCTGCCATCGAGATCCGCTCACTTGTAAAACAGCCTCCGAATGGAGGCTGTTTGCTTTCAGGCGATCAACGTCAAGTCGTTTAATCTTGCTCCGGATGCGGGCTGAGCGGACTGACATAACCTTCCGGTTTTAGTGCCAGTAAATCACAGTTCAGGCGATCAATGGTATGTTCAGCGGTATTGCCAATGAAGACCGCGGACAACCCGGTTCGCCCGGTCGTCCCCAGGATCACCAGCTCGGCATCCAGCTCTTTGGCCACGCTGGGGATCACGTCTTCCGGTAAACCTTCCACCACATGAGTTTGTTCTTCCGGCAAACCGTGTTTATGGCGCAGGGCCTTCATGGAAGTCAGGTGGTGGCCCCGGACGGCATCGGAGTATGACGCTGGGTCAAACTCCGGCAGCTCAATGGTAATATTGACCGGCGTTGCCGGGTAGGCATTGACCAGATGCACCTCTGCATCCAGGGTATCCGCCATCGCCAATGCTTCTGCAACAATGGCATCGTTGAGCTTATCGTGAGTTTCGCTGTCCGCTGCCAGATTCACACTGGCGATGATTTTTCCGTTTTCCGGCCAGCTATGCTCTTTCACCATCAACACCGGGCAGGGGCACTTGCGCAGAAGGTGCCAGTCGGTCGGGGTGAAAATGACCGAACCAATTTTGTCATGATCATGGGTCGCTTTGATCAGCAGATCATGATTTTTACTGAACACTTCCGCAATGATGGCTTCATATGGACGGTTATGCCATACCACGCTCAAATCGATATGAAATCCTTTCTCTTTAAAGGGCTGAATAATATCTTTCAACCACTCTTCACGCTGCATAACGACGCCCCGGCGCATGGCCTGGCGTTCATCAGCCGATAGCATGGAAGTCATTTCGTACGAGAAATCGTAGATGGCAAGGAATAGGGTGATGGTGACGTCTTGCGAGCGTTTCGCAAGATCGACGGCGCGAGATAAGGCTGGTTGGTGATCCTGCTCCGGATCAGCCACAACAAGAATATTATTGTACTTGGTCATAATTGCCCCCTTACACAACAGTGTTGGCATCAAAACCAGTCTCAGATCCCCTTGAAAGGAATACTACCTAGTTGCCTGAATACCCTTGAAAGCAAATAGATAAATCAGAATGGCTTCATTAACTGTAACGTATCGCAGCAGTTATGGGGAGTTCAGAAAAGAAAAAAAGTGATACGGCGCAAGCTCGTATCACTTTCTTATTGAACCGGAATTCAGTGGATCAGTTATTGTTGCTAACGCCGGCCAGGCGAGACAGTTCTTCGTGATCCAGAATCGTAATGTACTTACCTTTGACGCTCAGCATGCCTGATTTCTGGAAGCGACCCAGCAGACGGCTGATCGTCTCGACGGTCAGGCCCAGGTAGTTACCGATATCGCCACGCGTCATGGTCAGGCGGAACTCACGAGGTGAGAAGCCACGCTGAGAGAAACGCAGAGAGAGATTGTACAGGAAGGCCGCCAGACGCTCTTCGGCATTCTTTTTCGACAGCAACAGGATCATTTCCTGATCGCCTTTAATCTCGTTACTCATCAAACGCATAATCTGTTTGCGCAGCTTCGGCATGCGGCCGGATAAGTCATCCAGGATTTCAAATGGGATCTCACAAACCATCGAAGTTTCCAGAGACTGGGCGAAGCTCGGATGCATCATTTCATTAATGGCATCAAAACCAACCAAATCCCCGGCCAAATGGAAGGCAGTGATTTGCTCATCCCCTTGCTCGGTGATGGTATAGCTCTTAATTGTCCCCGAGCGGATCGCATAAAGCGATTTCAGCTCATCGCCAGCCTTAAACAGCTCTTGTCCTTTTTGGATCGGCTTTTTACGCTCGATGATCTGATCCAATTGATCAAGCTCAGATTCGTTCAGCGTAAATGGAATACACAACTGACTGATACTACAGTCCTGGCAATGAATAGCACATCCACCGGACTGGACACGTTTGGTTGGAAGTTTGTCCGAAATCATAAGCCTGTCTAACCGTGTTGACGTAGGTCAATATTTTAACACAATATGAATCGATGTGACGAGAAATATAAAACCCTACAAAATTTGATTGATTGCGATATAACCAGTATGGACCCCGTACAAGAGGAGCATCAAGGCACTGGCTCGCTTGAAATAGAGATTCTTTAAAACCTGTTGGAGCTGCTGAGCCAGCGAACCGACGGCGATCATGGCCGGTAAGGTCCCCATCCCGAAAGCCAGCATAACCGCAGCGCCGGAAGACGCACTCCCGGAAACAGCAGCCCAGCTTAAGGTTGAGTAGACCAATCCGCACGGCAGCCAGCCCCAGAGCAGGCCAAACGGTAACGCGGCAGCAGGAGACTTGAGCGGCAGCAGGGACTTGGCCTGAGGCGAAATCAGTCGCCACAGATATTGCCCGAGTCGCTCCAGATGAGTGATTGCCTGCCACCACTGACCCAGATATAACGCCAGCAAGATCATCATGACCGCAGCCAGTAACCGCAGCGAGATCAGGGCAGTGGCATGACCGCTGAGGGCAGCCATGCCGGCAAACGCTCCTCCGATGATGGCGCCGGCAATCGCATAGGAGATCAGCCGTCCAGCGTTGTAGCAGAGCAGATACGGCCAGCGGCGTGTATCTTGTTGGCCGGGAATGCCGAGCGTGAGGGCGGCGGCGACCCCGCCACACATCCCCAGGCAATGCCCGGCTCCCATCAGGCCAATCACAAAGGCGGCGATAAAATCAGTTGAGATAGCTGCGTCCATGTTGGTTAATCGCGTTTTTTGGCTGGCTTGTCCGTGTTTTCGTTTTCACCCTCGTCAAACAGGATGTCGTAACCGCGGCGCTCCAGATCTTCAAATTGCTCACTCCTGACGGCCCAAAGAAAAATGCCGACAGCAATACAAACAAAAATGATCGCGATAGGTATCAACAGATAAAGACTAGACATTTTCTTTCAACAACCTCAAAGAGTTAGAGACAACAATGATTGAGCTGGCTGACATGCCTACCACGGCAATGTACGGGGCAACATAACCAGCGACGGCCAGCGGCAGGATCACCAGGTTATATCCCAATGCCCAGGCCAGGTTTTCCCGAATGATCTTGCGGGTTTTCAATGCGAGCTGACGCGCACGTAAGATGCGTGACAGCTTGTCGCCCAGCAATACCATATCCGCCGAGGATTTGGCAACATCCGTCCCGCCACCCATGGCAACAGAGAGGTGCGCGCCAGCCAGAACCGGGGCGTCGTTCACACCGTCGCCGATCATCAGGGCTACCTGATCTTGATTCAGGCTGCGCAGGTAGGCGAGTTTGCCTTCAGGGCTCGCACCGGCAACCAGCGTATCAATCCCGAGCTTATCCGCGACGGTCTGGGCATTGGCAGAGTGATCACCGGTCAGCATGGTTACCTTGATCCCAGCCGACTGAAATTGAGCGATAAGCTCTTTGCTGTCTTGGCGAATCGGATCATCTAGCTTAAAGGCCGCGACCGGTTGCGCATTACAGGTCAGCCAGACCTGGTAGCGGTTGTCGCATTGCATCAGCAGATGTTCTTTCTCCGGATGCAAATCCAGCGCAAAAGCAGCCTGGCCGATACGCCATTCGTCATTGCCGACCCAGCCTTTCAGTCCGGAACCTATGATGTTTTCTACATGATCGAATTTCAGTGCGGCTGAACGATGTTCGCGGAACGCTCTCGCAATCGGGTGGTTGGCGAATCGCTCCAGTTCAGCGGCATATGTCAGGGCATCCTGCTCTGAAACATTGCCCAGCAACTTGGTCTCAACCAGCCGGATGTTGCCTTCTGTCAGGGTGCCGGTTTTGTCGATCACCAACTGATTCACTTTACACAGGGTCTCCAGAACATGGCCACGGCGCAACAGGATGCCTAACCGACCTAAGCTGGATGTAGAGCAAGTCAGTGCGGTCGGCGTCGCCAGAGAAAGCGCACAAGGGCAGGTTGCCACCAGAACAGAGAGAGTGATCCACAATGCATCTTCAGGCCGTTGCTGCATCCAGTGCAACCAGGTACCCGCGGAAATGATCAAAATGGCAGCCACGAAATAACGGGCGACAATATCGGCGATCTCTGCCACTTTCGGCTTGGAGGATTGCGCTTCGTCTTGCAGCCGCACGATGTTGGAGATCAGCGAGTTTTGCCGATCCTGGGTCACTTTGAGGGTGATATTGCCGTCGCCGTTAATGGTTCCGGCAAAAACCTGATCCCCGACGGTACGCGGTACCGGCATGGGTTCACCGGTCAGCATCGATTCATCGATGGCCGTTTCACCTTGCAGGATTTCGCCGTCAGCCGGCAGGTTTTCGCCCGGCAGGACAATAATGATATCACCGACTTTCAATGTCTTGGCTGCGATCTGCTGTCCGTCTTCCAGGGTTGCCATTGCCGGCACCAGCTTGAGGAGGTTGGCGCTGGCTGCAGCGGCCTGACGGCGGGCGCGCATTTCGAGGAAGCGGCCCAGCAACAGGAAGAAGGTGAACATCGAAATGGATTCAAAGAAGACTTCGCCTTTTTCCATGACGGTCGCGTACAGGCTGGCGATGAACGCAAACAGTAAGGCAATCGAAACCGGGACATCCATGCCCAAGGTCCGGGCTTTCAGATTCCGCCAGGCATTGAGGTAAAACGGCAGAGCAGAGTAGAGCAATACCGGCGTGGCAAAGATCAGGCTGACCCAGCGCAGGTAACTTTTGAATTCAGGATCTAGATCCCCGAAAATCTCAAAATACAGCGCGACGGCCAGCATCATGACCTGCATGGTCGCAATCCCGGCGATCCCCAACCGGTAGAGATAGCCTTTCATGGTGCGGTGGTATTGCTGCTCTTGTGCATCGGCTTCAAAAGGCGCGGCTTTGTAGCCTAATTTATGAATGATGCCGAGTAAATGACTGAGTTTGGTTTGGTCTGGATCCCAGACCAGCAGGGCGCGGTGCGTGGTGGTGTTGACACGAATTGAGATGACGCCGGGCTCTCGGTTGAGTTGTTTTTCAATCAGCCAGGCACAGGCGGCGCAGGAGACGCCATCAAGAGAAAGGGAAACTTCCTTGCTGTTCTCAACACTGCGGACGAATTCCTGTTGGACCTCTTCGTGATCATAGAGCAACAGGGACTGTAGTTGTTGTGGAACCAGATCGGCTTTTTCGGCGGGCGCGGTGCGATATTCGTAATACGATGTCAGACCGCTGTCGACAATGGTTTGGGCCACGGCTTCACAGCCCGGACAGCACATGTCACGCAGCTCGCCCAGAATTTGAACTTGCTGATGGTAACCCGCCGGGACCGGGTCACCACAGTGGTAACAATCTTTGCTCATCCCTTATCCTGCCCGTACAGCGAAATCGGATCAGATGATGGCAGGGTAATACGCCCTTGCAGCATCCAGTCACCCTCGAATGGTTCGATTTCAACAAACCAAGGGCCTTGCAGTGGCTCTGGTGCACTGAAACGATACGCGCCTTTTAAATCGGGGCTGACCATTTGGGTAAAGTCTTTATTGGCTAGGGTCCGGTGGGTGAAAGTCACTCGAAGGTTCGGGTTGCTTTTCAGTTCACCTTTGTTGAAATTCACGACAATGTCTGACTCGGCGATACTCACCGATGCTTTTAGTTGCAGTGCATCAGCGACGCGCAAACGCGAAAGGTCAAGGTTAATGGCTTTCCCTTTCTTGTAATAATCTTCTGCGACGAGATCTACCTGGTTTTGAGAAAAGATATAGACAGCGGTCAGGCTGTAGATAATGGAAATGGCAGGGATAGAGAAAACGAACCAAGGCCAGAAATGCTTATACCATGGTTTACGCATAGTGATTACCTTTGACGCTTTGATGAAAAGAGCCCCTGAATGTAACAGGGGCTATGTATTAAGTCTCAGTTTTTATTACTAATTTATTAGATAATATGTAACTGATTTTAAACCATCCAATTACTTGCTGGTTTCGTTGCTCAGGCTCCAGACGTAGGCAGAGATCAGCTGAACTTTCTCTTCACCAAGCACGTCTTTCCAAGCCGGCATCACGCCTTGGCGACCGTGGGTAATCGTCGCTTCAACTGCACGGCGAGAGCCGCCGTATAGCCAAGTTTGGTCTGTCAGGTCAGGCGCCCCGAAAGCCGGGTTCCCTTTACCATCCGTACCGTGACATGCTGCACAGACAACGAAACGTTGCTGACCAGCTGCGGCATCTTTGGCGTTCACACTACGACCAGATAAGCCCAGTACATAGGTTGTTACATCGCGGACACCGTCTTCGCCCAGGGTATCAATCCAAGCCGGCATCACACCGTGACGACCTTGCATGATTGTGGTTTTGATCGTTTCCGCTTCACCACCATACAGCCAAGCGTCGTCAGTCAGGTTCGGGTAACCTAGCTGACCACGTGCATCTGAACCATGACATTGCGCACAGTTTTGGATGAACAGACGCTGACCCACTTTAATCGCGTCAGAATCGCCGGCGATTTCAGTGATAGGACGTAGTGCATGACCAGACGCATCATAGGCCAGGGTCTTGAACGTTTCACCGAAGGTTGCTTGCGCGTCATCCAGTTCACGTGCGTACTGATCCAGGCGTTGATCTTTCTGTGCATTGGCAATGGCGAGTCTAGACTCTTCCACGCTACGCACCGTCTGGTTCGAACTTTGCCAACCTAACAGGCCTTTAAAGTTACCCAGGCCAGGGTACAGCGCCAGGTAAACCAGGCCGAAGATAATGGTGCCCCAGAACATGTAGGACCACCACTTCGGCAGAGGGTTGTTGATTTCACGAATACCATCGTATTCGTGGCCCATATCTTCACCTTCCTCAACACCCATTTTGTCTTTGCTACACCAAACAAGAATGGTGGCAATACCGAAAATGGTGCCGAGCGTGATGATTGTAATCCATAGACTCCAGAATGTAGTCATGCTTCCTCGCTCCTGTCTTTCTCACGCGTTGCCAAATCTTGCTCTTCATCTGCAAACACAAGGTTAGCTGCTTCATCGAAGCGGGATTTTTGGCGTTTACTGTAAGCCCAAAGGACGATACCAATAAAGCTTGCGAACAGAATCACTGTCCAAATGCTATGAATGGTTCCAATATCCATTGTGGCCCCCTTACTTCATTGCGTGACCGAGAGACTGAAGGTAAGCAATCAGTGCATCCATTTCAGTCTTGCCTTTCACATCATCACTAGCATTCGCGATTTGCTCATCCGTGTAAGGAACACCGAAGTTGTCGCGGAACAGCGCTAGCTTGTCAGAAGTTAACTTGCCATCAAGCTCGTTTTCTTCCAGCCAAGGGAACCCTGGCATGTTTGACTCAGGAACTACAGCACGTGGATTACGAAGGTGAACACGGTGCCAGTCGTCAGAGTAACGGCCGCCAACACGCGCCAGATCCGGACCAGTCCGCTTGGAGCCCCACAGGAATGGGTGTTCCCAAACACTTTCACCGGCAACAGAGTAGTGACCGTAACGCTCCGTTTCAGAACGGAACGGACGAACCATCTGGCTGTGACACACGTTACAACCTTCACGGATGTAAATATCACGACCTTCCATTTCCAACGCCGTGTACGGGCGCAGGTTTTCTACCGGCTCAGTTGTTTGATCCTGATACAGGAGCGGCGTGATTTCTACCAGCGCACCAAAACTGATGGCGATGATGATCAGAATCGCTAGAAGGCCGACATTTTTTTCTACAATTTCATGACGATTATTAGCCATTGTCGAACTCCTTATGCTGGCTGCTCAGTTGCTTTCAGGCTTTCTTTCGGCGCGGCAATAGTCTTGTACGCGTTGTAGGCCATCAGAAGCATACCGAACAAGAACACAGCACCACCCAGGAAGCGAACAAAGTAGAATGGGTAAGAAGCCTGCAGAGATTCAACGAAGCTGTAGGTCAATGTACCGTCGGTGTTCACCGCGCGCCACATCAGACCTTGCATTACACCGGAGATCCACATCGCAACGATGTACAGTACCGTACCGATGGTGGCCAGCCAGAAGTGAACGTTGATCAGTTTGACCGAGAACATGCGCTCTTGACCGAACAGTTTCGGGATCAGGTGGTATACCGAACCGATCGAAACCATGGCAACCCAGCCTAACGCACCAGAGTGTACGTGACCGATGGTCCAGTCTGTATAGTGGGATAGGGCGTTAACTGTCTTGATTGACATCATCGGGCCTTCGAAGGTCGACATGCCGTAGAAAGACAGGGAGACAACCAGGAAGCGCAGGATTGGGTCGTGACGTAGTTTGTGCCATGCACCGGACAGCGTCATGATACCGTTGATCATACCACCCCAAGATGGTGCGAACAGGATCAGTGACATCACCATACCGACTGACTGAGTCCAGTCAGGTAGTGAAGTATAGTGAAGGTGGTGAGGACCCGCCCAGATGTACAGTGAAATCAGTGCCCAGAAGTGAACGATAGAAAGACGGTAAGAATAAACCGGACGTCCAGCTTGCTTAGGTACAAAGTAGTACATCATTCCCAGGAAGCCCGCAGTCAGCAGGAAGCCTACTGCGTTGTGTCCGTACCACCATTGAATCATGGCATCCACTGCGCCTGAGTAAATCGAGTACGATTTAGTCATAGACACAGGAATCGCCATACTGTTCACGATGTGCAGGACTGCTACCGTCAGGATGAAGGCACCGAAGAACCAATTCGCAACATAAATGTGCGAGGTTTTTCGTTTAATCATCGTTCCGAAGAAGACAATCGCATAGGATACCCAAACCACGGCAATGGCGATATCAATCGGCCATTCCAGTTCTGCGTATTCCTTACTCGTGGTCATACCCAGCGGCAGCGTAATTGCTGCAGACAGGATAACGGCTTGCCAGCCCCAGAAGGTGAACGACGCTAATTTTCCACCGAATAGTCTTGCTTGACATGTACGCTGTACTACGTAGTAGGACGTAGCAAACAGGGCACTTGTGCCGAACGCGAAAATCACCGCATTGGTATGCAGTGGTCGCAGACGGCTGTATGTCAACCAAGGTATGTCGAAGTTTAACGCCGGCCACACCAGTTGAGCGGCAATCAATACACCAACGCCCATTCCGACAATTCCCCAAAGTATGGTGGCTAAAGTGAATTGACGAACGACCGTATAGTTGTAGTTTTGTTCAAGCTGCTTTACTTGGCTCATGTTGCATGCTTCCAATTTTAATTGTTCAACTACACTCTCTTTCCTTGTGCGGACAACAAGTTGTCGCAATGCCACCCAAAACCCAATTCAGACGCCATGTTGCCTTTTTAAACATCATGGTATTTAAATTGCTATTTTGTTGTAAAAGTGGCATTTTCGGTGCACATAATACTTGAGATACAAAGTGATTGACAGGGTCAAGACCACACTCGCTTTACGGTTAAGCAACATTTATGTGAAAACTTTGAACTCTGTAACACGGGAAGCGCGATAAAAATGGCAGCAGAGAAATTGACACGAGCCAGACTGGTTCAAATTTTAGTCTTAATGATAATTCTCATCACAGCATTTGTATGGAGAACAGTAACCTACGAAAACACTAAGGTATTAGAGGATCATGCTGATCGGTGTCAAATTTCGGCAGAATCTTGTGTGTCAAAAAGTGAGGATGACCCGCTGGGACTCTCGCTTTCTCCCTTCCCGGTCAAGGCTAATACCGAGGTCCTCTTACATGTTCGTAACGCAAATGTAAAGCCTGCTGCAACGGTGGCTGGTGTCGATATGTTTATGGGGATAATCCCGGTCATCTTTGAACAGCAGGCGTCAGGCTGGGTCGGGCGTTTTCAGGTACCGGAATGTGTTCATAACACCATGAAATGGGCAGTGACAATCCAGGTGGGAGAGCGCAAAGTTATTGCCGATTTTGTCGTCAAAAAATAATCAATTCTGGCTGTTTCTTGGGTTGAAAACTGTGATTTTTCTCACTTTGAAAGGAATTCTTGAGCCAAAGTGTTACTTATTTGATAATAATTATGTCAATTTGCTGATAAAACAGAGAATACTGACTATGATTGTGGCAGTACGACACAAATAAATAAGAAATGTATGGACATCGCTACCAGTTACTCTGCAATACCTCGGACAAATGAAGCGGTCAATGATGTCATTTGTAAGATAAAAGAGAAGATCGCCAATCCAAAACTGCTGTTGGTTTACCTGACTGAGCAATATGATGATGCCGTGATCCAACGGGCCCTGGTCGCCGCTTTCCCCGGCGCCCAGATTCTGGGGTGTACTTCCTGCCAAGGCGTGATGACCGATGAAGGTTACTTTGGCGGCAATGGCCTGGCGGTGTGGGCAATGAGTGATTATTTCGGGGCATTTGGCAGCGCCATTGTCTCGACCCGGCAATCATCCTACGACATGGCCCGTCAGGCACTGCTCCGGGCAATTGCCAACAGCGGCAGGCCTGGGGAGCTGCCTGCATTGATCATTCTACATGCCTGTCCGGGGAACGAAGAAGAGGTGATCTGGGGCATTGAAGATGAACTCGGCATTTCCGTTCCGATCATTGGCGGAAGTGCCGCCGACGATCATGTTGTCGGGCATTGGAAACTGTTTACCCATGAGCAGCGCAGCCAAGAAGGTGTGGGACTGTGCGTAATGTATCCCTCCTGTAATGTCAGCTATTCCTTTCACTCCGGTTATGCCAGCACCGGCCTTCATGCAGTCGCCACCAAAACAGAAGGTCGTGAACTGATTGAGCTTGATCACCGCCCGGCCATTGAAACCTACCAGGCCTGGATGGGAGAGACCCTTTCAGGTGAGAACAGCATTATCTCTGAAAGCAGCCTTAACCCACTGGGGAGGATTGCCGGACAGGTGCACGACCTGCCTTACTTCAAGTTATCCCACCCGCTCCGGGTCACCCCGCGAGGAGGAATTGAGTTGTTTGCCGCCATCGAGGAAGGCGATGTCCTCTATTTTATGAAAGGGACAGAAGAGCAGTTAATCACCCGGGCTGGCCGGGTCGTGGACGCGGCATTTGATATTCACAATGCCCATCAGAAAATTGATCCGATTGGCGGGATCACCATTTACTGTGCAGGTTGCATGCGACGGGTGCAGCATCGGATGGATGAAGTCGCCCAATATGTGAATACAGCCATGCATCAAGCGCCATTTGTCGGTCCATTCACATTCGGTGAGCAGGGCCAGTTCGTCGGTGGCGAAAATGCGCATGGAAACTTGATGATCTCAGCCGTCTTATTTCACAGGGATTAAGCATGTCGAATTATGATTCAGAAAAATTGCAGGAAACATTGCTTGACCTGATGCGCAGCCACGAGCGCGAACAACAGCTGAGAGAAGAAAACGCGGCAATTCTTGCTGGTATTTCCGCTATGGCCGGCGCAAACACAAAGCGTCAGGTATTTAATAGTTTACTGACCGTATTGCGAAAATATATTGGGTTCGAGCACGCTCTGGTGCTGACCCGGGAAGATGAAACAACCCCGTTACAAGAGCTGGTAACCACGTGTCCTTTTTTTGAGTCGTCTATCTGGCCGGTAGGGAACACATTTATTCGGGCCCTGAATGGGGAAAGCATCGCTTTATTTGAGCCGAAGGATGTCGCTGAATTCCAGAACCTGCCGGCAATGATGTTGCATCATTGTCGCTCTGTGCTCCTGACCGGGGTGAAAGTCAGTTCCGGTGATGCGATTTTGTTGTTCCTGCATTCTGAACGGGGGCAGTTTGATCCCCGTAGCCGCCGGGTTCTGGACCGATTCCGGCCGTTACTTGAACGGGCCATTATCGACATCGATTATCGGGAACGACTGCAGTCTCTGGTTTCGGTTCGAACACAGGAATTGATCCACAGTCAACAACGCTTTAAAGATTTCGCGAAAACCGTCGGGGACTGGTTTTGGGAAATCGATACAGACTATCAGTTCACTTATATTTCAGCGCCACACCTTGCCAACCATATGATCGATAGTGGCAATATGCTGGAAGCCTTCGGAGACAGTTGTAGTGTCAGCAAGATCCTAAAAACGAAAATAGAACAACAGAAATCGTTTGAAGAGATTGAGTGGCAATTACCAGAGAGAGAAGGGGGGATCTGGATCAGTCTCAGCGGCACCCCTTATTTTGACAAGCATGGAAATTTACTCGGCTACCGGGGAACTGCAAAAGATATCACCCACAGGAAAAACTGGATCCGCCAACTCCAGGAAGCCCGTGAGCAGGCCGAATCAGCCAATAAGGCCAAATCCCAGTTCCTTGCTATGATGAGCCATGAAATCCGAACGCCGCTTAACGCCGTACTCGGATTTATGGATTCACTGGCAGACTCCGGTCTGGATTCCCAACAAGCTTATTTAGTCAATCAAATGGATCAGTCGGCTCAACTCTTGTTGACCATTATCAATGATATTCTGGATTTATCCCGCATTGAATCCGGGAGTTTTGAGCTGTTTAACACCGACATGGATATTGCGGACAGCGTTAACCTCGTTGCGAATCAGCTTCGTGAACAGGCGGTGAGAAAGAAAATTGATCTCCAGGTTCAACTATCCTCTGATTTGCCCCGAACCATCGTCGGCGATAAAAACCGGATATCCCAAGTGATGTTTAACCTGATCGGTAATGCAATTAAATTTACCAATCGCGGCCTGGTTTCCATCCAGGTGACGCGGCAACAGCAGAACATCGTGATTGCCGTGACAGATACGGGGATTGGTATTGCAGATGAAGCACAAAAGAATCTGTTCAATCCATTTATTCAAGCGGACGGTAGCATTACCCGGCAATATGGTGGCACCGGATTGGGTCTGGCAATTAGCCAGCACTTGATTGAAAAAATGAACGGGAAAATTACCTTACGTAGCCGACTGAACGAAGGCAGCTGTTTTACAGTTTATATTCCCATGATTGAGCAAGCTGAATGTTCCGTATCAGCGCAGCCGGTTATTCCGCCTGAGCCGGGGAAATCTCTGAACATTTTACTGGCTGAAGACAGCCATACCAATCAGCTCGTCGCCAGAATGATGCTGGAAAAGCGCGGCCATCATGTTGAAATCGCCAACCATGGTCGGGAAGCCGTAGAGAAACTCGAGCAACGCCATGAAGAATTTGATTTAGTCTTTATGGATATTTCAATGCCGGTCCTGGACGGCATCGAGGCGACGAAGCAGCTACGGAAACAACAGATCGATTTACCCATCATCGCGCTCACAGCCAATGCCATGCATTCCGATCAGGTTCAGTATCAACAAGCCGGCATGGATGGGTTTTTGGCAAAACCAATCAACAAAGCTGAGCTGGATGCCACGCTTCGAAAATACCAGTCGGAGACAGAAACGTTATAGCCAGTCGAGAACTGGCTCTTGTAATTAACACCGGATTTTGAAACGCCAGGCAAACTGACCATTTGCAGCAGGGTTTAAATATAGGTGTTAATTACCTATTTTATGGTAAATAGCGAATACTGTTAAATAGCTCAGCTTTGACAAGCGCACTGCAAAGCGGAGGGGCGAGAAAGCGAGGGGTTGGATGTGGAAAGGCATTAGATTTCATTCTCCGCACGCCTTATTTAACATAATATACATAATGCGCACTGAGTGGTACTTTTTTAACATGTAATGAGTCACTTTGGAAACCTGCAATCGATAGCCTTAAAAACCCTTTGGAAACAGTTAGTTAAATGAAGTCTTGGCCATTTTCGGCTTGTTGGTAACACGGTAATTTCTTGTGCCTGATATCAAGGCTTTGCTGACCATGATGGTAATTATTTGCGGATTCCGCTGTTTGATAGTCGTCATGAATCAACACCCTTGCAATCAATCGAAAAAAACTTTGATAAACGAATAATTTTTGCGAGGTTCATCATGCTGCATGAATCATTTAAACGACTCTTTTGGCGTACTTTCGATGGCATTGACCAAGCGGCAGCATGGTTTCATGTCCGTCCCATTACCGTTAAACGCTGGCTGTCCGGCGAAATTGATGTGAATCCGATGGCGGAAAAATTACTGATTATCCGGGCCCGTGGCTACCTGCCGGATGATACCCGTTGGCAAGGCTTCCGGATTGATGAAGACTATTGCGTAATTGTCACGCCTGAGGGTCGCCGTTTCAGCCCCAAGGAATTGGAATCATGGGCACTCCGCTATGATGAGTATCACGCGCTGAAACGGATGTACGAGCTGGACTATGTCCCGGTGCGAACCAATGTTGTCACGCCGTTGCCGTTTCGTGGTGGTCGTCGCCTGCAATCGCCACAAAGTGACACCGTGACAAAAGATAAAAAGAAGACTTATCGTAAGGCTAAAGCCAGACGTGTCAGCAAATAACTCGCCCGCCTGTAGTTATGAAAAAGCCCGCGATTGCGGGCTTGTCTTAATTGGTGTCGTACAAGTAACTTGAAATCAGCTCTGCATGGATGGCCAGCCCTTGCACGGTGCTCAACAGATGCTCTTCGTCCCAGTTCGGGTGAAGCTCTTTTGCAAGTGAATACATCGCATCTTCAAATGCATCACCATCAATGGCAACACCGTATTTACTGAACGCATCATTCAAAGCGAGATGAAAACGCTTTTGGTCACGTGGGTGTGATGTGTGCCAAGTTTCAATTTGAAGCCATGGTTTTAAGCATTCCTGCAAGTCTTCGATTGTCATACTTCCCTCTGACATTTAATCAAAATCAAACACTACACGGGATATTCTCACACCTAACCATAGGAATTCTTTGGTTTTTTATGACCATGGATAACATCACTCTTTTTCGTGACTCCACTCCAACTTCATAAGCCGCTTTTCATGCTGAGCCAGCATTTTTTGTAACTCAGCTAACACGGTTTCGTGGGCTTTGACAGCCCGGAACAGCAGATAACACATAATCAGGGTTGGCGGGTCGATACCCAGCTCGGTGAACAACTTAATCAGCTCGCCCATGTAAGCCCCCTAACCTGTTTTTATGCCAATTTTCGATGGCTTCCCGCAGCATCCGGCGGAATCCAAATGAGTCGATGTAGACCATTGCCAAGCCGTACCAGTAGTATTCCGGCACCGTGTTGAGCGCGGCGAATCCGACATCGATATACGGCACCATGCCGGGCACAAAGCACAAAACCATCGGCGTGGTGGTAATCAACAGCAGGTATTCGTCCTTCCAGCCGCGCTGGGCGATACTGAGCCGGTCAAGCTCGGCGGCGTTGTCGTCGCTGGTTTCAATCCGGCGGATTTTAGCCTGGGTCTCGGCTTCCCGGATGCGGTCGGTATGCTCCCTCGCCTTTGCTTTGTTGGCCTGCCACTGCTGGAACAGCGACAGACCGCCGGAAACCACCAAACTGAATAATCCCATTAGAGCCATCCTTTTTGCTTCATGTACTTGAGCGCGTAGGCACCGATAATCGCCCCGGCGACGCTGACGGCGATAGATGCCGCGGCTTTCTTGGCATTCATGCGAGTTTCACCCCTTTCATCACATCGCTGATTGGATACCGGTGGCCGACTTCCATTCGGGCCATGGCCTGAATAATCACCGCTGCGGTATCGTCATTCTCGACGTCAACCACTTGGTGCTTGCCGTAGCCGGTCCAACGGCTGACCATGTTGGCGTAATGGTCGCTGTTGTTTTCATGGCTGGGTGCGAAGGTATGCACAATGTCGTGAATGGTCTTCACGCCCCGGCGTTTGTAGCTGCGCAGGATGCGGGCCGCAGCCCGGAATCCCCATTTCGGCTCCTCGAAAATGGCGAACCGGCCGTCGGTGCCGACTTGGCCGCGCCATTGATTGCGCTCGCTGTATTCGATGTTTAGCGGATTGTGGTTACGGATGCCCCGAGCTTGTCCCATTGTCTTATCGTCCTGTGATTTGTTGCGTGAAATTCCGAAAATCAGCGCCATGGCGGCCATGAGGTATAGCGGCCAGTAACGCATCAGTAAAACCCGATACCGACCGGCATGGTGCTGTACTGAAGCCAGAAGTTAAAACCAAGGCTAAAGCTGGTTAGCAGCGTGTCGTAATCGGCCTGGCTAAATTGCACTGTGACTGAATCCGGCTTGATGTCAGTCACCACGGCGCTGGTATAACTTCGGCAATTGAGAATGATGTGTTTTTGAGGATTGAAGTAGTATGGTAAGTACCAATCAAAACCATATTTAACACTGCGGGTCGCGTCGTTTCTCTCAGTCTTAGCACTACTCAGGGAGACAAAATCCTGAAACATGCCGTAACTGTCAGGCTGATGATGTTCGACAAATCGGGTTGGGCTATCTCCGTCAACGTCACAATGCCAAAGGGCCGCGTTTTGGATATATCCGCTGAGACCGCCTTCAATTTTGATGTACAGCGCGACTGTACCCGTTGCAGACTGCCCCCACCGACGGGCTTTAAATTCCCCGGTCTCCAATGTAATTGGCTCAGTAACAGGCACATTCTGGTCAAACGTGTATGTTTGCTCTGACTGAGACGACCAGTAATTCTTTCTGACTTGGGCATCTGGAAATCCCACTTCGGCAATGCCGACAGTTACTTTTGTACCGACATCGCCAGCTATCGCAAATCGCCCCTTCAATCGGTTATGTTTGACGCCATTCGTCGGGACGTTTAAGACCTGATATAAGGTAAAATCAGAGGCGTAATACCTTACCCCTGCGCTTTCCTTGTCATAGTCACCGATAAAATATTCGGGTAAGCCAATACTGAAAATTCGAGAAGGCGCTACGGTGCTGGGGACTTCAACCGCCCAATGATTCACAACAAGCATCGAGCCGCGCCCATTACCAATAGTGCGAGACAAGTCCGGTGCCTGACCTGCAATCATGCAGATGTTTCGCGATGGAAGAGTGCCGCTTTCAGACTCAACGTAAGAAAATTCGTTGAATCGCGGATTCGCAAGCAGGTTTTTTGCCCCTTTCAGCCCCGCCATTTCCTGATACAGGGCTTCAACGGTCATTTCCATCTGGTCGGCCAGATATTCAATCTTATTGCGGGCGCTGCCTGCTGGCAGCAAGTCGCGAAGTGGTTTTGTCATCGTGTGACCTCAATCATCTGGAGAGTGTCGCCGTCGGTTCCGGTGAACGACAGCGCGGCACTGGTTTCGAGTTTCAGTTGCTCTCCGGCGGCCAGCTCCCAGCCGGTGCCAAGAACAATAGCGGCAGTGTTGGCCGGACCGGCTTTGAGCAGGATGTGACAGCGTGACGTATTTTCGGCAATGTCGATTTTCCCAGCGGTCACGGCCAGCGCGCTGCCGGACGCTTGCCCTGCAATCACCGGCTTGGTCAACAGCGGATTTGTCGCATATACCTTCACCGCCTGCCCGGTTTCGAGCTGCACTTTCGGCAGGCTTTTGACCGCAATTTCCTGCCCGGTGGCCAGCTTGACGTCAGGCAACCCAGTGACGGCGACTTGCTGATTTTCTTTCAGTGACACCGCCGGAAGTGACGACACCGCGATACGCTGATACTGCGCAATGCGGACCGCAGGCAGTTCCGACACTTCGACGCTCTGATAAGGGGCAATTTTTACGGACGGTATGGTGCCGATATTGACCTCCTGCTCGGGTGACAATGTCACCGACGGCAGCGTCGTAACCTCAACTTTCTGGCCGTCCGTAGGCGGGATGTAGCGACCGAAACCACAAATAATGGTGACGGTGCCCGCCTCGCCCATGTTCTCGACCGTGACCATGCCGGTCAGCTTGGGGTCGATAATCTGCGCGCCCTGCTTGAGCTGATAGCCGCCGCGCTCGGTGGTGACGCTCACCATGTCCGGGCAAGCGTCGATGTAGAGAAACTCCCCCACGGCCTGAAACTGGAGCCGCTGCCGTGGCTGCATGTATTGATTCAAACTCATGATTTACCCCTTCAACGTTAATAGGCCCAGAAACCCAAGCACCAACCCGACAGTGATAGTCATTTGCTTGGTAGTCGCAATCTGCCCGCCATCGGCATTGACCTCGGCCAGCTCTTTAATGGCCTGCAAATTTTCACTGTTCTGCTGAGCCTGATTGCCTGCCAGCCCGGCGAGCATTTGCAGGTTTTCGCCGTGCGCGCTGCTCACCTCATCAATGGCCTTGGCGGAAATCTCATTGCTGTACTGCAACGCCTCGCTGCCGAACGCGAACGCCGAGTTCAGCGCCTTGTTGTTGCTGTCGAGCGCATCGCGGCCAAAGTCGAGCGAGGCATCAATCGCGTGCTCGCCCATATCGAGCGCGGCTTTCGAGACTTCGGTGTTGCTTGTTAATGCCAGCTCGCCCAGCTCGGTGGCGGCTTCCATCGCCCCGTGGTCAGTCATTGTGACATTGACGTTAGAGTTGTTAACGCCGGACACAGCTACCCCGAGGTTGTCGCCACCGATGGCGTTTTGGCCGCTGGTATTGGTTGTGGTCGTAGTGTTCTTACTTGAACTTTTACCGCCGCCTCCCATCAGTCCCCCTGCATCATGAGTGACAACACGGCGTCATGCGCCGTCTTGTCGGTAATTGAAAACCCGAACCGCTTGAGGATACGGGTCATCCCTTGGCGCACGGTATGGTATTTAATTTGGCTGTAGCCCTGAGATTTCACTGCCTCGATAATCGTCGGGGCGGCCGCAACCAGCCCGCGCCCGGTCATCGCCAGAATTAGGTAGCCATTGTCTTCCGTGACTATGCCCACGAAGCGGACCGAGACGCCTTTTCCCTTGAGGTGATACAAGCTGGCCTGTTTGCGTTTTACTGCTTCGCAGCAAAAATCAAACTCCGCCTTGGCCTGATTTACCCCGTTGAACGCCGGACGCAACAAAGCAAGCTGGGCATTGATGTCGGCACGGTTGGGCCGTATCAGTTGAAAACGCATTAGCCCCCCTTGCTCGTCAGAATCCACATGCCCGCAAGGACAACAACAAGCAGCAACAGATTCGAGTTGCCGCCGCCCATGTTGATAGAACCGACGCGAAAGCCAGACTCGTTATTGGCTTTCGCGCTTGATGGTCCGGCAGCTCCGCCGCCCGCGTTAATCGGCATTGAACCGGAGTTCGTCACCCCCGGAATCATGAGTTACCCCCTGTCACTTTGTTGTAGAGCCACAGGGCAATCAGCACGGCAATCAACAGCTTCACGGTGCGGCTGACCGCCTCACCCGTGAACAGGCCGCCGACATAGCCGATACTTCCCGCCAGCAGCGGCCAGAACAATAACGGCATGGCTATTTCCCCCTTAGCATGAACATCATGAAGACCATCAGCACCAACATGCCCCCGCCGAGCAGCATCAACGTGGTGTTGCTGCTCAATCCACCCTGATTGTGGATAGGCTGGCCGGTTGGCTGTTTTGCTGGCTCCTCATGTTGCGGCGTGCGGTTTTCTTCCGGTGCAGACGAGGCCACATTGTCGGCCTCGTTTTGCATCCATGCGTCAACCCAGTTCCCACCGCCTTCCACAGCTGAATCCCAGATACCGCCGAGGGATTCGCCCCAGTCGTCAAGTAAACTCATGACTCCCCCTTAGGCGGCTTTGGACGGTAGCGCGTTCACCTGCTCCACAGCTTCCACAATCACCGGCACACTGCCGACGGAATTTTTATCCAGCTCAAAGGCCAGCTGGCTGCGGGCGGCGGTATTCAGCATGCCGTCGGCCCCGAAGCCGTAGCGGATAAAGTCGAGCGAAAACCAGCCGGTATTCTGCTCTTTCTTCGATTGCGCCAAATCGAAGGCGTTATCGGCCTTGGTGACGTTCAGCTCTTCGTAGCTGTCACGCAGGACGCGAACCCGGTCAATCGAGTCATCGAGGAAGTGAATCCGCTTGAGGTTCAGTGCCGGACTGCGCTCGGCAAAGTCGAACGGCGTACGGCCGGTCGCCGAGGCAAACCATGTCAGCTCATAGATGCGCGGCATGTAGTAACGCGTGGCTTGCGCTGGCAAGACATGCGCACGGGCACGGATTGACGGCGCTGGCGTCGCGTTGCCTTGGGCATCTGCGGCTGGTTTGGCTTTCAAGGTGATGTAGATGAACCAGATTTCACCGGCCAGCGTGACCAAATCGGTCTGACGCACACCGATTTTGGTGCGCAGCGTCGGGTCACCAAACGACAGCACGTAGCGGCCCGGCTCAGCGTAGTTTTTGCGGTGGGATTGCAGTTTGACCAGCGTTTCGCCGGTCACGTTGACCTTTGCAGAACCATTGAGCGAGACTTCAACGCGCTCAATATCTTTCGGGTCGGTGATGTTGGTGACCAGCTCGATGCTGTGATACGTCGGGCCAGAAACCAGACGCAGCGAGGCACGGTTGCCCCAGCCCACGCCTTCGACCGGGTCCAGCTCTTTCGGGCGTGGTGCAAACGGGGTTGCGATAATTTCCATCAGCGCCCCCTTACCCGATTGCGTCTTCGACGGCGTCAACGTTGTTTGACGCCCAAACCACGCCACCGGCGACGACCAATGCAATCAGCGCGGTGATTACATACCCTTTGGTTTTTGCATTCATGGTGCTTGCTCTCTGTTGTTGGATGAGAATTCCCCAACAGCAAAGCAAGCGATTTGGTTTTAAGGCAAACACAAAAAAGCCCGCTGAACCTATAGGTTAGCGGGCTTTTGAATATGTGAGGCAAATCAAAATCAGTAAAGGTTTAGAGTCAATGTTGTCTGAGAGATATAGCGACTAACTAACTTCAAAGATAAAGACCAATCGCCATTCATAATATTCTGAAGGTGGTTAGTCCACTTGATTGCATAATCCTCATCCAGATTTAGCCAGCTGGAGTCTTCACATTCAAAGCCTACGACAAAAACTAAGGCCATATGGGCATCAGGGTAGCCAGTATTGATGACTTCTTTTGAAAAACTTTCCACACCTAGTACATTAGCAAAATCTTTAGCACTAGCTCTATTTACACACAGCTCCTGACTAAGTGTAGGGTAAAATACCGCGACAAAAATGCTAACCATTCTTATAACCACTAAAAACCAATTTTGTGATTTTAGCCCCCCTTGTGATAGCACGTCGTATGTTTCCAAATGCCTTACATAGGTTTCAACTTCTCTTAGTGATAACTTAGCGTGTTCAATAAGGCGAGAAATAACATCCATTTTCCCCTCATTTAACAAAGAATCTGGAAGTTGGGAGCTACGCTCAACTAAATTCCTGTAGTGTATCAAAGATGTATTTACAACAGTGTGGCCATCCAAGTACTTATCGGGCAATGTTACTCTATATTTTACAAATTTATCCAAGTACTTTTCAGAATTAACGC
Organism: Photobacterium sp. TY1-4; assembly: GCF_025398175.1. Taxonomy (NCBI): domain Bacteria; kingdom Pseudomonadati; phylum Pseudomonadota; class Gammaproteobacteria; order Vibrionales; family Vibrionaceae; genus Photobacterium; species Photobacterium sp. TY1-4. The sequence continues at coordinate 1,766,711 of NZ_CP099734.1, forward strand.
TATCTCCATAACAATGGTTAATAGAAGCTTTTAGTTGATTTAAGTTGGTGACCAAGACAAATTTTACGCCTTTAATGTTAAATGTATGCTTAATAACTTCAAGCATATTCACAGCAAAGTTTGGTTTGCACCTATCTAGCTCGTCAATGAAGAATATGATTTTTTTATGTTCTGCTAAGCCTTCCAAAGTGCTCTGTAGTGCATCCAAGCTTTCAGATGCTTTCACATGGTCTTTTAGCATTGACTCTACTGATGCATCTATTGCCTTGTCAGCTACTTGCTTAATTTCTTTATCAAAGCCGTCTGCGATACTATCAGTATCTTGCTTTAGCAAATGACCAATTCCTGCTTTGATGGTTGTCTTTAAGCCATACCTAATAGCCGGGAGGATTTTTTTTATTACTGGTAGCCTTTCATCATCAGGAAGTAGTTTTAAAACTTCCGCAAGAATTGTGAGTAGCGGCTCATCTGCGTGGTCTGCCTTAAAAGCGTCCACATAAATTATGTGATGCTCATCAGAACCCCATAGTTTGATTAGTTTTTCGCAAAACTCAGTTTTACCGGTACCCCAGCCACCATCAAGGACTAATGGTGAAATATCAATATCAGATGAAAGCAAAGAGATTAAGTTCTGAGCTATTTTACGCCTAGCGAACTCATCACGGTTTTCGAATGAATATTCAGACATAGATGCACTCCAGTTGTCAGCCCCCTATTTATACTCTATCCACATGAAAATTTGAAAGAATATTAATCACCAAAGAATAACACCCTTCACCCACTCTTTCCCGTCCTGCAAGATGTACTCGAGCTTTTTCAGCTTGACGATTTCTGTGGCCGGAATGCCGGTTTTCTGCTGTAGGTAGCGGGCGCTGTCGTCGGCCTTCTGCATCATCACACAGGCAAACTGGCAGTTGTCGATAATGGTTTTCGACACCTCCTGCCCGCGCTGGAACATGTTCACGGTGTGCAGGCCGTACTTGCGTCCCAGCCGTAGAATCTTGCCATGGTAGCCAGTTGCTTTGCCCGCGGTATTGGTATGCTCGGCCACTTCCTCGCAAATCACTTTGAGCGGCTTTTTGTGTTTGCCGTTCCCGGCCCCCCAGACCACCATGCAGAACTTGTCGAAATCGGCTTCGGTGGTTTCGTGGTCAGGGGCATACGCAATCTTGAATCCCTGATTGGTTTTGCGTCCGGCATACAGCGCCTTGGCAAACTCTCTCAGGTTGGGATAGCTGCGGACCTTGCGCCCGGCCAGCTCGCCGTCGTAGTCCTTGAGCGGGTCAAAGATGGCCACTTGGTCGGTTGGTTTGATGAATTTCTTTTTGGCTGCGGAAGTTTTCCCGCAGCCTGACATACCAACCACATAAGCATGATGATTATTCAATGCGTTGTTTTGGTTGATAGGTTGGAGGCTCATGCCACCTCCTGATTAAAATCATCGTTTGCGGCTTCTTTTGTCCGCTTGGCCTGCTCACGGCGAGCGGCGGCGAGGTCTTCAGCCTTGAGCTGCTTCACCTGCATATAGCTGGACAGACTCAGCATCCCAATAGCGGCCACGGCCATGATTTCGTCCATGTACTTAGCGAGCCATGGCGGCGGGTTGCCGCCGTACTTCACAATCAGCGGGGCCACTTTCAGCGCCACCCCTTCGGCCTGCTCGGGGTTGAACGTGAAATCCGGGTGAACCATGGTTTTCATGGTCTGCTCGATGGTCATCAGGCCGACAAACACGATTCCGGCAGCAGCTTCCTGCTCGATATTGGCCTGCTCGGCCTTGGCTTCGGCGGTTGCCGGGTCAAAGTCATCGTCCAGGCTGTTCAGGAAGTCTTTTTCTTCCTGCTCGCAGCGGGTATCCACCGCCTCAGCTTGGCCAGTTTCCGCATCATGTACGGTCAGTTCATCTTCCATTGCGCTATCTCCTTGCTTGGTTTGGGTTACAGTCGGGTAATCGCCCCGCCGGTCAGGCCGCCGAGGATGATGCCGGTTAAGACGGCTTTCCACATGCTCGGCTTGTTTTCCGGCTCCGGTTCGGGTTGTTTCGGTTCCGCCTTGACCGGGGCCGGTACGGGAATCGCTTCCGGTTCGGTTAGCTGCGGCGCTGGTTTTGGCTCAGGTACGGGTTCCGGTTTCGGCTCAGAAACCACAGGTTCAGCGGTTTGCCCGGCTTGGTGCAGGGCTTCGAGCGTCGGGTAATGCACCTTGAACTTGCCCTGCCAATAAGCGCCGGTCTGCTGGTTGGTGCCGCAGTCATCACAAATCGAATACAGGAATTTCGCCCGCTTGCCACGGGCGCGATGAATGGTACGGACGTTGCCGCACTCGCAACGGTTAATGCCTTCGACTTTGTTGGTCGAGGTGCGTACCGGCATCACATCAGCCATGTTTGCCCCCTTGCTCCAGCTCGATGAGCTTTTCGTTGACGGTTTGCATCCACACCAACACCAAGCGCAGCGGAGCCATGATTTTGCTGGCAAACGGGTTGCGTTTGGCCTTCTCTACTTCGCCTTTCAGTTCGTTGGTAATCTGAGTCAGTTTGTCCATTGATTGTCCTTTCCGGTTAAACCGCAATTTGCAGTTGTTCATAGCATTCAAGCTCTGCCATCCAAGCCGATAACTGGCTGGTTAGCTGCTGCTCGGTCGGTACATCCCTGTTGTGTGGTGCAAGCGGGTCGTTTCTCATCCCTTGCCAGTAGGCCCGGCGCTCTTGGTGGCGCTGGTACTGCGGTGCGTATGCTTTGCGGGCCACCGCACTGGCTTGGGTGTATGCGTTGATGCTGTCGGCATCGTCGCTGCGCACGGTCATCGACCAACCGCGTGCGCCTGCCGCCCAAAGCAGAAAATCAAACGCTTTGGTTTCGGCTTGCTCGCCATCGAATGACATGCAGAAAATGTTGCGGGTATGGGCGTAAACCTCCCGGCTTTTGATATGGTCCCGGCTCGCCTTCATTTGGTTCTCAAGGCGGATAATCCGGGCCGTGAGCTTGTTAATGTCCTGCTCTGGTTTTTTGGTTCGTTTCGCTATCGCTTTCGCCTTAATGGTTTGGTCTAGTTGCTTTTCCAGCCGCTTGAGGTGGCGGTTAATCGGCTTGCGCCACTGCTCCAGCTTGTAACCGCATTCTTTGATAATTGCGGCCATGTTATCGGCCTCGAAACTGGCGATACATTCCCACGCCGGGGCGCGGCTGCAACGGGCGATGTTGTAGCGGTTGCCCTTAATCAGCCCTTGGTCGGCGTTTTCACCTTTGGCGGCATAGCCCACCGCCTTGATGATGTAGCTGCCGGCGGCCATCGGTTTCTTGATGCGCTCAAGGTGGGCAAATCCGTTACCCCATAACTTTTCTAACCGCTGTGCCCATGCCGGGAACAGGTTTTTCGGCACCGACCAGCGCAGCAACACATGCACATGCGGGTTCGGCTCGCCGTCGTCATTGGCCGGGCATTCCGCCACCCAGATGTAATGAAAATCAGCCGGGAGCTGCGTCGGGCCGACATTGCTCGGCTGGCTGTGGCCGGGAATGCGCTTTTCCGTCAGCTTGCAGTATTTGGCCCCGGTTTCGGTGTCTTGCTCTACGGTGTATGGGCTGTTCCAGCCGCGCTGATAGAGTTTCTTGGCCCCGTCGAGAAACCGGGAGACTTCCCGCCCGATGGTGGTTTCGGCCTCTCTAGTGATGGTGAATGCAGGCTCGGGCTTGAGAAACGTCGGTGTGTACGGCCCGGCAATCTCGCCGTTTTCGTTCATCACCTGCACCGTGCCGTCATCGAGAATCGTCACCGTCATACCGGGGTCATCGGCCATGGTGTCAATGGCGCAGTAAGGCCCGGCGATGTCTTCGACAAACGGGGCCATATTGCGCTTGATGCTGACCGGGGTATGGGTGCCGTCGGTACATTTAAGCTGCGGGCGGCCTTTGAGCATCGAGCGCGGGCCGCGCGTTTTGCTGGCTGGCAAAGGTGGCTCAGGCAAGGTGCAGTAAGGCGCGGCATCCCCTTCGACCATCCCGCCCATAATCCGGTTTCGCTCGGCTTGGTCGAATGTCAGGGTCAGGAAAGTGCAGAAACCGCCGTGACACGTGGCGACATAGGCACCGGCCTCGAAAATCTTGCTTACCGCCCGCTTGGTCAGTTGCTCGGTGTAGCGTTCCCCGGCCTGCGCATCCGGCGCGGCACTGCTCGGAGTCTGGGCGTAATGCTGGATTTTGCATTGCCCGGACCACTCCCGTTTCATCAACCGGACGACGCTCGGGTTGAAATCCGGCTCGACGTTTTTCGCCTGGCCCTTTGGCGACAGAATCCGGGCCTCGGTATCGCCATCCAGCAGGTCATACATGACGTCATGGTTGAAGACAGACTCAGGGTTATCTATCGCGCACTTGCGGCGCTGTAGGTGCCGCTCCTGTCGCATCAGGCGGTCTAATTGGGCCTGCTGTGGGTGTGTCGGACTTTTGCGCCCTTGGACAAGCCTATTGTTTTCGGCCCTGCGGGCCGCCGCTTCGCGGAGGTGTTCGGCGTCAATCTTCGGTTGAGATAACACCTGCTTAACCTGCTGACGGGCAAAGAACTGATTCAGCTCATCGAGGCTATGCAAATGGTTGCTTTTCTGGTTTTTGGAACCTAAAAAACCAGCTTCATAGCTGGCTAAATTCTTTTTGGTTCGGTCGGCGGGCTGAACGGCACCCGCGACATAGAGAAAATCGTTAGTTTTGAGTGTCATCAGTGACGGCCCTCTCTAACGATACATAACGCCCGGTTCGTACATCCCGAACCGTATTGATTGAAAAGTGGCGATTTGAGCAACAAACATCAGCCAACAGCTTAAATTCAGCCTCGACCGACTCAGGCACCCAGACCGTGACTTTCTTGAGTCCGAGCTGCATTTTTCGCTGCTCATATTTGGCATTCCGGGAACTCATATCGCCCCCATCAAGCTCGTTAAGTCACGGCGAGATTGCGAGGCATCATTGAGGAACTGAACCGCCAAACGGTGCGAGCCCGAAAGGCGGTAGCTGCGGGCCAGATTGATGCTGGCCCGGACTTCATTTTTAAGCAGCCGGTAAACCGCCGCCCCCGCTTGGGGGGCTTTGGTCGCTTGCTTAGGGATTCTCAACATGCGGCCCCCTTGCGATACTTCGCTAAGGCAGCCTGCAATTTGGGTGACTGCGGAATTTCGGACTTGCGCTTATTCAAGGCAACCAGATTGGAGGCTTTACTGGCATCAAACAGCTTTCGTAAAGTGTCGTACTCATGCTGATAAGCATACGCACAACTGATTAGCCGAGTAATGCTAGTGTAAGCGACGTAGGTGTCACTGGATTCATTGCGGCACACGCGCTGTGAGCGATAAAACTCTTTGAATAGATAGCGAGCGGATAAGTCAATCATGCCGCGCCTCCTTTCGCCAGAAGTGCGCGGCGGGACTGAACCTGAAAAGATCGGCTGTAGCGGTAGTCTGCGCACCCGCGTGGTAATTTGTTCACTTTCTCCGGTTTGGGCGTTGTCAGGCGGAGTTGCTTAAACCGAGCTTTGAGTTGTTCAAGATGTTCGAGTCTGTCCATGTCTGTATCCCCATACAAGCAAGTGCAATTAAGTGCTTATCATCTTGTGTCAACATTTATTCAACGTCAACTTGAGGGCAACTATGGTTATGAACAAAATGATCGCCTAAAATTTAACAAATACAGGGAATTGGCAGGCTTATTTATGACTTACACAAATACATTATTGGATATGGTCAAAAACAGATATGACCTACCCTCAGACTATAAACTTGCCCAGAAATTAGGCGTAAGCAGGTCACGTGTGAGTAAATGGAGAAATGAGCTAAACTCTATGGACTGGGATGTGGCTTTCCAAATAGCTGATTTACTTGGATTAGACGATCAAAATGTGGTTCATAGTCTGCTTGAGGACAAATATCAAAACCCTCGCCTAATCAATGCCTTACGAGATAAGCAACTAGCTTAATATTGCTTGTTCGAATTTTACCCTACTATACATAATGCGAACTGGGGGTGTAAGATCTAGTTAGAAATGTCAGGTTTGAGCCAGTTAGAAATGTCATGTTGAACTAACTTCAGAGCACTTTTTTCTAGTGAGTTATCTGGAGTCAATGAGATGTTGCTGACCATGACTGATGATGAATTACTGCGGATTAAACTTATTCAAGGCATTTGTGACAAACGGATCACTGGTGTTGAAGCTGTGCCCGTATTCTCAGCTTGAGTACCCGACAAGTTGATGGCCTGCGGGCTGATGATGCCACCGGGCTGCGCTTCACGATTACATGCTTGCCACGTGTGAGTCTTTTGCTCTGCATGGTAAACCATCGGTCTTTTACAGGATCGCTTAATTCAAGAAATGCGCCTGCTATGCATCGATGTCGATGATGGTTTTCGAGACTTCCTGACCGCGCTGAAACATGTTCACGGCGTGTAAGCCATACCTTGTGGATTTTCCGTGGTAGCCGTTTGTTTTGCCTGCGGATGCTGGTATGTTCGGCCACTTCTTTGCAAATCACTTTGAGCAGCTTTTTGTGCTTACCGTTTCCGGCACCCAGACCACCATGTAGAACTTGCCGAAGTTCGGTGATAGCAAATAGATTACTCAGGTCCGTATCAATCTCAGCGCTGATTTGTGCGAGTCATTACCGTGTCACTTTTTCACTTTGCGACGATTCCAGCTTTCGGCATGTCACCTACCCGCCCGATCTGTCCCTGGTACGCTTATAACGAGTGAGCCCCACCATACTATTGTTCAGATGATAAGTGATTTATTGTCATCAAATTTACACAAGGTTTGTGTCTGCGACTATTCTATTGATAACGGATACAGTAATTGTCATGAGATGCTGTGCAACCACATCTTCATGAGGTACCAAGGATCGACGTCGTTTTCTTGGTGAAGTATGAAATCGTGATGAGTTTGTTCAGATGAATAGCCATAGCTTTGATGCCTTGCTCGGTTCACTGGATTCGCTGACAGAGCGCCAGTTAGATCAGTTAAGAAGTGAGATTTCGTCCTGTCGACGAGTGACTCGCGATCAAGTCCTATCGGATGAGGAGCTGCTGATGTTTCGAGAAATGTTTGATGCCTTTGATACCAATGGGCATTAAACGTTCTTGTCCATCACGCCCAATTCATTGTCTGATTAAATGAGGTCTGCTATGTTCTTACGGCCATCTTTTTTGACTTAGTTTTTACGTCGTTGGCCTCTGTTGATACCGTAATCGGCTGTGGAAATTCATCCGTATTTTCTGTGAAAACCAAACAGTTACAGCGTCACTGAATTGATATAACCCGACCTCCCTCCTCATTCCTGTTGCACGTTGTCATCCTGATATACGGTCGTCCCTAAAGATACCGTGTGACACTGTGACGGCGTAGTTCTCCTAGCGCAACCTAGCCTCGTGTTTTCTCAAATGACAGAGATAAAAAAGCCCGCGGTTGCGGGCTCATTAACTGACGGCTTCGACAAGTTGACTGAAGCAATGCGCGCAACCTTCCACATTGGCGTAGATTGCTTTTGCATGCATCAGGGCTTCATCATGATTTCCATAATATCCGACGCAGGTCATTTGTTCAGGCGCTGGGAGTTGCGTGCAATCGTTTTTGTGAAGCTGATGACGGCGCGTCACACGATCTGGTCTATCGCTGACAAAGTACAAAGAAAAACTCATTGAATCACTCCTTTCTGTTGGCACATCCATATTGTGTTATTTTTGTGACAATATTATGACAACGAGTGCATTTCAGTATGGACAGTTGCCTTACGATTAAAAATTTAAAATAGTTTAAATTCAGGGAGTTGATTCAATTTCAGCTTGATGCTGGTGACGCTGTCACAGTGCGAAGGTCTGGTAATTTCGTGTCGTACAAACGTCTCGACTCGTACTTCCCCATCGCTAACAATCTTTCAGGTTGATGGTGATTTGGGTTTTGACTGAGTTCGCGATAAAGCAATGTTGGTGTGCCAGATGATGCATCTTTTCCAGTTGTTTTTTTGTCGGTTGTTTGTCGCCGGAGAAGATGATTTTGGGTCGTAATGTCACTTGTGTCACGGCGCTCTTCCCTTTGCTGTCTTGTTCAAGTATTCCCGCAGCATTGTCCTGGTATGCGTCGACAACAAACTGCTTCTTGGCTGCAATAGCCAGGAAAGTCAGCATATGGCAGCTGGATAGAGCGGCGACAAATGCCTCTTCCGGATCAACATTCTCTGCGACAGAATATGGCGACGGCACCACATGGGGGGATGACGAAGCTGGTACTTCAACCCCACCATCAAATCCCCACGTGTGGCCACGGCTAAATTGGTTATCACAAAAATTATCTTGAGCGCCTCGCCGCCATTGAATACACGCAGTGAATTCCGTCATCCTGACTCCGGTAGAAAAATCGTTTATCGTCAGCGCATTAAAACACAAAAGCCAGAAACCAGTAACCAAAATTGGCGCTAACGGGAAATCTGGGATTTCTCCTATCGCATGATCACCCAAGGTCTTGAATAATATACGCATTTTGTCTACTATGTCGCGCGCACATTGAAGTGGGCAATCATAACTAGAGTGACAAGGAATTCATCGGGTGAAGCGAGATCAGGGTTTTACATTACTGGAAATGGTCATTGTTTGCCTGGTGGTCGGCATTATTACCGTGACTGCGGCCCCTCGCTTCCTTGGACTGACGGATGATGCCCGGTATGCCATGCTGCAAAATCTGAAGAGTAATTTAAGGACATCGGTCGATATTTTTCATGGTAAGTGGATGATTGACGGTGAGCCTGATCCGAACGTCAGTGATGGCGAATGGGGATATCTCATTTCTAATCTACATTTTAACAAGTACGGGTATCCACGTATTATTGCCGAGCTTCAGGAGTGTGAACATATTTTGCAGAGCCTCCTGCCGGATTCGACTTTCTTACAGGAGAACGCGCTGGAAATCAGCATTGTCGGGGATAGCTTGGATGGCAACAAGTGCGTCTATGCGCTCACATCTTCATCGTTTGAGCTAACTTACTCAGAAACCAGTGGTCAGTTTGCGATCGGCCCAAATTTAAAGTGACAGTGTCATGTGGCATCAATCAGCCAAGACTCTCCTCCTACGGTTCAATCAAAGCTCATGGCTGGAACACAAAACAGCCATTTGTTAAATTACGTCAGATCAGTACGACATCCACCCTACGCAAAATATCACGCCTTGATCATGATTCAGGCAAACCCACTTGTGTCGTGATGGGCAGTGTTCTATCTTTATATGCATGAAAACCAATATGCTATCGGTGGCGTTGGAGTGGATGAAAAAAATACTGATTGTTGAAGATAACAAGCTTATGGCTGAGATTTTGGCGCAAGTCATTCGCCGCTGTGAGTCTTGTGAGATCGTCAAGGTAAATAATATCAACTCGGCCCAGAGATTACTCATCAGTGCAAGTTATCAACTGGATGGCATATTTCTGGATTTAAACATTGAAAAACCGCTGGATGGCTTAGAGCTCCTGAAATATATCAAGCAACATTTACCGGAAATGCCGACTGCAGTGATTACCTCGGAAAGCCAAGCTGAGGTCGTGAAAGAAGTTCTCACCTTGAACCCACATGATTACCTTATCAAGCCAATTTCAATGCAAAAAGTTCAACGAAGCTTATCAAAGTTTGAGGCAACGAAAGCTTCAGCAGCCCAGGCTGAATGATGTGTTCTCCCCCTTTTTCTATAACCACAATAGGAAGATCTTTCTGCTATAAAATGCTACCGCATCATAAATTATGACTTAAATGATAACTTAGCTCCATCAAAAATGAGTTGTGCTAACAGTGTTTTAACCTGCTCTAACCCATACTCATCAAATAATATTCCGCAATTATTGGCACCGCCGGACCTGTGAATACTCTTAATATGGCCTGACAGATGGTAAATTTTCAGAGTATTCGGGTTTTTGATGCTGACGGTGAGTTTATGCCCTTCATCGAATTGCGGGCCATTCATATCGTAGCGGAAGCAACAGCCATTTTTTGACAGATCTTTAAAGTCCACCAGCAAAGCTCTCTGTCCCAGGAGAATCTGCCCCTGGAGCTGTACTTCGTAACGGGCTTCACTTCGAAGTTGGAGTAGATCCATTGAACGCGGTAAGTCGAGAATGAGGAATCGGACAGGCTTTTCTACAATATGGGCAATTTGGGTTTTGAATGAGATCTGTGCACCTTCCCCTTTCTCGGAAATCGCTTTGATTGTGACCCAGAACCCTTCATGAAAGTAATCCATTGACGCTTGCGGGCTGACGACCGGATATTCGAGGATAATATTGTCTTTACCATTGGAGCCGATGAAAGTCGTTTCCGCTCTTAGTAAGCGGCCTAACGGAGTTTTAATGCTAAATGTCACTTCGCTACCATGATTCATCATGGCAATTCCCTGAAGTCCTGTGACGGTTTTCTCTCTTTCCCGACTTGCAAGCAGTCGTTTCTTTAGCAGGTTATCTGTGATGCTCAATCTCGTCCCTATCGAAACATTTCCACCTTGAATGAATTTTAATTGCTGTGGCTGAGATTACAAGCATCTATTAAAGCTTTTAATTCATAGGGTTAGATATGTGTCTGTATTTGGGGATTGTATTTAAAATTGTTTTTGTATCAATGAAGTTATAGTGCGTTAGGGGGTGTATTAGTTGAAAATCCAAAAAACATTTGGTGCCGTTGCCCCGCGTGAAATGCTATCAAACACGATGATTTCACAGTCTTCTCTTCAGAAGAAAATCCATCAAAGTAATTGATAAGTGAGTGTTTTTAGTTAGAATGCGTGCAAAAAACAAAAGTGATAATTTTCTATGGCAATTACAATTCGAAATACAGATGAGCATTACTATATGATCCGGGAGCTAAAAGCCCTGACTCAGAGTAATGTCACCACCAAAGCGCTTATTAAAGGCGGTTACCTCGCCGTTGAGCTGGGACAACAACTTGAAGACGAACGCCAACGACGAATTGAGGCGGAATCGAAATTGGCGGCGCTCAAGGCAACCGTCAACCAATATCTGGACAGTCACCAAGCTCTGAAATCGGCGGTCGATTAAACACATCTATTGCGGCATCTCGAAGCAGCCTTTCCCTGTTGTTGACTGTTCTGAGACTCAAAAAAGCCCTCTCATCAATGAGAGAGCTCTGGAGTACAAGCTGTCGAATTACAAGATGAAGCGTTTCACTTCGTTTTCAAGTTGCTGAGAAAGCTCATTGAGACGTTGTGCTGCATTCGCACTTTGAAGCGCTTCCCCCACCAACTCGTCAGAAACACTACGAATGGCTTCGGTGTTGCTGTTTAACTCATTGGTTACAGAGCTCTGCTCTTCTGCAGCAGATGCAATCTGGGTTGCCATATCACTGATCGTCTGAACGGATGCGTTGATCCGCTCCAAACTTTGGCTCGCAAACTCAGCATCCTGAACACTAGTTTCGGCGAGTTGACCACTTTGCAACATCAGGTTCATGGCTTCCTGGGTCGTACGTTGTAGTGTTTCAATCGTCCCCTGAATCTCTTGCGTTGAATCATGGGTACGCTGCGACAGCACCCGGACTTCATCCGCAACGACAGCAAAACCACGGCCTTGCTCCCCCGCACGTGCCGCTTCAATCGCTGCATTCAGTGCCAGCAAATTGGTTTGCTCAGCAATGCCCTGAATCGCTGCAATGATGGAGTTGATGCTCTGAGCGTGGTCGTTCAGATTCTCAATCACCTGGCGAGCACGATTCACTTCATCTGCCAGATTATTGATTGCTGGCTTTTGACCACTTGATCAACCCCACTTTGGCTGACCTGCATTGCTTCCTCAGCGTTTTGCGCTGTATTGTCGGCATTACCGGCAATCTCATGGGTCGCAGAAGACATTTCAGTCACGGCAGTCGCAACCAGGTTAATTTCATCTAACTGTCTGGCCACAGCGTCACTATTTTGCTTCGCGACATCAGCCGATGTGCGACAACCAATTCATCAAAACCCGTCTTTGGATCAAACTCACGCTGAAAGACCAGGTTTTCATAACTGGCCAGGCAAATTTCAGCTGTGTAAGACACTTGCCCTTCAACCAGATGCCCGCCATATACCCGGCCGGCTTGATCGGCGACCGAGATATGCAGGTGTGCGTGTTTCGGCGTTAATGTGCCGCTCAGCATCAGGATCTCCAAGGGGCCATCCAAATGCAGCACCTGCCGTTCATCTGCCAGACGGATCTCGACTTCAGTCAGGCAACCAACCCCGCTGAGCATTGAGCCAGCTTGAATCGTGTGCTGAGAGAGATAGTCGAGAATGGATTGTTTCAGGGGTTGCCCTTTGCTCAGGCGAAACGCATGCGGAGTCAGCATGATCTTCTTATCCGTTGTCGAGGATGGCTACAAAAAAGGCCTCATGTCACTGAAGCCTCTCTCATGTTCATCGGTTGTCGCCTTCAGGCCCTTCGGCCCCGTTTTTTCGTCGAGGAAGCATAAGGGAAAACATTATGGATACGTTGTTTCACCTTCGCAGGAATCGTCTTGGAAAATACCAACTTGGTGGTAAACCGATTTTTATAGACTTTAATTTTACCGGAAAACGGCTCTTTATGGGCAATATCCTTGCACCCAAGCAAAAAACCGTTTGGGATTTGGCCTTTAGAATGCGTCAGCTCACCATTTTCGAATGTCAGCACCATCACCGGGCGATCTTTAAAGACCAGAAAAACGACTGCAATAGCAAGAAGGATGAGATATTCCATTTCCGTACTCCTTTCTGTATCAGCATGCTACTTATAGGATAAGCGTAATCGAAAAAAACTATCTGAGCCGGTTTTCACTGCATGAAAATGGGCATCACCTGCAGCCCGGGATTACTCAAAATCGAGTAACTCATGGAGATCGTTTCTGATATCGAGTACCTTTTTACTGGCTTCTTCCGAACGATTACTTTCACTGATCAGATATTCAATCGTATCAGACAAGGTGCAATCCAGCATCCTGGACTTTTCTGCCAGCTTTTCCCAAACCCGGTAATCCAGGTCAATGGACTTTTTGCGAGTATGCTTCTGCTCAGCATTAAAATGGCGTTTGCGCTTGGCTCGGATGGCTTGTTTCAGCTTTTTATCCAGATCCGGCGCCATATGCTTGCTAATCCACTTGATTACCTTGGTCGGCTCGTGTTCAATAGCAAGTAAGTCCCGCACTGCGGTTTCAGCCTCACTGGTGTCTATATAGCAGGTGATCACCTCACCTTCTTTCCATTTTTTGACCAGGTACTTCCATTTCCAACCGGCTTCCAGGTTCTCAAGCTGCTGATATTTCATAGTTCGATGATTCTCAAACAAGGCTACAGTTAAACTGTGACAGTGTAACTGTAGATGACTTAAACCTCAATTCCCTTCTACAAATTTACCGATTGTTTTCAGCGTGTTCCGAGTTATTTCCAACAAATGATGAAATCCATGATACACCGACTCTATGACAACCGACCTCCGGCAACTGAACTTCCAGGGGCTCGTAAGCTATTGCGAATAAAGCGGCCTAATCCGTAATTCATGCGACGACTACCTATTATGCAGTCATTGATTCCTTTATACTGCTGTCTTTTTCACAGTAACGACATAAAGCTATAGCCCATGCATGAACAAACCTGGCGTACAATGACTCCAGACTACTCGAAGTTCCAAACTATCCTTGAACAATATGACGATCTGAGCCCTGCACCAACGGGAACCTTGCAAGATCGCCTCTCGGATGCGATACGCCGGTTTACAGCCGTTGAGTTACAGCCCCGCGTGCTTCGGATCACGGCGCCAGACAATAAAGTGTATCGTGACTATGTCATCGAATTGCTGACACACTACGAGCCAAAGCAGCAGTCCGCCCCGGAAAACAGCCCGATTATCATCGGCGAAAATGTGACCGAACAAAGCCTGTTCGGCGCAGTCTACCCGCCGCTTGAAGATAACAAGCTGGTAAAATCTCAAATCAAACACGGCCTCGTCCATCAGGCCAATCATGGCTACCTGGTTCTCTCTGTCACCAGCATTCTTGCCAACCCGAAGCTGTGGCCACGACTCAAAAGTGTTTTGATGAACGGCATGCTGGACTGGCAGCCGGCAAGTACGAAAACGTTATACCCCCTGCCGCCAGCTGAACAGCTGAACGTTAAGCTGGTACTAATTGGGGATCGCTATCTAATGGCTGAGCTGGAGAATGCTGAGCCGGACATCACATCAGGTTTCTCGATGTATGGTGAGTTTGAGCAGGACGTTGTGCTCGACAATCAAACTTTGCCGCTCTATCTCTCTTACCTCAAAGCGCTGACCCAAAAAGCGCAGCTGCCTGAGCTTGCCGATCACCACGCACTGCAAGTGCTGATGAAAGCCGGCGCCCGTTTCACTGAAGATCAGCGTCGGGTGCCATTGTGTCCGATCTGGCACCAGAGCCTGCTGTGTGAAGCTGCCATTGAATCCCAGGGCGAGAGCATCACTGCAGCGCATCTCAAAGCCTCATTCAAAGCCCGGGAGTACCGGGAGTCGTATCTGCCTGAGCGCGCGATTGAAGATATTCATCACGGACAAGTAGTGATTGACTGCCAGGGTGAACAAGTGGGCCAGGTCAACGGTCTGACCGTGGTCGAGATCCCGGGCCACCCGACTGCCTATGGTGAGCCGGCGCGAATTTCCTGTGTTGTCCACTTTGGTGACGGCGATATCTCAGACGTTGAGCGTAAAGCTGAACTGGGCGGGAACATTCACGCCAAAGGCATGATGATTATGCAAGCCTTTATCAGTACAGCACTGGATCTGGACCAGCCGCTGCCTTTTGCGGCCTCGATCGTATTTGAACAATCTTATTCTGAAGTCGATGGTGACAGTGCCTCGCTGGCTGAACTATGCTCTTTAGTGTCGGCGCTGGCGGTGCAGCCGATTAATCAGCAAATTGCAGTGACCGGTGCAGTCGATCAATTTGGCCGTGTCCAGGCCGTCGGCGGGATCAACGAGAAAATTGAAGGCTTCTACAAGGTTTGTGCGTTTCGCGGCCTGACCGGCAAACAGGGTGTCATTTTACCGAAAACAAACCTGGGTAACCTGTGCCTGAACGATGAAGTGATTGAGGCGATCCGCGCCGGTCAATTCCATTTGTGGGCAGTTGAAAGTGTTGATGACGCCTTACCGCTACTGACCGGACACGTATTCCGGGATGAGAACGATGACGCGGAAACCCTACTCAGCCGCATTGCCGAGCGGATTGAGAACATTCACCGCGGCGATCATGATCATCATAATCATTGGGTTACGCGTATTCGGAACTGGTTTGTCCAGCACTGATCCGAGTTGTTAGGCGTACATGTGTAAGCTAAATTGCCTCCATACATTTCAAGGAGCTAAATAAGTCTGATGAAACGCCAGCAATCTTATAACTACGAAGAACTCGTTGCATGTGGCAAGGGCGAACTATACGGTCCGGATTTCCCATCCCTGCCATCTGACAACATGCTGATGATTGACCGAATCATTGAAATCACCGATGAAGGCGGTGACCACGGAAAAGGCTTCATCCATGCAGAGCTGGATATTAGCCCTGATCTTTGGTTCTTTGACTGCCACTTCAAAGGTGACCCTGTCATGCCGGGCTGTCTGGGTCTGGATGCTATGTGGCAGTTGGTTGGCTTCTTCCTGGGCTGGAACGGCGGCGAAGGGAAAGGTCGTGCGTTGGGTGTTGGCGAAGTGAAGTTCACTGGCCAAATCCTACCGGAAGCAAAGAAAGTGACTTATGAAATTCAGCTGAAGCGTGTGATCAACCGCAAGCTGATCATGGGTGTCGCTGATGGCCGAGTCCTGGTCGATGGTAAAGAAATCTATGTTGCTAAAGATCTGAAAGTTGGCCTGTTCAAAGACACGTCTACATTCTGATTCTTGCTCAATGCAGTACATCGAAAAGGTCGCTCACGCGGCCTTTTTTGTGACTGTCTATTTTTTGTGGCTGTCCATTGTGACCCTGTCACTTACCCTGTAACGTTGTGTGACGACTTCACCGCCATCAATTCATATCAACAGAAACAACACCCTTGCCCGCCAGCTTGTTGTACTTCATTCGCTATACCATGCGCTGACTGGACATTCTCCATCTGATAATGACCTCCGGTGCGTTTGGTGGTTCAGGCTATGTCGTGACACCGTCACTCAAGAATACGTGGCAATAGACTGAGATTTGAGTATGCCGGTATTCCCTATCTTTCCAGGATGCCAGACGCCAGATAACAAAAAGCCCCTTCTCCTGAAAGGGGCCATATAAGGGTGATATGAAGGGATTTATTTATATAGGCCAGAGTGCAAGTCTTCCCTTGCTTCTCGCCAACCACCTAGCCAATTCGTACGGGCATCCGCCGCCTGATAGGGGCATTCTTCACTGGAACGACCATTAATACCAGCTTGATAGCCACGAGCCTGAGCGCGTTCCAAACGATCCCGCTTTTGTCTCTTCATAGTACAATTCCTCATCCTTATCTGCGTTTCTTGCAATTAAGTGTCATACTGATGGAGTTTTTGTGACTCCACTCTGTAAGAATTGGCCAAACGGCACTAATGATCAACCCCTGAAACAAGACAGGCTCACAAAGTGTGAGCCTGTATGAAAAATGAGCTTTTTTGACAAAAAACTATTTTTTCCGTCGGAACCCAATCAAGCCGAGCAGCGTCAGGGCCAACATACCCAATGACGCGCCACTGCGTTCCACTGTCGTTGCCTGCGCCGGACGCTGTTCAATTTCACCGCCAACAACAGGGACCAACTTCACGGCGACCACACGTTCGTCCGTACTACACTGTGCTTCTTTGGTTTGATCCTGATAACCGCCGTCACACTTAAATGCAGTGGCAGAGATCACCCCGGCGTCATTAATATCAGTGGCCTGCGCAATCCGGTACACATTGTTCGCATCACCGACATTCCCGCCATAGGTTAGATCATCAAGCATCCAGGCCGTGTTACCCTGTAATGGTGAACCTTCCACATCGCTACCCGCCAAATAGGTAAAGCCACGTTGACGACGTTGACGACCATTGGCCTGGTTCACGCTTTCAGAGTCAACCCAACCTACCATCTGATCCTTGTTATTGATCGCGGCCGGGAAGCCGTTCACACCGGTAAAGAAAATTGATGGGTTAATCGTAGAAGTCAGCTGAGTCAGACTGCCATTGGTATGGTCATAGACAAACATGGTTTCCGCGAATGAGCGGTTTTCAGAGTTCACACTCTTGCTCAGGCCAATCACCTTGTTATTAGCATTAATATCGGTCGCAGCAGAGAACAACAGCTTGCGCTCATTGCCTTGCTCGATATCCAATCCCGGGATAATCGTGCGATCCCACTGACCTTCACCCTTTGTCGGATCGAAGTCTGCCTTCGGCGTATAGATGGCAGCGCGGATCGCGTAATAATCCCCATTCACCGTATTTACAGCATTGTTGTTGATGGAGTCAGTTGAGAAGCCAGCCACCACCGGTTTGCCGTCAATCAACGCCACAGCACGAGCTGAAGCCTGGAAAGAGCGCTCTTGCGAACCATCCGGGTCCTGCGCCGGGTAGCTGTTGTTACTCCCGTCTACCCGCTGTGCCAACGGCACGGCGTTGCCGGATACAGCGCCGGCATTATCAACCGTCCAGAACACCGCATCATTGGCAAACACCGAGAACTGGCACTCCCGCGTATTGTACAGGGTATTCAGGTTATTCGTGGCGTAATCGCCACACTGAGAAAACAGGGAGCCATTCAGGTTCAGACGATCGTCGCCGTTACTGTCTGAAGGCAACTTGTCCGTGTCAGCTAGCTTGCTGGTGCTAAATGCGGCGCTGCCGACCACCAACAGCTGGCCGTTATACTCCACGGCATCCCAGGCCAGCGTCTGGCCCATCTGCGCCACCAGCCCTTCCGAGCTGTTCACCGGATTCAAACCTTCGCTCGCCCCAGCCGCATTTACAAACCCACGTTTGTTAAACTGGCGGGCGTAACGGTTGTTGCTCTCAAAGAAAGCGGAGCTGGTGATGCCCAGCTGATACGGATTCCCGGAAAACTCACCGATACGGTTCACCACGGCGTTGGTGGTGCTGTGTGAACCCACCAGCGTTCCCAGCTCGGCAACCGCAGCGGTGTCGTATTTCGACGCATCACCAGCAAAGGTTGTAATTTGAGACAACGCCCCAGCGGTGGTTTCTACCAGTGGGTAAGCATTACTGTAGTAGTTGTCGCTCCAGGCAACCTGTTCGCGATGCAGGCCTCCGAAACCACTGCCATCGTGGGGTTGGTTTTCATTACTGAACAAGCCGTAATAATTATCACGGGCCCATTCGTCACAGGTATTGAAGCCCAGATTATTGTTACAGTACGAACGCAGCGAAAACTTATCATTAATTTCCTGATAATTATCACTCAGGAAAGCCACTTCATGGCGATAGTCAACCCCGTCGGTCCCGAACCGACTTTCACCGAATACTGAATAAGTCCCGGCATCACAAGCCGTCGCAAAGCAGTTTTCCGTCCCGGTGCTCGGGGAAACCCCCTGAGCATAGAATTCAACACGTGACTGTAAATCCGACGTGTTCTTATCGTAATACTGCGCAGAGCCGACACCACTGCTGGCCCCATCAACTTCAACAACCTGATACACCGCCGCTTGCGCCTGCGTGGCACTGGCAATCAGTGCAGCGAGTGTCGATAACTTTAACGTCTTATGTTGCATTAGGATTCCTTCTGCATTGCTTCCAGCTCTTCCCACCGCTCAAATGCCTGCTCAAATTCAGCTTCAGCCTCAGCAAGGCGGTTCAGCGTCGCTTGGGTATCATTTTTCACATCTTGGAAGAAGGCAGGATCGTTAATCAGTTCCTGCAGCTGGGCAATTTCGTTTTCCAACTCTTCAATTCGCTGCGGCAGGTCTTCCAATTCCTTCTGAAGCTTGTAAGACAACTTCTTCCCGGAACGGGCACGGCTCGCCTGCTGCTTGTTCTCTTCTTTTTTCTTGGCTGCTTCGATTTGCGCGGCCTGCTCTTTAGCAAGCTGCGACAATGAATTGGCCCGCTGCTCCATGGCATCGTGGTAACCGCCGACATACTCGTCAATCACCCCGTTTCCTTCAAACAACCAGCTTGTTGTCGCCGTGTTATCAACAAATTGACGGTCGTGACTGACCAAAAGCAGCGTCCCCTGATAATTGGCAAGAATTTCTTCCAAAAGTTCCAAGGTTTCGATATCCAAATCATTGGTTGGCTCATCGAGTACCAACAAGTTGTTTGGTTTCAGGAACAGTTTGGCCAGCAGGAGTCGGTTTTTCTCGCCCCCGGACAGGGCTTTCACCGGCGTACGGGCACGGCGCGGATGGAACAGGAAATCCTGCAAATAACCCAACGCATGGCGGGTCCGGCCATTCACCGTCACTTCTTGCTTCCCGTCTGCCAGGTTATCCATCACCGTTTTTTCCGGATCCAGAATTTCACGGTACTGATCGAAGTACGCGACTTCGAGTTTGGTCCCGCAATGTAAGTGACCCTGTGACGCCTCCAGCTGCCCCAACAACAGTTTCAACAAAGTACTCTTGCCGCAGCCATTCGGGCCAATCAGCGCAATCCGATCGCCACGCATGATGTTAAAGCTGAAGTCTTTCACAATCGGCTTGTCGCCATAGCTGTAGGACAGATGTTCGGCTTCAAAAACAATTTTGCCCGAGCGCTTGGCTTCCTGAAGCTGCATATCCGCCTTGCCAACCACTTCCCGTCGTTCGCTGCGTTCGCGACGAAGCTGCTTCAGGGCTCTGACCCGACCTTCGTTACGGGTTCGGCGTGCTTTGATCCCCTGACGGATCCACACCTCTTCCTGAGCCAGTTTCTTATCAAATTCCGCATTCTGCTCCGCTTCAACGCGTAACAGCTCTTCTTTATCTTCCAGGTACTTTTCATAGTCACCCGGGAAAGAAACCAGCTGACCGCGATCCAGGTCAACAATACGGGTTGCCATCGACTGAATAAAGGCCCGGTCGTGAGAAATGAAGACTATAGAGCCACGGAACTCTTTCAGGAAACCTTCCAGCCATTCAATGGTGGCGACATCCAGGTGGTTGGTCGGCTCATCGAGCAACAGAATATCCGGATCGCACACCAGTGCTCGGGCCAGTGCGGCTTTACGCTGCCAGCCACCGGACAAGTCTTTGAGCTGAGTATTCGGCTCCAGTTGCAGATGCTCAAGCACCGCCGTGATTTTGTTGTCAAACTGCCAGGCATCGGCGTGATCGATTTTCTCCTGCGCTTTCGCCATTCGGGCAAAGTTCGACTCGCTCGGATCATGGCTGACCAGATCCAGCAGATGGTGATACTCACGCAGTACCTGACCCACTTCTGCCAGCCCTTCGGCCACAAAATCAAACACGCTGCCTTCGGCGTCACGCGGCGGATCCTGCTCTAAGCGCGATACACGCAGTTCAGACTGACGCTGGATCGTCCCGTCGTCCAACAGGACATCGCCGGCAATGATCTTCATCAGGGTCGACTTGCCGGCGCCGTTGCGACCGACCAGACAGACACGTTCATTCGGTTGAAGCAGAAATTCGGCGCGATCAAGCAGTGCATGATCGCCATACGCCAACTGCGCGTTACTGATTTTAATTAATGCCATTACTTTCTAACCATGCTGCAAGCTCAGCGGCATCAAACGGCCAGCCAAGTTCAGAAATTGAATCGTCGTGAAGTTGAACAGAGAGCACCGGAATGGTGACGCCGTAACGGGAAAAGAGCACATCATCGAAAGCGATATCCACCACTTGCACGCGCTCTTTCATCCCGGCATCCAGGAGCAGGCCATAGGCCTGCTCACAGAGATGACATCCTTCCGTGCTATATAACGTGATAAGCACTTAGTCTTCCTTGTGTGTGATAATCCAACAGTTGTGGATCTGCTTGTTGCGGGCAAAGTCCAGCGGCAACGTTTTATCAGAGATATTTTTAGCCGTCAGGCCCAGCTCTGCCAGTTTGTCGAAGTCCATTTTGAAGTGGCGCTTGTTGTTGGAGAATACAATCTGGCCACCCGGACGCAGCATCCGCTTGAGGTTTTCCATCAGCATGATGTGATCACGCTGGACATCAAAGCTCTGCGTCATACGCTTCGAGTTCGAGAACGTCGGCGGATCGATAAAGATCAGGTCAAAGCTTTCATCGACTTCCTGCAACCACTGCAAGCAATCCGCCTGGATAAACTGATGCTGGCGGCCAACCTGACCGTTCAGCGCCATGTTATCCTGCGCCCAACGCAGGTAAGTATTAGACATATCGACGGTTGTGGTCGACTTCGCACCACCACAAGCGGCATGCACCGAGGCCGAGCCCGTGTAAGCAAACAGATTCAAGAAGTCTTTCCCCTTGGCCATCTCACCCAATTTACGACGGGTGATCCGGTGATCCAGGAACAAGCCGGTATCCAGATAATCATACAGATTCACTTTCAGCTGCACGCCATATTCGTTCACATTCATGTGACGCTCAGCGCTGGACAGCTTCTGGTACTGGCTCTTCCCTTTCTGGCGCTCACGAACCTTCAGAATGACTTTGTCATTTTCCACACCCGTGACCTGAATCGTCGCACGAAGGATATCCATCAGACGGCGACGTGCCATTTCTTCCGGAACCGACTTCGGCGCGGCGTATTCCTGAATCACCAGAAAATCCTGATATTTGTCGATAGCCGCATTGTAGTTCGGCAGATCGGCATCATACAGGCGGTAACACTCGACGCCTTCTTTCTTCGCCCACTTGCTCAGCTTGGCAATATTCTTCTTCAGGCGGTTGGCGAAATCCGGCGCGACTTCGGTCTCTTCCAGTTTGCCTTCTGCTTCCCCTTCAACCTGCTGAACGCCGCCACCGGTGATCAGGTAAGTTTTCAGGACACAATCCAGGGCGCCGTTCCGCAGCTTGAATTGTTTGTCGGCACGCATCCGCAGGCAGCTCAACAACTCATTCGACGCCGAATAAATAGCCGCGCTTGAACCGGTAAACGCCAGTTTCAAACGCTTACCAAATTCTGTATACAGGCTGATCAGCTCCGGCGTTGTTCCCAGACGCTCACCATAAGGCGGGTTACACAGGATCACGCCATTTTCAAAACCAGTCGGACACATCAGCTGCGTCGCATCACCATAATCGAAGTCAATCAGCTCACTGACGCCGGCACGGGCGGCGTTCGCACGGGCAATACTCAATACTCGACGGTCCTGCTCACGGCCAAAGAACTTGGTTTCGACCTTCGCCGGGCCACGACGGGCTTTGACATTCGCTTCGGCGTGAATTTCCAGCCAGGTTTCACGGTCGAAATCTTTGATCGACTCAAATCCCCAACGTTTACGCTTGATACCCGGCGCAATATCCGCCGCGATCATTGCCGCTTCAATCAGCAAAGTACCGGAACCACACATCGGATCGAGCAGCGGTTTCTCCGATGTCCAGCCACTTTTCATCACCAGCGCAGCAGCATGGGTTTCACGCAGTGGCGCTTTACCTGCATCGGTACGGTAACCCCGTTGATGCAGGCCACTCCCGGCCATATCCAGACCCAACACCCCTTTTTCACCAGACAGGCGCATATGGATGCGAAGATCCGGGTTCTGACGGTCAATGTTCGGGCGTGGCATATCCGCTTTGGTAAAGCGGTCCACAATGGCATCTTTAACTTTTAATGCGCCGTACTGACTGTTACGGATTTCACGGTTGGTCCCGTTGAAATCGACAATAATGCGGGTATTGCTGCTGAAGTAATTCGGCCAGTTGATTGCCGTCGCACCCAGGTAGAGATCCATATCGTCACGAACGTCAAATTCGCCCAGCACCTGGATGATACGGGAAGCGACACGCGTCCAGAGACAACAACGATACGCTTCTGCCTGCGCAGCCTTAAAACGGACGCCGGCATGGACAACCTGGATCTGCTGTGCGCCAAGTTGTTCTAATTCTTCTGCAAGGAGGTTCTCAAGACCTCGGGAAGTGATAGCTAGATATTGATTCATGGGGTTCTTTTCACATATATGTTGCCGGGAATTATAACCGAAATCAGACCAAATACCTTGCGCTAAACCGCCCCGAACTGACTGTTTAACTAAAAAAGCGCCAACCCTTTCAACACACCATGTTTTTGAAGCGCCTCAGGTTCGCCCAACGGGAAACAATCCCGCATCGTTTAACGCGTTTCCTGATAAACACAATCTGAATTACCTGCAGTCCAGCATTGTTGATGTGAGTACACACTGCTGCATTTGTCAGCTGTTCCCATTCATCAACAATTGCCCCGCAACATTATCCACACACAGAAACAGTATCTTATACAATTGATTTTAAAAGAAAATAGTTAATCCACTCATCTCATCAAGTTGTTAACACTCAAGTTATGCGTGATTACTTACCAACCCAAGCGCCTTCTGGGCACGAATATAAAACCAATTCTTTCCTACCTGGAAACTATTTCCTGACGGGAAAATATGGCACCTGTTATTCGATTTCAGGATTGGGGAAATTGGGGAAGATCTTCATAAATACTTTAAAAATCAGCGCTAAAATAGTGGTACTTTTTTGCTCAATTTTGACAAAAAGAGGCAAAAAAAAAGTGCTAATTTTTTGGAAATTTCGAATTAAAGTCACTTAATTTGTTCAAAAATAAACCTTATTTTCGTTACAAATAAATGCCCTTATAAAAGTAGTGGATGTTTATTGCGCGGTTTAATTTCAGTGACTTCCCGATCTCAAACGTCGGAGACTCTCCTCTCCAGCGCTCAACAATAAAGCGCTTAATCATCGTCATGAGCTGGTCGGGGAAAGGAGCACGTCAGTGATGTTTGTTAAACGTATCCAGGAGACATTTGAAGGCACGTTTGCCCAATGGGGCATATCGTCAATTGGCCACACGACAGAAATCCATCCTACCGGCTCAGGCATTCATGGAAAGAGGACAGGGAGCGGTAGCGGCGATTCATCGCAGAGGTAGCGTCTGACAGCGTATTTGAGAGCAACTTAATGGGGACTGAGAGTGGACGTATCGCAGGGGACAGATGTTTTTAAATTGGAGGTAATGGCACCGGCCCAAGGCGGGCCTCGTTCAGCAGGAGAGATTTACCGGATGGGAATCATCCCCTGCTGTTAGCCAACAAGCGCAAAATTGACATGTTTTTCAATTATATAGGCTTGCATACGATCGTTCATCACCTTGATAGTGTCGCAAAATGCCATCTCTTTAGTACTGGTCAGTGACAGCGGCGACTCTTCCGCCAGCATACAGAGGCTGGCACAACCACTATTTTCGATCACCAGGTATTTTGCTGTTCCGAACTCGGTTTCCAGCGTCACGATATCCGCTTCTTGCGGTTCGCACGTCTCTCCCTGAGTGTGGAAAAACCAGCTTTTCGGCATCATGGGCTTGTGAAAACGACTAGCGGCCACCGCATTGAGGGCCAGTTCGGCTTTGCGGGGCTCGGAAAGCTCCAGATCCGCAATACTCTCCACAAAAGTCTGATACACACTGGCATCATCAACGGTAAAGTCTGTCCGTTCATAGGCAGCGGTGATCAGGTGCTTCGTCGGAATAGAGACCCGAAAAATCATTTCATCGCCCAAATCTAACATCAGGGAATCATGCCTTGAGTCAAAATACCATGTCCATGAGTTGTTAGGCTTCAGCATGTAACTACTCCAAAATCAGTTCTTTATACTGCTTATCCAACGACATAGAAAAAACTTTAGGAGAATTTTACTGTGCCGATATCAAAATAAAAGGGGAAATAAACTGCTGATCTTGATGAGATTCTGCTGAAAGTTTGACAAAAATCAGGCTTATTCGGATCTTGGGATAGTTACAGACAAAAATAAAGCCCCTCAATGATCATTGCAGGGGCTCTTCGAAATACGCTATCGAAACAATGGTTAAATATTGGTCACGATATCTTTCACCAGCTTCGGACCGTGATAGATGAAGCCGGAATAGACCTGCACCAGCTGCGCACCGGCCATCATCTTCTCTCTTGCCGCAACAGCAGAGTCGATACCGCCGACACCAATGATTGGTAGCGCGCCATCCAGCTCTTCAGCAAGACGACGAATCACTTCGGTACTGCGATTCTGTAGCGGACGTCCACTCAGCCCCCCTGCCTCATCACAATGCGGCATGTCTTTGACTAATGCACGATCTAGCGTGGTGTTGGTCGCAATAACGCCATCGATATCATTCTTGATCAGTGACTGGGCAATCTGGCTGATCTCATGATCTTCAAGATCCGGCGCGATCTTCAGCGCCAGCGGGACATACTTACCATGCTTCTCGGCCAGCGCTTTCTGTTTTTGCTTCAGTTGAGACAGGAGATCATCCAAGGCTTCACCGTACTGCAAGGAACGCAGCCCCGGCGTGTTCGGCGAGGAAATGTTTACCGTGATGTACCCTGCATAAGGATAAACTTTATCCATACAGATCAGGTAATCTTCTGCACCTTTCTCTACCGGCGTATCTTTATTTTTACCGATGTTGATCCCGATGACACCGTCATACTTGGCTTTTTTGACGTTCTCTACCAGTTGATCAACCCCGAGGTTATTGAAACCAAAACGGTTGATAATCCCTTCTGCCGGAATCACCCGGAACAAACGTGGCTTGTCATTACCAGGCTGCGGACGCGGAGTGACGGTGCCCACTTCGACAAAGCCAAATCCCATGGCGCCGAAGGCATCAATACATTCACCGTTCTTATCCAGACCTGCAGCAAGGCCAACTGGGTTTTTAAATTTGATTCCCATGACTTCGACGGGACGATCAGGAACGTGTTGTCGGTAGAGAAGATCGAGAGGAGTGCCAGTAAAGCGAGAAAGATTTTTGATTGCCAGATCATGTGCTTTTTCAGCGTCAAGCTGAAAGATTGCGGATCGAGCGAGGCGGTAAAACATTGTACCTCCTAATAAAAGCCCCGTATAAACGGGATGACATTATTCACAGAAATATCGCTAAATACAACGACTATTTTCGATTTTCTTCATCAAAAACAGCCCTTTTCTTCAATTACGCACCGTGATTGCATAAAAGTAACAGTTTTCAGGCAAACGATTACGCTATGGTAACAGGAAGATCACGCCGTCACGCTTCAGGTTCCCTCCCTTCGTTATACAATCGCCAAGCATGACAGCAAGATATAGCTTCCCTCCAAATCATAGCCATAAAAAAACCGCTATGCCGGAGCATAGCGGTTTCATTCAGTTCAGCGTCAATGTCGCTGTGCCTGGGGGCCTTACACGGCCGGACGGCAGTTCAGGTTCAGCAACATCAGCTCACGCAGGGCAACCGAGAACTTGGCGAACTCATGGGTGGTGCCCACTTTGAATTCAGCCAGCACGGTGTTCCAGCGCTGAATTGCAACCTTATGCTCAGCTTTCCAGTCTTTAATCAAGACTTCAGCTTCCTTCCCTTCCGGACATGCCGTGATCACTGCAGAAGTCAGCTGGCGTTGCTGCCAATCCAGATCTTCGCGGAACGAAGCGCGTGCCAGGGCCTGCCAGTGGTTCTCAACCGGCTGATTATGAACTTGCTGCAAGAACCAGTGTAGAGACAGGTCCGCACCCACCACAAAGTACACGCGGGAGATAAAGTTGATGTCTTTATCCAGCTCTTTGGTGATCTGGGCGATATCCAGCGCAGAGTACAGACTGCTCAGGCGGGCAATACCGTGTGCCAGCGCTTCAGGTACACCCTGTTCAATCATAACATTCGCTTGATCATCATGCTCTTTCACTTCTTCAGTGACAAGGTAACTTTCCAAATTATCCTGTAGTTTCTGGACAACTGGCTGGTAAAACGCAATTTGCTGTTCGATACCCAACTGGCGGTCACGGTTACGCAACATCCAGCGTGTGACGCGGCGCAGCATACGACGACAACGATACAGCATGTCGTATTGCACCTGGGCAGCAACCTCGTTATCCAGTTCACGGATCTGGTCGAAGAACTTGTCAAAGCCGTAAATCTCACGACCGACAGCATAAGCAGAAGCGATTTCGGAGACCGATGCCCCTGTCTCTTCCTGCAGGCGCGTCACAAAGTTACAACCCATCTCGTTAGACATTTGATTTGCCAGCGAGGTCGCAATCAGCTCCTGACGCAGCGGGTGCAGATCCATCTTATCGCTGTACTTCTCTTGCAGCTCTTTCGGGAAGTAAGCCGGCAACAGACGGGCATGGTAAGGATCGTTGGCGATCTCGTCAGTCACCATCTCCTCTTTCAGAACCATCTTGCCGTAGGCGACCAGAACCGCCAGCTCCGGACGTGTCAGGCCCATGCCTGATTTTTCACGCTCAGCCAGGGTATCGTCATCCGGCAGGTATTCCAGGTTCCGATCCAGCTTGCCTTCTTTTTCCAGGTGATGAATAAAGCGAATCTGCTCTTTCAGCAACTGAACTTGCTGCTGCTGCGTGACAGAAATTGACTCACTCTGGCAATAGGCATCATCCAGAACAATCTCGCCGACTTCATCTTCCATTCGCACAAGCAGTTCGTTGCGCTGCTTGTAAGTCAGGTCACCGCTGGCGACCAGACCATTCAGCAGGATCTTGATGTTGACTTCGTTATCTGAACAGTCAACACCACCCACATTATCCACAAAGTCGGTATTAACCAGACCACCGGTCTTCGCAAATTCAACACGGCCCAGCTGGGTCATCCCCAGGTTGCCGCCTTCACCGACGACCTTAGCACGCAACTCACCGCCGTTGATCCGCAGCACATCATTCGCACGGTCGCCTACATCCGCATTGGTTTCACTGGCCGCTTTGACGTAAGTCCCGATCCCACCGTTCCACAGCAGATCCACTTCCATTTTCAGGATCATCTGGATCAACTCGTTCGGCGGTACGCTCTGCTTACGGGTACCCAACAGTTTCTGGATTTGCGGTGTCAGCTTGATCGACTTGCTGCGACGGGAGAAGATACCGCCCCCTTCCGAGATCAGGCTCATGTCGTAATCTTCCCAGCTTGAACGCGGCAGGTTGAACAGACGGTTCCGCTCTTCCCAACTGCTCGCTGAATCCGGATTCGGATCCAGGAAGATATGCATATGGTTGAATGCTGCGACCAGGCGAATGTGTTTCGACAGCAGCATCCCGTTACCGAAGACGTCCCCAGCCATGTCACCGATCCCCGCACAGGTGAAATCAGTAGTCTGGCAGTTGATGCCCAGCTCACGGAAGTGACGCTTCACTGATTCCCAACCACCGCGGGCCGTGATCCCCATTTTCTTATGGTCATAACCGTTCGAACCACCGGATGCGAATGCATCGCCCAGCCAGAAGTTATAATCATCAGACACTGAGTTAGCCAGATCCGAGAACGTTGCCGTCCCTTTATCTGCCGCAACAACCAGATATGGGTCGTCGTCATCATGGCGGACCACGTCGGCTGGTGGCAGTAGGTCACCATCAACGATATTGTCGGTTACATCCAGCAGCGCACGAATAAAGCGCTTGTAACAACGTTGTCCTTCCGCCCAGATTTCTTCACGCGTCGTCAGCTGTGGCTGACGTTTACACACGAAACCACCCTTCGCGCCGACCGGCACAATCACCGTGTTCTTCACCTGTTGCGCTTTCACCAGACCCAGAATCTCAGTCCGGAAATCTTCCTGACGGTCAGACCAACGCAGACCACCCCGGGCAACTTTACCGCCGCGCAGGTGCACGCCCTCAATGTCCGGTGCGTACACGAAGATCTCGAAGAATGGGACCGGTGCCGGGATTTCCGGGATCTCAGACGGACGCAGTTTCAATGACAGCCATGGTTTCGGCTTGCCTTGCTCATCTTTCTGATAGTAGTTGGTGCGCTGGGTCGCCAGGATCATTTCCATGTAGCGGCGAATGATCCGGTCGTCATCCAGGCTTTCTACTTTATCCAGTTTCTTGTTCAGCTTCGCAATCAGATCCTGCTCAGCTTTTTCCGTGTATTTCTTCTTCGGATTGAAACGCAGCGCAAACAGGGACACCAGATCACGCGCCAGATCGCTGTGATTTGACAGCGTCTCTTCAATGTAGTGCTGACTGAACGGGAATCCGACCTGACGCATATAACGGGCGTAGCTTCGAACGATCGTGACTTGGCGACCAGTTAAACCGGCACACAGCACGAGGCGGTTAAAACCATCGCTTTCAATATCGTTATGCCAGATGGCTGAGAACGCTTCCTGGAAACGATCGCGCGCTTCCGTCAGATCGATTTCGTCACAGGCATTGAGCAACATCGCGAAGTCAAGGATCCAGTAGACTGTGCCGTTGGCAGTCACGATCTCGTACGGCGACTCCCCAATCACGCGCAGGCCGAGGTTTTCCAACATTGGCATCACATCCGACAGATGGATTGGCTCATCGCGGTGGAAAAGCTTGAGCTTCACAAAGTTGGAGTTCACGCTTTTTTCCTGAGGACGGTAGAACAGCATCCCCAGTTTGTTGTCTTCGCTCAGGCTTTCCAGTTGCTCGATGTCGGCAACCGCAGAGCCCGGCAGCATTTGTTCTTTATACGAGCGAGGGAATGCGCGCGCATAGTTCTTCGCCAGTGGCGTGCCTTTGTTTTCACCAAAGTTGGCAACTAACGAGGCGCTCAGGCGATCTTCCCAAGCGGCAGCAGCTTCAACCAGGTTGTGTTCGATGGCTTTGACGTCCACATCAAAGTTATTGTTATCTACGCGCACGATGTAATGAGTTCTCGCTAGCGGACTTTCAGAGAAGAAAGTCGTAAATTCGACATCTTGATCCGAACCGAAATACTCTTTTAGGATCATCTGAGTTTTACGGCGCAATTCAGTGTTGTAGCGCTCTTTGGTGACATACACCATGCAGGAGAAGAAGCGGCCGAATGGGTCGCGGCGCACAAACAGGCGCAGCAGATCACGGTCTTGCATGCGGACCACACCGCAGCCGACATCCAGCATTTCTTTCTCGTTGGCCTGGATCAGCTCATCGCGCGGATAGGTTTCCAGCAGGTTGTTCAGGGCTTTCCAGGAATGAGAACCTTCAGAATAGCCACTGGCTTTGAGGATCCGCGAGACCTTGTTGCTGATCAGCGGGATATTCATTGCCGTCTGGTGATAGGCCGTGGATGCGTACAAACCGGTGAAGCGATGCTCGCCGACCACATTGCCGTTCTTGTCGAAGCGACGAATACCAATGTAATCGGTGTAAGCCGGACGATGGACCTTCGACTTGCCGTTGCTCTTCGTCAAGATCAGCAGATCAGTTTTACGGGCTTCGAGGCGGGCAGATTCCGGCAGCTCAGATAATGTCAGGGAGCGGGCTTTGCCTGATTTACTCAGCAGACCCAAACCAGTCCCTTCGCAAGGGAGCAGCTCGTAGTCCCCTTCAATCGGCAACAAATCGTACTGATGGTAACCCATGAACGTGAAGTTATGACGCGTGACCCAATCCAGGAAGGCGATCGCCTCATCACGCTGTGCATCGTCAACCGGCAAATCAGCCGCTTTCAGTTCTTTGACGATCTCCTGCATTTTACCCTGCATGGCGTGCCAGTCATTGACCACCAGATCGACATCTTGCAGCACTTGTTCTAGTTCTTCTGTCAGTGCTTTCATTTCCGCCTTATCGTTCAGGCGGTCAACTTCAATATGGAATAGGGTCTGCAGATCACCATCCTGGCCACAAGCCTCAGTGATCACGCCCTGTTCATTGCGCTTGAAGTAATACGGGCCATTGAGCATCAGGTGGCTGGTGATCCCAAGGCGGGTCAGGGTCATGCGAACCGAGTCCACCAGGAATGGGCGATCCGGGGTCACAATTTCAACCACGGTGTGGGTCGATTGCCAGCCGTAACGGCTGAGGGTCGGGTTATATACCCGAACAGAGATTTGATCCGGTTTGTTTTGCACAAGGTGATGCCAAAGGCTCAGCACAGCACCATATAAGTCAGATTCATTCCTTTGCAGCAGATCGTCGTCTGCCAATTGACCTAATAATTTTTGAGCAAAAACTTCTACTAATGACTGCTGCGGGGTCTCAATCTTGTCCTGGATTAAGCCATACACTTTTTCAAGCAGTACCGGCACTATAGGGTCAGGTGCGGTCATAGCAAATGCTCCATCGTCATATTCTATTATCGATCTAGTATAGGGTTTTTATAACAATCCCATGGGCCAATCGAGGTGTATTGGCACACGGTATCGGTATTCGTTCTGTGAGGGCTATTGTAGGGTGTTTTGTTGCGAAAGGGTTACGATAATAACTCTGGAACAGAAAGAAAAAATCGAATATGTGACTAAGGTTAAGATTTTGACTGGTCGGAACATCTGGCGGTGGTGAAAAGAGCAGCGGCGCCCCTGAATAACGCGGTTCATTGGTCTAACCAATTATTAATACTATCAATTTTTGTAGTGGTAAATGGCTGAAAAATAGATGCCCTATTCGTTTAAAAACCACCCAACGCTATCCCGGTGAACCCATTGAACACATGCAGATGTTAATAAAAGGTAAATCAAAATATCCTGAACCCATCGTTCGGTGGCAACGACTCATGTTCAGACGAATCGTTCAGGTCATTTGTTCAATCGCTTCAATTCGGTTCTGGGCATTCACCGTCACCCGAAACCGCCCTTTGACTCCCAACTGGCTCAGGAACGGCCGAAACCGGGATGCCGGCAACTGGAGCTTCAACCCGTTATCAGTCACAACCAATACGGTGCTGGCCGCGCCTGAGTAATGATCCAGATATGACTGGTAACTGATGTACATTGAAAAGGTATAGTGTCTCATCATCTCACTTTCAGCGGTCTTACTCGTCTGCTTTTGAATAAAGCAGGCCCCCGTCTCCGGAGGCCTAATCCATATATGACTGACGGCTGGCTTACTGATCCAGTGCTTTTTGCACTTTTTCGTACAGATCTTTCGCCAGGTTCTCCAACCCTGCCAGTTTTTCCAGTTCAGCACGCATCAGCGCCTGGCGCTGCGTATCATACTGACGGTACTTCAGGAAAGGTTCGATCAACCGCGATGCCACCTGCGGGTTGCTGGTGTTCAACGCCGTCAGGATTTCAGTCAGGAACTGATAGCCGGAGCCGTCTTTGGCGTGGAAGCGTACCGGGTTGTTGGCACAGAAACTGGCCACCAGGCTGCGGGTCCGGTTCGGGTTCTTCAAATCAAATGCCGGATGTTTCATGGTTGCCCGGACATTGTCCAGCGCATTCTCAGCAGGGTTTTTACCTTGCAGAATGAACCACTTATCCATGACCAGACCATCATGCGTCCACTTCTCACTGAAGTCAGCCATCTGTGCTTCGCGGCACGGCAACTGCGCGTCATTCACCGCGACCATGGCCGCCATGGTGTCCGTCATGTTGTCAGATTGCTGATACTGAGCCGTCGCCAGCTGGTCGCCAAGCTCGGTGTTCGCCAGGAAGGCCAGGCAACGATTGCGCAGCGCACGTTTTGCCATCGCATCGTGGTCAATCGTATAAGCTGGTTGCGCCAGTGAATGATAAATGGCCGAGAACTCATCAACCATTTCGGTGGCCAGCACTTTTTCCAGCTCACTGACGACGTGGTGAATCGCGTCCACATCGACAGTGTTATACCAACCGGCAATTTCATTCTCGCTTGGCAGCGTCAGCACTTCTGCAATAAACGCAGGATCCAGGGTCTCATCCAACAGGACACCACGGAACGCATCCACCACAGATTCAGGCAGCGCGAAGGCTTCGCCCTGTTGTACACGGCTGACGTTTTCGCGGATGTATTTCGCCAGCAGGCTCTGACCGGCATCCCAACGGGCAAAGGCATTGCGGGCATGCACCATCAGGAAGATCAGATCTTCATCACGGTAATCGTATTCCAGAATCACCGGCGCAGAAAACTCACGCAGCATGGAAATGACCGGCTCATCATCGATTTGGTCAAACTCGAACACCTGCTCAGCTTCCGTCACATCCAGCACATGGTGAATGGCTTCGCCGTTACACTGTAATGCAATTACTTCGCCCTGGCGGTTATACAGCTCGATATCGAACGGAATATGCAGCGGTAATTTCTCCTCCTGACCCGGAGTCGGTGCTGTTTGCTGTTTAATCGTGACGCGGTAACGATTTTGTGCCGCGTCATATTCAGTTGCGACACTCACCACCGGTGTCCCAGCCTGGCTGTACCAGCGACGGAAACGCTCCAGGCTGATCCCGGACGCATCTTCCATCGCCAGAACAAAATCATCACAGGTTGCAGCCGTACCGTCGTGGCGCTCAAAATACAGCTTCATTCCGGCCTGGAAGTTGGCTTCACCCAGCAAGGTGTGCATCATCCGAATCACTTCACTGCCCTTCTCGTACACGGTCATGGTGTAGAAGTTATTCATTTCAATCACTTTTTCCGGACGAATCGGGTGCGACATCGGACCGCGATCTTCAGCGAACTGCGGGCCGCGCATAATCCGGACATTGTTGATCCGGTTCACCGGACGAGATCCCAGATCCGACGAGAACTCCTGATCGCGGAACACAGTCAGGCCCTCTTTCAGGCTCAGCTGGAACCAGTCACGACAAGTCACCCGGTTCCCGGTCCAGTTGTGGAAATACTCGTGACCAATCACGGACTCAATGCCCTGGTAGTCGGTATCGGTCGCCGTGGACGGGTTCGCCAGCACATACTTGGAGTTAAAGATATTCAGTCCTTTATTCTCCATCGCCCCCATGTTGAAGAAATCAACGGCAACGATCATGTAGATATCCAGATCGTATTCCAGCCCGAAACGTTCTTCATCCCATTTCATGGAGTTGATCAGCGAGGTCATCGCGTAATCCGCCCGGTCCAGATTGCCTTTGTCGACGAAGATTTCCAGTGCGACATTGCGACCGCTCTTTGTGGTATAGCTGTCACGCAGCACATCAAAGTCACCGGCAACCAGCGCAAAAAGGTAGCTTGGTTTCGGGAACGGATCTTCCCACTGAACCCAATGACGACCATTGTCCAGCTCACCCGCATCGATCCGGTTCCCATTGCTCAGCAGGTAAGGCATGGACGCCTTGTCAGCAATCACCTTGGTTTTAAAGCGCGCCAGGACATCCGGGCGATCAAGATAGAAAGTGATGCGACGGAAGCCTTCCGCCTCACATTGGGTACAGAAGCCCTCGCCAGACTTGTACAAGCCTTCCAGCAGGGTGTTTTCCTGAGGATTCACTTCCGTTTCAATCGTCAGCGTAAACTCAGCCGGGACATTGTGAATCGTCAGACCACTTTCGGTCTCCTCATACTCAGTCCAGCTTTCGCCATTGATTTCCAGGCGTACCAGCTTGAGACAATCACCGTCGAGCACCAGCGGTGTGGCTTGCCCTGCCTGTCGCTTCACCTGGCTGACCGCGACAACATGGGTTGCCGTGTCATGGAGATCAAACTCCAGATCAATATCCGTAATGGTGTAATCGGGTGCCTGGTAATCAGCGCGGTATTTGACTGTTGGCTGTGTGGTGGTCGGTTGTTCGGCCATATTCGTTTCCTTGTTTTTTCCGCCATGGCGTTCATGCCATGAATGAGCGGCTGACACCTGTCATTATTCTGTCTTTGCGGCTGACGCTCAAGCGCAGCCTGCCGGTTTCATAGACAAAGACCCCGGGAATTTTATTTTCCGGGGCATCATCATGCCTATAATTAAAAAAGTGATCATATCTCGCCACATGCCCCGAGATACCATAGCAAATACAGGGTTAAAATAACGAAATCCAGAAGATTACTCTTTATGAAAATAATATGGTGAGTGGACTTGTTGTTTTCAAGGTTTCGGCGTAAGGTACGTCCCTATTTTTTTAGTCTATTTTGGATGCTTACGGTCAAATTAGACTCAAAACGATGTAATATTCTCGGATTGCGATAGACAACTACATAAGCTATGACTCATACAGGACACACTGGGGTAATCGAATCCCTGCTTGATACTGATGCATACAAATTGCATATGCAACAAGCGATCTTTTATCAATACCCGAATATTGAAGCGGCTGCAGAGTTTCATTGCCGTAGCCAAGAAGACCTTCGTCCTTACTGCCGCGACATTCAAGCCCAGGTCGAACAACTGGGGGAGCTTTCTTTTTCTGAAGATGAGCTGGCCTATCTGGCGACGCTGCCGTTCTTTAAAGCCGACTACCTGGACTACCTGAAAACCTTTAAACTCAACAGCGATCAGGTCGAAATTGATGCATCCGGCGAGCAACTGAGCATTAAGATCACAGGGAAATGGCTTGATATCATTCTATGGGAAGTCCCTCTGCTGGCGGTCATCAGCGAAGTTCGCTCGTCAAAATGCTATCCGGAATCCTCGGCACAAGATGCCATTCGTCAACTGAAACTGAAGCTGGCAGACTTCTACCAAAGCGCAGAAGGCACCGATTTAAGTGAGTTTGCCCTGGTCGACTTCGGGACACGCCGTCGTTTCTCCAAAGCAGTCCAAGAGGCGATTGTCGACTATCTCTGCGAGAACATGCCGGAGTTCAAGGGAACCTCGAACTACCACCTGGCGCATACCCGCGGCTTGACTCCCGTCGGCACCCAGGCACATGAATGGTTCCAAGCCCACCAACAGCTGTCCGGGGAACTGGCTGACTCTCAACAACTGGCATTGAACCGTTGGTTGCAGGAATATCCGGACTCACTCGGCATTGCCCTGACCGACTGCATTAATATGGACGCCTTCCTGCGTGACTTCGATCTGCGCCTATCCGAGCGTTTCAGTGGCCTGCGCCATGACAGCGGGGACCCAATTGCCTGGGGTGAGAAAGCCATTCGCCACTATGAATCCCTGGGAATTAATCCAAAGAGCAAGACACTGGTTTTCTCCGACAGCCTGACCCTGCAGAAAGCGCTGGAGATCTACAAACACTTTGCGCATCGCATCAACCTCAGCTTTGGGATCGGGACCCAGCTCACTTGTGACCTACCCGGCGTCGATACGTTGAACATCGTCATCAAGCTCACCGAGTGTGAAGGCCGCCCGGTTGCGAAGATTTCGGATGAGCCGGGTAAGAGTATCTGCCGGGATGA
Source organism: Photobacterium sp. TY1-4 (assembly GCF_025398175.1). Taxonomy (NCBI): domain Bacteria; kingdom Pseudomonadati; phylum Pseudomonadota; class Gammaproteobacteria; order Vibrionales; family Vibrionaceae; genus Photobacterium; species Photobacterium sp. TY1-4. The sequence continues at coordinate 1,802,757 of NZ_CP099734.1, forward strand.
AGATTACCTGTCACAACTGCGCCAAGCGTTTAAACTGGCGAACAGCTAAGGGAATAACATCCCCTATTCATGAAAAAGGCTTGCCCTGGGGCAAGCCTTTTTTTTGCTTCATCTCGGATCTCCGGGTAACCCGAAACAGAAACGCGTCATTCACGAACCATTACCGCTTCCATGCCGAATTGCTTGTTGGTCAGCGTCAGCGTATTTGATCCCAGCTGGAATTGGCTATCATGCTGCCCGTCTTCATAAATCAAAACAATCCGATCATCTTCGATAAAGTAGATCCCCTGGTGTTCACGCTTGCGACCATCATCACCGGAGACTTTTGCCGAAAACAGAAAATCCGGACGTAGTGAAATCTCCAGTTCGGATACCCCATCACCGACATCCCGGCCCGTAATTCGAGAGGAACGCCAGTTGCCCGGTAGATTTTCCGGTGCCAGCTTGGTAAACCGCGCGCCATCAAGAATAAACTGATTATAACTGAGCAAATAACTATGTTGTTGTTCCGGCTGATCTTTTGCCTGAAAGGTGACCGAGCTTTCATCGATATCGTAAATCCCTTCCCAGGCTTCAACCGTCCCATCGACCTGCAGCAGACGGATCACAAACTGATAGGAAGATTTAAACTTGATATTCATTGCCCGGTAGCTGACCCCTTCGGTACTGACCCCGTCATCGGTGCTGCTGAACCAATACCAATCCCCTAATAACAGCGGGTAATCAAACTCTGTTAAATCATCGGCATACGACAGTGAACTCAAAAATAAAGCAACAGCAATCAGTGACGACTTCAACATAGCTACCCCAACAACAAAATGAAGTTCTTCTTAAACCCTAGTCGGCAAATGGGCGCTATGCCTAAAAATGATGAGCAATATCACACTAATTCAAAGGGCCATCTTATTCTTAAGACAGTCTCAGTCGGCAGATCCTGCTTTAAATACAATCAGGTACCGCGCATCCGGGGCGTGGTGGCTACTCCTGTCTCCATGCGGCGTATAAAAAAAACGGTACCGAACCCGGTACCGTTTCAATCATTCAAACAAAGGGCTTCACCCCATAACAGTGGTGACTGTTAGCTGGAGACCTTAATGAGATCGGCCGTAATGGCGACTGCTTCATCAAGGTAAGCATCCGGCGCTTCGTAATCTTTTGGAATATCATCCAAAGTTGCGAACGCCTTCTTGCCCATCGCTTTCTGACGCTTGTTCAGGCGAGTCAGACGTTCAACGTCGTCTTTCTCCTGCTCAGCAATCCGCTTCTTCTCATTCAGAGAAATCGTATTGATGTCTTTCTCCTGCTGATAGCGCTTGATATCTTCCTGGATAAAGCTGAACTCCAAATCACGCTTGATGCGTTTTTCATGGTTCGCCACCAGGTTCGTCAACAGTGGGGAAAAGTTATGTACTTTCTGGTACTGCGCCGGTTTGATGCTATCCCAAGGCAAGGCATTGTCTTCAACACTTTCACCGGTTTCTGACGGATCAACGGCAGACGGGAACGGCACATCCGGGACAACCCCCAGGTTCTGCGTACTACCACCGTTTATACGGTAGAACTTCTGGATCGTGTACTGCACATGGCCCAGTGGCTGATCAAACAGATCATAAATATGATTCAGCGACCGGTGCTGCTGCACGGTCCCTTTCCCGAAGGATTGCTCACCCAGAACCACAGCACGGCCATAATCCTGCATCGCCGCAGCGAAAATTTCGGAAGCCGAGGCACTGTAGCGATTCACCAAGACAGTCAGCGGATGATCGAAATAAACCCGATCATCGGAATCGCCATTGACCTTAACCCGGCCATAGCTATCACGGACCTGCACCACCGGACCACTGTTGATGAACAGACCCGTCAGAGCTGTCGCTTCAGTCAGCGCCCCACCACCATTGTTCCGCAAATCGATCACAATGCCGTCAACCTGCTGTTCATTGAGCTTTGCCAGCTCTTTCTTGGTGTCTTCAGACAAGCCGACGTAGAAACTTGGGATCTCAATCACCCCGATCTTCCGCCCTTGCGAGAATTTCACCTCAGATTTAACCGCACGATCTTCAAGACGGATCTTATCGCGTACAATTGTGACATCGTAACTCTTGGTGCTACTCCCTTCCGGCAGGATCTGCAGCTTCACTTTACTGCCTTTCGGGCCCTTGATCAGTTGGACAACATCATCCAGACGCCAGCCAACCACATCCACCATATCTTTGCCGTCTTGCGCGACACCAATGATCCGATCCCCGGCAGAGAGACGTTTCGAGTCGGAAGCCGGCCCACCAGCCACCAGCGAGCGGATCACCGTATAGTCATCCACCACTTGCAGCACGGCACCAATCCCTTCAAGAGAGAGGTTCATCTCGGCCTGGAACTGTTCGGCATTGCGTGGCGACAGATAACTGGTATGCGGATCTACTTCGCGGGCAAATGCATTCATGTAGATCTGAAACACATCTTCATTATGCGTCTGTGTCAGACGCTTCAGCGCATTGTTGTAACGTTTGCTGAGCGTCTCTTTGATCTCCGGCCATTTCTTACCGGTCAATTTCAGATTCAGCGCATCATATTTGACTCGCTTGCGCCAAATCTCGTTGAGTTCGTTGCGATCTTTCGGCCATGGCAACTGAGAACGGTCAATCACGAAGTCTTCATCTGTATTAAAGGTGATTTCCCGATCCAGCAATGTCAGGGCGTATTGATAACGATCGTATCGACGTTTGAGAGACTGATTGAAAATATCGAAAGCAGCCGTGTTTTCACCACGTTTCAGTTGATCATCAAGCTGATGCTGCCACTGTTCAAACTGCTTGATATCGGAAGCAGTCAGGAAGCTTTTATTGAAGTCCAACATTTCAATGTAACGGTCAAAAATGCTGGCCGAGAACTGGTCGTCTAAGCTGAATTGTCTGTAATGCGAGCGAGTGAACCGCGACGCTATCCTTTTACTGGCCGTCGCATGTTGCTTTTCAGGCACCAGCGTCGGCAAATCACTTAGCGAATATTTAGCCTCTAGGGCTTGTGCTGAAGCTGCCAGCATCATGCCGGCAGCGATCAGTGAGAAACGGAATCGACATTTCATACGTCGAGCATTCTCCTTTACGAACGAAGGTGCTCCGCTTTTACAACCATGGTCAGTCCATTGGTCAAACGTACGCGCACATCGTCCTTATTAATTTCAACGATAGTCGCCGGCATGTTTCCGGTACCCATGTTGACACTGACAGACTTACCTACGATAACTTCATCAGCATTCAACGCACGGGTCGTTTCTGCAGGCTTTTTATTTAGCTTAGTCGTTTTTTGTTTGGTGCTCTTAGGTTTAGACGATTTAGCGCGAATTTTTTTCGCCTTGTCCTCACCTTCTTTGCCAGCAGCCGCTTTCGCTTCTGCCTGCTCTTTACGGCGAGCACGAACTCGAGCCTTGCTTTCCTCGAGCGCTTTTTTCGCGTGTTCTACGTGTTCTTCTTCCAATACGCCACACTCGTTGCCGTCAAGATCAACACGACTGGCGCCGGCTTTCACACCATGCAGGTAACGCCAGGAAGAAGTGTATTGACGCAGCGCAGTACGCAGCTGAGTCTTACTCACCTTCGGGTCTTCGCTCAGACGTTCCGCCAGTTCTTGGAAGATACCAATTTTCAGTGGCTTAGCTTCACCTTCAACGGTGAAACATTTTGGGAAACGCTCAGCAATGTAGGCAATCACTTCTTTACTGTTCGTTAGCTTTTCAGAGTTTTCCATGGACTTTCCTGACAATGCGAGTGAGACTCGCCTTTTGTACTTTAATCAAAAAGAAATTGTCTCGCTATTATAGTTACCTAGCACTGAAAAACCACTGTAAGCATTCAATTAGAGCCTTTTTTGTAGTTCCCTGACAAAACTCACTAGTCCATCCTCATCGGATTGGTCAAATCTTGACAAACTTGGGCTATCAATATCCAGCACACCGTATAATTCACCCTTCACACGAAACGGAATCACAATCTCAGAGTTACTGGCCGCGTCACAGGCAATATGCCCTTCAAACTGATGAACATCTGCAATGCGCTGCACTTTGTCCTCGGCGATTGCCGTCCCGCACACGCCGCGCCCGACCGGGATGCGCACACAGGCCGGGTTGCCCTGGAATGGACCAAGCACCAGCTGTTCGCCTTTCAAAAAGTAAAAGCCGGCCCAGTTAATATCTTCTAACTCCATAAAGAGTAACGCACTAATATTAGAGATATTAGCAATCAAATCCGACTCGCCTTCAATCAGTGATACCGCTTGTTTCGTGAGTCTTTCGTAAAACGCTGACTTATTTTCCATGGCTTACTCCTTGCTTAGCCTCTAAAATAAAACCCTTTGCAATAATAGGAATCATTATCACTGTGAAAGGCAACGAAAACCAAATGATTAACTGGTCTTGGCTGGTAACGCAAGCAAAACATCATCGGCCACGGCTAATTGCCGCCAATATCATCGCCGTTCTGGCGACGCTGATTAGTGTGCCCATCCCCCTGCTGATGCCGCTCATGGTTGACGAGATCCTGCTGGATAAACCCGCCCAGGGGATTGATTTTCTTAACTTTTTCCTACCACAATCCCTACAAACGCCCACCGCATACATTTTCCTGGTGCTGTTGTTTGTCGTGCTGATGCGAATCAGCAGCCAGGCATTAAATATTTTACAAAGTCGCCAGTTTACCCTGGTTGCAAAAGACATCACCTTCCATATTCGCCGCCACCTGCTCGACAAACTCGGCCGGATCAGCATGCGCCAGTATGAAGAAAAAGGCAGCGGCGGGATCACTTCGCACCTGATCACCGACGTGGAAACCATCGATAAATTTGTCGGTGATACCCTGAGCCGGTTTCTGGTCGGCCTGCTCACGGTGGTGGGCACCGCGGTGATCCTGCTGTGGCTGAACTGGCAGTTAGGGCTGTTCATTCTGTTGGTCAACCCGGTCGTAGTTTATGCTTCCAAGAAGATGGGCAACCGAGTCAAAACCCTCAAGCGAAAAGAAAACCAGGCATTTGAAAAATTCCAGCAGCGCTTGGTGGAAACCCTGGATGGACTCTACCAGTTGCGCGCTTCGAACCGGGAGCGGGAATTTCTGACCCAGCTCAAATCCAGTGCTGATAACATCCGTTACGACGCCGACAAGTATGCCTGGCAATCCGAAGCCGCCGGCCGGATCTCCTTCTTGCTGTTTTTGATCGGCTTTGAGCTGTTCCGGGCCATGGCGATGGTGATGGTGCTATTCACGGATCTGACCATCGGCCAGATGTTCGCCGTGTTCGGCTACTTGTGGTTCATGCTTGGTCCGGTTCAGGAGCTGCTCGGCATTCAGTTTGCCTGGTACGGTGCCTCTGCCGCCATGCAGCGGCTCAATGGCCTGATCGCACTGGAAGAAGAAGTCCGCCCGGTTGCGACCGTCAATCCGTTCCGAGCCGGAGAAAGTCTGCAAATTGATGTCCGTGATCTGCACTTTGCCTATGATGAGGATAAAGAAGTGCTGCGTGGCCTGAACCTGTCGATCCCGGCCGGGAAGCGGGTGGCGCTGGTCGGCTCCTCCGGTGGCGGGAAGTCGACGTTAATCCAGCTTCTGCTGGGGATCTATCAAAAAGACAGCGGCGATATCCTGATCAACGGCGCTCCGATTGAAGACGTCAGCTACGAAGCGCTACGGGAAAAAATGGCGGTGGTGTTGCAGCACCCGATACTGTTCAATGACACCCTGCGCAACAACCTCTGCATGGGCGCGCACTTTAATGATGAGCAACTCTGGCAAGCCTTGGACATTGCCCAGATGATGGACGTTACCGAACGGCTGACCAAAGGGTTGGATACCGAGATTGGTCGTCAGGGGATCCGCCTTTCCGGCGGTCAGCGACAGCGCCTGGCGATTGCCCGAATGATCCTGGCCAATCCGGATTTTGTGATCCTGGACGAAGCCACCTCTGCGCTTGATACCGCCACTGAAGCTGCTTTGCATAAAGCCCTGAATGAGTTTCTGGCCGATCGAACCACCCTGATTGTTGCCCACCGTTTATCTGCGGTTAAGCAAGCTGATTTAATCTATGTGCTTGAAGACGGCCAAGTCAGCCAGTCGGGAACACATGCTCAGCTCGTGAATGAAACCGGGTTATATCAGACCCTATATGGTTCAATTCAGTCATCAGCCACAGAAGTGCGAGTCGATCCACAAGGGGCTGTAGCCAGAGTGAATGTAAAATAATATAGTGTTCATAATTGATAATAGCGGCCCTTGAGCCGCTATTTATTTGCATAGTAAAGGATTAAACCACCATGTCACTGGCAAGACGATGTCCCGGATGCGATTTAGCCATCATGCCGCAAGTCGCCCAACAAGGACAAAGTGCCTATTGCCCTCGCTGCAATACCCGATTATACCGAGGCGGCACTTCACGCTTTAACAGTGAGCTGGCCATTGCCCTGGCGTGTCTGATCCTGTTCATTCCTGCGCATGTATTCCCGCTCATTACGATCCGCCTATTCGGCGTGATGATCCCGGCCACACTCCCGGCCGGGGGACTGGTCCTGGCGTCTGATTTTCCCATCGTGGCATTTCTGATCCTGTTTTGCAGCAGTATTGCCCCGCTTCTGGTCAGTCTCTCGGTGCTCGGCGCTCAGGCAGGTCTGAAATGGCGACGTTTTCGCTTGTTTCGCCTTTCCATCCTGACCATTGAACACCTGCGCAACTGGGCGATGTTTGATGTCTTTCTGATCAGCCTGGCCATTTCCAGCTTCAAAGTACAGGACTATGCTGAACTTCACATCGGCCCCGGCCTTTATTCTTTAGTCATTCTGCAAGTTCTGATGTCATTGCTGATTACCCGGGTCAGCGTCCATCGCTACTGGGAAGCCTGGCAGCCGGAAGGCGAACATACTGATGACGAACTGAAAGCCCAATGCCATAGCTGCCATTTAACTCAGGCTCAGGGCGAGCACTGTATGCGCTGCACTGCACCGCTGTATCACAGGGTGCCCCACTCGATTCAGAAGACCTGGGCATACCTGATCGCAGCCACGATTTTTATTTTCCCGGCCAACCTGTACCCGATTTCCATTTTTCTTAATAACGGTAAGCGAATGGAAGATACCATTTTTTCCGGTGTCGCATCGCTGGTGAACAATGGTATGGGTGGTATCGCAGCAATCATTTTCGTCGCCAGTATTGTGGTGCCGGTTGCCAAGATCCTCGGGCTGGCGTTTCTGCTGCTGGCCATCCAGTTCAAACGCCAGATCAACCACCGACACCGAATGGTGATCTACAGGATAATTCAATGGATTGGCAAATGGTCAATGATGGATCTGTTTGTGATTTCAATTATGGTCACCCTGATTGACCGTGACCAACTCCTCGATTTTACACCCGGCCCGGGCGCCATTGCCTTTGGGGTCGTAGTTGTGCTTACCATGCTGGCTGCCGAAAGCCTGGATTCTCGTCTGATATGGGACAATTATGAACGACAGACTCGATAACCAAGAACCAGAACCTGTGAAAATTAAACGAGATCGCGGCATCTCTCCCCTTTGGATCCTCCCTCTGCTCGCACTCGTTTTAGCCGGGTGGCTGGTCTACAAAGCGGTCAATGAAGCCGGCCAACGGATCAAGATCCACTTCAGTGATGCCGCCGGCCTGACGGCCGGTCGCACAACGATTCGCTATCAGGGCCTTGAGATCGGTATTATCCGCGATGTCATTCTGTCGAAGGATCTAAAGAGCATTTATGCCGAAGCAGACATCTATCCGGAAGCCGTCAAAACCTTGAAAGAAGGGACCCAATTCTGGCTGGTGAAACCCAAAGCCTCGATTACCGGTATTTCCGGGTTGGATGCGCTGGTGTCGGGCAACTACATTGCCATGCAACCCGGTCAGGGAGACAGTGCCTATGAGTTTACGGCACTCGATACCCAGCCTTCCGATCTGACGCTGGGAGAAGGACTGAAAATCCAGCTCCGCGCACCGAGCCTTGGGTCGGTGAATATCGGCTCTCAGGTCATGTACAAGCAGATCCCGGTAGGTGAAGTGTATAACTACACCCTGAGTGAGAGTAAAAAACGCGTCCTGATCGACTTGTTAATCAAACCCCAATACGCGGAACTGGTGACCAATAAAAGCCGCTTCTGGAATGTCAGTGGCATGAGCGCCAATGTCGGATTCAATGGCATTGATGTGCAATTTGAAAGTTTGTCGGCCATGATTGGCGGTGCCATTGCCTTTGACTCGCCGGATGAAGGCGTGACCATCCAACCCGGAAAACAGTTCCGCCTGTATCCGGATTTAAATACTGCCGGGCGCGGGATCGCAATCACCATCGAGCTCCCGGACAACAACAACGTCAGTGCCAACGGCGCGCCGATCATTTACCGCGGCCTGGAAATCGGCAAGGTCTCCGATCTGCGTCTGGATAAGCAGCGCCAGAAAGTCGTGGCGCATGCCGCCATCGAACCGAGCATGAGCGAGCTCCTGACCACCGGCTCACGGATCCTGCTGGAAGAAGCCGAAGTTTCTCTCACCGGGGTGAAGAATATCGGCAACCTGATCCGGGGGAATTTCCTGACACTGATCCCCGGCCACGGCGAAGACGCCCGACGTTTTGTCGCTATCACTCAGGATCAACTGCTGGAACAACAACCCGGTATCGCGACCTTCTCCCTCTACGCCGATCACAGTCACGGCGTAAAGCGCGGCACCCTGTTAAAACATCGGGGCCTGGAAGTCGGCCGTGTGAAGAGTGTCACGCTGGAAAGCAATCGGGTACGGTTCGATGTGGTTGTTTTGCCAGAGCACACGGCCCTGGTCCGCTCAGCCAGCCGCTTCTACTTAGACGGCGGGATTGATGCCACCCTCGGTGCCCAGGGGCTGAATGTCAACGTGCCGCCGGCCGATCAGCTGATTAGCCAAAGTATCAGCTTTACCAGTAGCGGTAGCCGCAAGATCCTGACCCACTACCCGCTTTACGCAAGTAAACAGCTGGCGACCCTGGCGGCCGAGCAGCAGCAAGGTCAGTCGACCTTTACCCTGTTCGCTGACGAGTTGCCGCCGGTTTCAGCCGGAAGCCCGGTACTGTATCGCAATCTGCCGGTGGGCGAAGTTAAGGACTACGCCCTGACCCGTGACGGCGTCACGGTCAGCCTGGCGATCAAGAACAAGTACCGTCATCTCATTCATAGTGAAACGGTGTTCTGGAATCGTTCCGGCGTGGAAGTTGAAGCCGGGATCGGGGGTTTCAACATCAAAGCCGATCCCCTGGCCACACTGGTCAAAGGCGGCATTGCGTTTGACACCCTACCGGGTATCGCAAACAAAACCGATCATCGCTTCAAGCTTTACCCGAGCCTGAAAGATGCGAAAAACTTCGGCCTGACCATTACCCTGACCGCCAGTGACGCCAAAGCCGTATCAGTGAATAGTGACATTCGCTATCAAGGCGTTAACGTTGGTAAAGTACTGGATATCATCCCGAATTTTAAATCAGGGAATGTCAGCATTCAGGCGCGCTTGTTCCCGCAATATGCCGGGCAACTCGCCAAATCCGATAGCCATTTCTGGCTGGTCACGCCGAAGATCAGCCTGTCCGGCACCAAGAACCTCGACTCTCTGCTCAGCAGCTACATTGCCGTTGAGCCCGGCACCGGCAGTTATTCTCAGACCTTCACGCTGGGAAAAACAGAACTGGCCAAAACCGGTCTGACGGTGATCCTTGAAAGTGAAGAGCGCGGCTCCGTCAGCGAAGGGACGCCGTTGTTGTATCGCGATATGCAAGTGGGTCAAGTCGTCAATGTGTCTCTGGGTGAGCTTGCCGATCGGGTCATTATTGAAGCGCAGGTTGAAGAATCCTACAGCCACCTGGTTCGTACTGACAGTGTGTTCTGGAATGTCTCCGGGCTGGATGTCACCATCGGCCTGACCGGCGCCAATGTGGCAAGCGGCACGGTCGATAGCCTGCTTCGCGGCGGGATTGCTTTCGCAACACCGGAGCAACAGCCTTTATCGCCGATTGCCGAACCAGAATCCCATTTCCTGCTGCACCGGCAAGCCAAGCCGCAATGGCGAGAATGGCGCACTGCCATTCCCCACCACTGAGACGTGACATCCCGGCCATCAGAGTCAAAGGAGCGCACCCGCGCTCCTTTTTTCATGTGAGGCCCCGCTGAGAATCGATTATTCACCGGCTTTGGTATAGACTCACGCCCCAAGCTAGTTAACTGAGACATTCCCTTGCATCCGAACATCCACCTTCCTGAAGCTTACCTTGAGCAGATCCGCCAAATCATGCCAGAGCACCTGAGCATGGATGAGTTCATCGCCTGCTGTAAAACCCCGCTCCGCCGCAGCATCCGGGTTAACACCCTGAAGATCAGTGTGGCTGATTTCCTGGCGCGGGTTGCAGACAAAGACTGGACGCTGACCCCTGTTCCCTGGTGTGAAACCGGCTTCTGGATTGAGCGTGAAGACGAAGACAGCGTGTCGCTTGGCAACACGGCCGAACATATGGCCGGGCTGTTCTATATTCAGGAAGCCAGTTCGATGATGCCGGTGACCGCCCTGCTCAAAGACAATGATCGCTTGGACTGCGTCCTTGATATGGCTTCTGCCCCCGGCTCTAAAACAACCCAAATCGCCTGCGCTATGGAAAACCGGGGGGCGCTGGTTGCCAATGAACTGGCGGCCAGCCGGATCAAAGTGCTGCACGCCAACCTGCAACGCTGCGGTGTGTACAATACAGCCCTGACCCATTTCGACGGCTGTGTCTTTGGCGGCTGGGCGCCGGAGTCTTTTGATTCTATTTTGCTCGATGCGCCCTGCTCCGGTGAAGGCGCAATTCGGAAGGACGAAGATGCCATGGCGAACTGGAGCCTGGCATCCGTTGCAGACATCGCAAGCGTCCAACGCGATCTCATCGTCAGTGGTTTTCAGGCCTTAAAACCAGGCGGCGTCATGGTCTACTCGACCTGTACCCTGAACTTGCAGGAAAATCAGCAAGTCTGCCATTATCTGAAAGAGACTTTTGGTGACGCGGTCACATTTGAGTCGCTGGGCGATCTTTGCCCGGGCGCCGAGCAAGTCCTGACAGAAGAAGGATTCCTGCATGTTTACCCGCAGGTGTTCGACAGTGAAGGCTTTTTCGTTGCCCGGATCCGTAAACATCACGCCGTTGAATCTCCAAAGGTGAAAAAGCGACTCGGGAAATTTCCATTCAACCTTGCCGGTGAAAAAGAGCAGGCACAAATTACCGCCAGCCTGAAAGCAGATTTGGATATTGCAATCCCGGCAGGAAGTGAGATCTGGCTTCGAGACAAAGAGGTCTGGCTGTTTCCGGCCAACCTGCGCGCACTACTCAGTGAAATTCGATTCCAGCGGATCGGTGTCAAACTCGCCGAGCAGCATAAGAAAGGCTACCGTTGGCAACATGAAGCGATCATGACGCTGGCAAGCGGGCGTGAATCCGTGGCAACGGCGCTGACAGCACCGCAAGCGAAAGAATGGTTCATGGGCCGGGATATCCGCCCGGAAAACTTCAGTGGCCAAGGGGAAGTGATTGTCACCTACCGTGACTACCCGATTGGGATTGGCAAATGGGTTGGCAACCGCATTAAAAACGGCCTGCCGCGTGAGTTGGTTCGCGATAAAAACCTTTTTGATTTCTGACCGGCATCACAAAGGGGATCATCAATAGGGATAGTAGAAAATAAACCTGACGCCAGGTTTGCAGCACAAGTGTCAGAATTGAATGACATTCTCATTGCCAAAACTGGCAAATTATACTGCTTGAACTACCATTGATAGTGTAATTGATCTCCATTTACTAACCAGTTAGCGCAAGGCTCTCACGAGCCATTCCCCTAAGCCCGAAACAGGAGTCGTTTCGGGCTATTTTTTGCCTTTTCGCTGCCATTCTCCCAGCCTTGATTCCCCATCTGAATCAAGGCTGAATCGAGCACACCAGAAAAAACCGCTTTCACCATGTCCAGCGAATGTCACGACAGTTGCTTCTGAAAGGGAACAACCGTCATCTTCATCAACCAAATCAGGCTTTATCCCGTTCTCAAGCAAAAACCTCATCCTCACCCAAAACAAGAATAAATTTAACCAATTGAATTAAAAGGAAAATATAAACATGATAGCTTCATCAATAAATTAGAACAACTTGCACGATATTTTCCACTGTCTTCGCCCGCTGCTCTCCCCTATATTGACTGCCAAGCACGCAACACAGTGAAGGAATGAACCATGTCAAACGTACTTGTTTTAAAATCCAGCATTCTCGGCGACTACTCCCAATCAAACGGCCTGATTGAACACTTAATGACTTCTTGGGCAGGTAAAACCACCGCAATCATTGAACGTGATCTGGCAGCAAACCCGCTTCCGGTTCTGGATGGAGAGCTTGCCGGTGGCCTGCGCGGCGGAGAGAACCTGAACGCCCGTCAGCAAGATGCGCTGGCCCTGTCTGATCAACTGATTGAAGAGATTCAAGTCAGTGACACCCTGGTGATTGGCGCGCCGATGTACAACTTCACGATTCCGACACAACTGAAAAACTGGTTTGACTTGATTGCCCGTGCCGGTGTGACCTTCTCATACACTGAAACCGGTCCGGTGGGACTCCTGACCGGGAAAAAAGCAATCCTGGTGACAACCCGTGGCGGCATGCACAAGGAAGGCGGAACCGATCACATGGTGCCTTACCTGAAAACGGTTCTGGGCTTTATCGGGATTACCGATGTTGAAGTGGTTTACGGCGAAGCCCTGGCCATGGGCGAAGAAATGGCCGCAAACGGCATTGCCGCAGCAAAAGCTGATCTCGAAAGCCTGAGCGCCTGATTACCTGATAATCACGCTGCCCCATCCCTTGCGGGCATCCGGAATGCCCGCAATCGATGCTACTGCTAAAAGTGACAAGATTGTTCTGGATTTTCCAGCCTTATCCGCCAATACGGATAAGGTTTTTTTTCATTATACCGACGCAAAAACCTGATATTGGGCCACCTGCTGCCGGAATAGGGACATCACGTCTGAAAACTCAGGAATGAGTGTCATCGTCCCGGTTTCAGGTTCATAGAACCCGATTTCGCGGTGTGCCGGTCGAAACATCAGCCTGAACCCCTGCGCGGTTGGCTGGATACCGAATTCATCCTCCCGGTAGACTTTCTGGTTGCTGTCATAACAGCCGGAAAAGAATCGTAACAGCTCATGTGCCGCCGGGGACTTAAACATCTGATCCCCAATGGTTGCACCATTGCAGTCCGAGGCTATCACCCGAAATCCCTGCTCACTGTATTTCATCAGCTCAAACAACCGGCGCCGTTGGGCCTGTGTTGGCTTCACTGCCGTATGCACGCGTCCGCGCGCTTCATAACGGATGATTCCGGTAGCAACCATCAGATTGACAATGGTTAGTTCATCACAAGCTCCTTGCATTTCTTTCGGCAACAATGCAGCCACAGCGCGGTGATATTGCCGATGGTCCAGATCCGAACGCTGCAAATTCAGTAAGTTGCCATCCGGCAATACATACCCGCCATCTTTCTGAATCCGCGTTACCCCAAAATGTGACACCAGTTGTGAGATCAATGCCTCACCGTTTTGTTGTTTTATGTTTTCCATAGCACCTATCCATCTGAAATAAGTCCCAAATTTTCAGATGGATTTATGATTCATCACTCAATAAGAAAAATCAGTGCGGCGGCTCTCATTATTTATAATATTCCCCATACAAATCAGCGAAGCTTCAACTTGCCCTCAAAAATATGGCGGCCTCGTAAGACTTCATCACCTCATGCGGTCAGCTCATACAGTGATTTGGAGACTGGACGATTCATCAACCTGGGCTATACTCAGTATTGAAAAGCGTTTCTTTCTGCCAATAGGTCTTACAGAGATGAGGGGAAAGAGGAGCAACCACGTAAGTTTCTGGGCTTGCAGCGTGGCCAACGAGAGCAGAAGCACAACCCTGTCATCGCTAACTCTCGACGCGCTTTTCACAATCATCCTTGAGCGGATCACCGACCTGCAGAATGCAGGTTTTTTATTGCTCATTTTCCAGAGTGTTCACAGGGCGCCGCCCCTCAGCAATTGCGAACTCACTGTGGCAACGCTCCGTGTATGCGGATCCCCCCGAGACTCTTGGTTTCCAATGCTGACGTTTCAACTCCGGTAACTGTCAGACTTCCCAATCCGGCGCCTCAGTTTGATTTGCGGGGGTCAACCGATCTTCCGCCCAGCTTAAGGCTGCCGTCACACATGGGAAACCCAGCGTACTGATCAACAGGATCAGACTATGGCGAATTTCTTCAGCGCTCGCCCCGGCCGCCAGGGCCCGCTGGGTGTGGCTGTGCACCGCCCCTTCCGAACGACAAGCTGCTGCCGCTGCCAGTTGCAGCAACTGTGCTGTTTTCTCGTCTATCGGCCCACACTGTTTGACCGTTTTTCCAAGTGATTCCACGGCGTCTAATAGTGATGGGTATTCTTGTTGCATCCTACGATACTGTGTTGATGGATGTTCCGACATAGCTCCTCCTTCACTCATAAGCTTCATCTGGGTAACTTCCGGGCACGGGCAGGTTGTGATAATGACGGCATAACGGCCATAGCCAACCGACAGTGTTGATGCCTGGCCCTTTGATGATTCGCCTCAGTTCAACCTTTCGGTCTATCAAGCGTAGCCGCTGAAACGGCACATTCGGTGTCCGAACTTCAATTCAAACCTGCCGCCAATCCTGAAGGACGACCCTGTCCATGCGGCAATAAAAAACCCGGCCAGGCCGGGTTTATGTATTCAGGGTCCAACGAAACACCTTCATTCATGGCGGTGTTTTCGCAACACGATTATGATTTAGGCTTTGAAGCCAGCTCCGCTTTTTTCAGCTCTGTCACTTTTTTGCTGATTTCACGGCGCTCTTTTGACAACTCTGCGCTGATAATAATGTGATCATCCACGCGGTCTTCATAATCGCCTTTCATGTTCTGGATGATTTCAACAATCTGCTCATGCGTCATATCTTCCTGGATGTAATCCAGCAGGTTTTCTAGCAACTCAACACGTTTCCGGTTATCACGGACCTTACGATCGTTATCCAGAATTTCACGCTTCAACTTATTTTTGCGGCGTGTCTGGCGGACCAATTCAAGGATAGTGCTCATGGTTTGTCCTTCTATGAAACTACAATTCCCGACTAAGCTCGTTATAACAGAAAGTTATGTTGTTACTCAAGTCACAATTTTACGCATCGAAAAAAATCACAGATTCTTTGATTTAGTCCCATAAAATCATATTTTTGCGAAATTGAAACGGCCCCCTTCATGATCGGAGGCACCTCACATAAGCAAGAAAATACTTACAATACAATTGTATAGAGTTTGAGAATCGTTCTAAATTTCGTCTTAAAGCTGTGAATGCAACCACAAAACAGCCACTTTAGTATTTGCAAACAGCATATCAATGCCTACTCTTTTAGTGTCAGTAGTGTTTGGCAGTGATGAAACAATATGAACGTAAGCACTTCAGTATCGGAACTTGTGTAAGCATGTTGTACAGAAGGAAGAGTTTCAATTGTCACCAAGGTTAAATATTTATTGGCGTATTGTATTGATGTAAAAGATTCAGGAGACAACATGTCTAAAGCAACAGGTACCGTTAAGTGGTTTAATGAAGAAAAAGGTTTCGGTTTTATCACTCAAGACAATGGCGGTGCTGACGTATTCGTTCATTTCCGCGCCATTACCGGTGACGGATTCAAGACACTCGCTGAAGGCCAGAAAGTATCTTACGATACCGAGCAAGGACCGAAAGGTCTGCAGGCAGCGAACGTCGAGAAACTGTAATAAAATTTTGCATAAGTATGAACAAGGGCCACTCAGGCCCTTTTCTCGTTTATAACGGCAAAGCGATTTCCTGTTATATTTTCATCCTTATAGAGGGGTTTATCACCAATATCCTGTAAATCCCAAAGATTCTGCTACCTTACGCTGATACTAAGTTCACACTTTCTTCGATAAAGGCTTAATTCCATAAGTATTTGCTTGCCCTCCCCATCGCAATATGGCTTAATACCCATCGGCCTGTAATGCAGTCCTATTTATGCAGCAAATTGAAATAGAAAACTTCGTTCCACCACTTTGCGAGAAGTGTCGTTGTCCTGAAGAGCTCCATTGTCCTTTTGTCCATAAGTAATTGATTATGCTGGCTTAAGTGCGCTGATATGCGCGAGATTAATATTTTTCAGGAGACATCACATGTCTAAAGCAACTGGTACAGTTAAGTGGTTTAACGACGAGAAAGGTTTTGGCTTCATCACTCAAGACAACGGCGGTGCTGACGTATTCGTACACTTCCGCGCTATCGCTGGTGACGGCTTCAAATCTCTGGCTGAAGGCCAGCAAGTAACTTTCGACATCGAGCAAGGCCAGAAAGGTCCTCAAGCTGCGAACGTTGAAAAAATCTAAGTCCCTTAGATTTTAAAGAATATAGAAAGGGTGCCATTGGCACCCTTTTTCTTTGGCTGTTTCTCAGCCATTGTTTTCTCTCCTGCCCAGCCCAAGCGCGTATCACAACGCCATGGCCGGGCAAGATAATACGTCTTAGTTACTCACATTCAGGCTGTAGCGTACGGCAGTCATATCGACCCAGCGCTGATAGCCCAGATAATCATTTCTCGAATCACTATGCATCGAGTTCCCCTGCTGACTAAAGGTGAACTCACCTGGAACATAATCCACACTTTCCGGCGCATCACCATCGGACAGTTTCACGTTGAAAGGCGTCGATGCATTGATCGACTTCGTCCGGTCGATCAGAGTCGCCAAGGTAGCCGAATGTTCGCCCGGATTCTCCACATCCAGATTAAAACGAAGTCCAAGCACCATCTCCCTCAACGCACTGCCTTCTTTATGCTGGTACAACCATGCACCGCCGATATTCTCAACCGCAATATGTTTGACGGCGAAGTCATAAGCCATCCCTTCCCGGATCCGATACAACGTCGAGCCCACATAGCCTTCGACGTAAAAATCCAAATTATACGGCCAGCGACTGTAGCTGTAATTTGACGATTCAATATTGCCGGCACGTATGCGAATATCTCCATCATCAAACTTATCATTGGCGTTGATATCAAAGGTCACCGTCAGTTGTGTATGCCCAACGTTCTGTGCAACCTCGTTGGCCAGTTCAACTTCGACATCCAGCCAGTTGTTGATTGATTTGCTGTTGAAAGCATAAGAAGAGTTTTCCGTATGCTCAACAATATCGTCATCAGAGGTACAACCCACCAAAGGTAACACCAAAATACTCGGCAACAGCAAAGCCAGTTTTTTCATTCTTATAAATCCTTTATTCCACAGCATAGACGACCACAAATTCGGGCGGTGGTGTTGCCTGTCGACCCCTTCACCATACCGTTAACTGTATAGGTCAAAACTCAGAGCAAAAATCAGTCGCCATTTTATCGTAAATTCAGCGACATAGACTAGAGGTTCGACGAAGGTATCAGCAATCTTGTTCTCTACCACATCCCGACTCAAGAGAACCCTATATCAATAAAGAGCCCATATAAATAAAAAACCGAGCGCTCTTCAACGCTCGGTTCCTGGGTCAATATCATTTGTGGTGATTCAGCGGTGCCGGTAGGTCAATGAAGTCAGGTCCACGCTGGAATTCAGGCCGGTGTAATCATCTTGCGGATCCGGTACCACCGCTTGAGCGTGCTGGCTGTACACACCCTCACCCGGAATATAATCTGCACTGTTCGCGCTCAACACCATGGCCACCTGGACCGGTGTGTCGCTCTTGATGTCATTCACGCGGGCCAACAGGGCACCAGCCTGTTCGGCGCCTAGTGGCGAATATTCAGGGGTTTTATTCACTTGGATAGCAAGGACAGAATCCAAGGCCTTCTCCCCTGTCCCCCCTTGAGCCTGTCCCAGCCATCCCAACCGTTTCACGTTGAGCACCACGCTTCCCTTAGGCTGGGTCGCATGCCCCTGATCAGACAATGCCTGATCTTGTAGCTGATATAGCGTGCCATGAAGCATACTTTCAACAATCAAGCTCGAATCAGTCAGCCAGTTCGGGTTTGAAGGCTCAGCCGTCACCGGTTGCAGTACTCGAAAGCGAATATCCCCCTCATCAAACACCGCATTATGATTGATATCATAGGTGATGGTGAGCGCCGGATGCGCCGGCGATAAACTATCGTTCACCTGGGCAAGCGGGTGTTGAAAGTTCAGTAACATCTCGAAAACTGCTGGAGCGCCGGCTTGTCCCGGGACAGAAAACGGCGCCGATTGCAGGCCAGCCATGGCTTTGGCTGACGTCCCGGCTGTGTTAATGATGATCTTGACGCTATCTGTCCCCTTGCGATTGCCGGTATCGATGACGGTCAGCTCAAATACATATTCACCGACTTGATCCGGGTAGATGAACCGCGCACTCAGTTCGTCGGCATCCAGCAACGTTACCTGGCTCGGGCCACTGCTCTGACGCCATTGAACCGACTTGGTATCATACATATCCAAATGATGTGTCACCTTCCCCTGCAGGGCTACCGCCGTGATCGGCGTTGAAATCACCTGATCATCCCCGGCGTGAACCTCCGGTTGCTTCTTTTTATCCCAATCATCGGCATCCGTGCTGCACCCTACGAGTAATACAGCCACAACCAAACACCAGAATCCTTTTTTTACGTTCGATAAACACTGAGCCACAACGCCTCCTTAATCTCTTCTGCTGAATCTTCTTAAGATGAAGTAAAAAACAAGACTAAAGTTAACAGGATAAGCGGCACGGGTCTGTGGCGATGCGAAGACGTTTCTGGACAGTTTGTGACAGGTTCTCAGACAGCGGACGTCACAGGCAACGGCATCTGTTTCGGCCACACGATGGTAAAATTTGCCCCCCCAAGTGCTGAATGATGAATCGACACCTGCCCTTTGTGCCAAATCGCTATTTGCTGGACAATCGCCAGCCCTAAACCATGCCCGCTGTGTCGCTCCCGAGGGGCGTTGTTTTCCTGTGCAAACGGCTCAAACACTTTATTCCACGCACTCTCCGGGAGCCCGCAGCCGTCATCTTCGACAACCAGCGAACACTGGTCCCCTTGACAGGTCAGCGAGACCCGAATTGTCGTTCGGGCAAACCGTCCGGCATTCGAGAGTAAGTTATTCAGGGCGCGGATCATCGCCCGGCTATCCACAATGAGTGCGCTGCCTCTCATCGCCTCACAACAGTGATAGTCGATCATCAAATCGGTATGCTCATCCTGAAAATGCGCCAGCTCCCGCTCAACCTGTTGTGCCAGGATGCACGCCTTGAACTGACTGACATCTGCGATGCGACTATACCGGGATAACACCAGGGTTTGATTAATCAGATGGTCTAAATCATCAATGCTGGCACGAATGACATTTTCATATTTATCTTTCTGCGCCGTGGTAGTTTCTTCACTCCCCAGCATCTCAAACGCAAAACGCAAGCGGTACAGTGGTGTGCGCAAGTCGTGGGCAATGGCATTGGTCATCTCCCGCTGGCCCAGGATCATTTCTTCAATGCTATCCGCCATTTGGTTAAACGATCGTCCCAGTCTTTCCACCGTTGAAGAGCGGGAAACTTTGGCCCTCAGCTCAAGCCGCCCTTCCCCAAAATCGTTGGCGGTGACAGCCAGACGATTCAGGTCGCGCCATAAGGGATAAACCCACAAAAACATCGCGGCAGAAATACAGATCACGAAAGTGATCAACAAGAGCACATAGTACTGCCCAAGAGGATATTGAATATCTATCTGATCCGCTTTCAACACGTAGGGCGTGCGAAGACGGTAATACACCGTCACCAGACCATCCGGTTGCTGCTGGACCACCGGCTGGCCGCTGACCATCGTCTCATTTTCTGTTGCAGACAACACCAGTTCTTCGTCAGTCTGCAAGGTCAGGGAAAATGGAAACTGCGGGCTCACCGACTGAAGATACTGAGGCCACTTAGTGACCGGAAGCGCATCCATCGATTGTGCCAGGAGGTGTAAAGTACCAACACTGTTACGGCTAACATGCTCCGTCAGGGACGGATTGAGCCCCAATGACAAAGCCCAGGGACTATTTTCAACCCGATGTAGCAACATACTGTGATCCGTGGTGGTCAATACATAAGTCCCCGCCATTAATTTCTGTTGTTGATCAGAATCGAGCGGTAATGCCTCAATTTGTTGTAGCCGCAGGGAATAGCCGAAGTTTTCCGATAACCCCGCAACCACCTCAGGCCACTGTGCCGATGGGACAGCCTGCAATTGTTGCTCTATCAGATAAAAGGTGCCGCGGTACGTTTTTTCGTAATAGTTTTCTTCCACATACGTATTGATCAGACCAATCGGACTCAACCCCGTCGGCAGAATTAAGAACAAGGTTGGCATAAAGACGGCAAGCCACAGCACCGCAAACGCTTTCAACATAATGTCAGATCCCCCTGGAAATTAACGGATACAAAGCTGATAGCCTTTCCCGCGCACCGTTTTAATCACCTGATCCTGCTCTTTAGCGTCCCCCTGAAGTGTTTTGCGTAACCGCGAAATGCGCCGATCAATGGAGCGATCGAGCCCATCGTATTCTAACCCTCTGAGTTGCTGAACAATATCTTCCCGGGTCACCACCTCACCATGGTGCTTGGCCAGCAGGCACAGGAGCTCAAATTCTGCGGTAGTGAGCTCGACCGGCAGGCCGTAAAGCAGCACCATGCGCCGGGTCAAATCAATCTTGAGCGCACCAAACTGATAGTCAAACGGCTGCTGTTCCGAGGGGGCGGATTGTTCCGATGAAGCGGATTGCAGCGGTGCGGCTCTGCGCAGCAATGCCCGGATCCGGGAGAGCAATAAGCGGGGCTGCACCTGTTTGATTACATAATCATCCGCACCTAACTCGAGTCCCAGCATCTGATCGATATCATCATCCAATGCGGTTTGCATTAAAATGAACCCCTCATAGTGCTGTCGGACCTGACGACAGACTTCCATCCCACTCAGGCCCGGCAGCATAATATCCAGAATCACCAAATCCGGTTGTTCATCAATGATTCGCGTCACCGCGTCTTGGCCATCACAAACCACCGACACGGTAAATTCGTAGCGCTCAAGGAAATCCTGAATCAACACCGCCAAATCAAGATCATCTTCAACCAACATGATCCGCTTATGCATGCCAACCTCTGATATATCATCCATGTGTTCAACGCCATCTCCTGTACTTTTCCACCGATCATACAAGATCTCCGGCACTAGACTGTGACAGTTTGTGACGACAATTGTTCTCTCCCGACTCCGGCTCAGGCCTCGGCTGGAATGGCAATCCGCTTCTGATATTGCGCCATTGCCATTAAGCACAGGGCTGCCGCCATCGAGACCACAATCACCGTCAACCAGGTTGTTTCAAATCCCCAATGATCAATCGCCAACCCTATCAGCGTAAAGCTTGGTAGCACAATCAGGTTTTTCATGGTGGTTAATACCCCCTGGATCCGTCCGCGATGGCTTTTAGGCGACTGATTAGCAAGATAAACCCCCTCTTTGGTCACCAGCAACACTTCGGCAGCCGAGAGGAAAAACCAAGCGAAGAAGTGAATCGGGATCGTGGGGAGCGCCATGACAAGCCCATACCCCACCGCGAACAGCAGACCCGCATACGCCAGGGTGACGATCTCAGCCTGATGGGTTGTCAGCCGCATTAACAATGGGGTGATCACCACCACCAGAATACAGGCGTAGGTCATCAACTGACCAAACAGCACCGGACCATCGGTATCGAATATATCATTCAGATACAGCGGGCTGGTCATCGTCATTTGGTTCAGGGCGATCCATAGAAGCGCACATAGCC
The DNA here is from genome assembly GCF_025398175.1 of Photobacterium sp. TY1-4. Lineage (NCBI taxonomy): Bacteria > Pseudomonadati > Pseudomonadota > Gammaproteobacteria > Vibrionales > Vibrionaceae > Photobacterium > Photobacterium sp. TY1-4. The sequence continues at coordinate 1,824,629 of NZ_CP099734.1, forward strand.
CGGTGAAGACCAATAATCTTGGCCGCTGCTTGAGCACCTGCCAGACCGAGCCTTCCACTGCGCGCTCCAGCTCTGAATGTGTTTCATCCTCCGATGCATGATTGTGCCCATCGGTGCGGATGAAAAACATCACCAACCCAATCCCGACCAACGCAGCAATCCCGTTGCCCCAGAAGATCCAAGTAGTGTAATTCCAGAACAGATATCCGGCCACCAGCGGCCCTGCAGCAGAGCCCAGGTTAAATGCCAGGTAGCTTAACGACATCACCGCATCACGGTTGGTCGGAGTCGACAGATCCGCAACCAACGCATTACTGGCCGGAAGCGCAACCCCGAAAAAGAAATAGGCGGCAAACAACAGGATCGGGATCAACTGAGCATGATCGCTATAGAATCCACAAATCAGCAGGATCACCGCACCTGCCAGCTCCCCCCACACCATAATTTTTTTGTGACCCAGGCTATCTGCCAATTTGCCGCCGCACAGGCCGCCAAGAACAAACAGAGCCATCACGCCCATCGCCAGCGTACCGGCAACCGTCGCGGAATAATTCAGTTTTTCCGTCAACAAAAGCAGGAGAAAGGGAATGATGAAGTTGCCCAGGCCCAGAATAAACCGGGCCACAGCGATGACATAGATGTTACCCGGTAACCCACGATACAGCGCGAGCGAACGTAATAATTGATTCAGCATGCAGTTCCTTGCATTGATGCACAAGCACTGATAACTCCTGCCAGCGCGAAAAATATGTGGCAGCCGTTTCACCGAGCTGCCACGTCATCAAGAAAATTCAGATTGCGGGATCAGCTGACAATCGCTGACTGAATGCTCGATGAGATGATCTCATCAAACATCTCAGCCTGACCGGCAGGGAGTAACTGCCGGTGAATTTCCCGCCGTTTCGCTTCTCCGCAAAGGCGCTCTGCGATCCAGCCGGTTAAATACAAACTCGACAGGCAGCCACCCGCTGTCGCGATATTCCCATCGACTACCAGCGCCTGATCCTCAACCGTGGCGCCCATCGCTTCCAGGCTTGGTTTCGCATCCGGGTGCGTGGTCAGCTTCCGCCCCACCAGCAAACCTAACCGGTAAAGAATAAATGAACCGGCACAGATGGACCCAATCAACTGTCGTTCGGGATCCAGGCGGAAAGCCCCCATGAATTCAGGATCGTCAAGCACCGCCGGCACGCCTTTATAACCACTGACAAACAACACGGCATCTGCCGCGTTGGCTTGCGCAATATGGCCATCCGTTTGAACTTCGATGCCGAGTGTCGATGTATGACTTGCTTTGGTCCCCAGAACGCGAACCTGCCAGTCCTTATCGGAACGACCGAAGATATCTCTCATTAAAAAGAAATCAACATCGGTGAATTCATCAAATAAAACAATCGCAATTTGATACATAACGCCTCCCGGGGGGACAAGGTCCGGTTAACTGTTTGGGTCGTGAATGAAATCGAAAAAATGCGCATCTTCCGAAGCGACGGTAAAACCCAGCTTGTGGTACAACGCGACAGCCGGCGCATTATGTTTAAAGCAGCTGAGCGTCAGCGGTTTCCCTGCCCGGTGAGCTTCCTGTTGCAGCTGGTTCGTGATCGTCACGCCCAGCCCTTGGCCCCGCCACGACTCAAAGACCGCCAGCAGGTGAAGATGAACGCTTTGCTCGATGTGCTTATAACAGACCAACCCGACCTGCTCTCCCTGAAAGACAACCCAGTAAAACCACGCCGGTTGTAACCGGGACGCAAAGTAATGCTGCTGAAACGCCTCGTCCCAGCCAAAGGCGGCCTCGATCACGGGCTGCATCGACGATTTGAAAATTTCAAACGTTAAAGGCTGCTCTGTTTCACTTACGCCGATTAATTCTATGTCCATCACTCTGTCACTCCTTCGGGTTAATTCAGTGCGATCCTATGGCGTAAACGCGAGTTTCATAATATGTTGCGGCCCGGCGGCCCCACCAAGATACAACGAGCCGGTATCTTCAAACCCGCCACTTAAATAACAGTGCTTTGCCCCGGGGTTTTTACAATTGACCGTGAGGTACATTTGCTGGAACTGGGGATAAGCCTGCGCTAAGAAACCATTAAGTTGCTGCACGGCTAATTTCCCGAAGCCCTGGCCCTGATATTGCTGATCAATCAAGTAAGCTCTTAAACCAAGACTGCCCGGTTCAGCAAATTCATAGTTGTTGGCATACGTGGTATCAATCAGAAAGAAACCAACCACATGACCGTCTGACACGATCACATGGGGGTGAACGACGCTATCAATGTTGACCAGGATTTCATCGATGGTACCAACAAATGGTAGTTGCTCATCTGTCACACTTAATTGGATCACCTCATCCAAATGATGAGGCTTCATTGCTTCAATACGAATCACAGTTCTTCCTTATAACTGACTTAATTAGACATCCTGAAATATGCCGTGACACTTCAGGTCAACCACCAGAGCGACCGCTTATTCTGCGATTTCAAAGATAGAATCAATAATGATGGGCAAATTGCCGGTTCGGACACAATGGCAGTAACTGCCTTTGGGATCGCTTGCGGCGGGTAATACCAGCTCGAGCGATTCGAGCCTGCGTTCTATTTCCATCCATCCTCCATGATTGGGTTCAGTGTGACATCCTGTCACTGTAATATGCCATCGCGTTGATATATTAATACAATCATAACAATAAAGTAAAAAATGATGTGATAAGTGAAGGACATAGCCTCATCGACTGAGGCCACGGACTGAACAGCTACCGTCAGGTCGTAAAAAGCAAGGGAGCAGATTCCATCACGGACAGAAACAGCAACGCCGGACCAGGGTCCGGCGCTTATTCATATCAAAAGCTGTTCACGCATTACTGAATGCCGTGCAGTTCTTTCCAATTGCCCGGATGAACCACATAGCCAAACAGCGCATGTCCGCCGTAGATCAGCTCGGTTCCTTCCGGGATCCACAGCATTTGCCCCGGATACACCTTGTGCGTTTTCCCGTTGGCGGTCAGCTCAAAGCAGCCTTCGATCACGAAGACCACTTCGTCATAGAGGACCGTCCAGGCGACTTCGGCGCCTTCCCATTTGGCGAAGCCAACCCCGAGATTGGGAGAGACTTCCGGGCTCAGTGCCCGGGCCACATAAGCCATCCCCGGCGTGTCACCGCGAACGTTAAACTCGAGCGACTGACTGTCGATCACTTTCACTTGCTTCATAATTCACTCCGGCTTTGCCATTTGGCCAACTGAATTCGACTTCGAACGCCGAGGCCCAGGAACGGCTCGGGTGGATTCAGACTTGGCATCCCTGTCACCTGGCGGATATCGGTCAGCGCGGTGGAAGATGCCCCCATCACATAATCAGCCAGTAAGGTACCCGAAATAGTGCCCCACGCAGCGCCAACCCCGTTATCACAGGCGCTGGCATAAACCCCGTCATCCAGTTGACCAAAGAAGTTGGTGAAATTACGGGAAATCGCGTAGACACCGCCCCAGGTATGGGTAAACGGTACCTCCGCCAACTCCGAATAGCGCGCCTGAAACACCTGGCGATGATCGTTGTGGATCTGCTGCCGCACAGCATCACTGATACTGGCGCCGTATTTCGGTACATGTTTGTACGTGTTGCGGATCAGGATCCGCCGATCAGCCGTCATCCGCAGGGTGGTCCCGGCATGATCGGCCGGGGTCAGCCCCCAGTTAAGCTGCCCGCCATATCGCTGCATTTCTGCATCGGTCAGCGGCCGTGTCCAGCTGGCAAAAGTCATTACCGGCAGCAGGCGGTTTTTCAGGTAACCAAACTCACGGGTAAAGATACTGGTGCCGAGCAGCAGCTCAGGCGTATTCACCACCCCGTGATCGCCCTGCAAAACCCAGTTGTCACCCGCTTTGCGAAGGCTGCGAATGGGTGAGTTTTCAAAGACCGTTACATTCTCCGGCAAACTGTCACCCAGCCCGCGCACCAGTGCCGCAGGCTGCATCAGGTAACCCCCGGGGGTGTAAATGGCACGGCTGTAATAATTGGTACCCAGCACTGTGGCCAACTCAGCGCCGCCAACGTGCTCAAACGGCTCGCCAAGATCGGTCATCAGATGCTCAAAATGATCGAGATACGCTTCGCCGCGCGCGCCGACTGCACCCTGATATTTGCCGACGGCTGACCACTGGCAATCAATCCCATATTGTTTGACCAACCGGGACAGCTGTGAAATCGCCGACCGATTCAGAGACAGCAGCTTTTGCTTGTGCGCAGGATCAGGATGCTCAAGGGCAAACTTGTGCGGCAAATCGATCACAAAGCCGGAGTTACGCCCCGACGCTCCCTGTCCAATCCGCTGGGCATCGATGAGCACGATCCGGGATTCAGGGCTGAGTACCGCCAGTCGCCGGGCCATCGCCAGTCCGGCAAACCCAGCGCCCAGCACCACGTAATCCGCGTATTCTTCTCCTTTGAGCTGTGGTTTGCCCGGAGCATCGGGTAGCGCTTGATACCAGCCGCAGGTATGATCATCATTCGGTAAATGAATCATTTCCTCTCTCCCACTACGCTGCAGATTGTTTGAGGGACAACTGTCCCAGCCACTGCGACCGCAGGGACTGAACCTGTTTTCCGAGCAAGGCAAAGCCGGTCATCATCCCTTCCGGCGAATAGAACGCAGCTGTCAGATCATCGCCTTGCTGCTCGACCACCCATTCCCCTGCAGTGCCGGCGGCGACCGGGAAAACAGAAAGCGGCAGGATTGGCGTTTTCACCAGCACCGGCGTCGGTGACAAGGTCACAGGTGTCAGATGACCAAGCAGGCTTGCGGCCAGCGATGGGATCATCTGATTGATCGGCGCAATATAAGGCTGCCAGCCTTGGGCCGTTTCGACACAGTCCCCCAGCGAGAAAATATGCGGATCGCTGGTCTGGCCGTATGGGTTCACCGTGATCCCACGTCCGACGTCCAACCCGGCTTGCGCAGCCAAAGCGACATTCGGCTTGAGACCAACCGCGCTGAGCACCAAATCGGCCTCGAGCTGCTTACCGCAGGTCAACTGCAAGGTATAACCGGATCCCGGATTGCCTGAAGCCGGTTCAATGCTGGCAATACTGTCCTGCAGTGCCCAGGTAACGCCTTGCGCACTGAGTGCACTTTGCAGCGCTTCACCGAGTTGCTGCGGTATCAGGCGCTCCATCGGCCATTGGCCAAGCCCAATCACAGTCACTTCAAAGCCGCTTGCAATCAGATCATTGGCAAACTCACAGCCGATCAGGCCATCACCGAGGATCGCAATACGTTGCTTGCCTTCAAGCTGCTGCCGGAAGCGACGATAATCGACCAGGTCGTTCACGCTCACCACCCCGGTACGATCACCGGCAATCGGAATTTCAATCGGTGACGCCCCGGTAGCCAGCACGAGTCGGCTGTAAGCATAGGTGCCGATACTGGTGTACAACGTTCGGTTGTCACGATCGATCTGCGCTACCCGGGTATGCGGATAAATTCGGATATTCAGCCGTTGCTCCCATGCCAACGCGCTCTCACTCTGCAGGCCATCGCCGTCTTTGCCCATCGCCAACGCATTGGACAACGCCGGTTTACTGTACAGCGCGCCATCATCAGCAGTGAAGACGGTGATCGGCACATCGGCCGACTGTGCCCGGAGGGCGGCTGCCAGCTGATAACCGCTATGCCCACTGCCGATGATCACAATCGGCTCAACCGCAAATGTCGATTGACCCACTTCCTGCGGCGTTGGCTGATCTGCCGGGATCACACGACTCTCAGAGGTGCTCGACACCGCGACGACATCTGTCATTGCTTCCGTCTCGCCCTCGGTGATTTCAATCATTTCAAAATCGGCTTTGCCGACCAGACAATCCGGGCAAAGCCAGTCATCCGGCACATCTTCCCAAGCTGTCCCCGGCGCAATGCCATCTGAAGGCCAGCCTTGCGCTTCATCGTAAATTAAGCCACAAATGATACAGAGCCACTTTTTCATTACTTTGTCTCCAACGACCTTGTTGCATTGCCCTGCCCTGAACATCGGCACTCACGCCACCCTGACCCGTTCCATTCATCAAGGCAGCGTGAGGCAGATGAAAAGGAAACCAATGTTCTGGCCTACTACTCGTTACTGTCGTGCTGCAAGCGAATCGCGATGTTTCTGGTATGGACATAGCTATAAATCGCTTCCTGTCCTTTCTCGCGGCCAAACCCGGACAGCCCGACGCCGCCAAACGGGGTTTCAATGCCACCGGCGAACCATTCGTTGATAAACACCTGGCCGCCACGCAACTGCTGCGCCACCCGCAGAGTCTGGTTCAGGTTTTCCCCAAACACCCCGGCCACCAAGCCAAATTCAGTGCCATTGGCAATCGCCACAGCTTGTTGTTCGGTCTCAAACGGGGTGAGCACCAGCACCGGGCCAAACACTTCTTCCTGAGCGATGGTCATTTCGGGTGTCGCTTCAATCACCGTCGGAGCGACGAAATAGCCGGACAGTTCCGGGGCGTACCCGCCGGTGAGGATGTTGGCCCCTTCTGAACGGGCCTGTTCAATCATGGCGAGCACCCGCGTTTGCTGATCTTCAGAGACCAGCGGTGTGAGATCCGGCTGGCTTTCACCCTGACCGATCGTCAACCCTTCAGCCATCGCCACGACCGCGGCTTTGACTTCCTCATATCGATCCTGCTGCACCAGCAAGCGCGACATCGCAGAGCAAACCTGACCGGCATTGAAGAAAATCCCGACCTGAACGCTTTTCAGTAGCGTGTCCAGGTTGGCATCTTTCAGTGCAATCGCCGCAGATTTACCGCCCAACTCCATCACCGACGGCGTTGCTCGGTGCGCGGCATCTTTGAGGATCCGCTGACCGGTCGGCACCGAGCCGGTAAAGACGATCTGATCGACTTCCGGGTGCTGCACCAGATGGCTGCCGACTTCCGAGCCTTTACCACACAGCAGGTTGATCGCCCCTTGCGGGAAACCGGCGTTTTCAATTGCCTTGACCAGCAACGTCATCGCCAGAGGCGAGATCTCCGGAGATTTGATCACCACCGCGTTGCCTGCCGCCAGGGCCGGCGCCAGCGAGCGGGCGCAAATCGAGACCGGGAAGTTCCACGGCACAATCTGTACCGAGACCCCGAATGGCACGTACTGGGTAAAATCGACATAGTCTTTGCCGAGCGGGATCGACGTTCCTTCCAGCTTGTCCGCCATCCCGGCGTAATATTCGAAATAGCGCGCGGATTCCAGAAACTCATCTTTGGCGTCCTGCAGCGACTTGCCGTTTTCCCGGCAAGCCACCAGCCCACCTTCGTCAACCATCTCACGGATCGCCGCTGCAGCCTTGAGCATCCATTCAGTTCTGACCGCCGGTCGAACATCCGACAACAACCCTTCATTCACGCAGCGGCGGGCAGCGGCCATGGCCCGGTCCGCATCGGCAATATCGGCCTGGGCAATCGTGGCATAAGGATCCGCCGTGCCCGGATTCATCACCGTGAGAGAGCGGTTCGCGTCACACCACTGACCATCAATGTAATTGAGATAATGGCTCATGATCAGGCCTCCATCGCCGATTTCACTTGTTTGGCCAGCCAGGTCTGGAAGAAGTGGGTCGGTACATCCATCTCCGGCGAGAACACCCCGCCGCCAAAGCCAGGCGAGTGACGGCCCTGCTGCATGCCTTCCACGGCACCGATATCTTCTCCGAACACCACGCGCCAGGACTCCACGGTTGCGGTGCGACAGGCGGCGAATTCATCTTTGGTCGCTTCATCACCGACATAGAAGATACGCAGGTGCTCGATACTCTTATCGGCACTGATAGGTTCGATCATCATGGCGAAAGCATGATCCGCCTGGATCCCCAGCAAGACATTCGGGAACAGCGCGATATATTCGGCGTGGCGCAACTTATCTTCCGGCCAGCTCGGGAATTTCGGCAAGTGGGTGCCCGCAGTATCCGACAGGTTGTAAGCCAGACTTCCCTGACCTGCAAAACGCTCGTCGAACATGATGTTGTAGTGATCTTCAAGCCGCGAGTAGCTGTTCAGGCTCGGATGCACCCAAGGCAGGTGGTAGGCTTCGCAGTAGTTTTCCACCGCCAGCTTCCAGTTACTGTTGACTTCAATTTCCAGGTTGCCGCCCATGTTCACCCGGCGCAGCAGGCCGAGCCCGTCATCACCAAGGAATTGCTGCCAGCGTTGCTCCAGCGGTGCAATATGCTGCTCGAAACTTGGCGCATCGCCTGACAGATTGACAAACACCATGTCCATCCAGACCGCAGAGCGAAGCGGTTTCAGACCGTGTTTTTCACACTTGAAGCGGTCATCTTTGTGCTTGGCGATCCCACCGATATGCGGTGTGCCTTTCAGGTTGCCGTCCAGATCATAGGTCCAGGAGTGATACGGACAGCGGATCATTCCCTGCACCTCACCGGCTTCATGCACCAGCTTCATCCCACGGTGACTACAGACGTTATGGAACACCTGAACTTCCCCCTGGCGATTTTTCATCAGCAGCAGTGGCAGGTTCATGAAATCTACGGGCATCACATAGCCGTTTTTGACCAGATCGGAAGCAAAACCAATACAGACCCAGGTATTACCAAACACCTGATCGCGCTCAAACGTAAAGTATTCAGCGTTAGTGTAAGCGTCGTTCGGCATCCCGGTCGCCTCGCTGATGGGGTTGAGGACGCGATCGACCAGTTCAATAGGGATAATGGTTTGATTGACATTGCTCATATTCTTATCTCCGAAAATAGAGTGGTATCCAGTGCGCACAACATCGTGTTGTTGTTTGAAAAGCTATTTGAATCGTTGCTTGAATGGAGATGATTCTGGTTAACAACGTCGTAACAAACAAACGACTTTTTCGGAGGGTGTTAATGAGAAATTATCATTCGTGCATTGATCTGGGTTAATCAATTAAACCTTATTATTAATAAGACTATTAGTTACATGATCAACGCTCATCAATTGATGATAATTAATCAGTTGAAACCCGATCCGCCACTCTCTACCCTTTTCAAAAATTAACAAACACGCAACAACACTGAAGCATTGAACCCAAAATTGAATCCAAAGCACTGAGAGGGATGTCTATGAGAGCAACATCAGGGATACTGAAGGGACTCAACCCGACGGTGACGATTGCATCAAAAATTGTCGTCATTGGTTTTGTCCTGTTCTGCGCGATTCTCGCCAACCAGGCCGGACAATATTTCGAAACCATTTCCAGCATCTTATTGCAGAATATGAAGTGGTTTTATATTGGATTAGTCTCACTGGTGGTCGGGTTTCTACTGTATTTGATGGTCAGCCGCTATGGCCATATTCGACTCGGCAAAGACGATGAAAAACCAGAATTTAACTATCTGTCGTGGGTGGCGATGCTGTTCTCCGGCGGGATGGGGATCGGGCTGATTTTCTGGTCGGTGGCCGAACCGATGTGGCACTACGCCGACAATCCGTTTACTGAGGGTCTCACCAATCAGTCCGCGGCAACGTCCATGAAGCTGACCTTTTTCCACTGGGGCTTACATCCCTGGTCTGTGTTTATTATTGTTGCGCTGGCGCTGGCCTATTTTTCTTATCGTAAAGATCTCCCCTTTACCCTCCGCTCTATCCTGTACCCTTTGATTGGGGAGCGCATCTATGGCCCGATTGGTCATACGGTGGATATTCTGACCGTCGCCGTCACAGCCTTTGGGATCTCCCAAACGCTGGGGATGGGGGTGATTCAAATCAATTCCGGCTTAAACCAAGCCTTTGGTCTCGATATCAGCCTGGGCACCCAGCTGGTGATTATTGTCGTCCTCTGTACCTGCGCCGTCGCTTCTGTGCTGTCAGGCGTTGGTAAAGGGATCCGCCGCTTGTCGGAATGGAATATGTTACTGTCACTGCTACTGGTTATGGTGGTGCTCTACATCGGCCCGACCCGGTATATTCTCAACACCTTGCTCGAAAGCACCGGTGCTTATGCACAAAACATCGTTGGCATGAGCCTGTGGAGCGACGCGCAAAATGACTCCGGCTGGCAGAACTGGTGGACCGCCTACTACTGGCCATGGTGGATGACCTGGGCACCGTTTGTCGGCATGTTTGTCGCCCGGATCTCGAAAGGTCGTACCATTCGAGAACTGATCGGCGGTGCGCTGATTATCCCAACCCTGATCACCTTCTTGTGGATTTCTGTCTTCGGCGGCGCGGCGCTGAAAGTCGAGCAGGATGCCCGGATAGCCCACCAGGCACAGGTGGTCGCAGCACAAGAAGCCAATCAGGAACCACCGGCAGCATTTACCGGCGGCCCAATTCTCGAAGCGACCAAAGCCGATACCACCCGCGCATTGTTTACCTTGTTTGATAACTTGGATGCCGATCTGTTCGGAAAACTCCTGAGTACCCTCGCCTGTTTGCTGCTGGGGACGTATTTCATCACCTCGGCGGACTCCGGCACTCTGGTGCTGTGTACCCTGGATGCAGCCGGTGACAGTGAGCCGCCGACCTCTATCCGGGTGCTCTGGGGGATCATGATTGCAGCGATCGCCGGTGTGTTGCTCTATGCCGGCGGCCTGAAAGCCATGCAAACCGCATCAATTATTGCCGGTTTCCCCATTGCTATCTTTATTGCCGTGATGAGCTTCACCCTGTTCCACTGCATCCGCCGCGAGCCAAAACCGTGGGCCATGCTGCCGGAACACGTCCATCCGGAGCAAGAGAAACTTGACGGCCCGGTTGAGCCATTGGTGGAAGCCAAAACAGAAGCCGCGCCAGCAGCGCAGGCAACGTATCAAGCGAAGCCGGATCCAGACACAACACCACCGCTCACTCCAAAACCGTTACTCGGGTCATAAATCAAACTCAGTCCCGAAACACAACGAAAAAAGCTGGAACCTTGGTTTCAGCTTTTTTATTGCGTGAGCCAGACTTGCTTCTCTTCACGCTAGACCAGTCCTTTCTCTCCCACCGCATCCGGTAATTGCTGTAACAGCCATTCACGGAAACGCTTCACACTGGCCGGAACGAGGCCCCGGCCTTTCGGCTCAAGCATCGAAAAATTCGACGGGGTTTTTAATACATGCTCGACCGGCCTGACCAACACTCCACTTTGCAGGTAATCATCGACCAGCGACCCCCAGGCCAGGGCAATTCCCTGACCGTTAATTGCAGCCTGCAACAACATCGGATAATTATTGATATTCATCCGGTTCCTCGGCGTGATATTGGGCAGACCCACGGCTTCAAACCACTCTTCCCAGTTCACCCAGTCGCGCTGCGACTCTTCCAGGAACAGCAGAGTTTTGCTGAACACCGCTTCTGGCGCTGTGGGCTGGCCGATTTTTTCCAGGTAAGCCGGACTGCAGACCGGGAAGACTTCTTCTGAAAACAGCGTGGTGACTTCCATCTCCGCCGGCGGGGTCCGGCAGTAAAACAACGCCAAATCACAATCCAGCCGCCGTAAATCAAGAATATTATCCGAAGCCAGGATCCGCAGATCGATATCATCATGCTCATTCTGAAATTCAGCCACTTTCGGCAACAACCACAACGCCGCCATGGCATTGGTGGTTGCCACCGTGATTTTCTGCTCGCCCTGCCACTTCTTCACTTCTCCGGTAATTTGCGCAATATCCATCAGCGACTGACTCACCGACTGATAGTACTGCAAGCCGGTCGGGGTTAGGTGGATACTGCGATTGGCCCGGGTAAACATGGCTTTACCCAGATACTCTTCCAACTGACGAATTTGCCGGCTGATGGCACCCTGCGTTACGTTCAGCTCTTCGGCCGCTAGGGTAAAACTCAGATGCCGGGCCGAGGCTTCAAACGCAACGAGGCTGTTTAGTGGTGGTAGGGGTTTGATTTTCATGGTACTTCCAGTAAGGCTATCTTTAATTATTATGATGAGATACCGTGGGTCAGACCCCGGTATCTTCTGCTCATTCTGAGCAGAAATAACCAAACAACAATAAGGAAATTCGAAAAAAGAGAGGTGAGTCATCTTTGACTCAAGTACGGTCGAATGCCTTTGTTTAAAACACTGAAAGACTGATTTGTTTGAGGCTGCCTTTGGCAGAAAGGCAGCATCGAGTCATCACGATTAAAATCTAATGCACTCAAACCAAATGATAGCATTCGGTTGTTTACTTGATTTTAATGCCGCGGAAGATTGCAATCCATGTCTGAAATATAATATGTAAGAACAGCCTTTTTGGCAGCATTCTAGGGGTGTACCGACATTCGCCGCTATGCCGAGTCATCATGATTTCGGCGAGACCAAACACGGATCCACGTCACCACAAACGAAACCACCGCCAAAAGCAGAAACAGCCAAAACAACGGGATGAATCCAAACGGCTCCACCAGGAAACCGTTGTCATCAACGGATGAACCTATCAGATGATAACTCACCCCGCAGAGCAGGCTGATCCCCAGTAACACGACCGATAGCCAAAATGTTTTCAGGGTTTTCATGAATCGTGCACCTCTCGTCGGCTCAATTGATGCCTCATTTGAATACCTCGATCATTTCAGCAATGATTTTTCGATGATGCGCCGCTCGAGTCACAGCACCAGGCTCTATACACATATCATCTGCTCCTTCTGCAGTGAGGATCTGAAGCCCGATTTCTGAACATCGACTAAACGCACTATAGGGCGTTGCCGCACTCACCCTGCTCAGTTTGAGCTGTGGGATCTCTGACAGTGATTTTGCCGGGGCCAAAGCCGCATTTTCAGATCCGGAGAGATCAAGCACTGTCACCGGCACTGAAATCGCCTTTAAGCTCTGCTCGTCAAAGGTTTGGGTTAATTCAGGGTTGATCACCACATATGCTTTGATGCGTGGGTCCGTTGTTGTCCCGGTGATCAACTCATCCCGAATGGCTGTGAAATCAACTCGATTGGTTGAGAGCCATTGGCAGTCAATATTGACACCTTCTTGCTCACACGATGTTTTATAGGCGTCCGGGCTGATTTTTGCACCTGCAAGCGTCATCATGGCGGTTCCCCCAAGAAAAAATCCGGCGCCAAACACCCGGCGGTGATCGACATATTGATCCAGTGCAGGATGTTGCTTGAGGCTAGATAGTGCCAGAGAGATATCGCTGGGCCGGCGCACCAATTCGTGGGGTGCAGACTGCGGTTGGAGCGCATCAAAGCCGGGCGGTTTTGGCACCACCACGAAGTAACCTTGCTTGACCAAAGCGGCGGCAATCCAACCGGTATGCACAAATGCGGATCGCATGCCGCCATGGGACAACAGAACCACCGGATATTGCCCCGGCGCAATCTCAGCGTCCCGTATCACATCGGTACTGAGAAACACTTTACTCTGGCCAAAGGCTTCAGCGTCGCCCCGCGCATTGGTCGGATACCAGTAGTAAATCTCGACATCCCGCTGACGATCCGGGCTATATATTCGCTTTACCTGTAAGCCTGTCTCGGTACCGTCCACGGCATTGGCACTGAAAGACAGCATTAACATGCCGAGGAAACTGATCACTTTTTTCATACGTTCCTTTTATCCTGTGATTTCGGTGAAAATGCCAGCCTGCCACCAAACCATAGCCAAAAGGAATATTGAACAACACACCATCCGCAACAGCGTGCTTAAATCTGTGATCGACCTTTGAAAAGGCTGACTCAACTGTTGTTCAACGCACAACCAACGAAGGGTTGAATCCCTTAATTTCTCGAAAATGAATCCCCAACCGCCAATAAAAAACGATTTCAAACACGCCAAAAAACACGACATCCCATATACTGCTCTCTTCCGGTGAAACCGCGGCAAACATGAAAATCAGCGGGAGGGCAGCCACCGTAAAACGGATGCCGAATACCCATGCGATTGGAAAATATTGCAATAAGAACTGACCAGCCGGACTTTGCTTGTACACATAAACTAACCCCAACACCAAGATTGGTATGCTCAATGCCGCTGACGCGATGTCATAAACGTTATGGCTCGTCATAGGGGATGAACAATAGGCCGATGACTACCATATGTGCCAGAAAATACTGAAACAATTCCTTTTCACCCACCTGCCCCGCGGCAAGTTCTTTTTTCAGTGATTGAATATCCCAAAAATACATACCTAAATCCTTCTTAGGTCATACACCTCGAAAATAGGACACACTTACTTAAAAATTGGCTTATCAAAACATATGTACCAGGATGATTAAATTTTTTCCCGTTCAGGCAGTTCATTGAATACAAATACATAACTGAAAGAGTGACAACCTCGCATTATTACTGAACAAAGTGCCAATTGCAGACGTAGGATTTCCAAGATCTATATACCTTTGTGTTATACGGTGTAATAGCGTAACTAAATCACGCCTCCTAAAATCTCTTTATCGCCGAATAAAGAGTGGAAACTTAGTAATCACATACATTCGGTGCTGTCACAGCGCTTGTTCAATCGAAAGCAAATCATAAAAAAGGATGAAAATTATGAAGGAAATGAAATGTGAAATTCTCGCAGGTGTAGCACACTTAGAAGCCGTTTACATCAGTGATGCACAAAATGAAACTCCAGTATTTTTCTACAAGGGTTCACCTGAGCATTGGTCATTAACCTACTGGCAAGTTCGTCAAATCTGGGCAGAAAGAAATTTCAGCGCTAAGGAAAAAAGTAACAAACCAGATCGGGGTTTATTTAGAATTGGTCCCATGTACAACTGGTACTATAGCCATTCACTCTTTAACACACCTCAAGATCTTGAAAAACAGATTCAAGACATGCTCCAGTTTGCTTTAATCGGCGAAGTAAAAGCAAATGTTAATGAGACAACATTTGCTGAAGAAGCCACTGCATAAGATCAGGCTTGGAACAGCCATTGAAAGTCCACTAATGAAAACAAGAGAGAGGTGTATACCTCTCTCTTTTTAATATTTGAAATGTTGGGACATGTCTGCCTTAATGAATTCTTTGTCCAGAAGGATCATCAACTTGATGCCGTGGCAGCTCAAACTGGCAGTCTTCGTTAATCCAGTACCGGTCGGAAAAAACTGCGCTCATAGCTGATTATGCACTGGGTCTCTTCGGCAAATTGAAATGCACGAATACATTCCGGATCATCAAAAGACTTGGTGCGGTACTCCTCATAAGCCGCCAGGCTTGGAAAAGTAAATAATGCCAGGGCGATATTACTCGCCCCTTCCGATGGCAAAAAGTAGCCATGGTGTTGGCCGCCGAATTTATTCACCAGTGGGATCCACATTTTTGCATATTCCTCGAACGCATTGACCTTCGAAGGATCGATTACATATTTCAAATAACACGTCACCATTACCGCTATTTCCCTATTTTGTTCATATCAAGGTGTCGATGATTTCAGGTACCACTATCGCTGCTTCATCAATGCAACGGCTAACCCGGATGTCACAAAGGTCGCACCGGCGCCAATATTCAGCCCGGAGACCAGTTTCGGTTTATTTCGGAGCCAATTCGAAAGTTGTGATGAAAAGATTCCCATCAGGCTAAAACCCATTGCCGTCAGCGCAGCAAACCAGACCCCATAACCCACCATTTGCACGGTCACGGAGCCTAATTCCGGATTCACAAACTGTGGCACAAAGGCCAGCACAAACATTCCGGGTTTTGGATTCAGCGCGGCAGACAGAAAGCCGGTTGAAAAGATCACCTTCAAAGACTGTTTTTTAGCCGGCTCTAACGAAAAAAGAGTTCTCGAGCGCAGAACTTTTACCCCCAGCCAGATCAGATACGCGGCACCGACAATTTTCACGGCGTAAAATGCCAGTTCTGAGGTTTGAATCAACAAAGTCAACCCGAAGGTTGCCGCCAGGACATGAAACAGGATCCCGGCGCCCGAAGACATCCCGGAGATCACCGCAGCCCATTTCCCCTGGCTTAACCCACGGCCAATCGCCAGTAAATTATCCGGACCGGGAGAGATCACTAGTAGGACGCATGCAAGCGTGTATGTGACAAAAACTTCGAAAGGAAACATGCAACCTCCCTGCTGCATTGCCGAGGTGTTTCGAATAACACCGGAAGACTTCGGCTTGCCTTGTCTTACCAACAAGACCCGCAGAAATCTAAACACCGAATATTTTGAATACAATTCAGATCAAGTTACAGCCGTTTCTGTTTCATTTCAACGTCATCAATCGCTGCATCCAATGTATAAGAGCCGTCATTCGGCATTTCAGCACAAGAATCACTCAGGCTTTGGAACACGCGTTGCCCGAATAAATTGGTATAGCTGAGATCAATATTAAGTTGAGTGGTACTACATCTGCCCTGTGTTGTGGATAACAGCTCGAACATTTTATTGAGATCAGCGATCTTCTTCTCATCCAGCATCACATGTCCGAGGTACGTCGTCGATAAAGGACCATTTTTCGAAGAAAACATGCTGGCGTCTACCACATGTAATACATTATCCCGAATGGTTACCTCATACCGCTGATGATGGAAACACCCGAGAGACGAGTAACTTATCCTGGCATCGGATAGCTGACTGATGTCTTCCACGGTCATCGGTCCTTGTGCAGCACACCCGAACAACTCCGACAGCACCAACCCCATGAATCCTATTTTTTTCACTGAACAATCACTCAAGGCAAACCATCACAGTGTATACGTTTACTGTATACATCAAACTTATATTTTACTGATTCTTAACGATTTTTATAGCCTGTATATAGCTGTGGTGATATTGTGAGCTGTACGCGCTGTATTGAAGCAAATTTTCGTCCGCGCGGTAAAACGATGAGTCGTACCAAAGGAGATCAACATGGATCCAGTGTTTCAAATTCTCGACGTTATTTTGAACGTCGAAGTCTTTCTGCTTATTTTTGTTTTAGTCCTGCTGAAGAGCAGCGTGAAATTTGTGCCGCAAAACCGCGCCTGGTTAATCGAGCGCTTCGGTAAATACCAATCCACCAAGGAAGCCGGACTAAACTTTATTGTGCCGTTCATCGACCGCATTGCTGCCGATCGCAGCCTGAAAGAACAAGCGCAAGATGTCCCGTCACAATCAGCCATTACCAAAGACAATATTTCCCTGATCGTTGATGGTGTGCTTTATTTCCGGGTTCTGGACCCTTATAAAGCCACCTATGGCGTCGATGATTATGTGTTTGCCGTCACGCAATTGGCACAAACCACCATGCGTTCTGAATTGGGTAAAATGGAGCTGGATAAAACCTTCGAAGAACGCGACATGCTCAATACGAATATTGTAACCGCGATTAACCAGGCTGCAGAGCCATGGGGCATCCAGGTATTGCGTTATGAAATCAAAGATATTGTGCCGCCAAATTCCGTCATGGAAGCTATGGAAGCACAAATGAAAGCTGAGCGAGTTAAACGTGCGCAAATCCTTGAATCAGAAGGTGACCGTCAAGCCGCCATTAACGTCGCTGAAGGTAAAAAACAGTCGCAGGTTCTGGCCGCTGAAGCTGATAAAGCTGAACAGATCCTCCGCGCTGAAGGTGAAGCGAAAGCGATCATTGCCGTTGCCGAAGCGCAAGCCGAAGCCCTGCGTAAAGTCGGTGAAGCCGCCAATACCGAACAAGGTCAAAAAGCGATTCAGCTGGATCTGGCAACCAAAGCGATTTCAGCAAAAGAAGCAATTGCCAAAGAATCTTCCGTAGTCCTGTTACCGGATGGCAACACAGATGCCAGCTCGCTGGTGGCGCAAGGCATGTCGATTATCAATGCCATTAACCAAAAGCGAAACAGTTGATTTCAGAGAGTAAGTGATGGAATTCATAACCGAACATTTACCCCAAGTCCTCATGATCCTCGGCGTTCTCGCGTTGATCACTGAAGTCGCCGTGCTGGGAATGTCGACTTTCATCTTACTGTTCCTGGGACTGTCGTTACTGATCACCGGGATCTTGATGAATGTTGCTGTCCTCGACAGCACGCTGACCACGGCACTCTGGAGCAATACCCTGCTCACCGCCGCTCTGGCGATTGTCTTGTGGAAACCGCTCAAGCAGATGCAGGACAGCAAAGGGGCGAAAGAGATTCAGTCTGACTTTGCGGAGTTAACCTTCACCCTTGAAAGTGATGTGGACGATCGCGGGCTGACTCAGTACGCCTACTCCGGCATCAGCTGGAAACTCAAGAGTCGGCAGCCGCTTGCGGCCGGCACTCAGGTCAAAGTCGTCAAAAAAGAAGTCGGCGTGATGTGGGTTGAAGCGTTGGGGTCTTAACGTTAAGGCGCCAACAATTCCCGACCAGGCCACACCTCAAGGTGTGGCTTTTTTTCTCAAAATGCAGCTTATTTAGCGGCAACACAAACAAACGCTTCCTGAAAGAGTATTTCGGACTGAAGTTCTTGTGGCATTTTTGGAAAGACACCGAAAGCAAGATCCGCTTCACCATCAATCACCTGAGTGATCATGGCATCCCGGCTCCCCTGTGTGACAACCAGCTGAATATGCGGTGCAACCGCGCGAATTTCCCTTAACAGCTGAGGCAGGATCACCTGGGCACCATAATCAGACATCGCGATACGAAAAGTCCGATCGGCCCACTCGGGGGCAAATGCCGGAGACTCAAATAGCGTCGCGAGCAAAAAATAGCCGCCCTTTCTCGGGCGGCTATTTTTACGCTAGAAAATCAGAGTCGTGATTACATCAGGGGCAGCCAGCCCAGCAAGGCGAAGCTGATCGCCGCCGCTGCACCGGTCAGCAGCACATAAGGAAACTGGGTCCGGATATGATCGATGTGATCATTGCCGGTTGCCATTGATGAGACGATCCCGGTGTCACTGATGGGCGACGTCATATCTCCGAAAATAGCGCCAGAAATCGCCGCGCCGATCATCATGTGGGGATCAATCCCGGTTGCCACGCCGATTTGTACCCCAATCGGGATCATAATGGCGAAGGTGCCCCAGGAAGTACCGGTGGCCAGCGACATCAGCGCTGCAATCAGAAAGACGAAGCTTGCCGAGAACCCGGCCGGGATCACGCCTTCAATGCTTTGGGTGATGTACTGCCCTGTATGCATTTCTGCCGACAGGTTCCCCATCAGGAAAGCCAAAGTCATGATGGCACCCAGCGGCATCATCGATGAATAGCCAGCTAACAGATGGGTGAAGAATTGATCGACCGTCAGCACCCTACGGGCGATGAAATAGACGAAAGAAACCGCCGTTCCCGCCATCACCGCCCAGAAGACCGCGGTTGAGCCCGAGCCGTGGGCAATATTGCCGTCACCGGTGATATATAGTCCCACAGGTACCATCACAACCGTTGTCAACAACGGAATGATAAAGTGCAGCGGATGACCGTGTTGCTTCGTTTGCAGCGTCTGGACTTCATCATCACCTGCAATCGGAAACGCGCCGTCTCTCAGCGCTTTACCAACGGCGGCCCGTTGATCGGCCACTTTCATCGGCCCCCAGGATTTCTGGCTGAAGATGTAAAACAGCACGCTGGCAATGGAGAACCAGGCCATCAGGTTATACGGCATCGCGTGGAGCAGGATATTGAAGGGTTCCCCTTCCAGATAGCCCTGGCTGATCTGCACGCCGATGATCGCCATCATCGCCGCGCCCCAGCCATTCATGATGATGCTGGAGCAGCTCGCCACGCAGGAGGACTGAATAATGTAGGCCATTTTTTCCCGCGAAATATTGTACCGGCCAGCAAGATCCCGAGTGACCGTCCCGGCGGACATCAGCGAGATCGAACTTTCGATAAAGATCAACATGGTGGTCAACATCGCCAGCAGCTGAACGGCGTAGCGGTTGTTAATCACATGCGCTTTTTCGGTCAGCCAGTGTACCATCCCCTGAGTACCGCCAGTCACCTGCACCAGGCGAATAATGCCCCCTACCATAAAGCAGAACAGAATGGTGCGGGTATTGCCCGCAGAGGCAAAGACCTCAATCACTTTGTCCAGGGTGTGCTGCACGCCCGCCACCGGGTTAAAGCCAGCCATCACGGTATAACCCACCACAGCGCCGGCCAACAGCGACAGAATGACCTGACGGGTGAGCACCGCCAGGGTAATGGTGACCAGTGGAGTGATCACGGTCCAGATTCCGTAGTCTTGCATTAACATCCCTTAGCGTAGTGCGGCTTCAAGATCGGCAAGCAGATCCTGAATATCTTCAATCCCGACCGACAGACGCAGTGTGGTGTCATACACACCAATTGCGGCACGCTCTTCAGGCGTCATCGAGCCATGAGACATGGACGCCGAGTGGTTCAGCATGCTCTCGACCCCACCCAGGGACTCGGCCAGGACGAAATACTGCAGCTTGCCGATGAACTGCTTGGCCGTGTCCAGATCGCCTTTCAGACGCACCGTCACTACCGCGCCGCCGCTACGCATCTGTTTTTGGCACAGCGCATGCTGAGGGTGGCTTTCCAGTCCCGGATAATGCACTTCGGCCACGCTCGGGTGAGATTCAAGAAAACGGGCTACTTCCAGCGCGTTACTGCACTGACGCTCCATCCGCAGGGCCAGCGTTTTCATCCCGCGCAGCGCCAGATAGGCATCGAACGGCGAAGCAATCGCCCCCACGGTGGTTTTAATAAAATCCAGCTCTTTCGCCAGATCATCCCGGTTGGTGATCAGCGCCCCGCCAATCAGATCCGAGTGGCCGCCGATATATTTGCTGGTCGATAGCATCACGATATCTGCCCCCAGCGTCAGTGACGTCTGGTTCCAGGCGCTGGCGAAAGTATTATCAACACAGGTCAGTAGATTGTGCTCTTTCGCCAATTGACAGACAGACGCAATATCAACCAGCTCCAGCAGCGGGTTGGTCGGAGTTTCAATCCAGATCATTTTGGTTTCCGAACGGATATGCTGCGCAACCAAATCCAGATCATTGAGGTCGATATAATCAACGCTCAGCTGGTTATTTTGTTTCCGCAGGCGCTCGAACAGCCGGTAAGTGCCACCATAAACGCCTTTCATCGCAATGATATGCGAGCCGTGCGGCAGCAGCTCAACCGCCAGCGCCGTGGCCGCCATCCCGGATGCCGTTGCGGTGGCGTAACAGCCTTGCTCCAGCGCTGCCAGGGCTGTTTCGTAAGCGTGGCGGGTTGGGTTACTGACGCGGGAGTACGCAAAGTCCCCCCCTTCGTCGAGGTTCGGCTGAATAAAGCTGCTGGCCGTATAAATCGGTGGAAACAATGCGTTATGGGCGGCATCTTGTTGCTGGCCGCCATGGACGGCTAACGTTGAGATATTTTTACTTTTCATGGGTAATGAACCTATTCATGGGTGAAGAAACAGCGCCTGTATTCGTGGCAATGGTACGGAATACGGATTGATTTCAGCGAGCGGTTTCAGTGACGAGAGCAACCATCACAAGGGAGTAATCATTATAATATTCTTTGGTTTTAGTCCATTAATAGCATTTTACTCTAATATAGAAATCAACCAATAAGTGGCGAATTATCACACAAATGCCTGACTTTCTAAACACGTGGCCAGTCCAGGCACCTCTAAGCCGATGAAATGATCAGCAATCACATCGGTTGGACTGGCTTCCGGGGATAGAGCCGAGGATAAACAGCTGGGCTATGCAATAAGAACAGGGACACTCGGCAAAGCAAGCGCCCCTGGCACAGCAACGATGACTGGCTTCAAGAAAAGAGTTTTCGGTGGTGAAAGAAGCAACCGGCATGCTTCACCCCCTTCCCGACGGTCGTGGCTAAATTGACTGCTGTTCTAATTCAGGCGCCGACGCAAAAGCGTCCTGTGCCGGCCAACGGGCGGAGGTTGGCACTTCGCCCTCTTCCGGGCCGAGATTGTGTTTGAGTGCATGTATTAACTGCTTGATCAGAATCGCATAGATAAACATCATCGGCAGCCCTGCCACGACGCAGAGCGATTTGATGGTATCAATCCCGCCACCACACAAAAACACGCTGAAGCTGATCAGTGCGATTGCGCCCGCCCATAACAGTTTCACCCGATTATCCGGATCGCCGTTGAGAGACAACTCATGAGTCGTCAACATGGCGGTCGCAACGCTGGCGCTGGACATGGTGGTCAGCATCAGGAAAAACTGGATCACCAGAAAGATCGCAAGAATAGCTGATTTAGCCGGTAAGGTTTTCACCAGGGAGACCACCGCAAAAGTCAGGCCCCCGTCCGACATCCAGCTCTGGACCGGGAAACCGCCGATCAACTGCGCCCAGACCGCATACCCACCGAAAATAGAGATGAAAAACGCACAACCTAATGCACCCAAAGAGATCGTATAGAGGATCACCTCCCTTATCGTTCTACCCCGGGAGATCCGGGTGATAAACAACCCCATCATCATCAGGTAGGCGTAGTACCAGAACCAGTAATACTGCGTCCAGCTCTGCGAAAAACCGCTTTGCTGGACCGGATCGGTCCACAGTGACATCCTGAAGAAGCTGTCGAGCATCACACCGATGGCATCCGTAAAGTTATTGAGAATAAACTGCGGCTGCGATGAAACCAGCACAAACAAGGCAAACAGAATCGCAACGCTCACGGTATAGTCAGAAACCTTGCTGATCCCCTGATTGAATCCAACCAACATGACACACAGCAGTGCCATCACAAACAGCAGAATAATCCCGCCTTGCAGCATCAGGCTGTTTTCAATACCAAACAATTCAGAGACGCCGGTGCTGAGCAAAGTGACCGTCAGCGCCAGTGAGCTGGCAAAAGCCGCCAGCGTGCCGAAAATCGCCAGTAGATCAATGGTTCGGGCAACCACAGGATGATGGCCGACGACCGGAGCACACAAGGTTGAAAGCTTCAAGGTGCGTTTTTTCTGGACATAAAAGGCATAGGCAAACGGAATCGCCGGAAAACAGTAGATGGCCCAGCCAGTAATCCCCCAGTGGAAAATCGAGTAAGTCACAGCCCATGCAGCCGCAGTATAGCTATTGGGCTCGGCAAACAGCGGCGGCGACTGAAGATAGTACATTGGCTCTCCGATCCCCCAATAGATCAGCGATGCCCCGACTCCGGCGGTAAAGATCATGCCAGCATAAGAAAAGTTACTGTAGGCCGGTTGCTCGTCTCCCAGCCGAATCTCGCCATACTTTGAGAAAGCCAGCCAGAGCAGAAAACCAACCAGCGCCAGACTCCCCAGCTCAACCAGCCAGCCGAACCAGCCGGTGACAAACGCCATAGCATGATTGGCCATCGCCTGGGACTGCACCGGATAAGTCGAGGAGACCGCCAGTAATACCAGCACCAAGGCGATGGCCGGAAGCGCCAGGCCATAATTAAGATTTTTCAACGACATTTCTCCATGTCTCTAAGGCCTCGATGTGCGCCGGATGGATGCCGCAGCACCCGCCAATCACCGTGGCACCCAACGCATACCATTGCTTTGCAAAACTCAGATAATCCTCCGGAGTCAGCTCGCGCATCGACTGCAAAGTGTCATTAGCCTGATGATCGGATTTAATCGGGGTAAAGTTGTTGGCAAACACACCCAGCTCGAGCTCGGCACCGCAGGCGTCGATCACCGCTTTAGCGTCCTGTATCGCCTGAGCCATCACTTCGGGTGTGGAGCAATTGAAGAAAATGCCTTGCCCACCCGCAGCACACACCCGTTCAGCCGCATGTTTCACGCTCTGACCGGAGCGTAACTGAGCTATTTCAGAAACATCATCAGCTAAAGTAAATGCGTAATAGCAGTCTTGGCGGGTTTGCGATAAAACCGAATGGATCACCTCAAACTCTTCCAGGCTGGCGATTGTTTCTGCGATCCAGAGATCAACATAAGGTTTCTGAGCATCAAACAGAGCTGATGTAATGGCTTTCGCCGCCTCGGCTTCAAACAAATCCGGCCGGTAACTGCCGAATGCCGGCGGGATCGAGCCCGCAACCCGGATCCGCTGACCGTGAGATTCACCGGCTTGTTTCGCTACCGATTGCGCGATCACGGCCGCGTCCCGTGCCAGTTTCGCCCCTTCGGCCTGGTAACGATCCGCACCGAGGTGAAAAGGCACACAGGCATAGCTGTTGACGGTGATGATGTCGGCACCGGCATCGACAAAGTTTTGATGTGCGATGCGAACATGTTCGGGGGATTCAATGAGCGCCTGGGCACTCCAAAGCGGTTGTGAGAATGGCGCGCCGATGCGCTTTAGCTCCCGGCCCATCCCACCATCAAGAATTGTTATTTTTTTCATTATCCTGCTTCCATACAGCATTTATGGCAATGCCATTGAAGCATATTGTGAATCTTATCAAAGTGAAACGTACTCAAAGCCTACATGAAGAAAATTCAAGTAAATCCGGCTGTCACTGTTGCCCGAACTGACATGGCTCTACCTGTCGATGTGCGATAGCGCTCACAATTAATCATACAAATAACATCATTTGCAGTCTCATCGCGATCTTTATCACCTTTAGCCGTCAGAATAAGGTTTAGAATCCGCACTCCAAAATTGAATCACAACAATCAGTTAAATCATGAAAAGACATTACTTAGCCGCTGCCATCTGCCTCTCTCTTGCCGGACACGCCTTCGCCGCAGACGGTGACATCGTTGATGTGACCATTCTGGGGACTTCTGATATCCACGGCCATTTCATGCCCTGGGACTACGCCAGCGACAAACTCAACTTGCGCGGTAGCCTGAGCCAGATTGCCACCAAGGTGAAATCGATTCGTGAAGCTCAGGACAACGTGATCCTGGTTGATGCCGGCGACACCATTCAGGGCAATTTTGTCGAAACATTCAAAGATGAGCCGGTTGATCCGATGATGCTGGGCTTCAATGAAATGAACTACGATGTTTGGGTGCTGGGCAACCATGAGTTCGACTTCGGCCTCAATGTTCTTAACCGTTCACTCACCCAGTTCAAAGGCACATCTCTGGGCGGCAATATTAAGCGTCGCGACGGCAATCCTTTCCTGCCTGCTTACAAAATCATTGAAAAACAAGGTGTAAAAATCGGTGTCATTGGCATGGATACACCGATGACCCAAGTCTTTGCTGAAGGTACCAATCGCCTTGAGGGCATGACCTTTACCAACCCTTCACTTGAAGTGAAAAAGGTCATCCAACAGATTGACGATCAGGTTGATGCCATTGTGCTGGTCGCACATATGGGGATCGACAACGAAAATAACATCGAGGCCACCGGGGTCCGTGATATTGCCAATGCCAACCCGGAACTGGATGCGATTGTCGCCGGCCATATGCACACCCTCATCGACAAGGCGACCATCAACGGCATAATTATCACCGAGCCGGACAAATACGGCCGCGCCCTGTCCCGCGTCGATTTGCAGTTCGAAGAAAGAAACGGCCAGTTCACGCTGGTCAACAAAGACAGCTATACCTACAAAATCAAAGGCACGGCTTCCGATGCAACAATGGAAGAGCTCTATGCGCCCTACCATCAACGCCTGCGTGAGAATGCCAACCGTATCGTGGCTGAACTTTCCGGTGTTGATTTAGTGCCCGAGAATGAAATCAAGGGGATCCCGCAGGTCCATATTCAGGACACTGGTATCAGTGCGCTGTTCCAGGAAGCCAGCATGTACTATGCGCCGAAGGCCAACGTGATTGCCCTGCAGATCGATAACGACCTGGCCGAACTGGATGTCGGTCAGATCAAAGCCAAAGATATCGCCTACAACTACCAATATGCCGGTGGTGAAATCACGGTTTACGAAATGACAGGCAAAGAGCTGAAAACCTACATGGAATGGTCTGCCGGTTATTTTAACCGTGTGAAGGAAGGCGATGTGACGTATAGCTTTAACCCTGAGCGCCGCGCATCCAAATATTCAACCAATGACTTTTTCGCCGGGGTGACCTACACCATTGACCTGACCGAACCTGCGGGCCAACGCATTAAGTCACTTCAATTTGCTGATGGCAAGCACATCACGGATACCACACTGATCCGCATCGGGATGAACAGCTACCGGATGGGACACCTGACCAAAGCAGGCGGTGTACTTGAAGGACGTGACTTTCCGGTGCTGTTTGATACCGAAGCTGAATACGGCGAAGAGGCCGGCACGATTCGTAACCTGACGATCCGTTATCTGACCGAGGTGAAACACGGCAAGTACGAAGGCAAACCGATGCACCGTTGGGCACTGAGTGGACTGACGGGCTTCGAGCAGGAACGCAACATCGTGAAAGCGCTGATCAACGAAGGGAAAATTTCCGTGCCAAGCAGCGAAGATGGCCGCTACACCAACATTGCATCGATCAACGTCAAAGATAAGATCTTTACCACCCACGATGCGTTCAAACGCTATCTTGCCGCTATGGAGCAAAAGCTAAGCCAAACGTCTGACGATGCCGTGAAGCAGCAGATTGAACGGGATATCACCATTGCTAAGGCACTGAACCAAGCTTAAGCAGGCCGCCATAAAACTAAAAGCCTCTGTAAAAACGGAGGCTTTATCGTTCATTTCGAAATGGAGAGTTTCTGTTTCACTCTTCAGACTTCAGCGACTTTAAGATTTCTTTTTCTAATGCTGCCCGCCCCTCAATGCTCTGAAGCGGCGTCACCTGCCATGAAAAGACGCCCCATGCTGGAATATCCCGAAGCATCTGGTCGACTTCATCATGACTGTCTGCTTCGACAATCAGATAGAACGTCCGTGAGCCAAGCGGCAGGCCGCCTGCCACAATTGTCTTCTTTTTTTTCAGTTCGATGAGGTAATCGAACGTCGGCATAATCCCGTTTTCAAGCACCTGGATCACTTCTTTAGGCTCGGTAAAACCCGGCCCTTCCGACGTCGATACTAAAAAAAGCTCTGCTGATGCGGGCACTGAAAAACAGAGACTCAACAACAAACCACCTAATCGCTTCATATTCATGATGGACTCCTGATGTTCGTTTGCTGTCTAAGCATAGATGACCGGTGCCAGTGTGAGGAAAAGCACGACAAAACTGTACGCAAAAAAAAAGAGCCAACAGCGTTGGCTCTTTCAGTCTCACAGGGGTTGACCCGTGTTTAGATTAGAAGTCGTACGAGACGCCAGCATAAATGCTGCGGGCTTTCAGGATGTAATCCAGTTTCGTCGCCGTTTCATCCCGCTCTTCATCCGTCACATTTGTAACGCCCAATTTCAGGTTCAGGTTCTTAACGGCTTCGTAGCGAGCGCCCAGATCCATGGTCCCATACCCGTCCAGTTTTTCGCCCGAGCGCACAGATTGCTCACCGGTGTACTGATAAGACGTGTAAGCGTACAGGTTATCCATTGCCTGCCAGTCCAGTTGTACGTTTGCCGTATGTTGAGGCGTCAGGATCAGATCTTTGCCCGTCTTTTTATCTTCAGCATGGGTATACAGGTAGTTCACCGACACGCTTACGGTATCCGTTACATCAAACCACGCCATGGTTTCCACGCCCTTCACTTCAGCCTCATCCACATTGAAATGGCTCAGCTCCGTTTTGACGCGGTCCCAGTTCTCAGCCTGGATCATATCGTCGATGTCGTTCTCAAACACAGTCAGGCCAGCACCCCAACGGTCCGCTTCATAGCTGGTCCCCAGCTCATAGCTTATCGCGGTTTCAGCTTTCAGATTCGGGTTACCGACGACAAAACAGGCACCACGGCAAGCCAGTACGGAATACGCATCACTATACTGGTTCAGGCTCGGTGCCTTGAAGGCTTTCCCTACCCCGCCTTTCACAACCCAGTTCTCGTTCATTTTGTACACCGCGTAAGCACGCGGGCTGAACTCGCCACCGTAAACTTCGTGATCATCAAATCGGCCGCCCAGCGTAATTGCCAGATCCCCCAGGGAGAACTCATCCTGTAAGTAAACCGCAGCCTGGCTGTAGTTGACGGAATCACTCCCCAGAGTCAGGTTGTTCTTCAGTTTCGTGTCGCGGTATTCCGCACCACCGGTCAGCAGATGATCGCCCACATAGCCTGACAATTGCACGTCGACCGTATTGTTGGTCTGCGCAATATCACCGATGGCACGGTTGAGCTCAGAATCATCCATCAGCTCTGAACGGTCAAAGCTATAGCGCAATCGGGACTCAACATTTTCCCAGTAACCATGGTGCGTCAGTGCAACATTATAGCGCTCCAGTTCCTGCACGTTGTTCACGGCGCGGCCCCAGTTGTTCCAGTCCGCATCACGCTCATCTTTGCTATACAGCAGATCCAGGTCGATATCCTGCTGCTGATTTACCAGCCATTTCAAGTTCGAGAACACGCTCAGCTCATCACGCTCTTCCAGAACATCAGTATCCGGATTCACCGATTTACTTGTTCGCCAGGCGTCACGATCACTTTTTTCAACAATCAGGTTCGCCAGCAGGGTGTCAGGGATCAGCGCACCACTCACAAAAGCGTTCAGCTTGTGTGTGTCGCCGCCGGAACCTTCGGTGATCCCATCATATTGATAGCCCACAGAGCCCTGC
Organism: Photobacterium sp. TY1-4; assembly: GCF_025398175.1. Taxonomy (NCBI): domain Bacteria; kingdom Pseudomonadati; phylum Pseudomonadota; class Gammaproteobacteria; order Vibrionales; family Vibrionaceae; genus Photobacterium; species Photobacterium sp. TY1-4. Next base: position 1,852,977 of record NZ_CP099734.1, read on the forward strand.
ACTTCTTCTGTTGGCTGACGTAGGATAACATTCACCACGCCGCCCAGCGCATCTGCACCATATAGAGAGGACATCGGGCCGCGGATCACCTCAATCCGTTCAACAGCTGACATCGGGATACTGGACAGATCAAAATCGTTACCATAAGCACTGGTCAGGGCATCCCGGGAGTTTATCCGGCGACCATTGATCAGCAATAAAGTGTAGTCTGCTGCCAGCCCACGGATTTTAATTTCATTACGCCCGTAGGACGTGCCTGGATTAATATTAATACCTGGTAGCTTCCGGATCGCTTCGGCAATATCGTTGACCACCAGGTTATCCAAATCTTCTCGAGTGACATAAGACACAGAGGCAGGTGCTGTCAGCTCCGGGTGTGCCGTTTGACTCGCGGTAACAACCATCACTTCATCCGTTGCGTTTTCCGCCATGGCTGTAAATGATGAAACAAGGCCCAAAACGCACAAAGCACGGTTTAAACGCGAGAGTTTGATAACACTATCCCCTTGATGCTGAAACATTTTTACACTCCAATAATAACAATGGCGCAAATGATAATTATTGTTATTTTTATCGTCTACAGAAGTTCAACAGATTAGAGAACGATTGTGACGTTCATCGCACAAATGCAATCAGTTTGATAGCAAAATGCGCATTAACTGGACCAACGGGGATGAATCATGACTGGTAAAGTTGCTTTTTAGATGAGTGAGTTGGGAGTTTGTACAAGGGAGAGATGGAATTTTCAGGGTGCGGAACAATAGCTACCAAGGCCAGCAAGCATATCCATAATTCGCGACTTTTGTGTCCAGCTGATCGATATAATTTACGTCGCTCATAGTTAGATCCTTTTAATCAAGAAAAGACGGCAAACCACGCTTGCCGTCTGTCATTACGAACCCGGTTACTGACCGCCGTCCATGATGTAATTCACCGCTTTCGCACCGGCTGCTGCCATCTGGGTCATGGCGTTCGAAGTGGCCTGCATTTGCGTCGCGCCGGTATGGGTAAACTCACGCACCTGCAGCTTGGACAGCGCCGACAGATCGCGCAGACCGTCCAGGTTCAGGCTTTGTGCCGAGGAGCTGGTTGTCTGATCCGCAACTTTCGGATCAACACGATCACGGTACGGAGATGGCAAAATACCGTCAGCCGAAGCAGCCTGAGTTTTATTGTTTTCTTCTGACATCATCGATTCCCTTTTATTCAGTTGTGCATGAATTCAACAAGTGATGATACGACAGATAACATCTGTCCCCATCCTCTTACTTCTGAAAGATGATGATACTGTTCTCAGTAATATTGATCGATTACACATCATTACGCGACCTGGGTTCCCCCTTCAATGCGCCGAGCAAAAACCATATCGCCGTACGGCAGATAGCCCTGCGGCATAAACGAATATGTGGAAAACGCCAACTGACAAATTTCAAAATGCCGAATTTCGAACAAAAAGGCCCGGTAATCCGGACCTTTGAGGGTGAGATAGTGATCTGCTAGGACACAACAGCACTTCTGGTACGGCGCTGATTAATGATCACAAACTGGGTCAGAATGATGATTAATGCCGCGGCAGACAGATAAAAGTCGTTCTTATAAATGGGCTGGTAGAGCATCTCAAAATTACCATCATCAAACGCATCCCAATTCATAAAATGCTGCAGCGCCGCAACATGTGCCCCGTAAAATGCAAAGATATTCCCCAAATGAAGCAGGGACCAGTGAGGATTTCGGAATATCATCAGCAGCCCCAACAAGCCAATCACCGATCGCTGCGTTCGACAATATGGGCAAGGATCGACAACCGAGAAAATATCCATGCCCCAGGTCACCAAAAAGACCGCCATCGCGCCAAAACCCAGCAGCCTGATCCGGCCTTCATTCAACACACTCAACATAAAATCCCTTCTTTAAAGTTAAATTTATCAACGAACAAGTGCTTCAAATAGACTTGCCCATTTAAGTTACCATCGGTATAGTTAACTGCAAATTACTAATGGTAACTTATTCAGATGACACAAATCCTTTACCGGTGTAATGGCGTGTACAGTTGGATGGCGATGAGTCGAAACAAGATCAGGGCTTTCCGGTGCACGCACTGCCCTCCTATTTTTTCAAATGTAAATCAATCATTTGAAATCTTAAGGAGGAAACAATGCAAGGTGTCAAAAGACGTATTACGTATGTGTTTTTTTATGAAGCCATTACTTTAGTGTTGATCAGTGTGGCTTTTCATTTCTGCGCTGATGATGATTCAGGGCATCCATTGATACTCGGGGTGATCACCGTGGTTCTGGCCATTCTCTGGAACACGCTTTACAACACTCTGTTTGAACGATGGGAAAAAACGTTAGTCACCAGAGGACGGGGCATTCGGAGACGGGTACTCCATGCAATTGGTTTTGAAGTAGGGTTCGTTGCCGTGACCTTACCAATATTTTCATGGTGGTTGAACATCAGCCTCTGGGATGCGTTCCTGTTAGATGCCGGTCTCACCCTGTTCTTTATGTTTTTTACCTTCTTTTATAACTGGCTATTCGATCTCATTTTCGGATTGCCAATGTCAGCACAGTAAGAAAAAGGAATGAATAATGGAAAAGTTTAACCTGAGAACAACCCAAACCGCAGACAAACTGGCTGCCCCTATCCTGACGGAATTTAAGGAAAAATACGGTATCATCCCGAACTTTTTTGCTGCCTTGGGTATCGACGGCGCGAGCCTGAGTGGTTACCTGGATTTTGAGAAAACGATTGAAGACTTCGGGAGCCTAACCGAGCGCCAGCGCGAGCTGATCTCACTCAGTGTGGCAAACTATAACCAATGTCACTACTGCGTTTGTGGCCATACTTTTTCAGCCAAGAAAATTGGGCTATCATCGGATGAATGTGCTGACGCTCAGCTGGCAATCGCTGATCATCCACTGGAGCAAGCCATATTATCACTGTCTCGCGCGATTCTTGAAAAGAAAGGCAATCTGAGCCAGGTCGATGTTGAGACCGCTATGTTTCATGGGTTGACAGAAAGTCAGATCCTCCAGGTTTGCTCCTGGACAGCATTGAATACATTTAGCAATTGGGTCAATAATATCACCCAACCGAAAATCGATTTCCCGAAAGTCGATTTCGCATAACCGAAAAAAGGAAAAGCCAAATTGAAGTCTCGTTTTAAAAAGGAAGAACGTTATAACCAGCTTCTGGATTTGGCTATTGAAATTGTGAGAGATCAGGGCACGGACGCCCTGACTCTGATCAGTCTCGCAAAGAAAGCGGGGGTGACGAAACCCATCACCTACAACCATTTTTCAAACCGCCAGCTATTGCTGTTTTCCCTTTATCGGCGGTGTGATGAAGCGCTGTCATCGCAAATGGATCACTTGAATACGAACCAGTCAAACAGTTTAAAAGATGCCGTGACCGTGTACGTCTCTTCTTATATCAACTGTATCGAAACGAATGGGAAACTCTATGATGATATCGTTTCGGCGTTAAAAGCCTACCCTGAGTACGCAAGTGTTGAAAACGATATCCGGGACTACTTCTGTCATGTGATTGAGAAAACCTTCTCACCCTTTGTGGCACCCGATGGTCACAGTTTAACCAAGCTGAAGCTGATTTCGATTTTCAGCATTACCGAATCGTTAGGGGGTTATTTGAAAGAAAACCCGCAAAACAAAAATGAGCTCATTGATGAAGCCGTCGAGATCATTTTAAGTATCTGCAACCATTAGAGCGATCCCTGATTCAGCCCTTATCCTCAATAAAGCCGACTTTTACGGAGCCGCCAGCATCAACTCTTTATCAATGCCGACGGTGTAGATACCTGGTGCAAAGTTGATGAGGAGAGCGGCAATGTTTAACTGCGCCCGCTCCCCTACTGTCGAAGTCTCGTACAAGGTAAACACACTTAAATCAGTGACACCGTCACAGTTGAAATTTGATGAATAATAAGACAGAGAAGGACTAGAATCCTCAATCTTTAACGGCTGCAACCGAGCCGTCAGCGCCTTTACTGATCAGCCACAAGGCGGTGTGGAGATGCTCCGGAATGGTGCCTGTCCATTTAATAAAGGACATCAGCAACCCCGCAAAAATGAGCAGAAATACCACAGTGCAAACGTTTAGCTGCCCCAAATAGCGCTGTTTTTAGACAGAAAAAACTTTAAATCCGACCATAAAGGTGACCCTAATCACATTTGAGTGGGTAATTATACAATACTCATTTTCAAGACATGATCTAAGCGTATCATCAGCATACCGTTATCATTTTTTGGTAGTCATTGATGTTTAAGAAAACACTTATTGCCGTCTCTTTAGCTGCTACTTCTCTCGCCAGCACATCAGCGCTTGCGCTCGAAAAAGTCGACCTGCTGATCAAAAATGCCACAGTCCTGACCATGGATCAGGAAAAAACTGTTTTCGACAATGGATTGGTTGCCGTCAAGGCAAATAAAATCTTCGCCGTTACCGACGGCGCTGATGTCAAAGATTACCAGGCCGAAAAAGTCATTGATGCCAATGGCGATATCGTATTGCCGGGGCTGATCAATACCCACACCCATGTTTCAATGACGGTCTTCCGCTCAATGGCCGACGATGTACCCGATCGTCTGCACCGCTACATCTTTCCGCTTGAAAAGAAACTGGTCTCCCGTGACATGGTCCGTATCGGGGCGCAACTGGGTAATGTCGAAATGATCAAAGGCGGTGTCACGACCTATGCCGACATGTACTATTTCGAGGATGAAGTAGCCAAGACCGTTGATCAGATCGGCATGCGTGCTGTGCTGGGCGAAACAGTAATCAAATTCCCGGTTGCCGATGCTGCCAATGCCGACGAAGGCATCCAGTACGCGCTGGACTTTATCAAAGAATATAAGGATCACCCGCGAATTACGCCAGCTTTTGCCCCGCATGCCCCTTACACCAATACCACCGAAACACTGCAGAAAATCACCAAGCTTTCGCTGGAACACGACGTACCGGTCATGATCCACCTTGCCGAGTCAGAGCGAGAAAATCAGGTGATCGCCGAGCGGAGCGGCGGTAAAACACCGGTCGGTTATATGGCCGATATCGGCGCGCTCACCCCGAACCTTGTCGGTGCTCATATGATCAATGTTGACGACAATGATATTGCCCTGCTGAAAAAGCATGATGTCGGTATTGCGCACAACATGAGTGCCAATATTAAATCGGCCAAGGGTGTTTCGCCGGCACTGAAAATGTTCGACGATGGTCTTCGCATCGGCCTGGGCACTGACGGACCCATGTCAGGAAATACCATCAGTACTATCGATGAATTTAACCAGGTTGCCAAAGTACACAAACTGGTGAACAAAGACCGCGCAGCCATGCCACCAGTAAAAGTCATTGAAATGGCGACTATTGGTGCCGCCCGTGCCCTTCACATGGAAGACACCATTGGCTCGCTGGAAACCGGCAAGCTGGCTGATATCATCATCATCGATACAACAGCACCGAACATGGTACCGGTTTACAACCCGTACTCTGCGCTGGTCTACTCAGCCTATGCAACAAACGTCAAACACACCATTGTTGACGGTAAGCTGCTGATGGAAGACCGTAAAATGCTCACTGTCGATGAAGATGCCATTCGCGAAGAAGCCTTGAAGTTCGCCGACAAAGTACGCAAGACCGTGGTAGAAAGCGGCGAAGTTGTCCAATAACCGTTTTGCCTGCCAAATAACCGGCAAAAGAGACATCTAATCAGGGCGGTCGCAATACCGCCCTTTCTTTTGTCACCCTCGCACGATTTATGTTTCAAACACGCTCCGTGGTCGGTTGAATGGGATCTGTCCATTTAACACATGGTTCTGCCCATTGAATTGGCTTCGTTGGTTTCCATTCCCCACCTCCCTTTGGTGTTTAAAGTTTGCTCGCAGTCTCAAATTTGTTGCACCTGACAGTCGAAATATTCCAATTGTGATATCCGGCCACCTTTTAACAAACCCTTACAATAAAATACCAACTGAAAACAAATAAAAAGATGTTACAACCATAAATTTCATATTCATCCACACAAGAAACTAGGTTGATCATTCAAATTCCAGTCTAATCGACTAAGGGGGTTGTTATGAGTACCACTGGAGCGACTGCCGTCAGAGCCACAAAGAAGAAACTCAGCTTTCCTTCCGCATATACCGTCTTGTTTTGCGTTGCTGCCCTGGTAGCCATGCTGACTTGGTTTGTTGATGCCGGCGTCTACAACAAACTGTCCTATCAGGGTGAAAGCTTTATGATCACCTATTCGGACGGGCGTACAGAAACGTTACCCGCGACGCAAGAAACACTGGACGACATTGGCATTAAGGCCGATCTGGAAAAATTCGTCAACGGCGACATCTATAAGCCCGTCGGTATCCCCAACTCCTACACCACCGTCGATCCAAACCCACAGGGGATCATGGATCTATTCAAAGCCCCGATCCAAGGCATGTATCAATCCATTGATGTCGTGTTCTTCGTGCTGGTGATTGGCGGGTTCATCGGTATCGTCAATCACTCAGGTGCATTCGGCGCGGGGATCAACCGCCTGTCACAGGTGATGACAGGTCGGGAAACGTGGCTCATTGTCATCGTCACAGCCCTGATAGCACTGGGCGGAACAAGCTTTGGCATGGCTGAAGAAACCATTGCTTTCTACCCGATCCTGGTGCCCATTTTCATTGCCGCAGGCTACGACGCGATTGTCGCCCTGGCCGCAATTTATCTGGGATCGTCCATCGGGACCATGTGCTCAACGGTCAACCCGTTCAGTACCATCATTGCTTCAAATGCCGCCGGAATAAACTGGACGCTGGGTTTAAACTCTCGTTTGGCGTTGCTGATTGCCGGCACTCTGGTTTGCATGTTGTACATCATTCGCTACGCGCAGCGGGTGAAAGCCGATCCAACCCAGTCACTGATTTACGACCAGAAACAAGAGATAGAAGCGCGTTTCCTGAAAAACATCGATACCGGTGCATCGGCAGCGAAACTCGAGAAACGTCACACGATCATTCTGACCCTGTTCGCCAGCACCTTCTTCATAATGGTGTACGGTGTCTCCAGCCTGGGCTGGTGGTTTGAAGAAATGACCACCCTATTCTTCGTCTCAGCTATCGTGATAGCGCTGGTTGATCGGATCCCGGAAAAAGAGTTCGTGCACGAGTTTATTCAGGGTGCCAATGACTTGCTCGGTGTCGCCCTCATCATCGCAATTGCCCGCGGTGTCACCGTGTTAATGGATGGCGGCATGATCAGCGACTCCATCCTTCATGCCAGCGCCAATATGGTGGAGGGAATGGATAAAGGCCTGTTCATTGTGGTGATGATGTTCCTGTTCGCAGGCGTGTCGTTCTTCGTCCCTTCTTCATCCGGTTTGGCGGTGCTGTCGATGCCCATCATGGCACCATTAGCCGATGTGGTCGGTATCCCACGGGACAACATTGTCAGCTCGTATCAATTTGGCATGGGGCTCATGGCCTTCATTACCCCAACCGGTTTGGTACTTGCCTCGCTGGCCATGGTCAATGTCACCTTCGACAAATGGTTACGGTTCGTGATGCCGCTTCTTGGCATTCTTGTTGCCATGGCAGCCGCAACCTTGCTGATCAGCGTTTATCTCTAATCCTACCAAAGATGTAAAAGGCTACCGCGAGGTAGCCTTACTTTACCTTGGAAAAAATAGCCAGGTTACACCATTAGTTCTTCTTGTATACTGTAATATTCAGGCTCTTCACCGAGTGTAGTGGAAAGTGTTTCTTTTCAAACTCTAGAATCAGTTGGAAAATGAAGGGAAATCCTGCCAATTGAGCCCAGAACCAGATGAAAGATACTGCACTTTATCAAGCTATCCTTGGCCTGCTTCCACCATGGGCTGTGGACTCTGTCCAGGTGGATAAAACTACCCAACGTGTTACCGTGACTATCGTCTACGAAAGCCATTTAGCAATCGCTTGTCCAACATGCTCGAAAGCTGTAAGAAAGCATGACTCACGAAAGCGAATATGGCGTCACTTGGATACATGCCAATTCGAAACTTATCTTGAAGCCGAAGTCCCGCGCGCTGATTGTCCCAAACATGGGATTCAGACAATTCCTGTTCCCTGGGCATCCCCAGGAAGTCGCTATAGTGAGCTCTTTGAGACAAAGATTATTGAAACGCTCCAATTCACTTCTCTCCATTCTGTCGCTAAAGCTTTTCGACTGAGTTGGGGAGCCATTGACCGGATAATGAAACGGGCCGTTTTACGGGGGCTCGCCCGGCGGAGTTTAAATAAGGTAGAAGATCTGCTGGTAGACGAAACAGCCTTTTGCCGAGGACACGACTATGTCACGGTTATGTCGAGCCGAACGGGTCAAGTTCTTGCTGTTGCTGACGGTAAAAGTGAACAAAGCTTGGCAACCTGCTACGAAGTACTGCCGAACATAGCTAAACAGCAGATCCGCTCAGTGTCGATGGACATGAGCCAGGCCTTTATTAATGCAACTGAGTCCTTCTTTGGCTCGCGATCGAAACGTCTGATTGCGGTTGATCATTTCCACGTGGCAAAAGTACTCACTAAAGCCGTTGACGATGTTCGCAAACAGGAGGCTAACAGCCTACCGACATTCCTCAAGCGAGAGTGCCACAGAACTCGCTACGGCTGGCTCAAAAGAAATGGAAACCTCGCAGGCCGCCTAAGGGAACGTATAAATATGCTGGCCAAGCTCATGCTTAATACTGGCCTTAGCTGGGCGCTCAAAGAGCAAGCAAGGCTGATCTGGTACGGAAGTTCGATCAGAAGAGCAAAAGACCAATGGCTTGAGTGGCTCGCTTTAGTCAAAGCAAGTGGAATCAAACCATTGATAACAGCAGCGACGACAGTGAAAAAGCACTTACCAGCGATACTCAATGCAATGCGTCTGAAGGCATCGAATGGCTTGGCGGAAGCTATAAATGCCAAAATCCAGTACATGAAACTCAGAGCTAAAGGCTTCAGAAACAAAGAGCGATTCAAGACAGCGATACTGTTCTATTTTGGGCGACTTGATATGGCTTTCCACCATGAACGATGAAGAGCCAATATTCACCATACCAATGGCACCGGAATGAAGGTTCCCACCGCTCACTTCGGTGATATATTGATTGTTACTTTTTTCCCATTTGGTTTGGTTATCTTTGGATCCCCATGGGCAATCCCAATAAAACTTACCAATCTCAACGTTGCCGTCATATAGTTTAATTGATCCTTCTGTACCCGATGCAGAATCTGAACGCCCGCATGCAGCAATCACTTTGATTTCTTTAGGTTCAATCTTGGTGCCATTGACATCCTTGATCGATAATTCAGAGTCCTTGTCATCATACTCGTAAAATTTCCCCCACTCTAATTTTGCGCCATCGACAGTAAGAGTAAAGTTCTCGGGGTTGATTGCGATTTGAATATTCTGTGCATATGCCATTTGACTGTCCTTTGCTAATTTTAGCGGTCGTGTTTGTTTGCATTTCAATACTACAACCCATCAACAAAAATGCTATTACAGCCGATTACACGAACTACCCCTTGAAAGCGTTTACCATCGGCATACACCCAAATAAAAAACTTGCGAAAGCTTCGAACTGATGTTATTTCAAGGCAAGCCTCATCCCCGTTTCGCTGGTTTCCAGCGAGCCGGCAGGCAGCAGCGACAACAGACCCAGAACAACAGCAGCCGAACAACGCTTAACTGTTGACGTCTTCATACAGCTCCCTCAACTGAGGGTGCTGCTGCAGCAACTTATAGCTCTTCTTTCGGTAGTACCAGTTGTTGGCAAACGTACCCGCGGCAAACAGAATACCAATGACGGTAGCCCAGTCCTGCAACGAGAACGCCCCGAAGAAAGCCAACAGCGAGGCACAGAAGTACGACAACGCTGAAGATAGCTTTTCCTGCATGCTTTCCACCCATACAAAAAAGCGCCACCGACCCGGAGATCAGCAGCGCTGTTTGATGTTGATAGTGCTAAAACGAAAAAACCCCGCCATCAGGAACGATTTTCAAACCTGATAATAATGAGCAACTTAAGGTATGGATAAATGCCAAAGGTCAATTCTAAAATTAACTTGCAATACAATTTCATCCTTTATGTGATAAACGTAGCTAAAAATCTTCTAAATAAAGATAACGCATGAAAATATCCCCTTGATTGCTTATAGTCAACTTACTATAGAACATATTTTTAAGAATATACTTACTAGAGGCCATGGACATGTATATTACACTCGAGCAATCTCATGAATTAGATAAAAACGTCAAGGGGAATGAAGTTGCAATTAGAAGTTTTATTTCTGATGTATTAACTAACGAATATGGTAGCCATGCTGAATTCAAGAGCGCCTTACAATCAATATCAATTTCTGAAAAGTTAATATATTCAAGAAGGTTCAATGCAAAGTTAAAAAGCTTTATAGAAAACTCCAACTATATATATGGCTTAATGTCAAAATGTAAAGAATCACTAGATTTAAAAAAATATGATAATGATGTGCCCTACATATCTGAATTGATCGATTTATTGCTGATATTCTTCAATGCACATTTTTCAGATAAGGAAATTGTAAAATCTTTCAGTTCTATTGAAGAGTTTCACTATTGCTGCACTTTATATCATAGCACCAGAAACAATCTATCTCATCCGGCCTCCCGTCCAATTACTAGCATTGATGCAAATAAGGTTTCATACTTTATCAAAAATATAACAGACTCACTTAACGATATTTATTACTGGTATCAGTCTAAAAGTAGCATATATGAAGGACTAACCAAATATGACAATATAGTTCAAGGTGGAACACTTAAGTATAGTAACCTAACAATGGCTGTATCAAGTCATAAAAATTTATTATGCAGAGAGACAATAATTAGCTGCTTGTATGAATCGTTATTAGGCAATGATATAAGACAAAGACTTGCTGGCTCGATTGTATTATATGGTTATGGCGGCGTTGGTAAAACAGCAATCACGACAGAGTTTCTATATCGAGTTATGAGGGACATCAGCGACGGTAATTACACAGACATAGAATATTTATTATTTTATTCAAGTAAAGATGAGTATCTTCGGAATAATAAGACAACTGGCGAGTTGTATATTGACACAGCCAAGCCAGAATTCTCAACCCTCAACGAACTACAGTTACTAATTTGTAACAGCTTACAGTTGAAAGATATATCCCAACTTTCTAGCTTTGAGGGCAGAGGGATAATAGCAATTGATAATATTGAAAACATACAGAGCGATGAAAAGGAGAAGATAGTAACATTCATAAAATCTTTACCTAGAAGCATTCAATTCATAGTCACTTCTAGAAATGAAGAGTCTTGCGAAGAAAAAATACACATAGAGGAGTTTAAGAATGACAGCACTGGCATAAAGTTTGTACAGGAAATAGTAGATTCAGAAGGATTCAATGTCCATATCAATCAAGAAAAAGCCACTTCAATTCTAGATGCATCGAAAGGTAATGCATTGATTATACTACAAGTCCTCAACATTCTTGACCGTGATGTGTCAACATTTGAAGATATAACCGCATCACTACTGAGCATGCGTTCTAAAAACTCGGAAATGATCGCAAACTTTATGTACAAAAACACTTTTGACAATGCTTTAAGGTACTTAGCACAGAGAAAATACCCTATAAATGATATAATGCAAATAATATCATTGTATGATGAAAAAATTGAACTTTACAGTATAAGTAAGCTCACAAAAGTTGATGTTAGTGACGCTGAGATCATATGCAATTATTTATTAGAAAGATTGATTTTAAAGAAAGTTGGTGAGTATTATGAACTAAATGATTTTGCAAAAAGATTTGTGTTTATAAAGTTACTCCCAGACAGGTTTGAACTTAGCAAAATTAAAGATAAGATTAGAAGCCACAAAGAAAGAATGAAAAAAAAGCTCAAAGAGTTAGATGGCACATTAAAAGGCAACTCTGTACTTCATCGAAATGTAACAGAATGGCAACCCAAAAACTATATTGACAAGATAGTTATAGCAGAGTTGTTTTCTCTGTATGGCGTAGCCATACGTTGTGTGGGAAGAAATGATAAGTCGGCATACGAAAATTACTTGAAGGAATTTAATAATCATTCTTTCATTACTAGCCATCCATATGTACCTCTTCAAAAAGCTCGTCTATTAAAAGAAGGGATTAAGAAGTTCTATCGTGGAAATGTGGATATGCTAAGCCAGGTTGAACATTCATATGAAGAGGCAATAGAATCTGTTGAATATGACTATCGTTACCTAATAGGTAGTAATGCTCATGCATCTTTACTTATGTTATTTGGAATATTCCTTTCTCAGGAATTATCAGATCATAGTCGTGCAATTAGATTCCTTGAAGATGCAAAAAATTATTATGGCTCAGATATAAACAAAAGCTGGTTCATAACGAGAAACTATTTAACCAGTGCGTATAAAAACATGTACATCGAAACTAATGACTCAGCTTACAAAGCTCAACTAATAAAAGTTGCACGGGAAGTCATTGAAAATGGGAAGTATGCAAGACAATGTAAATTCAGATTAAGAAATTATAAAGATAGATATATACATTGGATTGAATAAATAATCAAAATAAACCACCATTAATCCTAACATGATTTAAAAGTTCTACACTCAGGTGGAACTTTTAAATTACATCAAGGATTCTAGCTCAAGTTAATCGAAATATCATATATTTTCCCATATAAAATCAAGTATTTATTAATGATATTAAGCAAGAATTCGTGATAATTTATTATCAAATAACTTTATCATACTACTCTGCCGATTGGAGATGTTTGAAGCTCCAAATTCCTTCTTTAAAATTAGCTTACACCTTCTACATTACTTAACAATAATTAGTATAGTAATGGATTACCCACTGTATTGGATGCTCAAATCAACTAATTAATATGGGGAAAGTCCAGGGTCACCTTGATTGCCTTGTTAAGGCATTGTTACGGATATCTTCGACTGCTGTAGATCGCTCTTTCGATATTTCTACAGCTAAACACATATGTTCTATACGATCGATGATGCTCTTTACAAGAAAGCAGCCAACATAAATACCAACAATAAAGCTTAAAAGTGGATACGGTATATTGTCCAATGATATATCGTTAGTAGTTTTTACATATGTAAGATACAAAGCTAATATTGCAGGAAACAATCCTAATTTATCAATAGCCCCTATAAGAAACCCAACTCTGGATCTGAGCCTTTCCCTTTCGAAATTTAGTCGCCGAAGCAGTTCATCCAGCTGATAGGAATTTTCAGCTGATAGTTCTTTGATTAATTTTTCTTCAGATTCAATTCTTTTCTGTAGATCAATAAAGTAGCTTCTAGTTGGCATTGCTATATAGCGTAAATTCCAAACAAAAGACGCAATTGAGTATAAAATAAAAAGAGCACCAGCTATAAGGCTCAACCATCCAGCAACTTCTTTTTGTATATCAAAATATATTAATGGTAATGATATGAACGCAAATAATATTGCAAGACGAAGCGAGTATTTTTCAACAGGGTTACTGTAAAAATAATCAGCCAGATTACTTACGCTATCGTTTTTAACTAGTACTGTTACTATATCCTGCTTCATAAGCTCCCTAATACTCTAGCCCTAGCGCTAAGCACATGCGCCCATTTTTACACAAATGCCAAATTGATCACTGTATACACTACGGCCAATTAATGCCAGAAATGTCGTATAAAACGTGTCGACATTGTGCGACTTGTTAAGTATTAAAACAAAGGATGCTTTGAACATTCACCGACATCTTGTCCAATCAAACCACACCATTTTAAAAGTACATCTCTACATGATAAATAATGTTCTTTTGCCTTGTCAGCATTAATTTGCTTCTCGATTAATCTTGCCTCAACTTTTATAGGAGGTTGCATAAAATCAATAGTTAACATATCCCCCGGTTTTAGGTAATGATTGAATATTTTCTTGATATTTCTTCTGGATTATAATGAACTAATTCATGACGAATTTGAATAATATTATCAACACGTGAAAAAGGTCATCGTTAGATAGGCAGCATTCATCCATAGCTGAAAAGATTAGATATAACTTCCAAGCAGTATCACTTAATTTTCTCTGATTCTTGTAAGTCTTCTTACAGCGGTCAAAGTCAATTCGCTTCTCATCTGGTATAAACTCTTCAGCCATATGATTCACAAATGCTTCTACAAAAAGGCTGAATGAACAATGCTTTTTAATGAAGCTTATATTTTGTTGGTGATAGATCCATTATTTTTATTGAGCGAATTTTTAATTATTTTATGACCAATCTAGGAAGTACTGAGTTAAATATATATGTTGATATTCGACTGATAATTCTTCTTGATCATTTGCTCTAAATTTTGCCATTCTCCCTCCTAACAGCCTAAATTTTTATTCTACGAACAGCGTTCGTATATCTTTCTTGTACCGCCGAATATACGAAGAAGATTAATGAACCAAACTCGCTTATTGTGCAAACATACCTCCTAATGCTTTACCAGCACAACGTTCTGTATACAATCATATAAAATTAATTGAGTAAATAGACTATCCGTAATTAATGTCTATAATTTTATCAACTTTTGGCATAAAGTTCATACCCCGCCAGTTGCTCTTCCAGCCAGTCGTGTTTGTTGTACACGGCCAGTACACCGCCCAGCTCATGGCCCAGCATCTTTTCGACCACATGAGGCATCACACCAAGCTCAGAGGCACCGGTAGAAAGCGATCGGCGGAAGTCGTGGGTGCGCCACGCTTCTAACGGCAGACTGGCGCGTATGCGGCGGATATAGCGGTTGGCGGCTGAACTGCTGATCGGGGTGTTGAGGTCTTGCCCTGGGAACAGCGCGTCTTCGGTGACTAGCCACCTTCGCCAACAATAAAGATTGGGAGTCTTTAGCAGTTGAAACTGAGAAGATGGCTACGTTGGAAGCAATAATCGATTCGTTAGCTCGCGGCGTTTGTCGCGACTTTTTCTCTTCTGGTGAAGCCCGCTTCCTTCATACAACTTGCATTCTGAGTCATCAGCTCGGATGCTTGTTTCACATAACCATCCGAGGTTGAGGTGTCATACTTAGACTCATAGCGGCCCACCGAAATTGCCAAATAGACGTAATCCTGTATCGCTTTCAAATTTGCGTCATAGTTACAACTGTCTTTCGCAACTTGAAGTGCTTCAAGCTGAGCCACTTCACCTGTTGTGTTCACCCACTCATATTCTTTTTTAGGCTTGGCCGCGCAACCCGCTAAAGACAAGACTGCTGCAAGTATGATGATGTTTTTCAATGTGTTTTTCCTATTGATTACTGTGTCTCTAAAAATCGCATGCATCAGAGCACATCATATAATTTAAGTAAACAAATAGTTGCTCACAAACATCCAGAAAAGCAGTCAATCTACGCTTACTCTACCGCGATTTACTTATTCACCACTCCCACTCACTACTCCCACTCCCGCCCCAAAATCAGTTATCCTTCCAACCTAGGAAAAACCAACCCCCAAGGTTCACCATGGACACCATCAACCTCTGGCTTGAATTCATCAACGAGCTGCTCAAGCTGATCGGCTAGCGCTATTGTTCACGGTTTGAGCACTCAGGCACTGTCGCTAAAATCCAACCGCACCTGTGCCCATTCTTTGTTATCATGACGGCAGATAACACTTTATCCCGTGTAAAGGTCACAATGAGTAATCACGATAACCAGCCAACCCTGTTTTGGCTGGACTACGAAACCTTCGGTGCCAGCCCTTCTCTTGATCGTCCGTGTCAGTTCGCCGGGGTGCGGACGGATATGGATCTCAACATCATCGGTGAGCCGCTGGTCATCTACTGTAAGCCGCCGGTCGATTACCTGCCGTCGCCTGAGGCGTGTTTAATTACCGGGATCACGCCGCAGGAAGCCCATGAAAAAGGCTTACCGGAGCCGGAGTTTATTGCCCGTATTCACGAAGAGTTGTCGAAACCCAATACCTGTGTGATTGGCTACAACAACATTCGCTTCGATGATGAGGTGACGCGCTACACTCTGTATCGCAACTTTTTCGACCCGTATGCCTGGAGCTGGCAGAACGGCAACTCGCGCTGGGATCTGCTGGACATCATGCGCACCTGCTATGCGCTGCGTCCGGAAGGGATCAACTGGCCGGATAACGACGACGGCCTGCCGAGCTTCAAGCTGGAAGATCTGTCAGTCGCCAACGGCATTGAACACGCCAATGCGCACGATGCGATGGCCGATGTCCACGCCACCATTGAGTTGGCGAAGCTGCTGAAACAGAACCAACCCAAACTGTTCAATTACCTGTTCAGCCTGCGCCATAAGCGTAAGCTGCAAGAGCTGATTGATATTGCCGAGATGACGCCGCTGGTTCATGTCTCGGGGATGTTTGGTGTGGAGTGCGGCAACACCAGCTGGATTGTCCCGATGGCCTGGCATCCGGATAACAAGAATGCGGTGATCACGGTGAATCTGGCCAAAGACCCAACCCCGCTGATCGAACTCGATGCCGACACCCTGCGCGAGCGCCTTTATACCAAACGCAGCGATCTCGGCCCGGACGAGCTACCGGTGCCGGTCAAGCTGGTTCATCTCAATAAGTGTCCGGTACTGGCACCGGCGAAAACGCTGAAAGCGGAAGATGCGGCGCGGATCGGCATCGATCGCGAGCAGTGCCTGAAGCACCTCCAGTTGTTGAAATCACACCCGGAAGTGCGCGAGAAACTGCTGGCGATCTTCAGTGCCGATCGTGAATTTGAACCGTCGGAGAATGTCGACACCCACCTGTATAACGGTTTCTTCTCAACCGCCGATCGCTCGTCCATGGACATCATCCGGGAAACGTCGCCGGAAGAGCTGGCCAAGCTTGAGCTGAAGGTCGATGACAAGCGGATTAAACCGCTGCTGTTCCGTTACCGGGCCCGAAACTTCCCGATGACGCTGGACTATAAAGAGCAGCAACAGTGGAAGTTCCACTGCCAGGATTATTTCGAGTCTAACCTGCCGGGCTACATGCAGAATCTGGAAGAAATCGCGCTGTCCCATCAATCTGATGAGAAAAAGATGGCCATTCTCAAGGCGGTGTACGAATACGTGGAAAGCCTGGTCTAGTTTATCGGCACCATGATCTCCAGACTGAGACGGATAGCATCCCGCTAACACCTCGCGATATAAAGAAAAACCGCACCAGCCCCTCGGTCGTTACAGCCGGGGGGCTTTTTATTCCGCCATTATCTCAAGGTCACAGTTTGAACTTCAGGGGTTTGCCGACAAAACTTATTACGTAGGTATTTGTTCATCACACTCATTCCGCTTGGCCGTTTGAGTCTGAATAGATTGACTTTCTGACGCTCTCATTCCTTACCTCCCACCTGAATGGCATGAGAAGCGCTGAAGTCTAAGCTGTATCTGTTGGAGTAAAAGTGGCTGATATGACGACGAAAGCATTAACACGTTGCTACCGTTTTGAGCACGTAGATTTTGAGCCTGATTTAAGGTTGCTGGTCTGGAAAGATCATTCCGAAACCACGCTCACCCTGCATGAATCCCGGTTACTGGAAACCTTGTGCTACTTTGCCGGCGAAGTGATCAGCGCGCAGTGTTTGTTTGATAAAACCTTTATCCAGCTCGATCCCTACGAAGATGAAAGCCACGGCCATTTTGACCTCAACACCTTGCTGATGGCGCTGTCGAAAAAACTGGAACATGAGGGCACCATGGCAATCCCGATTGAAGTGCTGCCCCATTTCGGATTTCGGGTGCCGATGCCGGACAAAACCTGCCGCCATATCCATACCTTTAATAAACGGCCCAGACTGACGGATGAAACCAACCCCGCGCCTAAACTGGAATCTGCGACCGAGCATATTGTGAAGTACAGTTTGATGCACAAAATCTCCGTCTTTTTGCTGGCGGCGGCCGGGGTGGCGATTGTGGTTCTCTCTAACTACTAAGTCATCAATACGGGCTTTAACTGTGGCCTGAGTCACAAATATTTTGTATGATGATTGAGTCTTCCCACTTCGGAATTAAGGCTCATGGCTTATCTTCGTTCCTTTGCAATCATCCTGGTTTGCTTACTCGCCGGTAAAGCAATCCGGCACGTCACCGATCTGGCAATTCCCGGTAGCATCATCGGCATGCTGATCCTGTTTCTCGTGCTCTCGACAGGCATTATCCCGTCCCACTGGGCCAAAGAAGGCTGCCATCTGATGATCCGCCACATGGCATTGCTTTTTGTTCCCATTGCCGTCGGCCTGATTAACTATCTTGATTTAATCGCGGCCAACACGCTGCCAATCCTTCTCAGCACCCTCGGCAGTAGCCTGCTTGTCTTTCTCATCCTCGGACTTGCAGTCGATAAAAAGGAAAAACAATGATCTGGCTGGCAACAACGTTAATCGTTTTTTATTGTGCGCGATTCCTCTCCAAGAAAATCCAACACCCGGTGATCAACCCGGTTCTGATCTGCCTGCTGGTGATTATCCCCTTGCTGATGTGGTTCCAGGTGCCCTACACCACCTACTTCGAACAAAACCAATGGCTCAATGCTCTGCTGGAACCTGCGGTCGTGGCGCTGGCCTTTCCGCTCTATGAGCAGTTGGGTCAAATCAAACAGAAATGGAAAACCATCCTGTCCGCTTGTTTGGCCGGCAGTGTCCTGTCGATGATTTTTGGCGCAGCCATCGCACTGTCGCTGGGTATGGACGAGCAACTGGCCGCCAGTATTCTGCCGAAGTCGGTCACCATGCCGATCGCGATGGCCGTTTCTGATCAGCTCGGCGGCATGCCGTCGATTGCCGCAGTCATGGTGATTATGGCGGGCCTGTTCGGCGCTATCCTGGGTTATCCGCTGTTCAAGCTGTTCCGTATCAACTCACCGATGGCACGAGGGCTCACCATCGGCACGGTTTCCCATGCGTTGGGGACCGCCAAAGCGGCGGAAGAAAACCATCAGGAAGGCGCGTTCGGTTCACTCGCGCTGGTGATTTGCGGCGTCATCACTTCCCTGCTGGCGCCGATGGTTTATCCCGTGATCCTGGCATTATTCCATTAGTCAGTGACCCAACCCGCAAAAGTGTGGCATTGTGCAGGCAATCGAATACATTTTTAACTTATTGAAAAATATAGGTATAAAAATTCAACCCTGTGTGATGCCACTCTCAATTATGTAATGAATGAAACGAACATAACGTTAATGTGATAAATATCACACTCATTTAGGATGGCCGGGTCTACAATGTTTCTCCATACACAAGACGGAGTGACAAACTCATGCATACTAAAGTAATGGATGCTTTAGGCACATTACCGGCAGAACTGGCGGCTGCACTACAGCCTGTTTTGGAACAGCCAGACTTCGATGCAACCTTGAGTCCAGAAACGTTCCAGCAGTTGCTAGAACAAACTCAATTGTCAGACAGCGAACTCCGCGTCGCTCTCCTCCCTATTGCCGCTGCTTATTCTGTTGCTCCTATTTCTAATTTCTTCGTCGGTGCAATTGTCCGGGGGCAATCCGGCCGTCTTTACTTCGGCGCCAATATGGAATTCCTGGGCACCGGCTTATCCCAAACGGTTCATGCCGAGCAATCTGCGATCAGTCATGCCTGGGTCAAAGGCGAAACCGGCATCAGCGATATCACGATCAATTACAGTCCTTGTGGCCACTGCCGCCAGTTCATGAACGAGCTGACCACAGCCCAAGAGCTGATTGTGCAATTCCCTGAGCGTGAAGCCAAAACACTACAAGAATATTTACCGGAGTCGTTCGGCCCGGCCGATCTGAACATCACCGAAGCGCTGATGACCCAGGTCAACCACGGCTTGACAACCGAAGCGACCGAAGCCCTGATCACCGCAGCTTGTCAGGCGGCGAACCGCTCGCACGCCCCTTATTCCAACAGTTTTGGCGGGGTGGCGCTGAAAGCCAAAGACGGCCGAATTTTCATCGGCATGTATGCGGAAAATGCGGCATTCAACCCGAGCCTGCCGCCACTGCAAGTCGCGCTGATCAATATGAACATGGCGGGATATTCATTGACTGAAATTGAAGAAGCCGCGCTGGTTGAAGCCGCAGACGGGGCTATCAGTTATCTGGCGGATACACAAAATACGCTGGAAGCCCTGAACCCGGACATTCCGCTAAGCTTCGTTGCTGCTTAACCTCGGCCGGACGGTCACGATTTCCCTTCAAAAACCGCCAGTTGGCGGTTTTTCTTTACAAATTAGTTTCAACATCCAGCCACCGGGGTTATGATGCCGATAGACTTATTTATTACCTATTCATCATAATTTCATGTCACATCAACACAACCCGCTCCAGGGCGCCTGCTGGATGCTCAGCGCAGGACTTGCCTTCGCGATGGTCAACAGCATGGCGCAGTATTTGAGTGTCATGCTGCAGTTACCTTCCACGACTGTTGCGCTGATCCAGTATTTCATTGCCCTGGTGGCGATTTTCCCTTGGTTACAGAGTCTCGGACTGCGACGCGCATTGCAGACCAAACACTTCGGCATGCACTGCCTGCGGGTATTCCTGTCGGTCATTGGGATCCAGCTCTGGCTCTGGGCGCTGGCGTACCCGGTTCCGATTTGGCAAGGGATCGCCCTGCTGATGACCTCGCCGCTGTTTGCAACCATCGGCTCCGGTTTGTTCCTGAAGGAAAACGTCGGACCGGCACGCTGGGCAGCAACCCTAACCGGTTTCTGCGGCGCGATGATTATCCTGGAGCCGTGGTCCGATGCGTTTAACTGGGCCTCTTTACTGCCGGTCGGCGCTGCATTTTTCTGGGCCTGCTACTCCCTGATGGTCAAGCGCATGTCGGCGCATGATTCCCCGACCACCATCGTGGTGTACTTGCTGTTGCTAATCACGCCGTTTAACCTGTTCCTGGCCGTCCCGGATTTCACCCTGCCTACCGGCGGGCTGTCCTGGTTGCTGCTGCTGGGTGCCGGTTTACTCACCGCGCTGGCCCAATGGGCGATTGCCAAAGCCTACGCCGTAGCGGATGCCTCCTTTGTTCAGCCGTTTGACCATGCCAAGCTGCCGCTGAATGTACTGGCCGGCTGGGTTGTCTTCGGCTGGGTCCCACCGGGGCGCCTGTGGCTGGGTGCGGCGATTATCATTCTCTCGGTGGCCTTTATCACCCAATGGGAAAACAAACGCGCAGCCGCAATCAAACGCCAGCCGGCGTAAGCCCAAGACAATTTCAGGCAAGCGCTGAGATTTTCCAGACAAACGCTAAGCTATGCCAAGCAAGCTCTGAGCTATCCCGAACAAGCCTGAGCAACATCATTCAATCCCCGCCCTGTGCGGGGATTTTTATATCCGCAGGCATCCCCAGCCTTGCCATCCGCTATGGCTATCGAGTTCGGTATATACTTTTGATTCAACCCCGGCTTTCTTGTACTGCTGCCATCACTGTATCCCGAAGGGGACGATATGAAACTTCCCGGCATTATTTCCTGGTTCCTGGCGGTTCTGGTCACTGCCCTGCTGTCACCGGCGCAA
This sequence comes from Photobacterium sp. TY1-4, assembly GCF_025398175.1. NCBI lineage: Bacteria > Pseudomonadati > Pseudomonadota > Gammaproteobacteria > Vibrionales > Vibrionaceae > Photobacterium > Photobacterium sp. TY1-4. The sequence continues at coordinate 1,874,513 of NZ_CP099734.1, forward strand.
GCCGAAAGTTTTATCACCATCGGGACCGGCGGGGTGACCGGCGTCTATTACCCGGCCGGTGGGGCCATCTGCCGGTTGGTCAACATTCAGCGTGAGCAGCACGGGATTCGCTGCGCCGTCGAAAGCACCGACGGCTCCATTTATAACCTCAATGCCATCCGGGACGGAGAGCTAGACCTGGGGATCGTCCAATCCGACTGGCAGTACCATGCCTATCACGGCACCAGTGTGTTTGCTGATAAGGGACCGTTTAAATCACTCCGCACTGTGTTTTCGATTTATACAGAGCCGTTTACCGTCGTGGCACGGACAGATGCGGGGATTAAGACCTTTGCCGATCTGAAAGGCAAGCGCGTGAATATCGGCAACCCGGGCTCCGGGCAACGGGGGACCATGGAGGTGCTGATGACGGCGATGGGCTGGACCACGAAAAGCTTTGCCAAAGTGACGCAACTCAACGCCGCCGAGCAGTCCCGCGCTCTATGTGAGAACAAGGTGGATGCCATCGTGTTCACCGTCGGCCACCCGAACAACACCATCAAGGAAGCCACCACTGCATGCAATAGCGTGATTGTGCCGGTGAGTGGCCCGGCCGTGAACAAGCTGATCGAGGAGAATGCGTTTTATCAGCTCGCCAGTATTCCGGGTGGGATGTATCGAGGGACCCCGCAAGCGGTCAGCACCTTCGGGATCCATGCCACCCTTGTCACCTCAGCCCGCATGAAGAACGAGGTGATCTACCAGGTCGCCAAGTCAGTCTTCGAGCACTTCGATACGTTCCAAAAACTCCACCCGGCATTCTCTGGCCTGGATCCCAAAGACATGATACACAACGGGCTGGCCGCGCCGCTGCATGACGGCGCCAAGAAGTACTTCCAGGAAGCCGCAATCACCAAGTAAACAAAAACTCAGTCTACGGATACCGGGCAAACTGGAGCTCAGCCAACTCGCTCTCTTCCAACTCACTCTCATCCAAAAAAGCAAAGCCCCAGGCCGGAGCAATCCAACCTGGGGCTGATAACAAGCCGTAACCGAGCGGGCTTTAGAAGCGGTAGCGCAGACCCAGCGCGCCTTCCAGCTCCATGTCGACATCCTCGACCACATACAGGGTCGGGCCGACTTCACCGTAGAACTCGAATTTTTCGACCGGCACTTCAAAACCAACCCCTGCGCGGACGCCGAGTTCATTGTCATGATCATGCTTGTGCTTATGGTCGTTATCATCGACGTACTGTGCCCCGGCGAAGGTATAGAAGCTGTTCAACTCGGGATTATTGGTCAGGGAGCCGAGGTTGAAGGTTTTATCCACCGCAACCCCGAAATCATCCACGCCCACGGAAAAGCGTAAATCATTGTGTTTCAACTGTACGCCGCTCATCGGGCTGCCAAAAAAGACACCGGCACTCTGGCCTGCTTGTGCTGACATTGGCACCGACAGCGCCAGTGCAAGACCTAAAACTATTTTTTTCATGGATAAAACTCTGCCATTGCTAAGCCTGGCAACAAGTTAACCTCAAACAGGTGTCTAACTCGACCCCCGGCTGCCAAACATGACACAACTTTGACAATATCTCAGGCCCCAAACAGCGCTTTAAAGCTGTTGCAAAAGGCATTGAAAGCGTGGCGCAGGGCTTCCAATACGTAGCGAACAGCTTCGAAACACGTGGTGACTTGCTTCAAAAACACGTGGTGAATCGCTGCAAAAACTCGTAGCAAGTCACAGCAAAGACATAAAGAGCAGCAACAAAGACGTGGCACAAAATACGCGTGCTCAGGTGCGCTGGTGAAAGCTTTTCCGCAATGCCGGACATTTAAACAACCAACGCGCAAACGTTTGCGCAAATTTGCAAATCCTGTATGATTCCCCGCAATATCAATACTTAGTGTAAGGAAACGTCATGTTAGGTTCAGCTACGCGTCCCGGTGCCACCCGTGTCCTGTTACTAGGATCCGGAGAGCTAGGGAAAGAAGTCGCCATTGAATGTCAGCGCTTAGGTCTGGAAGTCATCGCTGTCGATCGCTACGCCGATGCACCGGCCATGCAGGTCGCTCATCGCCAGCATGTGATTGATATGCTGGACGGCGATGCCCTAAAGGCTGTCATTGCCGAAGAGCAGCCGCACTACGTGGTGCCGGAGATCGAAGCCATTGCGACCGATACTCTGGTTGAACTGGAAGCCGAGGGCGTGAATGTTGTCCCGACCGCCAAAGCCACCCAACTGACGATGAACCGCGAAGGGATCCGCCGCCTGGCTGCAGAAACCCTGAGCATCCCGACCTCCCCTTATGCGTTTGCTGAAACTTACCCTGACTTTGTCCAAGCCATTGAGCAAATCGGCATGCCGTGTGTGGTCAAGCCGATTATGAGCTCCTCCGGGAAAGGGCAAAGCGTAGTCAAAACCCAGGCCGATATCGAATCGGCCTGGCAATATGCGCAGGAAGGCGGACGTGCCGGTGCCGGACGCGTGATTGTCGAAGGCTTTGTCGATTTCGATTATGAAATCACCCTGCTGACCGTCAGCGCTGTCGACGGAATTCACTTCTGCGCCCCGATCGGCCATCGTCAGGAAGACGGGGACTATCGCGAATCCTGGCAGCCACAGCAGATGTCCGACGCGGCATTGAAAGCGGCGCAGCAAGTCGCCGAGAAAGTAGTCCTGTCCCTCGGGGGTTGCGGTTTGTTCGGGGTTGAGCTTTTCGTCCAGGGTGACAACGTCCTGTTCAGTGAAGTCTCCCCTCGCCCACACGATACCGGCCTGGTGACGCTGATCTCGCAAGATCTGTCCGAGTTTGCCCTCCACGTGCGCGCTTTCCTCGGGCTGCCGGTGCATAGCATCCAGCAATTTGGTCCGGCGGCGTCTGCGGTGATCCTGCCCCAAGGCGTTTCCGACAACGTCCGCTTCGACAACCTGACTGCGGCCCTGGCGCGACCTCAGACCCAACTGCGCCTGTTTGCCAAGCCGGAAATCAACGGCCGCCGCCGTCTGGGCGTCGCCCTCTGTCGCCGGGAATCAACCGACAACGCGATTGAGGCCGCCAAAGCCACCGCAGCAGATGTCGAGGTCATTTTCGACTAAGCCTTTCATAGGGCTCCTGCGTGGCGCCCTGGAACGACAAAAGGAGCCCTGAGGCTCCTTTTGTTTTCATGCATCCTTGATGATACACGGATCAGCTTACGGCAACTCAATCAGCCAGACTTCTTCCGCAAAACGCGTCAGGCCTTTCTGGCGGCGCGGATGGCTCTCATCGGCTTCATCCCGCTCCAGATGAGTGATCTGGCAACCACTGAACAGTTGTGCCACTTCTTCCCCGGTGACAGAGAACGGCGGTCCGTCCATCTCGGCTTGCGGGTAATCCAGCGTCACCAGCAGGATGCGACCACCCGATTTGACCATCGACAGCAATTGCTCGGCATACATTTTGCGCATCGAAGGCGGCATCGCAATCAGTGCTGCGCGATCATAAACCACATCCACTGGCTCAATCTTCGTCGCGAAGAAGTCACCGCAATAGATGCTCACCTCATCAAACTCATACAGCGTCTGGCCGTTCCCGAGCGGGATCACAGTCGGCGTGTACAGATGCTCTGAGAAATACGCGCGCACAGCAATTTCGCTCAGCTCGATCCCAATCACCTGGGTATGTTTCTCTGCCAGCCAGGTCATATCCAGCGACTTGCCACACATCGGCACCAGCACGGTGTCTTCACGCGAGGGATTGAGGCGCGGCCAGTATTTGGCCAATACCGGGTTAGTATCGTTCAGGTGGAAACCAATGCGATTTTCAGCCCATCGGCTATGCCAAAATTCTGCATCCATTATCGGTAATTCTCTTCTCTGACTTGACGTGCTGCCTATCTGACCACAGTTCGGGCCTTTTATCCAGCCTCTGATGCAAGCCTATGTTCTGAAAGCAAAAAAGGATGCCGAGGCATCCTTTTCTACATACCCGGCTCTGTATGACAGAGCGAGGCGAAAATGTTCTTCAATTTTTCTTTATGAGCGTCATTGAACTCACAAAATGAACCAGACCGTTATGAGATTCGGAACAGTTTGATCGAATCACGACGTACGGTAACACCGCGGAAAGTGACCGGTTCCAGCAACGTCATCAGTTGCTTCGACACGAAGAACTTGCCACCGTAGCTGCGATCGCCGCCACGATTGACCCAGTCTGCAAATTCGTCTGCCAAGCTGAACATAGAGTTTCCAACAAGCAGAACTAAGACTTTTGCGACTTCACTGTCATTCTGTTTATTAAACTCAGCGTCACGAACTTTCTTACGGTATTCGTCGACAATTCTTTCCAGGCACTCAAATCTGCTCATATACACCACCACAAAAAAAGAGGAGCGGATACTACTGCTCAAACTCAATGAAATCAACCCATGCAGGGTGATTTCTTGCATTAAAAGCCATTATTTTTTCATGCTTATAACAAGTTCGAGCATTCTGATCATATCGATCACGATTTAGATCATATTTCCTATGCGGGTTAATAGTTATATTTTCAATATAGCTTTAAAGCGCAAGAAACAGAAAACACGGCGGTGCAATCATGAGCGAGACAAAACAAGCTGTTATCTTACACGGCAGCTTAAATACCGAATTTAAAACGATTGAGGCGATGGTGCGGATCTACTGTCGTGACCACCATCACAGCCAGGTCGTTTGCGAGCAATGCCGGGACTTTTTGCAGTACGCATTCACCCGGCTGGATCGCTGCCCGTATGGCGAAGCCAAACCCACTTGTCACGTCTGTCCGATCCACTGCTACAAGGCCGAATACAAACAACGATCTCAGCAGATCATGCGCTATGCCGGGCCGAGAATGCTCCTCCGACACCCGATTCTGGCAATCCGCCATCTGCTGGCGGAAAGACGACCGATCCCGGAGAAACCTGCTGCCGGCGTGTCTAATCGTCACAAGCGGAAACTGTTGAAATCACCAAACTGAACGAACCTCAGACCGAAATGGCTAAAAGTCCCGAGCTTTAATACCGATAGTAATCGACAACCTGGATTTTCGTGGTCTCATTCTCCCCGGCGAGCGTCAGGCTGAACGTGTTGTCGTCAACCATGGCGACCGTCGCCCCTTGCCTGCCGGTCACGTTCACCCCTTCAATTTTGTCGAAGCTGCGGGCATCGGTATAGTGCATATTGACGGTAATGGCTGTCTTCTGGCTTGCAGCCAGCTCAAATTTGCAAATCCCGGTCGGGCAATACATATCGATATTTGTCTGCGCCGTCACCTGAAAATGGTCGACATCCCGGGTGGGGGTCACCGTCACCTCAAGCGGTTCACTACAGCCGGACAGCAATGTACTCACCATTGCGAACCCGAACATTGCTAACCCGATGCCTGCCTTTCCTTTCATACATCCTCCGAACTAAATCATAACGTTTTATTCTAAGCCCCAAATGTAGTAGTCAACTAAATCCGGACACTTTGCAACTTCGCGACATCTTGTGCCAGCGTTCCTGCCTACACTCAGTCTGTTTTACTGGACACCACTGAAAACGTGGGTCATCAATAACAACAAGTTCATAGGGATCGTTTTATGAACACGTACGATACACTTTCAAGTTGGCAAACCAAAGATTCACGGCTATCACTTTACCTTTTCAACTTTCACCGTGCCGTACGCCCCAGCCGGTTCGCGGCAACCATCCTGGTCATGCTGACGGGCATGCTCGCCTGCCAATCCACCCTTGTGCAGGCTGAACCAAGCGCACAAAAATGGCAGAAGCCGCATAAACCGGACTCTACCGAGGCCATCCACCAGCAACTCCCCTTCTATCCTTCCCGCGCCAGTACTGACCGCCCCCTGAAACCGGAGATGTTTGAAAGCCCGGAGGTCTGCAAAGGCTGTCACAGTGAAATTTATCAACAGTGGCAACGCTCCGTGATGGCAAATTCCTGGAAAGACCCGATTTACCGGGCTCTGTTTAAGCGAGCCAGCCAGGCCACAGACGGACAGGTCGATAACTTCTGTATCGCCTGTCACAGCCCCATTGGCATGACCAGTATGAATGGCTCTGCCGCGACGTTAGAGGAGCCGAACGATAACCTGCCCGGGGTTAACTGCGAGGTCTGCCATAACATCCGTGGCATCACCGGCAGCGATAACGGTGCCTATATCCTGGCGCCGAACCGGGAGAAACACATCAAACTCGGGCCGCGTCATGACGCAAACTCACCTTACCACCAGACGGAATATTCGGATTTGCATACCAAATCCGAATTCTGCTCGGTATGCCATAACGTGTCTCACCCATACAACAGCACGCCCATTGAACGCACCTATGATGAATGGCAAGAGAGCGCCTATAACGAGCAAGGGATCCAGTGCCAGGACTGCCACATGACGCCCGGCCCCGGCCAACAAACGAATCCGGGGAGATCTGCCATCATGGGCAAAGAGCGTGAGCACATCTACTCACATGCGTTTTCGGGCGGAAACTCGACCCTGCACCAGTATTTCGACGATCCCATCGGTGCCGAGCTCGCCCGCGAGATGCTGCGCTCTGCGGCCACGATGGAATTTATCACCCTGCCGGAATCACTGGTTGCCGGGGAGCTCGCCACAATTCAGCTGAAAGTGTCGAATGTCGGTGCCGGGCACAAGCTCCCGACCGGTTTCCCGGAAGGGCGGGAAGTTTGGGTTGATTTTACGGTGAACAGCAATGAACAAACTGCGATTTACCGCTCAGGTGCGGTCGTTGACGGACACACCGAGCCGGGGACCCGGAGCTTCAAAGTCACCCTGGGGGATAAAAACGGCGATGTCGTCGATCTCAATGTGTGGGAAGTGGACCGAATTTTGTCGGATACTCGGATCCTGCCCCATGGCTACGCGATAGTCGAATATACCTTTCTGGTGCCGGATAACATAACCGGCCCGGTCACCCTGGATGCCAAGTTAAATTATTGGCCGTTCTCTCAACACCTGATTGATGAACTGCTTGGCGAAGGCAAGCTCACGGTGGATATCGTGACCATGACCACAGCAAGCGCTGAGCTTAAGGTCACCGATAAACCCGGCGGCACGATTGCCAAACACACGACCGGCGCTAAAACAGGAAGGCACTGAGCGGCGCTATTCCGGAAAGCCTGAAACAGATAAGCGCTTAAACAGAAAAACGCTAAGGCAGGAAATCGACGGGACACACTGTCAAACCGTGGCCCCAAAGCGAGCCGATTATCCGGCGAGGTGGCCTGAATGGCTGTCTCGTCGGTCAGGCTGCGCGTCGCAACACCTGACGCAACTTGGATTTCACCGAACGCCAGTGCGTCATCGGGACGTTGGGTGCGCGCGACAGCAAATACTGGTACTCCTCCGGTGAGGGATACACTTCACCGCCATGAGCGAGGATCAGGGACGATGGTGCCATTGCCATGATTTTCTTCAGCGAGTGGCGATAACGGTTGGGATAGAACACAGGAAATGGCGGAATATAGCGCCCTTTCACTTTCACCATCAGATCCGCGACATACACCGTATGGCTGGGCCGATGGTACAGCGAGAGATCGCGATCCGTATGCCCCTGGGTAAACAGCGCCTGCCACTCCGAAAATCCCGGTAGGCTATCCCCATCATTGAGCTTTATATCCGGCGTCAACGTGCAGGTATACCAGAGATTACGCCGGGGCTTTTTCATCCGTTTGGCGACCCATTTTGCCAGCAGAATATCAGTCAGATGCATGAGTTTGCCATCCACCCCGCTGTACCACTGGCCCGGCACATTCGCAGCAGCAACCCGGCACCCGCTCAACTGGCGTAGTTTGACCGCCGCTCCGGCATGGTCAGGATGCATGTGGGTCACCACCACCAGCTTCAGATCCGTAAACGGTCGATGCAGCTGTCCGACAATGAAATGTTTGAGCATGCCGATATCGGCTCGGCTACAACCATCAAGCAGCAATAATCCGTGCTCATATTCGACCAGGTAAATCGACTGAATGTAGCCTTCCAATTTATGGAGCTTCATGGTTTCGGACATCCGCATTTGTGAACAAGTTGTTAATCATTATGTTTCAACTCATCCGACCATTCAAGCGCGGTCTCCACAACTGACGCGAATTCAGCTGAAAATCACGAATTTGGCGGTTAATCATCGTAGAACATCACAATCAGGGATCTTCCCAGGCCGTCAGTTGCCCGTTTTCACATCGCCCGGTATCCAAGTTCCAATTGCGAAAAGCATCGGTCTCACCGGCTTCAAATACCGCCCGTGCAGTAATGTCCCAATACCGGACTATCTGCTGGACTGCCCGATCGAACACCTGATCATAATGCTGAACCCCCAAGGGCGTCTTCAATTCCCGGATATATGAATCATCCACCTGCTCGGGATAGACCAGCCCCAACTGCGCACCGACATGCCGGGCAAACGGCAGCAGTTTGTGCCCTTCTTCAATGCCGGTTAACACCGTCAGATAACCGGTATACCAGTCATGGATCATCGGTGATTCCACCGTCGGATCCCGGCCAAACGTAGCCATCAGGCATTGTTCCCACAAATTTGAGATCGCCGGATCCAACTGACGATTATCCTCTGCGTGGGTACAGGTGCCGATAGAGTTCGCCAGCCGCTCAATCCGGTGTTCTTCACTCAGACCAAAGCGCCGGCAAATATGCACATCTTGGTGCATTTCGCAGATCCGATGCTCCATCTGGTTCGCCTCATAGGGTCCGACACGTCGCTCAATGACCGGATGAATGGTGATATCGGTCGCCACATGTGCAACATAACCACACAACCAGGCAAAGGCTTTTTCCTGCGATGTCCCGGACAGTTTTTCCACCTCGGCAATACAATGGCGGATGAAGACCCCGACCTGCTCATAATGCATTCTGTCTGCCCAAGCGTTTTGAGCCAGATCGCCAATTTTCAGGTAGGGAAAATCCGGACTGACACTGCCCAACTCAATGAATTTCTGATGACGGCTCAGAATATTTCGGGCTTGCTGGGGTGCCGCTTGCAAGGCGGATTGTTGCACCTTCTCTGCGGCCAGATAGGCTGCTGAAATATGGGCATAAGCTCCGGGCATGACAGCTCCTTATCAACACACCTCAGCATAAAATTCGAGATGTCAAAAAGTAAAAAGCGCTTGCTTAAGTGTAGTGCAAACGCTTTTTGCCCCGAACTGGCTCACACATCGCACGGATCATGTGACTGTTGAGGTTGATCCTATTCCGAAGACCTACTGCACGGATTCGAACGGGCTGAGATCCATCCCTTCAATTTCACACACAGCCCGAATCGTCGATAGCGCGGTCATTCGCTTCAGGTAGCCCGCCAGATGCGGGAAATCCAGCGGTGATTTCTTGACAGGCAAACACCACTCAGCCAGCATAAACAGGAAGTAATCACAGGCGGAGATCTGCTCGCCGAGTAAATATTGCTTGTCTGCCAATTGATCGTTGATCACCGCCAGAGCATCGGCAATGCGATCATCCTGCGCGGCAATGACATTCGGAATCGTGCTTTCGTCATTGGTATGGCGATGCGGGTAATAGCGCACCATCAGCTCAGCCTGCAATGTATTATTCAGATACGCCAGCCACTGGAAAAACAGCGGACGCGCGCTGTTGCCCAGCGGCGGGATCAATTCATGCTCGGGATGTTGTTCACAAAGATGAATACAGATAGCCGGACTTTCAAAAATCGGCTGCCCCTGATCGACTAAGGTCGGAATTCTTCCCGCCGGATTCAGCTTGAGATAATCCGCTGATTTTTGGGAATTCGATTTCTTGTCCACCAGCACCAGTTCGTAATCGAGCCCCATGTGATTGAGCAAAAAGTGCGGTGCCAGGCTGGCGTTATTGGGGTAGTAATAGAGCTGATACATGATTCACTTCCTTTTGAAAATAGGTTATCTGTTAAGCCAGCTCATTCACGCGAATAAACTCGACCCCTTCAGGTAAACATTTCAATTTTTCTTTCAAAAATTCCGGATACAGCGGCACGGTGGCCAGCTCATCAATCGGGAGCCACTGAAAGATTAAGTCCACATCTTCCTCGATCCCTGAAAAAGCTGCGGTCCCAAATGGCAAGTTGCTCTCGACCAATGCCATCAGATAATAGGTCGACAGCTCATGAAAGCGCTTGCCTTCGAAGCCGAAGAAATTTTCAACATGCCACAATGGCCGAACGACAGTCGCCGTTTGACCCAGCTCTTCCTGAATTTCCCGGACCACAGTCGCCGCTGAGTCTTCAAACCATTCGACTCGGCCACCAGGCAGCGCCCAGAAATCATCCCCGCGCTTCTGATGCAACAACACATACTCTTCATGGACAATGACAGCCACACTGCGAAAGTTAAACACGCCTTCTGCGGATTTAAAATGAATCATCTTCTGCCTTAATTGCTGGATTAAACTTGCTAATTTGCTGACATCACATTCACAGGATCGGTTAGATCTCAAACCGGAAGAAATGCATCTTCAGGTCGACATCCAGATCCATTGAGTGCTCATAATTTTGCCCGACCGCTTGTCTCACCGCAGACTGCCAGAACGCGATCGCCGGTTCGTTCTCTACCAACACCCGGATTTGCCATTTCCCGGGGAGTTGATGGAGTAGATTCGCCAAGGCTTGTTTGCCAACCCCCTGCCCCTTGAACTTTCGGACAACAAAGAACTGATCAATGTCATAACGGGTTGGATCTTGCGGATAGCGGCGGATCAGGGCAAAACCCACCAGTTCCTGTATCGCAGCTTCGCTTTCCGCCAATTGACTCTTAACAACGATGAAAAACGGCTCATGTTCCGGTTGCGTCCAGTACCCGTCCAACAGCGCCGGACGATAGGTGTACTGCCCTTCATCCGTGAGCGGCAAAGCCAGACACGCTGCCATCTCGTAAAGGTAAAACTGAAACAAATGCTCCAGAGTAGGACGGTCACTTGGGGTGATCGGAACTAATGAAACTTTCATATAATGCTTTCCGTTGCGCTCTTCGGGTGAATTCATGTGCTCTCTCGCGAATGATCTGCGCTGTGGCTACTGGCTGATCTGTTCGGCTGTTTTTTTCTGCCGGATCGCTCCGTAGAGCCGTGCCCCCAGCACCGAGATCAGCAGCCCGACTAAAATCAGGCTGGCACCGACCGATTCCGTCACACTAAACTGCTCGTCCAGCAGCAGGCTGGACCCTAGCATTCCGACCAAGGGGATCAACAATGCAAACGGCGTCACCGCCGCAGCTTGATGGTTTTTCAGCAACCAGCCCCAGATCGCAAACGCCAGGAGTGTGGAGATATAGCCCACGTAGGCCACCGACAACCAGGTTTTCTCGGTCGTTTCCAACAGCAATGCTATAGGCGTCTGAGTCTCAAACAGGTAGGAAAGCGCAAAAAGCGGCAGCGGCGGCACGACACTGACCCAGACCATGAAATGCAACAGATTCACCGACGACATCTGCTTCATGATCAGGTTAGAGACCGCCCAGAACAGACCCGCCAGAATAATCATGGTGACACCGAGTAAGGTGGCATTGCCGTTCGAGGTGATGAAAAACAGGCTAAATCCGGTCACAGCAATCGCAATGCCGAAAATTTGAGACCGGGATATACTTTCCTTGAGCCACAGCACGCTGAGCAGAATGGTGAAAATCACCTGAGACTGCAACAGTAGCGAGGCAATGCCGGCCGACGCATCTTCTTGCATCGCAATGAACAACAAACCGAATTTTATCACGCCGAGGAACAGTCCGACGCCGAGTACATTCCAGACGGATGTTTTCGGAAACGGCACGATCAGGACCGCAGGCACGGCCACAATCAAAAACCGCAATCCGGAAAACATCAGCGGCGGCAACTCGTCCAGCCCGAACTTAATGACGGAAAAATTCAGTCCCCAAATCACCACAACCAGTAAAGCCAGCGCGATACTTCTGATGTCCATATCATTTCTCTCCAAACGGCAGCTTATTGCTAACAAGCTGCCGCGATTCAGTCAGATGGCAAGTCGCCGCTCCCGGCCATTTAAGCGGCCTTTCGCCCCTTGATGCCATACACCATCAAAACCAGCCAAAAAATGAAAAGCTCACCAGAATCTGGTGAGCTTTGTGTTTAGTTCGACAATTTGGTTTCGAGCGCTGCATGCAGCGTTTTCAGCTGTTCGAATTCGGCCTGGGTGCTGCAACGTACCAAGGGCACCCATTGATCGCCCGCTTCATCCGAGCTGCGAAACTCGGCACGCAGCTCGTATTTTTTGACCGTCAGTAAGGTAAAAGGCAAACATCCGACGAAGACAAATATTCCGAGTGACGGAACAAATGCCCATGTGGCCGCAGAAAGCACCAGCGCGATACAGACCGCTCGGAGCGCATGGTCTTTATAGCCCAGTTGCTTCAACGCCACCTGCTTCATTTTGTTCAGCGGATACGCCTCTTTCCGGACCAGCAACTCAGACGCTGTAATTTGAAAATCTTCAGCGATGTAAGAGCGACCAAACCGATTCGCTTGGAACCTGTTATTATGATGATTATCGCTCACGTGATTCTCCATGCTTTTAAAGGGATAAAAAACTACTTAAGTCATGGATTTACGAAGCAATTCACCAACTTATAACTGATGCCAATCAAAAATTCAACAGCTATTAATTCTCGATATAAGCATGCGATATCGGTATTACTCGCACCACTGCTCTCGGGCTATCTTATACAGACAGTGGCGTATCAAGGGGTGATCCGACGGCAACTTCGGATGGTCAAAATCCTGATTGACATTCAACATCCCGATTTTCCGCATCACACGCTGTGAAGGCTCATTCGTGAGTGTCGTGAACGCATAAACGGCCGGGGCATCCAGCGTCTCAAAAGCATACTTCAACGCCACTCGGGCTGCTTCCGGCGCATAGCCTTTACCCCAGTATTCAGCGGCCAGCCGCCAGCCGATCTCGACAAACGGGGCTTCCGGGATCCCGCTGTCTGCATCCTGACGATGCAGTCCGACAAACCCCATAAACTCACCGGTTTCTTTGAGCTCTGCTGCCCAGAATCCCCAGCCTCTGTCGGTGATTAACGTTCTGATAATGTCCGCTTGATGATCACTTTCTTCCCGGCTTAAAGGAGCCGGAAAAAATCGCATCACATGCGGATCCCCGCAAAGCCGGGCATATTCATCTAAATCACTGTCGCGCCATTGGCGCAGTTTGATCCGTTCACTTTCCAAACTATTTTCCATAACCAGAATGCTTTCCTTCTGCCACAAATGCCCGAACTTACCTACCCGTTACAGGGTCTTGTTATAATATGCCACCATGTCATCCTGACTCATGGCTGCTTCTTCCAAGTTCTGCTGCTGTTTTAAAATTTGTCCCAAGGATGGCAAGAGCGAGCGCTCGACCCGAAAATCGCCGTCCCATAACTTGGCCCGCATGATGGCTTTGGCACAGTGGAAGAACATGGATTCCGCTTTCACCTGAATCACCAATTTGGCTGGCTTATTCCCGTCCGGACACAGGGCCAGTCGTTCTTCATCGGTATACAAACTCGCAGTCCCTTTAATTCGCACCACTTCATCAATGCCGGGGACCATGATCATCATCCCCACCTGCGGGCGTTCCAGAATATTCTTGAAGCTGTCGAGGCGATTATTGCCTGAGCTATCCGGGATCAGGAGTGTTTTCGAATCGACCACCTTCACAAACCCCGGCACGCCACCGCGAGGGGAAACGTCGGTAAAACCGTCTTCATCAACCGTCGAGATAACGATAAAGGGACTATGCTCAATCAGGCGTTGAACATATTCATCAATCTGATAAATGGTTTTATTGCCAGCACGTTTGCTCGGCTTCCCATAAAGCTGCATCAGTTGTTCCAGTGTTTCAATTTGTTCCATCTCGACTTCCACTCCAATCTTAATCTGCCTGGTACGCCAGCTTCTTCAGCACTTGCGTTGAGAAACGCCGAACCCGGGCATGGTCAAATGCATTTGCTTACATGACCGTGTACATCATTATGCAATCTGAAGCACGAATAGTACCAACTAGTTGCACATGTTTACAGAATAAATTTGAAGGAAGACGCACAGTTAGCATGATTTTTGGCTATAACAGTGCACCATGATGATTTTTAATGGTGCTTCGCCAGCCACTGTTTGATATCCCGGACAACCTGATCGACCTCACTGGTGCCGTCCGCTTGCTTGAATGCGTGATCCAATCCAGCATAGGACTGATACGTGATATTCGACTTGGCTTTCATTAATTCCCTGGCCTGCTCCCGGGCGAGCTGCGGCGAGACGCTGAGATCCCCTTCCGACTGAACCAACATGACCGGGACATTGACCGTAGCAATCACAGCGGTTTGATCGAGTTTCAGCATCTCCCGCCACCACTGATAGCCATGACCGCTGACGCTCATTTCAAACGGGTCGCTGGTCGCGACATGGCGGGTAAACCCCATAAACCCTTCGGCACTCTCCTGATAAGCTGCCTCTGACGGGATCGACGCCTTCATGCTATGGAGGACATCTTCCACAAACCAACGTCCGCCGCCATTCAGCGCCACGCTCTGCGACACAATGTCACTTTCGGATGCCAGCAAATTCGCCACGACAGCCCCTTCACTTCCACCCAACAGAACCACTCTGTCATAGGCGGTTTGCGTCGTCAGGTGATCCAGCACCTGCTGATAATCCGCAACCCGCTGGCTGGGCGAATCATTCTGGATATAACTCGCCGGGCAATCTTCCCGCTCAGACTGCGCCACCCAAGCCAGGTTGGCATCGATGCCGTATTTTTCAACCGTCAGGACATCGGCCCCCGGCAGAACCACAGGGAACGTTTGGTTAATGAGCGGATTGTGATAGACACTATTGCAATCTGAGCCTTGGATCAGCACCAGCAGCGCTTTGCTTGCAAGCGCCGGTGCTGAGCGTTCGATGTAATAGGTGATTGTTGATTGATCGGCGCGCGCTAATGTTTGCGTGGTTTTCGCGGGTATCGTGCTGGCCTGCAAACCGGCAGAAATACAGGCGAGTGAAAAGAAGATCGTCGCTTTAACTATGTTGCACATGTTCATCAAGGCTCCCTGCCTGTCCTATTTCGAAGTTCCGGAACGATGCAGTGCCCGGCTTACAACATCATGGCTTTTAGTTGATTCAACACAGCTTCCGCCAACGCCCGGTGATTCACCGCATCCATATGGATGCCATCCTCAATGCTTGATATGCAGTGAGCTGCAGCATCGATAAAGTGACACCCAAACTGCGCAGCAAGTTCAGCATAAATTGGCGATAGCTGCTGGCTTGTCTCTAATGCCCCCTGAAATGAGAGATTGATCTCATGGTTTTGGGACACTCCCTAACCCCAAACATTCGAATCGCCGTAGCAAAGCACTGTTTTCATTAATCTCAATCTCATACTTTGGTCAAATCTTTGCGCATCGCCTTAAAACGGTAGTGCCTCATACTGCTTCACACTATCCAGACGCTCATCCCATTCAGCCTTACTCGACATAAACAAATGCGCATCGGGTCGATTGACGAGTGGACTATCCAGACTTCCCGCCGGGACGACGAGCAATGTCCCGCCCATCTGAACATTCGGCAAAGCGGAGCCGCATTCAACGCAGAACGACTTGCAGTGCCGGGTAGAGGGTAACTGAAACGTTTTCACGAAGGCCTGCCCTTGCAGCCAGGTTAACTGCGCAGTGGTGGAAAACAGATTCGCACCATGGGCTGAACCAGTATCCTTTTGGCAGCGGCTGCAATGGCAGAGATAGAAGCTATCGAACACGCCGTGAATTTCAAATTTGACGGCTCCGCATAAGCATGAGCCTGAATATTTGCAGGTCATCATATTCCTCGCTAACTGACTTTCACCGGGAGAAAAACCCCAAAAGATGTGTCTGTTTATCACCCGGTTTTGAGTCTAGACTGTGTGTATGTTCATCCAACCTAAGGACACACAATGATTGAACAAGGACAAAAGCTACCGGCAGTTACGCTCAGCGAACTCACGAAAGACGGCATGGTGACCCATGAAGTCGCCAAATTATTTGCGAATAAAAAAGCGGTGCTGTTTGCCGTGCCGGGTGCTTTTACCCCGACCTGTTCTGAAGCCCATTTGCCGGGCTATGTTGTCAACGCAGACAAACTCAAAGCCAAAGGTGTGGATCTGATTGCCTGTGTTGCGGTCAACGACGCCTTCGTCATGAAAGCCTGGGGAGATGCTCAAAATGCCTCTGAGATCATGATGCTGGCTGACGGTGACGGCAGCTTCACCAAAGCACTGGGCCTTGAGATGGATACAGCCGGGTTCGGCGGCCTCCGCTCTCAGCGCTATGCCATGATTATCGACAATGGCGTCGTCACTCAACTCAACGTTGAAGCGCCTTCAGGCTTTGAAGTCAGTAACGCCGAAACCATTCTCGACAGCCTGTAATTGCATAACGATTGGCCGGTTCATTCAAAACGGAAGCTTGGCTTCCGTTTTTATTCCCCGCACATTCAGCCCATATCCGTAAGCTGCGTCGACATGGCGGACAAATAAGTTTGAAGATCAGAAGTCGGCTGAAAATCGGGAGTAATCGGCAAATCTAAATTCAACCGTTGAATATCCGCAGCCATTTCCCCTTTTTCTTCAAACACTTCCCAACTGATCGGATTCATTTTTTCGATCAGGCCGCATGCCAACAACAGCCGGGCAAATTCGAGCGGCGAATACCCCTGCTCTTCTGCGATGAAATACTGAGGTTCATTCAGCGATTGAGCAATCATCTGATGATAAAAGCGAGCGGCATCTTCGACGTGAATATATTGGTTATAACCAACACTGGGAATCGCAACATCCCGTATTTTTTCTGATAAGGCCTCGGCATTTCTCACCAGTTGGCAGTCGCGGCTGCCATACACCAAGCTTGGGAGATAAACGATTTGCCAGCCACCGGCCAGCGCCCCTTCAATGGTCGCCACATCCTGACTGACACACGGAAAAGGCTTGAGTTGAAACGCCTCAAGATCAGACCGGGTTGAATGGCCAAACAACCACACCCCGGACGTATGAATTTTCTGTGCCTGCGGTTTGGCGAATTGAGTTAACGTTTTGAGCAGCGCCTGCTCGATCGCCACAATTTCTTCCGGCGAATGAGCCGACCAATGTGGCCTTGCACAATTGATCACGACGTCAAAAGAGCCGTAGGCATCCGTTGAATCACGCGAGACCACCTGACTGCCCGATACCTGCGCCATCGCTGCTCGGACATACGTATAAACCTCAAGGCCCTGTGATGTGAGATGCTCTTTGACATGCTGCCCCACATAGCCGTTTGCACCGGCGATCAAGACTTTCATCGTTCAGTCCACTTCGCCCGGCTCAATCCATAGACCGCGTGGTCAACGATCCGTCCATTGAGGTTTTCCGCTCGGGTGATCACACCTTCCAGCTCAAACCCCAAACGCTCACACACCCTGCGGCTCGGTCGATTCTCGACCGCGGCTGAGATCTGGACTTTTTCCATTGCCAATTGTTCAAAAGCAATTTCGATCATTTTCTCCACCGACTGACTGACGATGCCCTGTCCCTGATATTGCTGGCTCAACCAGTAGCCGATTTCGACTTTCTTCAGCTCGATGTGAATCGTATTAAAACTAATGTTACCGGCCACTTGCCCCTCAACGATCATCGCACAGGTCAACGACTTTCCGGCCGCATAACCTTGTAGCGCATTCTCAATGAAGGTCCGAAAAAACGCTTCCGAATCTGCATGCGCGGGCCAGGCCAACCACTGTCCAAGGCAGTCTCGCTCTTGCGAGACAATGTTCAGATATTGCTTTGCAAATGACGGCTGAATTAATGCCAGCGCCAAGCCTTCTTTCACTTCCTGTGTAAACATAAACGCCCTGTTTCTCATGATTCTTGATGATGATTGCGCTGAATGACTATTGCGCGGACTGTGCTTGGGTGTAAGCCATCAAATTTTCAAACGCCACCCGAAAATAAAGCGCGTAGCTATTGTGCTCCACATAGCCCAGATGAGGTGTGGCAAGTACATTCGGCAAACTCAGTAACGGCTCGCTTTCTATCGTTGCTGGCTCATTCTCAAACACATCTAATGCCGCCCGTTTGGTGGGATGTTTAGACAGTTCGTCATATAAAACTTGCGGCTCGACAAGCTCCGCCCGACTGGTGTTGACAAACAAGGAGTCCGGTTTCATCAAGGCTAAGTCAGCCTGAGTGACGCACCCTCTCGTCACCTCATTCAATCGAAGGTGTAGCGAAACAATGTCGGCAGCACAGAAAAATTGTGCTTTCGAACTCGCAGCCGCAAAGCCATCACGGGTTGCGTTGACCCTTGAGGCTTCACTCCCCCAGACCAATACCTGCATCCCGAAAACTTTGGCATATTGCGCGATACGTTGCCCAATTTTACCATATCCCCAAATGCCTAGAGTCAGCCCGTTAAGGGTTCGGCCCAACCCCAATTCACCCGGCTGTTGCCATTCCCCCTGTTGAAAATTGGAAACATAAGCCGGAATGTGCCGAGATGCAGACATGATTAATGCCCAGCATAATTCCGATGGCGCGACAGGGGATCCAACGCCTTCCAGCACTTTCACCCCGAACTGTTCGCATAACTGCGGGTCGATGTGATTGCTGACTTTCCCTGTCTGACTAATGACTTTCAGATCAGGTAATTTCGCTAACAAAGACTCGGTGATTTGAGTTCTTTCACGGATAAGCACCAGGGCTTCAATACCCGCTAACTGTTCAGCAAGCCGAGCTTCATCCTTGTATGTCTCCGTCAGCACCGTCACCTCATGATGGCGCAATAACTCAAAACACTTGAGATCTTTGACGGCGTTCTGATAGTCATCCAGAATTGCAATGTTCACTGACGCTCCCCTTGTCCTTTATCGGCGGTTATCCCTGAATCACGCCCATGGGCAACCCGATCTGATTCATTGACCACGACTTGGCTCATGGGCGTCATAATGTGGCAGATCGACATCTAAGCTGTCCCAGTTGGCTTTTGAGGTCACAAAGTTATGTGATAACGGTCTTTCTTCGATATCCGAATCCAAGACCCCTAACCGTAGTCGAATCCGACTTGGATCCGCTTCGTTCGAACTGAATAAAGGCGAGGCACACCGGCCACAGAAATGGCGCTTGCGGCCCGGCTTCATTTCGAAGTGCTGAACGAGCCCTTCTCCCTGTTCAATACGAAAGTCTGCCGTCTTCACAAACCCATTGGTCGCAAATGCTGTCCCACTTGATTTTCTGCACAGGGAACAATGACAGTGGATGATGTCTGTAATTTTACCGATGATGACAAACTGAACCCCGCCGCACAGGCAACTACCTTGATACATCTATTATTTCCTTTTAATTCCAGGTGTCTTCACAGTGAAAAATCAGAACCGCTTCATCGGCTTGACGTATGCGCCATCAATTTCCGGATGGCCAATCAGGCGACCATGAAAAGCAACCAAGCCCATATTTTTTCTGATCCGCTCAGCCCAGAACGCGCCAATCACGAAGCCAATACTACCCATGGTGGCCACCAGGGGAAGGCTGACCTGATCACGTGCAATACAAATAAGGGCGGCCAGAAAAATACCGCCACACATCGGTGAAACTGCGACTTTCAACCACAACAACACATGTACGAGTGCGGCATAAAATTTAATCATAGAACTCCATTTTCATGGTTATTTGAGAGGGTAAAACTATCTATAGCCACTGCATGATACCGGCCATAAACACCGCAATCAGACTGAACAAACTCAAGCTAAATGCAATGCTGCGCGCCAATTTGACATCTAAATAATAAAAAATCATGTACGCAATTCGGGACACCAGATAGAACAATGCACTCATATTGACCACACTGGGAGACGCCTGTGACAATAAAGCAAAAATCACAAACGTAATAAATATCGCCACACTTTCATTCATATTCAAATGCGTCCGTGTGGCACGAAACAGCAAATGGTCATGATTGTGTTCAACAGGATAACCCGGCACATGCTTTAGTTTTAAAGCAATCACATCTGCCATGAGCAGTTGAATAAACATCAACAGCCCCACGAAACCAACAACCATAATTGCGGTTTGATAATCGACGAAGTAAGCCAATTTACATCTCCTTATGTAAACATGTTTTTCGATAGGTCACGTTCAACCTAATCGCTGAAGACAGCTATCCTGATGACATCAACATGGTCACATCAATCAGGAAACCAGTAGTATCTTTTAAACCCTACAATTTTCAATAGGGATTGAATTGACATGGGATCATATTGATATATTGAACAATGCGAGCCCGCTGCCCCAGATTCGGCCTGCTGCCGTGCGGGAGCAAATGATTCCAGATCACCATATCACCGGCTTTCGCCCCGATCGGGATTGAACCTAACGCATGCAAATCTTCCTTTTGGGGATCAGTACCGGCAGGAAGATCCGCCAACCAACCCGCCAAACGTCGGTGAAAACCAGGAACCAACGTCAACGCTCCTTGTTCTGGAGGAGTATCTGTCAGATAAAGAATCCCCTGGGTACCAAACACCAACGGCTGATTAAAATTAAGGTCCCAATGCAGATCGGGGCCAGGGAAAGTGTGCTTCTCATTTTGAGGCGGATGAAACCCACAGCGATCCGCAGACATCCAAAGATCACTGGTTTTCCAAAGTTGCGAAAAAGCTTTATGAATACGCAATGAGCGTCGGTTCGTTTCAAATGCCGGGTGCTGGATCAACTCAACCATAATCCCATGTTGATTGCGAGCCTGGTACCAGGTATCCGGGTCATCTTCTGAAACATTGAGATGCGTTATAATCGCTTCTTTTGCCTCGCAGCAGTCTGTTGGCGAAACAGCATGTCTCAAAATCAGATAACCATGTTCATCCCAGAACGACAAATCATCATCGGTGAAAACAGGAGGCATGTCCTCAATCATTTGTAACCATTCAGAGACCCCCGCTGTTTGCTGTGTCCCCAAAAATGTTGACCGAAGCCGATCAAGGCGCAACGGTTCCGGCTTTCCGGCCGTCGCTATAATCCATGCTTCAAACTCGGCAAACGTCGGCGCATTTGCATATAGATAATTTAAGGTTTGGTGTAAGCCGATCCCTAACGCATCAAAGACAGCCCTATCCCACAGCTCTTCGCCCGATCTATCGATTTTCTTGCCATGTAGAATGGCTTGCGAAGCCGACCACACCCTTTTGATATGTGGAACACCATCCAGTCCCAATGCCGTTGAAGGTTCAATCGTATTTAAACTCTGCATCACAGAAGATCCTTTCTTTTCATTGATGGGAACATCTTTCATGCCATGATTGAGTATTACTGACCATGGATGATTTATATTTCTACGTTCATGAATCACAACAACGGCGATGACAATACGCTGGACAAAACTATTCGCCGATTCTGCCAGTTTAATCCCTCAATCGGCGAGATCGAGGATTAATGATCAACAACCGCCACACCGGCTTTCTCAGCGATCGTGATATATTGGCTAGGTTCTATTGCCTCCAGTTCATGACGGGTCTCTGCATCAACGAATACAAAATCATGAGCGTAATATAAAGCACCATTTACTTTCAGCACGCCTTCAAGCACATATATTTGCTCCCAACCGGGGTGATAATGCAAGGGGAGCTTCGCGCCTTTTTCAAACTTTAACAAAGCGGATCGTCCAGACTCGGAATCTTCCGAGAGCCAACTGAATTCAACACCGACATAAGGTGTTTTCGCCCATTGACGATTTTTATTTACACTTTCATGAATCACAATCACAGCCTCCAAAGAGCGTACAACAAAGAACCTCGTGTATTCAGCCATGTTAAAAGCTAAATACACGAGGTTGGGAGATCTATATTTCAATCGAAATGTTTAGGGTAGTGCGACTTGATACATCACCGGGCTTACTTGTTATCGCGATGGCTGTGACCACATTGTTTTTTTGACTGCGCTAAGTCCTTGCCAGTCTTCTAAGTCCTGGTTCGGTTTTTCAGCTCGGAATTTTGCATACTGCTCAATCCCCAGTTTATCTTCCAGAATATCGACTTGAATCCCCTTTTCCCGAAGCAAGGCTTCATTCCCGCCGGCATTGGTGACATCACCGACAACGACACGACTAAAGCCGCGCATATAAAGTAAGGTAGCGCAGACATCACAAGGGCTCAGGCTGGTAAATAAGGTCGTTTGGCTGAAGTCGAGACGTCCCGCATCCCGAATGGCTGAGGTTTCACCATGATTATAAGGATGATCTTCCTGAACCAGAGTGTTATGTCCTTTACCGACAATGGTTCCTGTTGCGTTATCAACAATCACAGCGCCAATCGGACAACCACCTTCCTCGTCACTTTTTTGTGCAAGATATACCGCGATCCGCATGTAATCCGCATCCGTTAATTTTTGCGCAAAGTCTGGGCCAATCAGCACCGGTAAACTTTGTGTCGGCATATGGGCAATAGCTCTTAAGACTGCTTCATTGTTCTCGGAATAAGATTTGAACAAGGCTTCCATCTGTTTTTCTCCAACATTTCACTGAGGCCGACTTGCATCATAAAACACCACCGCCGGAATCTATACCCGTATTCAACCCAAAGACACATTAAGTTTTTTTCTTCAATGTTTGATTGTAGTGAACTGCGGCATGAATAAGAGCCTTCAACGCTTCCGTCTCTATGGTATCGTCCTGATAGATATCGATTGCACGCCTGACTTTCCCTTCAAGGCCGGCATTAAATAACGGTGTCGGATCCGGTAGTGCAGCACCATGTGCAAACGTCAGCTTGACTTTAGATGTGTAGGTTTCTCCCGTACAAACAATCCCGGTATGAGACCAAACCGGCACCCCCGCGGGGTTACTGGGCTTACACCACTTACGCTCTTCAATCATTTCCGGCACTGCGTCCAGAATCAGCTCGCGAACCTGACTCAACACATCAGCGCGCCAATCGCTCCGTTCGGTCATTTTTTCGTGTTCCAGCATGAACAGCCTCCCAACAAAAAAGGCGATCTGAGCGCCTTTTTACCCAATTGCAACGCCCCCGCGACACGGCCCGATCCACGAGCCGTTTAACGGGAAAATTAAGACCACCCCAGTTGCTGTAAGCTCACGGAGTCATTCCAGACTTTGGTCATATGCCGAATCAGCTTGCCTTCAAAATACATAATATAGACATAATCAGCCGCAACGACTTTCCCAGTCGGCTCTACAGGGCCACCAGGTCCGGTATTTGTGCCATGAAACACCGCAAATGCTGCGACACATGCCCGTGCATCATCTTCGGCGAAACATTTCAGTTCATAACGACCATCCGGGATGGGAGTGAGCAGACCCTTCATCCACTCAGTATAAGCTTCAAGCGTGGTCACCTCGGCCAGCGCCGCAGCCTGCGCTGAAAATGTTGCCTCAGGATGACAAAACATCTTGCAGACTTCCCATCCTTTACCGGTTTCACACGCATCGAAGAAAAGCATCGCCTGTTGCTGTCGATCACTCATCACGGTCACCTTCTGTTATCTGAAAATCATCAGCATAAGTGTGGTGCTTCCGACGATTGTTGCGTGATTCATTTGCAATCATCATGACGCGGCCAGAGACTCAGCGCCCACCACAACCAGACCGTTCAATTGAGATAACAGGGTTTACATGATTGATGATGCCACTTGCGTCGAATGCACTGCATGGACTTTCAAACGCCCATCCTGAGGTGCCCAGACACGGGAAAACATAAACTCCCCGCTGGCATCCATACCATCGTAGGTTCCGTGGATTGTCGCCCGAACCTGCACCACCCCAACTGACGCAATCAACTGAACAGTCATCTCAGAGAGCTCAATCGCCTCTAAGCGTAACTGGCCCGACTGATGCAGCGCTAAATCTTGCGCTTTGGTGACAACCTGACCGAAGTGATTCACAAACACCAAATCGTCAGACAGTAATTCAGAAAGCGTCTGGGTATCTGAAATTAACATTGCAGACTTCAAAGTTTCTTCTGCTGCGACAATTGTCTCACTCGATAACGAATTCATATTCACTCCAAATGTCATATTGATAGCATCACACAAGTTGACTGTCACACCAATCACGCGGACCATCACGACTGACTTTTCCCCAAACGACCCGCTTCAGGGGACAACTCCTCAGCACTTTTATTTGCAGAGCTTACTCAGCAAGTTGTTTTTTACGGCAGGCCATTCGCTGGCGATAATCGAATAAACGACCGTGTCTCGATACGAGCCATCCTTCATGATCTGGTGATTTCGCAAGATACCATCCAGCTTGGCCCCTAACCGCTCAATTGCAGCCCGGGAAGCCTGATTAAAAAAGTGAGTTCGAAACTCTACGGCGATTCCGGCGCAAGATTCGAAAAGATGACTCAGCAACAGCAATTTGGCTTCTGTGTTAATCGGCGTTCTTCGAACGGATGCGGCATACCAGGTGTAACCAATCATCGCTCGTCGATGGGCACTTTCAACATTGTAATAGCGTGTGGTCCCAACAATTTCATCGGTCAGTTTTGAACGAACGGCGTATGCGATATCCCCTGTTTCTGCTTGCCGAATGGCTTGCGCCACATATTGCGGAATTTCATCTTCACGCGGTACATTGGCATACCACAATTTCCAGGATTCGCCATCCTGCACGGCGTGCTGCAACGGCACAATATGCGCGTCGCTCAACGGCTCCAGCGTAACGTATTGACCTTCTAGGACTTTATTTTCTATCCACATGATTTCTATCCCTGATTTTCCTGACGCGCTACGTCTTACTTTTAAATTGATTAAGAACGAATTTTTTCGCCATACCCTGCTCAATGGGCGTGATGACTTATCATCCCCGACCGGTTTCCCATTCCTGTCTGAGAACACCATATTTCACAGAGTCATAGTATTGCCTCTGGTAATAGCGGACCTTTCGTAAGCAGGCTTCTTGTTGAAAACCTAGCTTCTCTGCACACGCCATCATCCTGGGATTCCCGGACCAGGTTGTTAAACCCACACGCTCGATTGCTAAAGTCGCAAAGAGGTGACTCACCCAAAGCTCCAAGGCACTGACTGCAATCCCCTGTCCCCAAAAGCGCGAGTCATAAATGACGACACCGGCTTCCAACCATCGGGTTGCCTCACATTCCCAGTAATAACTAACAGAGCCGACCGGCTGATCATTGACTGTGATCAGCCGCATGCGCCTTCCGGCACACAGTGAAGAAAACAGACCTTGCTTAAATTCGCAACGCGACGGCGTTGTGTATGGGAAATAGGGTCCGTTGAATTGGGTCCATTGTTCATCCGTCGTCACCAGCAGGAACAGTGACTCGAACTCATCTGAGCGTGCAGCCCTTAGTTGAACGGTATTGACCAATACTGAGCCCCCCTGAAGCCTGGATTTAAACGTGGTTTCGTTTTGGGATCCCCCCGAGACGAAACCTCTCCCGATTCTTTATGGCTGCTCGTCATACGCAACCACACCCTCGGATAAGGTATACCACGCCTGTTTCTGGCTGACCCAGACATGAGCGGTCGGCTGGATCAAACTCGTATCTGATAGATTGGAAGGTTTCAGTTTAATCTTATCGGGTTCGTCCGGGTTGAAATGATAGATACGGTTACCGCAAGTCGGGCAGAATTTTGCACCATTGATATTGCCGCTGTCAGCGGTTCGGCACCACTCTGCCAGCGCTCCCTGAAATTCAATATCCGTTGCATTCACGATTGCGGTAATACTAAACGCGCTGGTTGAGAGCTTCTGACACGCTTTACAATGGCAGGCAACCACCATCAAGGGTGCTGCGTGGAGCTGATAAGTCACACCGCCGCACTGGCATGACCCTTCTACCGGATAATTCATTGTTTCTCCTGATCGAATCGATGTTCGCTGTTCACCGCACCCCCGGCAAATGTCAGCGCATACCGACCAGTCGCAGCACCCAACTCGCACACGCTTGCTCCCGCCGTAAGATACGGGGCCAAAGCATGCATCGTGGTGTCAAACTCCATGCGCGTAATGTACTGACGAACCAAGCGGGCGTCTTCGTCCGCGCCGGTATACTGAGCAATTAATGCGTCCAATCTTGACGTCTCCCTGTCTGTTCAGTGGTGGGGTCATTCGGTGTTTTTCAGCGTCTGTGTCAGATATGCCACAATCATGGCACTCAACTCTTGATGGAACACGCTCCGGTCAAACCCCGCCGGGTCTTCAGCAACCACGCCGAGTTCAGCTTTGATGGATTCCGGATACGGCGTAATAAATGCGTAATGGCCGGCATTTTGAATCGTCACCTCAGTGAGCTTCGCTTTGCCGTTATTGTGTGTCTTCCCTGTATAGCCTGCCGCAATCACCGCTGAGTGATAGGGCTCCGTTAACTCTTCATCCTTTCCGGCCCGGATAAGCAGCATCGGAATGTCAACCTTTGCGAAAGCATCTGCGGCGCGAAAAACCAAGCCGACCGGCGCCATCAGCACCGCGGCTTTGATGCGCGGATCTTTGGGATTTTCAATCCGTACTGCCGTGAGCTGGTTGCCCTGAACACTCAGGCAAAACGGGTCTTTCATGTCCGTCTGCGATGTACACTGCTCGATGATCTGGCCGGTATCCGCAACAGCCCCGGCAGCCGCTAACGCTGCATAGCCGCCCATGGAATGCCCTATCACCGCAATCCTCCCGACATCCAGACGCTTGGACAGCTGTGGGTGCGTCACCAACGCATCAATGGCCGCTTGAAGATGCTTCGGCCGGTTCTGCCAGTTACGCGTCGTCCCTTCGGCCTGATTATTCTCAAAGTTGTTTCCCGGATGGAGCGGCATGCCGACCACAAATCCTTTACGGGCCAGCGCAAAAGCAATACTCCGATGCGCCAAATTACTCCCACCCGAACCGTGAGAGATGAGAACCAGCGGAAAGTGACCGGATGATATCTCGCTGCCAATCGCGAGCTCCATGGCAAACGGCCCGAATTGAACCCGGGTTTCGGGCGTCTGCGTCGGATACACCACCGACATCGGGAATTTCTCGCCGGTGTCCCGGGATTCAACCATCACTTTGCGAAATCCGACGTGATAGTCAGCCGGCGCCGCATTCGCGGAAAACGCCCCCAGAAAGCAAAACACAAGCAAGACCATCATCCGCGAGTTCATCATATGTCCCTACATTCAAAGCAAAACGTTCATCTAAAAAATCATTCAAAGCGCTATTTCATCAAGTGCTATTACCGATAAGGCGTGCCATCTTTTCGCGATGCGATCCATGCTCCGTCATCGGTGACGACCCATTTAAAATCATCATCCGGATACACGGCTTCATCGCCGTTCACCCGGCTGCCAACCACGATGAAGGTCGCAATTTCAGAGCTTCGGTTGATCAAGTGATGCCCGTTCTCTTTTCCCGCAGGAAAACCGACACACATCCCCGACTGTAATGTCTGCTCACCTTCATCGGTCACCAGCACCAAGGCGCCGGATAACACATACAAAAACTCATCCGACTCGGTGTGCCAGTGCCGCAAAGCCGACTGAGCACCAGGCTGTAAAACTTCCAGGTTGACCCCAAACTGTGACAGTCCGAACGAATCCCCCAGACTCCTGCACTCGGCGCTGCCGAGCCGGGTTTTCAAGGGTTCCGGAAATGGGTTAAACGTATCACCTTCAATTTCCAAGGCAATTTTCGCTTTTGGCATGCTTGTTCCTGTTCCATTGAATTGAATATTGCTGAGGGCAAGTGACCACGAGTCTGCACACCTGCCCTGAAACAGACGACACCAGAAAAGAGCCATAAAGGCTGAAGGTTAGTCCAATGTTGAATTGGTGAAGTTGAGGAGCGGCTCAGCCATGATAAATCCATCCGGCATGGTCATTTCCCATGCTACCGCCCCTAGGTAACGCTCCCACAAACGATAAATGATGCGCACGAAGCGCAACATCAATCGATTGAATATCATTTCGTATCGTTTTTCAATGAGTTATACGAAAAACATTAACATTTGAAAAATGAAATCGTCATCAATGGGTTACAGACAGGAAAATTCATAAGACACTTTTGCCACATATGGAGAAGGTTCAGAGACAGCCGGTTCTTTCATGGCGTAGAACAGCCAGCCATTGCTCCGGGTTGGCCAGAATAAACTCAAAAACTTGACCATCTGATAAGGTGATCCGAATTGCATCTGATGTGACGGGAATAAAACCGCCCCCTTTCTCCAAGCACTTTTCGACACGGGCAATCGATTTTCGCTCAATTCGATAGGGACCTAAACCAAACGCCTGATTATGCGGTTCAAACTGAAGCTCGGATTCGGTGACCCACAATTTTCCATCAGCTCTTGCAACACCACACTGCACGGTCGCGATCGATGATTTGAGCATCTGTTCCGACATATCAATTCCTCCCGGGTTAACCATGAACCTTATTCGCGAATCCCAAACTGTATTTCAATCACGTTTTGCGCCGACTCATTGTCTTGCTATTGGCGATCGCCAAACAGACCATACTCAACACAAGGTGAAAAACGGACCGATCCGCTTTGAAAGAAGCTACCGATGATTCGTGATAAATAATACGCAATTGATCACACTTGTGCTGATCTCACCCTCTAAATAATCAGAGCGTTTGTGTGAATAGCGCCCGGTAAACGGCGCCTCACATCATCAAAGGGCACCGCATTGCATCGAATGCCGGCGCCCATCCAAAAACAGCGGATTAACCTGAAAACGCATCAGCGCCTGAAAGGCAGGAATCTGTTGAGGTTAAGGGTGTTTGTTCAACACTTCGTCAATGTCGGCGGCATGATGACGCTCAGCCAGAATCTCCCAGTCTTCTCCCCAGGTGCGATTGACAATTCTTCCCCGTTGCACGGCGGGACGCTGCGCAATCTCTTTCGCCCAGCGCAAGACATGTTGGTAACGCTCAACATCAAGAAACACCGCCGCATCGTACAATTTGCCCAGGACCAGGTTCCCGTACCATGGCCACACTGCGATATCTGCAATGCTGTACTCATCCCCGGCAATAAATGCATGGCACGCCAGTTGTTTATCGAGCACATCCAACTGCCGTTTCGCTTCCATCGAAAAGCGATTGATCGGATATTCAAACTTTTCCGGCGCATAAGCATAAAAGTGACCAAATCCACCGCCCAGGTACGGCGCTGAGCCCTGAAGCCAGAACAGCCAGTTCATCATCTGGGTCCGAGCCGACGGCTCTGTCGGTAACAAGCGATTAAATTTTTCGGCCAGATACAACAGAATCGCCCCGGATTCGAACACGTTCACCGGCGTATCTGTTGAACGGTCCACCAACGCCGGGATCTTGGAGTTCGGGTTGACCTCAACAAATCCGGATGAAAATTGCTCCCCTTCGCCAATCTGAATCAGGTGGGCATCATATTCCGCCTCAGTCACCCCATCCGCCAGGAGTTCTTCAAGCATAATGGTGACTTTCTGCCCGTTGGGCGTCCCCAGGGAGTACAGTTGCAACGGGTGCGAACCAACGGGAAGCGCCTGATCGTATCGGGCACCGGCATCAGGCCGGTTGATACTGGCCCACTCGCCTCCATTTTCGGAATCCATCGTCCACACTTCGGGTACTATATATTCGTTTGACATATTCTCTCCTGGCCAATAAGGCCCGTCAGTCCTTGAAAACTCGTCATCAATATAGACATACTTGAACAATCACTCAAGTAATGAGTGGCATCCGTTCAAGGCTGATACAGCATAGTCCCTACCCTTCATATTGATTTGTTAGTTTCATCACAAACAAACGTCATAAAATTGACGAACTTTCGCCAGCAAACCTGCATCTACCACAAACTCAACACACACCCTTTGCCTTAAGCCTCTGTTAACAATATCATTTGCCGCCTGCCCTTAATGATGTGCCAGAAAAATAGTACTGACTGAGACCCTCAGTGATCAAAACAATAACGACTAATCCTGACGCCCCTTGGAGAAGCTTGCTTTGAGCGCCAATAACCAAATGTCATTTCATGTTCTGCAACGATTGAACCTTCGCCTGCTGATACTCTCGCTGGCCTTGCTCAGCGTCTTGATCACGCTGGGAAACAGTTTTTGTGCCACTTACCAGGTACAACGCGATTTACTGATTAACAATACTTTAGAAGCCAATCGGGCCTATTCCGCCAAGCTGGCGAAAGATACCGACAACTTTTTTGCCGTCGCCCAAAGCCAGCTTCAATACAGTGCCGATCTAATCGCCGCACACATGGATGACGAATCGTACCTGCAAACGGAAGCAACGCGCTTACACAAACAAAATGCCCTCTTCGATTCCGTTTTTATTGTAAATGCCGATGCCACCATCGTTGCTGCATCGCCAAGTGTTCTGAACCTAAAAGGAAGACAGCTTTCAACGCCCGATGCCATCGAAGCTTTCCACGCCCAAAAGCCGATCATATCCAATCCTTTTATCTCCCCGGTCGGCAATTACCTGATCAGCATCTCGCATCCTATTTTTAGCGCTGATGGTCACTATCTGGGCTATGTGGCCGGCACCATTTATCTGCAGGAGAACGGCATCCTGGGTAATTTGCTGGGCCAACATTACTATCAGGACGGCACCTATGTGTATGTCGTCGATCAGAGCGGCGTGCTGCTCTATCATCAGGATCCCAACCGGATTGGAGAAAAAGTCACCGTCAACGGTTTTCTTCAGGCCGTCATCAAACAACAAAGTGGCGAGGCGGAAATAACCAACTCGCGTGGGATCGACATGCTGGCCGGATATGCTCCCATTGCCCGCACCGGCTGGAGCGTGGTGGCACAACGGCCCAAAGCCGTTACCCTGACCAAACTGGAAGAGCAAATTCAGGTCTTCTCGGTCAAAACCCTCCCCTTAACGCTCATCACCTTAGTGTTCATTTGGGTCTCAGCGCTGCTGATTGCCCGGCCACTGAAAGAGCTCGCGAACAACGCCCGGGTTCTGGACCAAAAACAGGCACAGGATCGCATTCAATCCATCAGCTCCTGGTATTTTGAATCCGCCCTACTCAAAAGCGCGATTCTCAAAGGTGTCGGCTTGCTCAACGAGAAAATATCCAGACTACAGGCAGACAGTCATACCGACCCGATGACCGGGCTCTATAACCGCAGGGGAATGCAAAAAGTTCTGGATTACTATCAGGATGTAAAGCAGGACTTCGCCGTCATTTCCTTAGATATCGATCACTTTAAGCAAATCAATGACCGTTACGGTCACGATGTCGGTGATCAGGTCATTCAATCTCTGGCGCAGCTAATGCGTCACAACTCCCGCAAGGATGACGCGCTCTGTCGCAGTGGCGGAGAAGAGTTCCTCATCTTTCTGCCGAATACAACTGTAGAAATTGCAGAACGGATTGCCGAGCGCTTACGCCAAAACGTCGCACAGCATAAAATGACGGAACGTTTCTGTATCACCATTTCCCTGGGTGTGGTTCAGTGCCAAATCGACACCACATCGCCGAAAGATGCCCTGAAATTTGCGGACAACGCTCTCTATCAAGCCAAGCGAAACGGGAGAAACCAGGTGGTGAAGGCAGCTTGATTGTCGCGGTATCTCACAGAGTGAAGCAGCCGTCCGGGGCTGCTTCATTTACCGGCAACGTGTACTCGTCGCTTTCAGAAAACACTGCTGTTATTTTTGCTGATTCAAAGACTTTGCTACACGAAAATGTTGCAGCAGGTAAAATCACTATTCTCATGTAATCACAGCGGGAGTATGATGAATTCGCTAAACATGACTCCCCGATGATCATTCTCTAACCTCGAAGTTTTCTTATGACTAAGCCAGATTCACGGGCGCTCAACGCTCCACAACAATCAGAAGCTGCAAGTAAACCCAAGCGACGTGGCAGGCCTGTCGGCGACCACGAATCGAAGCGTGCTGAACTACTCGCAGCCGCCATTGCTGTCACCGCGGAAGAAGGATATGCCGGCGCTTCGCTGCGCAAAGTCGCCAAGCGATTCGGGGGCACGACTGGCGCCGTGACTTATTACTTTGCGAATAAAGAAGAGATGATCACCGCAGTGATTGAAGAACTATTCAATAGAGTCGACAACTTGCTGAACGTGGATACCGAAAACATCGATATCAAACAGTTAATGCAACAATTTTTAACCTGGCCAGAGACCAGCGAAACTGATTTATGGCTAGTGTTTATTCAGTTATTAGCCCACGCAAAGCATGAGCCCGCATTCGCCACAGTATTAGCCCAACGCAATGCAAATTTTCTGGCTAAATTTGCCTCTGTTATCGAGAAAGGTCAATGCCAAGGGGTTATCCGAAAAGACATTCCTGCCGCCATACTTGCCGATCAATTAAGTGCGATGTGCGACGGCTGGATGATCTTGATGCCGTTTGAACCTGAGCGATTTACGCCCGAACGTATTCAAACACTACTGGACGCCATCGCGAAACTGATTGCGCCGCCACAGATGCTCGCCCCCTAACAACGCCATCACATCAATACGCCGCACTGTTGGATAGATGACTTCAATCCGGCTTTTATTTTAATACGAACAGGAAAACGGCCTGGTGTTCAGTTTCTGAAAACCAGGCCGTCCCCATTGAACCTATCCAGTCATTCGTTCAGTTTCACCCTGTAGAACAACGCGTAAAGCACCGGAAGCACGATCATGGTCAGGAGCGTAGCAAACGACAGTCCGCCAATAATCGTAACCGCCATTGGCGCAAAAAAAGCGTCAAAGATCAGGGGAATCATCCCAAGCACCGTGGTCAGCGCCGCCATAGATACCGGACGCAGACGGCTCACAGATGCCTCAACAATCACCGATAGCAGGTCTTTGCCTTTTCCACTGAGCAGGTTGATTTCCTCAATCAACACAATCGCATTCTTGATGAGCATCCCCACCAGACTCAGGAATCCAAGCAAGGCCATGAAACCGAAGGGCTGACCGGTGCTCAATAAACCAATCGTGACACCAATCAGTGCCAGGGGAACACATAACCAGATCACCAAAGGCTGACGCAACGAGTTAAACATCATGATGGTGAGCAAAATCATCCCTAACACATAGATTGGAATCGTTGAGGCCAGTCCGGCTTCAGCTTTACCGGAGTCTTCATACTCCCCTCCCCACGCCAACTTGTAACCAGGCGGCAACGCTAACGCTTCCACTTGTGGACGTAAACGCGTAAATATCTGACTCGCATTCCCGGTAATCGGATCAGCAAAGACGGTAATCGTTCGCTGCCGGTCACGACGATGGATGATCTCATCTTCAAAGGTTGTTTCAAACTCATGGACAACCTGGCGTAAAGGGATCATTTTCTGTGCAACCGGGCTCCAGATTTGTAGATTCGATAAATTATCCAGACGGCTACGGGTCATTTCATCCGCACGAACAATGATGGGCAAAATCAAATCCGCTTCACGGTATAAACCTGCTGTCACCCCCTGGAAACCCTCCTGAATTGTACTGGCGACCATCGGCCGAGTAATGCCATTGATGTTCGACTGCTCTTCAGCTAACACCGCTCTGACCATTTTGACCGGCTGCCGCCAGTCAGTGCGAATTGACTTCGTATTGGGATCGCCGCGATAGATCGCTTCAACCTCACCGGCCAGGCGTCTCAATTCATTGATATCCGGACCGCTAATTCTTGCCTGTATCTTACCGGTAGACCCGGGTCCCAGCAGGAATGTTGATGCATAAGACAAGGCATCGGGAAACTCAGCGGCGAGTTCTGCCTCGACCTTAGGCAACAACGCATCAATCACCTCTGCGTCTTCCACACTGACCAAGAACTGTGCATAAGCGGAATTTGGCTGCTCCGGCTGGTAGGTCAGCAAAAAGCGCAACGCCCCTTGGCCAAGGCTGGAAGTCACATGCGTGACCCCTTCCTGTTTCAGCAACAGCTGCTCAACTTTTTCCGCATCCTGACGGGTGACATCAAAGTGCGTCCCTTGGGGTAACCAGTAATCAACCTGGAACTGCGGTCGCGTCGCACTTGGCAGAAAGTTCTGCTCTATCAAAGTAAACCCCCACATGGAAACTGCGAATATGCCCACGACGGAAGCGGAGCTCAGGTAACGATGGCGAATACAGGCCCGTAATAACCGCTGATAGCCAAGGTAAAAACCGCCGCTGTAGGGCTCAGCCTCCGCTTCCTTCACTGTTGGCTTCTTGAGGAACATCACGCACAGGAGCGGTGTGATGGTCACAGCCGTCAGCCAACTCAACATCAATGACACCATCACCACCTGGAATAATGAACGGCAAAATTCCCCGGTTTCATCCTGTGAAGTACCAATTGCGGCAAAGGCCAGTATCGCAATTAATGTGGCTGCAAGCAGAGGCCAGGCGGTGTCTTTCACTACTTCAATGGCTGACTCCTCCGCCCCTTTTCCCTTTTGCATTCGGATCTGTATCCCGTCGACCACAACAATCGCATTGTCGACCAGCATCCCCAGCGCAATGATCAGAGCACCTAAAGAAACACGTTCCAGCGCAACACCCATGGGATCGAGGAAGATAAATGAGCCGACAATCGTCAGCACCAGCACAAAACCAATCAGTAACCCGCTGCGCAGCCCCATAAACAGCAGCAGAACCCCAACAACAATCGCTGTGGCTTCAATCAGGCTTTCCACAAACCCCGATAGCGCGGTTGTCACAGATTCTGATTGCATCGAAACGGTGTGCAAGGCCATACCAAGCGGCCGCACGTTCTCCAGTTCAGCTAATCGTGCCTGTACGGCCTCCCCCATCGTCACGACATTACCGCCGGAAACAGTAGAGATCCCTAAGCCTACTCCGACCTGACCATCAAAACGAATTTCAGCCGTTACCGGATCCACATAGTCCCGCTTCACATCCGCAATATCACGCAAATAGATCTGCCGGCTCCCATTGCCACTGCTGATTAACAATGATTCAAAGTCAGTAACCGAACGCAGCCCTCCGGTCGGCATCATGGTCACAAATGAGGAGCCAAGC
Organism: Photobacterium sp. TY1-4; assembly: GCF_025398175.1. NCBI lineage: Bacteria > Pseudomonadati > Pseudomonadota > Gammaproteobacteria > Vibrionales > Vibrionaceae > Photobacterium > Photobacterium sp. TY1-4. The sequence goes on from NZ_CP099734.1 coordinate 1,909,435, forward strand.
CGCGCACGACCGGCATCAACCGCCATGCCTTGTTGACGTAAAGACTCCATAATTGCGTCCGGCTGAATCCCCAGTTGCGACATCCGGCTGCGATTAAACTCAACGTAAATGGCTTCACGACGCTCGGCAAACGTCGTCACTTTGCCAACATCCTGAACCAGCAAAAGCTCGCGTTTCAGATTGTCGACATAGTCTTTGATCTCGGCATAGCTATAACCATCGCCGGTCACAACGGTGAAAATACTATAAACATCACCGTAATCATCAAAGACTATTGGTGTGCCGGCACCCGGGGGAAGTTCCCGTTGCGCATCACTGACTTTCCGACGCAGTTCGTCCCACACCTGCGGCAAAGTGGCTTTGTCATAATTATCTTTCATGGTCACCGTGAGCGTCGACAAACCACGCTCCGACTTTGACTTCACACGTTCGAGCTGACCCAGCTGCTGGACTGCTTGTTCCAGTTCATCACTGACTTCCTGCTCAACTTCCAGCGCCGATGCGCCGGGATACGGTGTGATAATCAAAGCTTCTTTAATCGTGAACTCAGGATCTTCCAAACGACTCATATTGCCGTAAGCGAATAAGCCTGTGGCAAACAAGACGAAGGTGAAAACCAACGTCACAACGCGATGTTTAATCGCGACAGAGGCAATATTCATCTCGTCACTCCTGCATCGCATGTACAGGATAACCATCACCTAACGATCGAGTGCCTGAAACCGCAATCTTATCGCCCCGAACAAGCCCGGACTTCACATGGATACTATCCCCAACAGGATCACCTAAGGTGATGATTCTCTGTGAAACCGTGCCGGTATCTTGATCATAGAGCCAGACAAACGATGTTTTATCAGTTGTCGCAAGCACGGCATTTGCCGGGACCAGCAACAGATTAAATTGTGCGTAGACCACCGAGTTGGTCGGCACCAGCAAAGTGACCTGACTCGGTTCCTGCGGCAGCTCATAAATCACGCGACCTGTCATCCCCGGACTGATACTGGCTCCTTCCGGCGCCTCAAAGCCGACAGTGACCTCAAACGTGCGAGTAATCGGATCAGCCATGCTGGAAAAAGACGTGATCTTAGCCGGAATCATCTGTCCCGGTAATGTGCTCAATTCAACATGGATGTGAGAGTTAATTTCTAACTCATCAATGGTATCCACGTTTTTTCCACGCACCCAGTCCGTTTCAGACACATGAACCTTCATTTCCAAAGCATCATCGCCTTGCAAGATCAACACCGTTTGCTTGGCCTGAACATTGGCATAGTCTTCAACCACTTTACGGGCAAGACGCCCGGTAAATGGCGCCCGTAAAATAGTATCGTCAAGAATTTTATTGGCTTGACGAAGGCTCGCTTCAGCAACATCCAGGTTTCGACGCGCAATGTCCAACTGTTGTTTCGTCACAGCTTTTCGTTCAAACGCCACCTGGTAGCGATGAAAATCAGTTTGCGCCGCGCTGCGTTCCGCACGCGCCCGATCACGCTCTGCTTCATAAGTCGTCGGATCCAACGTCGCCAGGACAGTCCCCGCTTGAACTAACTCTCCTTCAGTAACCGGAAAGTCGATAATCCGCCCGGGAACTTCAAAAGCCATGTCAGCTTGCTTGACCGCAGCAACACTCCCGGGAAATTTAAAAACCCGGTTAGCTGAATTCTCACCCACCATAAATAATTTAACCGGCCTGGAAACCATCGCCTTGGTTTGTTGTGGCGCTTGCTCACATGCCGTAAGCATCGTTGCAGCAAGCAACAACATAGAAACGGTTTTAAAACGTAAGTATTTGTCTGCCATTCAGCTCTCCGCAATACCGTACTGAATTTGGGAAGGGACAAGCGCTAAGGCATGGCAAAGCGCTCCCGTCATCATGTTTTTTTCTCTCAACGAGCAGTTACCACCATCATGAAAATCGCTCGCAAGACGAAAACAAAACACCACTACCTCGTTGCTTTACCTGTTGGTTCAAGCCGGCATCACCACCTGAAAAGCAGCATATGATTGAAGTGATTCGGCGGGATTATAGCAACCAGACGATTTTACACAACACACGTTATGTTAATTTTATTTTATTGCGGAAACGACAGTATTGATTCGAATCCGGCAGACTTTTCACCGGCCTTCACTCACCCAACGCACTGCGAAATCAAGAAAGCAAGTGCCGTTGACTGTTAAGTTTGACGGCACATTTTGCGCCATCCACAGAGCCGATTATCACTGTTCAGTACTGTATATCCCTGTATAAACCAGCCCACCAGCAACGTGAATCACGTCAAAGTTTGAATACTCAAAGCAAAATAATTCAGGTCCTTACCAGGGCTGAAACAAAAACAACGAATCAAATAAAAATAATTAATATCAATTAGTTAGGGATAAACAAAACCTCTCCAAACCCAGCGATAGCGATTTAACCTCTAGGCGGTTTTGCCACAAAAAAGCTTGCATCCCTGCCTGAATAAAACTACTGTATAGACATACAGCATGTACATATAACCACTGGTAAGGATGACAAACGATGACAACGTATTTCGATAACTCGCAATCAGTCACTGCATCTCAGGTTTACAAATCGACTTGTGCAACGGCCGCTCACTCGCCGTCATCTGTTCAGCCGGTGAACTGCCCGATTGAAGTCTGCTTCTCAGACGAAGCACAGGCCCAATTAGCGTACTTTTTGCGATTGCTCAAACAGGCCAGCCAGCAGAGTCGCTGGATCATGTTTATCGGGGAAGAGGCGTTAATCGATAAGCAACTACTAAAGGGCGCCGGCATTGATACCAACAAAGTGCTGCTGCTCAAAAACAAAAAAGGCATCTCTGACGAAGCCTTGATGGCAAAAGCGCTGAGTAGCGGGAATTGTAGTGCTGTGATTGCCACCGGCAGGATCGACACCTTTGAGCGGGAAGACATTCGTCACGCGGCGGAATCAAGCGCGAGCTATGCCTTTGTAATTAATCGTGAATTTAAAAATAAAGTTACCCTTCACTAACCTTGTTCAACTTTTTTGCATACACTTGTCTAACAATAAAATTCCAATCACCAGCGATTCTGTTGGTGGTTCTGCATTGAACTCACATTACTGGATTTAATGACTAATTATTGAGCCATTTTTAGTGATATTTTCATGATTAATACATTTATTGCGATATAAAATACAATCCATGATTGGATTTATGGTTTTTTCAACCGGAATATTGCAACATGGAAAAGAAACTTGGCTTGGGGGCATTAACCGCTCTGGTTATCGGCTCGATGATTGGCGCCGGCGTCTTCAGCCTTCCACAAAATATGGCCACCGTTGCCAGCCCGGCAGCAGTGATCATTGGCTGGACGATCACCGGGATCGGGATGATCTTTCTCGCGCTGGCTTTTCAATACTTATCACGACTGAAACCGGACATTACCAGTGGGGTGTTCGGCTACGCCCAAGCCGGCTTCGGTGATTTTGTCGGGTTCTGCTCCGCCTGGGGCTACTGGCTCAGTGCGATGCTGGCGAACGTTTCTTACCTGGTCATTGTCTTCAGTACCCTGGGGATGTTTTTTGATCATCCCGATCAAATCCTGTTTGGTGAAGGCAATACCTTGCTGTCCGTCATTGGCTCTTCCGTCCTGCTTTGGCTGGTCCATGCGCTGGTACTGAAAGGCGTGCAAACCGCCTCGGCGATCAATGTTCTGACCACCATTGCCAAACTCATTCCACTGTTCCTATTCATTGTGTTTGCCTTTATTGCCTTTCGCTGGGAAACCTTTCTCTTTGATTTCACCGGACTGCAATTTGGTGCGGAACATGATCTACTGGCTCAGGTCAAAGGCACCATGCTGATCACAGTTTGGGTCTTTATCGGGATCGAAGGCGCCGTCGTGGTGTCCAGCCGCGCCAAACACCGCAAAGATATCGGTCGAGCAACCATTCTGGGGTTACTAACCGCCCTAACAATCTATGTGCTGGTCACAGTGCTTTCCATGGGGGTCATTTCCACCCCGACGCTCGCGACTTACCAAAATCCATCCATGGCCCGAGTGCTGACAGAAATTCTCGGCCCCTGGGGCGCTGTGCTGATTGGTTGCGGGCTGATTATTTCGGTCTGCGGCGCTTTTCTCAGTTGGACGGTTCTGGCCTCAGAAGCGCCGTATCTGGCAGCACGTGAGCATATGTTCCCACGCGCATTTCGCCGTGAAAACCAGGCCGGCAGCCCGGTGGCATCACTTCTGCTGACCAACGGGAGTGTTCAGGTCGCGCTCATTTTTGTGGCTTTCGCCGGGAGTACATACGACATACTGTTGGTGATTGCTTCCGAGATGATCCTGGTTCCTTACTTCCTGGTTGGTGCCTACACCCTGAAGCTGGCGATTCAACAAGGCGAACGCGGAGCACTGCTCTGGGTCGGGCTGGGTGCAACCCTGTACGGTGCCTGGTTACTGTATGCTTCCGGTCTGAACTATCTCTTACTTTCGGCTCTACTGTACCTGCCGGGACTGTATTTCTATATCCGGGCCAAGCGGGAACAAAACAGGGGGCTATTCACCAGAAAGGAAAAGGCAGCTGCGGGTGTGCTCACCGTCGCAGCCGGGTGTGCCGTGCTGTTGCTTTATCAGGGCATATGATGCCTGAGCTCTTGGATATTCAGCACTTGGATACCCAACGCGTAGATGCAAACAAGCCAGCCGTCGATTCGGCTGGCTTGTTTTCACGATTGATGCGATATCCGTCGGTTTCAACACCTTATTGCTCGACGAGCATCGCGCGCAGCACTTCCCCGCTCTCTGAAGCCAGAATGATCTTGCATTCTGCTCTTTCTTCAATGTAATCGAGCTGTTCGCTGTCGAGCGCGTATGGCAGGGTGATCAGCAGCTCCTGAATCCGCTCCTGCCGAGCCAGCCGAATGAGACGGATCAGATTATTGGTATCGCTGGTACTGGTGGAAAGCACTTTCAGTGCCTGCGCTTGTAGTTTTTCTGAGTCTGACAGACCCTCGGGGAGCGCAGAGGTCCAGGATACCGTCAATGATGGAATCAATGCCTTCAACGCATCAATCAATGTCAGCCGGTATTGACAGGAGGCAGATAAAAACGATGTGTAATTAAACACGACGCCACTGTCTTTTGAGATTTCAATTGGTGTATCCATAACCATCCCTAAAGAAACGTGACCTCGACACACTGACAAGACTCAGTATCTCACTTGGTCGGTTGCCGTCTGCTTTATACTTAAAGAACACTTCCCAACTATACGTTTTACTGGATGCTGAGGAATCTTGGATTTTAGAAAATTTGCGGTCGATCTTACTTTTGGGTCAAGAAAACCAAACACAAAATATTTAGCACACAATTGATTAACATCAAAAAAACCGTAAAAACAAAAGATTCACCCCATTCATATTGATTTAACTTATGTTTTTTCGGCGTTGATTGCGCTGAATAAAACCACAAACACCCCCTATTCGCAAAAGAGTTTGTATAAAACAAGACGTGTATCACGCCCGTTTCCCGATGAAATTCATCACCTTTTTCGGTCAAACCTGCAGCCAATGATGCGCCTCAGGCATCATCACTTCAGCTGGTCCACTTCGGGAAATTGATAAGATGACGGGATCACGACCACGCCCTGTTCGGAGATCTGAAACCGTGCTGCATCCTGCTTTTTGTTCACCCCGATCACGGTCCCGGCAGGAATGGTGACATGCTTATCGACAATACAATTTTCCAGGTGGGCATCTTCTTCGACCGTGACCCCTTCAAATAAAATACTGTTGATCACCACCGCGGCATTGTTCACCGAGACCCGTGGAAACAGCACCGAGTTCTGCGCCGATCCCCCGGCGATCACCACGCCATCAGAAATCATCGAGTTGATGAAGATCCCTTCATTACCGGTGGCGGACGACACTGTTCTGGCCGGCGGCAACTGTGGCTCATACGTGCGTATCGGCCAGTCTGGCTGATAGATATCCAACGGCGGCTGTACCGCCAACAAATCCATATTGGCCTGATAGAACGCATCAAGCGTCCCGACATCGCGCCAATACGCATCCTGGCTCACCCGCCCCTCTGCACCGCCGAACTGATAGGCGTAGACACGTTCCGAATCGATCAAGCCGGGAATAATATCGTTGCCAAAGTCATGGCTGGACTGCGCATTGATCGCATCCCGCTCCAGCACCTCAACCAGCGTGTCCATCGAGAAGATATAAATGCCCATCGAGACCAGGCTTGATTGCGGTTTGTTGGGAATACAAGCAGGCTGCTCCGGCTTTTCCTGAAACGCAATCACCTGGTTCTGTGTGTTCACTTCCATGACACCAAATGCACCGGCATCTTCACGGGGCACTTCCATGCACGCCACCGTCAGGCCAGCCTGCGTCTCTTTGTGATGCTTCAGCATCGGCGCATAGTCCATTCGGTAAATATGATCGCCGGAGAGCACCACCACATACTTCGCGCTGCTGCGCGACAACAAATACAGGTTCTGATAAATCGCATCGGCCGTGCCCTGATACCAACTTGCCCCGGTGCGCATCTGCGGCGGAACCGCGGTAATATATTCCCCCAGTTCCGGATTAAAGACCGACCAGCCGTCCCGCAAGTGCTTCTGCAACGAGTGAGACTTATACTGAGTCAAAACCAAGATTTGCCGTAATCCGGAATGCAGACAGTTGGTCAGGGTAAAGTCGATGATGCGATATTTTCCACCGAACGGAACCGCCGGTTTTGCCCGGTTATCCGTCAGCGGTGACAGACGCTTCCCCTCTCCGCCAGCCAGAATGACAGTCATCGTTTCATCTTTCATCAGACATCCCCTGTATCGTCAATCAATGTTCCGTGTTCAACCATGGCCCGACAGCCCGCCAACTCTCTCAAGCCGTATCCTGTGCTATAGAGCATCCAGCAATTATCAGGCCAACTCGATTAACGGATGCGCATCAGCCCCCGAAGTTGACATCCAGCGCCCGGATAGCCGGTGTCCGCCCGCATCCGGCGACGGCTATCACACTTCGATTCCGATCAACCTCCAAACCTTGTCGGCTCAAAGCGCCTTTATTCACAACCGAACCTGAAACCGCAGCGCACCAAACAGGTGCAGCCCCGCGCAGATGCACCAACTTCATCCGTCCCGGCCAGAAAACAAAAAAGCCTTTGCACCATCATCATGCAAAGGCTTTTTGAGTCTAGTCGGGAATGCTCAGTATTGAGATGAAATCACAGGTCTTTTACGGGCGTTCACCGTTTGCCAGACGTTGCTCAATGTCGGCAATAACCGCAGGCAAATCCGCAATGGTATCAATCTGGTAATGAGCACCCGAGTGCGCAAAGGCATCCTGTGCTTTCACCCGAGCCGCCGCCAGCGTTGCTTCATCCGCCACTTCAAACTCAGCCTGGGTCAGGCCCGCTTCATTGCCAGACAGCAGCAAGGCAACCGTCCACATCCCGGCATTCAAGCCTTCCGTGATCCCCGGCACCGAGTCGTCCACTTTCACACAGGCTTTCACATCGCTCACCGCCAGTTCCAGCATGTTTTGCAGCAACATATAAGGCGCCGGGCGGCCACCCGCTTTCAGATCATCGGTGGCAACCGCACAATCCGGGCTGTAACCATTGGCTTTGGCTGCCGGGAGCAACGCATCCAGCACCACACGCGGATAACCGGTACATGAGCCGATTTTCAGCCCCTGCGCGCGTAAGCCATCGATCACGGCTTTCGCTCCGGGGATCAAATCCGCATGCTCGCCGACTTTCTTCACCTGCAGCGGCATGAAAGTCTGGTAGATTTTATCAATGTCTTCGTTTTGCATCGGGCGACCAAATTTGGTTTCCCAGCGCGCCGCGACTTCCGGCAGTTCGCCCACAGCTTTGATATGATCCCACTTACCCAGACCCATCGGAACCCGGGCTTCTTCCAGGCTGATCGCAAAATCATATTCGCGCTTAAATGCTTCGACAAAAATGGTGGTCGGGGCAAAAGAGCCGAAATCGACCACAGTGCCGGCCCAGTCAAACATAACCGCTTGTAAATGTTGCATCTGATGTCTCCTCATCCTTCGTAAAGATGTGCCACGTTCTGCGTCTGCGCTAACCGGCACACCCGAGTCATTGTTGTTGTGGTTCAAATTAGTTTCTGGCAGCGTCGGCTTCACCAATTGCCTGCTCGACGATATCCAACGCCCGGGCAAGGGCGTCGCGACTGATAATCAGAGGAGGACTTAGCTGTAAGACGTTACCCTGTGACACCTTAAAGCTCAGCCCCAGCGCCAGACAGCGATACATCACCTGCTCGGCAGCCGCTAAAGCGCGTTCTTTCGTGTCCCGATCAGTGACCAGCTCAATCCCCCACAACAGACCCATGCCACGCACATCACCGATCAGGGAGAATTTCTCTTGCATGTGCATCAACCGCTCGCGGACATACATCTCATCGGCTTTGACCTTATCGAGCAGGCACTCCTGCTCAATCACCTCAATCGTCGCCAGCGCGGCAGCGCAACAAACCGGGCTTTTCTCGTGGGTGTAATGTCCCAGTGAAACCTGTGAAGCAGTGTTGTATCGATCTTTGGTCAGCAGCGCAGCCAGCGGGACGACTCCGCCGCCCAGGCCTTTACCGATACACAGAATATCGGGCTCAATACCGAACGCCTGGTGGGTAAACCAATGGCCGGTGCGTCCCATGCCATTGGGAATATCATCCATGATCAGCAGCACATTGTGCCGATCGCAAATCTCCCGTACCCGCTGCCAATAAGCCCGGCTGGGCACCTGAACGTCTGTATTGCGAATACCTTCGGCGATAAACGCGCCGATCCCGCCTTCTTTTTCAATCACATACTCAAGATAGTCGGCGTAGTGAACATCGCTGCCGTCCGGGGAAGGCAAGGCTCCGCGATAGCTGACAGCCGGTGGGATCCGCTCCACCCCGGCCATCAACGGCCCCATCCCCTCACGGAAACAGGCTTCGCCGCCGACCGAAATCGCATCCATTGAGGCGCCATGAAACGAATCCCACAGCGACACCACCTTGGCATTACCAGTGACAAAACGCGCCAGCTTGAGCGCCATGCCAATCACTGACGTGCCTCCCGGCGCAAACAACACCCGGTTCAGCTCCCCTCCGGCAATTTCGGTTAAACGGCGGGCACAATCGATCGCCGTCTGATTGGTAAAGCGCCGCGGAGCGAAGGGCAAAGTGGCCAACTGTTGCTGCACCCGTTCAACCACATGCGGATGACCGTAGCCCAGCTGATGGACGTTGTTGCCGTGAAAGTCCATATAGCGCTTGCCGGCCGCATCTTCGAGATAGATCCCCTGCGCGCCCACCAGCGCATCCAGACACGGAGTCGACATTGCTTGGTGGAGAAAATAACGGCTGTCCTCAACCAGCATGGCACGGGTATTTTCATCAGCAATGGTCTGGTTCCAGGCCGCGCGCGCCAGGGAGGTATTGGTATCCCCTTCGCTGCGCAGGGATTGCTCGGACAAGCCCGGTCGGTCGGGCTCGTTCATCGGCAAAAAACTCATGCCTGAGGCTCCTGCGTCCCGGCTGCAATGCTGCTCTCAGCATCATGCTGCCAATACATGGCGGTGCCAATGGCATCAATCAGGCGATGGATATCCTGGTTGTAAACTTCGCCGATATTGCCGATCCGGAAGCAGTCTGCATTGGAGACTTTCCCCGGATAAATCACGAAGCCCTTTTCTTTCAGCAGGTGATAAAAGGTTTTGAAGTCATAGTCCGGATGCGCCGGTGAATAAAATGACGTAATAATCGGTGAGTGTAGCGATTTATCAAGCAGACAGCGGAACCCCAAACGTTCCATCCCATCGACCAGAATTTGCTGATTGCTGTGATAACGCGCATAACGGGCTTCCACGCCCCCTTCCGCCAACAGTTCCTGCAGTGCCTGGTGAAAAGCACGTACAGTATGGGTCGGTGATGTGAAGCGCCATTTTCCGTGATTTTTTTCCATGCACTGCCACTGATCATACAGATCCAGCGTCAGCGAACGGGCACGGCCCTGACATTGTTCCAGCTCCGCTTGTTTGGCCAGGACAAAACCAAATCCCGGAACGCCCTGGATGCATTTGTTGGCGGAGCTGATCAGAAAGTCGATCCCCAGCGCACCAACATCCAGCGGGATCCCGCCAAAGCTGGACATCGCATCGAGGATCATCACTTTGCCGTGCGCTTTCACCAACTCACACACCGGTACGACCGGGTTCAGCATGCCCGTCGTGGTTTCGCAATGCACCATGGCCACGTGGGTAATGGCCGGGTCTTCGGCCAGAATATTCTCCAGCGCCTGCATGTCCGGTTGCGCCACTTCACCCAGCTCAACAATATGGTGCGCAATATTCAGGTATTGGGCAATCTGACCGATCCGCTCGCCGTAGGCCCCATTGTTGATCACCAGCAGTTTGCCATCGGCCGGGATCACCGAGCCGATCGTCGCTTCCACCGCGGCGGTACCGCTGCCCTGCATCAGCACACAGGTATAGCCATCCTGAGCTGTCGCCAAGGCAACGAGTTGCTGGCGAATCACCTCAACAATGCCTTTGTTATAGTCATCATCCCAGGTACACCAGTCTTTCAGCATCGCCTCACGCACGGTACGGCTGGTGGATAATGGGCCCGGGGTCAGCAGCAAGTATTGATTTTCTACAGTTTCCATCTTTTGATTCTCATTCTGGACTATACCAATTTGACAAAAACTATAGCGAGCCAAGTGAATTGCTGTAAATCCCCCCACCGTAGACTTAATAAAACTTTCATAAACGGCAGTGAATGACCCAAACATGAACAGCATGTCGCAATTAACAACTCACATAACTGTTAGCAAACTGACATCTGAAAATCATTGAATTGTCATAATTGCTCCCTAGCATCTTCCATGTCGAACCAATCTGGTACATACCAAAAATACTCATGGAGAATGAACAATGAAGCACCGTTGGATGATTGCGCCTCTGACTGCGATTGCCGCCCTATCTGCGACCTCGGCGTTTGCCGCTGAGGAACTGACGGTTTACACCGCCTACGAAACAGACATGCTGGCCAAGTTCAAAAATGGATTTGAAAAAGCCAATCCGGATATCAAAATCAAATGGGTTCGTGACTCAACCGGGATCATGACCGCCAAGCTGTTGGCTGAAAAAGCCAACCCGCGCGCCGATGTGGTTTGGGGCCTGGCTGGCTCTTCAATGGCCCTGCTGAAAGATGAAGGGATCCTGAAGCCTTATACGCCAGCCGGTCTGGATCAAATCCGCCCGAATCTGATTGACCCGGAGCAGGACAAAGCCTGGTTCGGCAACGACGCCTTCTTCAACGCGGTCTGCTTTAACGAAATGGTTGCCAAAGCACAGGGGCTGCCGAAACCGGAAAGCTGGCAGGATCTGCTGAAACCTGTCTATAAAGGCCATATCGCCATGCCGAACCCGGCCTCTTCCGGCACCGGCTATATGCAGGTTTCCGCCTGGATGCAGTCGATGGGTGACGATGCGGCCTGGGACTACATGGAAAAACTGGATAAGAATATTGCCCACTATACTCACTCGGGCTCCAAGCCTTGTGTTCAGGCCGGGATGGGTGAAGTGGCGATCGGTATTTCCATGGCGATCCGTGGCGCGAAACTGAAAACCCAGGGCGCACCGATTGATATCATCATGCCGACCGGCGGTGTGGGCTGGGAATCGGAAGCTGTGGGCCTGGTGAACACTAAATCGGATGCGGCGAAGCGCCTGGTTGACTGGTCATTGTCGAAAGAAGCCAATCATTTGTACAACGCCTTCTACCCGGTAGTCGGCCACAAAGCGGTTAACAAGCCGGTGAAAAACTATCCGGATGTCGAAAGTGCCATGGTGAAAATGGATTTCTCGAAAATGGCGGTCAGTCGTCAGGACGTGCTGAAAACCTGGTCTGCCAAGTTTGACGCCAAATCTGAGCCACGCTCGTAAGGGTCAGTAAAACCGGTGTGACGTGAGCACAAGAAACAAGAAAGAGTGATGGTGAACCGCCATCACTCTTTTTGTATCTCAATCTGAATAGATGTCAGGGTAAATTTTGAAAGAAAAAGTCCCCAAAGTTGATTCGGATTGATCAATCTGCATCCCGCTAGTGCTGCTTTTCGTGCAGGGTCGCCTCTTCGTTTTCGGGCAGCACCGCTTGCTCTTGCTGCTCCCACCTCGCATCCAGTACCGCCAGTTCCTTCTTCATTTCCGACAACTCACGTTCCATATACGAAATATTTCGAATCAGCATTTTCCTTTCCATCACTTATTCCTTATTAGATTAAGCTCATGTGGATGGTAGCAAATTGAATGGATTAAAACGCGGCTCTCTATTCAATAATCTTTTTTCACGCCAAGTAAAAAAAGTTCATTCAGGTCAAGTTAAGTATTGACCCGATGACAGAAATTTACCACCAGGAGTGTCTTTATTTCGTCAAACAGCTGTCATTGAAGTGTAACTGTCCGCGCGTATGTTTGGTATATACCAAACAAATCGAGCACTCCCATGAAGACTTATCTGAAGATTGAACATCTCAGCAAGCAATATGGCCAGTTTACTGCGCTGACCGACATCTCTCTCGACATTCATCAAGGCGAATTCATCTGCTTCCTCGGCCCTTCCGGGTGCGGTAAAACCACCTTGCTGCGGGCCATCGCCGGTTTGGATCTCGCCTCTTCCGGTACCATCACCCAAAACGGTCAGGACACCACTTTTCTGCCGCCAGAGAAACGTGATTTCGGCATTGTCTTTCAGTCCTACGCCCTGTTCCCGAACCTGACAGTTGCTGAAAACATCGGCCTGGGACTGCGAAATCAGGGCAAAAGCATCAAAGAAGTGGATGACATCGTCAACCACTGGCTCAATCTCATCGGCCTGCCCGACGCCGGAGTGAAGTTCCCCAACCAGCTCTCCGGTGGCCAACAGCAACGCATCGCGCTGGCCCGGGCCCTTTCATTATCCCCAGGATTGTTACTGCTTGATGAACCTTTGTCGGCATTGGATGCAAAAGTGCGCGGCCACCTGCGGGAAGAAATCCGTCGCCTGCAACGCCAGCTGGGGATCACCACCATCATGGTGACCCACGATCAGGAAGAAGCCCTGGCCATGGCCGACCGCATTGTGGTGATGAACCACGGCAGTATCGAGCAGGTCGGCACTCCGGAAGAAATTTATCAGCAACCGGCATCGCGTTTTGTCGCTGACTTTGTCGGGAACATGAACTTCATCACCGGCTCCGTCGTCAGCAATACCCAAATCCGCATCGGGGAAACCCTGTTGCCAAAACCGGCCGACTTCCTCAAGCGCGGTGACACGTTTGAGCTCGGCCTGCGCCCGGAAGATCTGCATTTTGCGGATATTGGTGAGTCCAGCGAGGCCAGTTTTCCAGTCATGGTTGAAGATCTGGAATTTCAGGGCACCTTTGTCCGCGCCGAATGTAAATTGCAGGGAGAGCACCATGCGCCGACACTTCGGGTCGATGTGCCGATCCGTGAACTTCGCCGCCTGGCCCTGCAACGCGGACATTACCACCGGGTAAACCTCTCGAAGAAGCACACACACATCTTTCAGGCGGGGCAGTAACTATGGTCTTCAAGACAACTGCGGCGCCCAAAATACCGCCAATGACCCGTGAGCCATCCATGAGCCATTCTCAGACACGCAGCAAGCCGCGGCTCCATCAAATCCGCAGCGCTTTTAGTCGTGACAACCTGATCCTGGCAATCGTGCTCGGCGGGGTTGCGATCATCCTGGCGCTTTTCGTTTTGGCGCCCCTGGGAGCCATGCTGCAAAAAAGTGTTCTCGACCGCGACGGCAATTTCGTCGGACTGGCCAATTTTGCCGAGTATTTTGCCTCACCGGCCCTGTGGCTCTCGCTGCAAAACACGCTGGGGATTGGGTTTATCGTCACCCTGGCTGTCGGCCTGCTGGCGTTCGGCTATGCCTTCGCCCTGACCCGAAGCTGTATGCCGTTTAAAGGATTGTTTACCGTCATCGGCGCAGCCCCGATTCTGGCTCCTTCATTGCTGCCGGCGATCAGCCTGATCTACCTGTTCGGCAATCAGGGGATCGCTAAAGACTGGCTGATGGGTTATTCAATCTACGGCCCAATCGGGATTGCACTGGGCTTAATTTTCTGGACATTTCCGCACGCGGTGATGATCCTCAACACCTCGCTGAAAACCTCCGATGCACGCCTGTATGAAGCTGCCCGGGCACTCAATACCTCGCCGGTGAAAACCTTCTTCATCGTCACCCTGCCTGCGGCGAAATACGGCCTGATCAGTGCGCTGATCGTGGTCTTCACCCTGGTGGTGTGTGACTTCGGGGTGCCGAAGGTCATCGGCGGACAATACAATGTGCTGGCAACCGACATTTTCAAACAGGTGGTTGGGCAACAGAACTTCTCGATGGGTGCAGTCACCAGTGTGATCCTTCTGCTCCCCGCCCTGCTGGCGTTCGCTGCCGATCGCTGGGTTCAGAAGAAACAACAAGGGCTGTTTGATTCCCGCTCTGTGGCCTACACCCCGAGCCCGCACAAAATTCGGGACGGCCTGTGCTTCCTGTTCTGTGCCGGGATCTCGGTGGCTATTCTGGCTGTGATCGGAATGGCGGTTTACGGCTCGCTGGTCACGTTCTGGCCGTGGAATCTGACTCTGAGCCTGAACAACTACAACTTTGCCGAGTTCAGTACCTACGGCTGGGCACCTTACTTCAACTCAATTCAGCTGGCCAGCCTGGTGGCCGTGATCGGCACCGTGGTGATTTTTATCGGTGCTTACTGTATCGAGAAAGGCCGGAGCTTCGGCCCGCTCCGGAGCCTGCTGCAAATGATTGCGATTCTGCCGATGGCCGTTCCCGGCATGGTCTTGGGGTTGGGATATATTTTCTTCTTTAACCACCATGCCAACCCGATGTCGGTGCTGTACAGCACCATGACGATTCTGGTGATCAACACTGTGATCCACTACTACACGGTCGGCCATATGACCGCCCTGACCGCACTGAAACAGCTGCCGGCGGAAGTAGAGGCGATCTCAGCCTCGATCAAAATGCCGCAATACAAAGTGTTTCTTAAAGTAACGGTTCCGGTCTGTACGCCGGCCATTCTGGAGATCGCGGTGTACCTGTTCGTCAACGCCATGACCACCACCTCGGCCATCGTGTTCCTGTACGCCACCGATACCATGCCGGCTTCCGTGTCTGTCCTGAACATGGACGACGCCGGACAAACCGGTCCGGCGGCAGCGATGGCGGTCATGATCCTGCTCACCGCAGCCGGAGTGAAGCTGGCCCATGTCGGTGCCGGACGCCTGATTGAACGCTCGACTCAGGCCTGGCGAACACGCTGACCTGAACCAGAGACTTACAATGCCATTCAATGCCCCTGTTCATTGAATGGTCATAGAAAACAGATAGGCTCTTTTGACAACAAATACCAAGCTGAAGATATGGGAAACTGCTTGTGCGGCCCCCAAAATCAGCTTGGTATTTTTATAATAAATCACTGAAAAGCGATACGTTATCTTCAGCACCGCCGCGGCGATACCGTATGCCCCGGGCCGAAAGTTGATATAATGCCCAAGCGCACCGCGCATGACTTGAATGAAAGGTAGATCGTGCAATATTTAAAAATCATGGAAGCCATCAACGAGCAGATTGATGCCGGACTTCTGATTGCAGGCAATAAACTGCCGGCCGAACGTAAACTGGCCGAATCTTTTAATACCACACGGGTGACTCTGCGGGAGTCTCTGGCCCTGCTGGAAGCGGAAGGCAAGCTGTATCGCGAAGATCGCCGCGGCTGGTTTGTCTCCCCGGAGCCTTTAAAATACGATCCCACCTATACCACGAACTTTCCGGCGATGGCGAGAGAGCAAGGCCGGGTCGCGCGCTCCCAGCTCCTCTCGGCCAAGCGGGTTCCGGCCAGCCGTCGGGCAGCTTCTCTGCTGCAACTGCCGCCGCTGACGGAAGTCTACCGGATCGACCGCCTGCGCTTTTTAGATGAGCGCCCGGTTGTCGTGGTAACCAACTTCGTTCTGCCCCAGCATTTTCCGAACCTGCTGGATCACGATGTCACCAACTCGCTGACCACCACCTATCGCGAGCAGTACAACGTGATTTACTCGAAAACCCGCTATCGGGTCAGTACGACCTCCCTGTTGGGAGATACGGCTCAGGCATTACGTGCCACCTCCGGCAGCCCGGCCATGTTTGTCGAACGCCTGAACTATGATCAGCACGATAACCTGATTGACTGCGACCTCGAATACTGGCGCCATGATGCGATCTGCATCGAATCACTGGCCACGTTGACCTAAACGCCAGCTCAATCGGCAGCCGATCTCTCAGACAATCCCGCCACTGCGACCCATGAAAAAACCGCCAATCTTCAAAAATTGGCGGTTTTGTTATCGAAAACGCAATACTGAGATACTGAGCGGCTGAGCGGCTGAGCGGCTGAGCGGGGTTATCCTTTATCCGCCTTCCCGGCGGCATTGGCAAATTTTGCCAATTGTCGGTCCAGCCAGTTCGGCTTGAGGCCAGCATCTTCGGCGGCCTCTTTGCGACGGATGGCATTACGAACCAGCATCGCCCCGCTCCAGCGCACCGGCTCCGGCGGAAAATAGCCTTTCGGTCCGGAGACTAACCCGCAACGACGCCAGGCGTTGTCCTGCTCCAACACCAGAGACGCCAGGATTTGGCCGCCAATCCAGGTTTGCGCCACTCCGTTGCCTGAGTATCCCAGACCATAGACGATATTCGCGTTCTGCTTCAGGTGGCCAAAGAACGGCAACCCGGTCACCGAACGATCCGAAGCCCCGGTCCAGGTCGTCGCAAACGGCTCATCTGCCAGCGATGGAAAGAACCCGGCAAAGGCCCGGCGCAACAACGACTGATACCGGCTCGGCTGATCAAACAACGGGCTCACCCGGTTGGCAAATGAGAAGTGATTCCCACCCTTGCCCAGCATCAAACGACCATCCGGCGTTGTGCGGTAGTAATGGACGAAAATCCGCGAATCCACAACCGCCTTGCCATCAGCCAGACCAAGCTGCGCCAGCTTGTCCGGGATCGGCTTGGTGATCGCCATATCGGAAGACACCAGCACGATACTGCGGCGAAATTCGGGAAACTTCTCCACCATCCAGGCATTCAGCGCCAGCACCACCTTGCCGGCAAAAATATCAGCCTGCGGTGTCGTAACAGTAATCGGCGCATCGGTATTGATATCTTCCATCGGGGTGTGCTCATACACGGCCACCCCCAATTGCTCCGCTACCCGCTTCAGGCCCCGCGCCAGCAGCGCCGGTTGCACACTGCCGGCAGCCGGAGAAAAGACCCCTTCCCGATGCAGCGTTGAGCCCGCGGCCTGCTGAACCTGATCGGCTTCCCACTGCTGCCAGCTATTGATTTCCTGTGCATCCAGTGCCTGCAATACCGGATCCAGACAGCCTTCCTGCGCGGCATTAGTGGCGGTATACAGCGCGCCGTGACGCCTGAGCTGGGCATCAATCCCATGGGTGTGGCAAAACGATTCAATCTCATAAACCGCCTGCTCAGACGACTGGACCAACCGGACCGCTTCTTCTTCGCCGAAGAGTTTTCTCATCGACAGGTACTTGGTCGACCAGGTCAGCATACAGCCGCCGTTCCTGCCTGATGCCCCGCTGCCGCAGAGCCCCTTTTCGATCACCACGACATCCAGCGACGGTTGCTGTTGTTTCAGGTTGATTGCTGTCCAGAGCCCGGTAAAGCCCCCGCCAACAATACAGACATCGGTTTGGATATCGTGTGTGAGGACTTTTGCCGTCGTCGGCGATTCCGCTTTCATCGCTTGGGCAAACCAGTACGGCTGGAATGCCTGGTGGTTCTTGTTCATGATTCACCTTGGTATAGACCAAATTAGAGGTGCTAATTTAAATCTATCCTGTGAACAATTGATGATCCCCGCGCGCTGACATAAATAATTCATTTACCAACACCAAAAAGCCCGATCCGGTGTGATCCGGACCGGGCAATTGGCGGCCTTCACAGGCTCAGTAACTGAAATCTTTCAGAGTTATATATTGCGGCTCAACCGGTTTGGCACCCGGCCGGTCATAGCCGTAAATATCTTCACGCATTTGCAACTGCTGATGCTCGTCCAGCCAGGCCGTCACATAGGTAAAATCCACATCGACCCGTTTTGCCAGGCTAATCGTATCCTGCGCTTCATCGTGAACCAGGGTCCGGTATGGCGGGATCCCCGGGCGGGCCTGGTAATCGAGCAAGAATTCCGCCAGCTCATCGGCTTTTTCGACCCGGACGCAGCCGGAGCTGAAACTACGCTTATGCTGCTGAAACAGGCCACGGGCCGGGGTGTCGTGCAGAAAGACCGAGTAGTCATTGGGCATCAGGAACTTCACCCGGCCCAGGGCGTTTCGCGGTCCGGGTCCCTGCTGAAACTCATAGGGGAAAGTTTCCGGATCAACCGTACTCCATTCAATTTGCTCCGGCGCAATTTCACTGCGGTCACGCCAGCTGCGGACAATCCGTATATTCCGCTCGGCCAGATAGCTCGGCGAAACTTTCACACTCGGGATCACATCTTCCTGTTTAATGGTCGTCGGCACATTCCAGTATGGGTTCACGACCATGGTATTGAGCGAGGAAGAAAACAGATACGTTGGCCGGCTACTGCGCCCGACAATTACTTTCGACTCAAACAGCAACTGCTCATCACGGGTAACCCGCAGCATGTAATCAGGGATATTGACCTCAATGCGCGGTCGATCCGTGCCTTGCGAACCAAAGCGGCTGCGTTGCAGGTTCAGCGCAATCACCCGTGCAACCTCCGTATAGGGCAACGTCAGTTGGTGTGCGGTCGCCGGGCCGATGATCCCATCATCGACTAAGCCGTTGCGGCGCTGAAAAGCTTGAACTGCATGGTGCACCTCACCGCTGTTGGTGATCGTGCTTTGCTCTTCCAGCAGCGTATAATCAAGCTGACTGATATCCCCATACTGCAACAGGACATCCAACAACTGATGCCCATTCGGGATCACTTGATGTTCCTTAATGAATCCCCGGCCGGGGAATGCCAGTTCATGAGGCGAGAGGGTGCGGAACTTTTCTGCCAGCACGACGGCGTTTGCCAACCGTTTGACCTGGGGACGAAGCTGGTACAATTCATCAGCCAATTGCAATGGCAGCTGAGTCAGCGTCGATGTTTCAGCCGTCTGAGCCATCAAAGGGAAACTCTGATGAACAAATAGCCGGCTGGGCTTTGACTCGACCTGTTGAATTGCGGATTTATAGACTAAAAAAGTATCCGTGGCCAGAATATCGAAAGCGCGTTGATCCTGTTCGTGTTTCAACTGATCCAGTTCGGCAATCCGCAACATTAACCCGGGAACTAACTCGGCATAAGCCAGAGATTTTAATTGCAAAAATAACTCATCGCGCAATGTCTGATGCATCCAAATCGGATAATAATGATTGGCTGCGTACACCTGCTCCAATAATTCGGGGAAACAAACCTTCTCTGAGCGATGCGGGCATAAACTTTGCTGACTGACCGCCTGGTAGCTTGCCAGCGGCGCCAGCCCTAACCGTGCTTCCGCCTGCACACTGCCGGAAGAGAAAGCAACGGCAGCTGAAATAGAAGACATCACACCGAATTTCAACGCGGCATACAAGGTACGGCTTACTTCGAACATTATTAACAATCCTTATTCAGGAAGAAGACTATTAATGCTCTCAATCCATGATGGCTATTGATTTTATATCGCCGGAATAAATATCCTTCATTACCCAGCGATATTTAATATTTAGTCAACAAAGTAACAAGATGACAAATAAATACCAAAATTACTTTTAAGCCACTGTTTTCAAATCATCAGAAATATATAGCCCTTCGCCAACCCAGAAATTATTTCATACTTTTTTAGTAAATACGGTTCGTTGATTTGGTTTACCCATCAGCGTTCACTGACCGGATAAATAATCCAAATCACAGTCAGGAAGTATTCACACATAGCGTCTGAAAATAAAAAAGGCCGGCTGATCGATCAGCCGGCCTTTCAAATTGTAAAAAATGGCTATTAACGCAAACCGTTCAGAAACTCCGCGCGGGTTGCCGGGTTGCGCTTGAAGATCCCGCCCAACGCAGTCGTCGTTGTTGTGCTGGTCGCATCCATCACCCCACGCGCTTTTACGCAATAGTGTGTCGCGTCCATGGTGACCGCAACATCGTCGCTCTCCAGCAACGTTTGCAGAGCCACCAGGATCTGCTGCGTCATACGCTCCTGCACCTGCGGGCGCTGCGCAAAGAAGCGGACTATCCGGTTAATCTTGGACAAGCCGATAATTTTGCCGCGTGGGATATACGCCACGGTTGCTTTACCGTCGATCGTGACCAGGTGATGCTCACAGGTACTGGTGAGGGTGATATCTTTCACACGAACCATTTCATCACAGTTCATCTTGTTTTCAATGACGGTGATCTTCGGGAAGTTTGCGTAATCCAGGCCGGAGAAGATTTCATCCACATACATTTTTGCAATTCGATGTGGCGTTTCCATCAAGCTGTCATCGGTTAAATCCAGCGACAGCAGCCCGAGGATTTCACGCATATGGTATTCAATTTGCTCTTTCTTTTCTTCGCGGCTGACCACCCGGTCGGTCATCGGTGTTTCAAGCCCGCGCGCTTCCAGTGCGTTACGCACCTTTAATGCAGATTCACTTAATGCCGTCATTCTTTCCCCTCCAACTGGCCCAGGCGTAATGCAGTATCAGTGCCTAAATATCAGCAGCCAGCGATAATCAAGCCCGAAGGATACCTGTAATCGCCGCAAAATACACTACGTAATTGCGAAATGGCTATTCCGGGCCCGTGCGGCACCAGCCTGAGCATTTATTTCTCCCCTGTTGATGAGGAAAAGATAGCGGATCGCGCCAGAGCGCAGGGGAAATCAGAGAAACCCACATTAATATGAGTGTTTTCTCTGTTCTCGCACCGGAATCGGCTTGAGGCAGAAATAATATGCCCAGGCGATCAAAATACATTGCAGGGGCGCGCGGAGCAGTAAGTAGACCGGCCCCCACTGATGGCCGCCTAATCCGACCTGATGCATTGCCGCATAGATGTTGGCAGGGAAAAAGATCACAAACACCCCAATCGCCAGTTGCGCTGTCCGGATCCGAAACCGCGGGATCAATAACCCGGCCGCGATGACCAGCTCCAGGAGTCCCGTGGCATACACCAGTTCAAGTCGCACCGGCAACCAGGGGGGCAGCATCGCAACCATGCCTTGTGTTTCCACCCCGTGACCGATGGCAAAAAAGATAAAAGCTAGGCTTAACCCCCAAAAGGCCTGCTGTTGCCGGGCCAAGGCCAGGCTCTGAGCCGAGGACTGAGCCGGATGCTGACGCTGTCTCCGGCCCAATAATCCGGCAATCAGCATCGGGCCGGTCAGCAGCAGGAGAATGATGATTGGCGTGATCATGCGAACGCCTCCCGGTCGGCATAAATCCGTTTGGGTATCCAGCCGAGTGTTGCTTCTGCCTTTTGGCTGGAAAAAACCTGCTTTAATCCATATCCCTCGGTCCAGCCCCCATAAATCGCACGCCACTGTACCTCGGCATGGGTCAAAATGGGTCCTGCTGCGAGCGATTGAGCCAGGGTTGCCACACTCACCGCCGGATCGCCGACGCCGATATATTCTTCCCCTGGCGCACCTTTTTCCAGCACCAGCCGATACAATTCAGCCAGATTCTGCCGCTCCACCAGCGACCAGGTCAGTGACAGCGACGTAGGGACCGTCGGCTGCCCGTTGCGTTCCAGCTCCATCAGCATAATGGGCGGAACATATTGCTCTTCGGCGCGAATCACATTGGCCGGAGTGACAATCCGCAGATCGACATTCGGCTGCGCTGCCAGCCACGCCCCGTTGTCATTCATCCATTGAAACGCCTCAATGGACTGGCGCTCAGAGTGTTCGGTGATCACCTGCTCATGATTGCCGTAAGTCCAGCAACCGTTGGTATAGAGCACGATTAAAGGGGTTTTCCGCGTTTTTGCATGCGAGGCTAATGCCTGCACAAAGCGACGATCTTCAGCTGCCATGCTTTCCTCAAAGCTGCAGGCGGTATGGATCACGGCATCAACCTGTTCAAGATGCGCCGACCAGATTTCAGGTTCCGACATGTTGCCCTTGACCGGCAAACACCCAGCGGCGGCCGCCTGCTGCGCACTGGCCGAAGAACGACACAAGGCAAGGACCCGGTATTCATGATTCAGCAGCGCTTCGGCCACCGCACTGCCGATATTGCCGGTCGCCCCGGTTAGAAAAACGGTTGTGATTTGACTCATGACTCTCTCCCTGACGTTGTTTTCCATCAACTTACGGACAATAACCTGTCAGGAAAAGACATCGGCTGAACTTACCGACTGATCATCGATAGCGCCGGATGAATCGTCGATTTTTCGGCACGGCTTCCCTGCTCTCCCAACCGGTATTGCTTGGGTGTGGTCTGGTGAAATTGCTTAAAGTTTCGGATCAGTACATCGCTGGACTGAAAGCCGCAGTACTGCGCAATTTGCTGGACCGAGTCAGTGGTTGTCACCAGACGTTCGGCGGCAATAAAGCAGCGCCACTGCCGTAAAAACTGAAGCGGCGCCGTCCCGGCGATCCGTTTAAACCGTTCGGCAAACGACGAGCGCGACAACGCGGCAAGACTCGCCAGTTCTTCCACCGTCCAGTCCCGGGCAAAATTATTCTGGATCGCCAGAATCACGGACGCCAGATGGCGATCGTGCAGCGCACGTAGCCAGCTCGGGTTAATGGCCAGTGTATTCAGCCCCCGTAACATCTCGAGAAAAAACAGCTCCAGCAAGTGCTTCATGGCCAGATCATGGCCGGCTTCCCGGTCCAGGTTTTCCTGGTAAATCCAGGTCAGATAATTCTCCAGCCGATCCCCGGGATCAATATCAACCACGATGGTATTCGGCATCCCGCCAATTTTGGGATCCTGCCCCCAGTGCTGCACCATGGAAAAGCGGATATTGCCGCACATCAGCTGACACGGTGCGCCATCCCCGCCAATGTTCATCTGCCGGATCGCTTCCGGCGTCTGATGCTCAAACAGCGCGCTGACCGACAGACAAGGCACACCGGGCTCACTCATGATGCGGTGCGCACAGCCATAGGGCAGCAGGATCAGTTGTCCTGCTCGCAGGTGGATCGGCGCCTGCCCCTCCACTTCCACCACGCAGCGGCCCGAACGCAGGTAGCTGAACGCCCCGCAATCGAGCTGGGTTTCAGCCATTCCCCACGGCTCGCGCAGCCCGACCTGGGCGAACACTTCCACCTGTGGCGAAAGATGATGGATAAACTGACTTAAGGGATCTTGAAAGTGCATCATCACAATCCATATCAAACGATATGATGATTCAACGGCGAAAGCCGCGAAGCGTCAAGGTGGGACCTGGGATCCTCGGCGTCCTGTCACAACTTCTCGCTTTATCACGGACTTCGAGCTTTCTTATCTACTTCAAGCTTTCTCGCCTACTTCATGTCTGCTCACATTCTTCATGCCGTTTAACCCCTTCACATGCGATTCCGCGCGATG
Source organism: Photobacterium sp. TY1-4 (assembly GCF_025398175.1). Lineage (NCBI taxonomy): Bacteria > Pseudomonadati > Pseudomonadota > Gammaproteobacteria > Vibrionales > Vibrionaceae > Photobacterium > Photobacterium sp. TY1-4. The sequence goes on from NZ_CP099734.1 coordinate 1,933,046, forward strand.
CCCCACTGGCCGCTCTATCACAAAGGGGGTATTCTGCCCGCGTTGCCACAGACAGATTAGTGATGCCCCTGTTTTTTTGTCATAATGGCTTCCACGCCAAATATGTATAAGCCGTTGACGACAAACAGGTACACTTTATGGGATGTTGTGATGTGCCAGGCCTGATGCCTGTAGAAGATGCCCTGACCAAAATCTTGGCAGAGGTCAAACCTTTAACGAAAACCCACACGGTTGCACTGGCCGATGCCATTGGACTGGTGCTGGCTGAAGACATTTGTTCACCAATCAATGTTCCGCCTTTCGCAAACTCAGCCATGGATGGGTATGCCCTGCGCTGTGCCGATCTCGAACACACCGACACCCTGACCCAGGTCGGCAAATCCTTTGCCGGGGCCCCGTTCGACGGACGTTGCGACGAAGGCCAGTGTGTGCGCATCATGACCGGTGCAGAAATTCCGGCCGGTGTCGACACTGTGGTGATGCAGGAAGAAACCGAAGCCGATGGCGATCAAATCCGCTTTCTGGCCCGACCGAAAGCACAACAGAATATCCGCCCGATTGGCGATGATGTCTGCCAGGGCGATGTGGTCGTCGCCAAAGGTCACCGCCTGACTGCCCGCGAAATGCCGCTGCTGGCCTCTCTGGGGATTGCCACTGTGCCCGTTTATCAGCGTCCGTGCGTGGCCTTTTTCTCAACCGGTGACGAGCTGCGCCCGGTTGGCGAGCCACTCGAAGCCGGTCAAATCTACGACAGTAACCGGTACGGCATTCGTGCCCTGCTGGAGAAATTCGGCTGCGAGGTGATGGATCTTGGGATCATCCCGGATGAACCGGAAAAACTGCGCGCTGCATTCCAGCAGGCAACGCAAGCCGACGTGTTGATCACCTCCGGCGGCGTCAGTGTCGGCGAAGCGGACTACACCAAGACGATCCTCGATGAGCAAGGCGAAATCGGTTTCTGGAAAATTGCGATGAAACCGGGCAAGCCGTTTGCCTTTGGCACCATCGGCAACACCTGGTTCTGCGGTCTGCCGGGCAACCCGGTCTCTGCCATGCTGACCCTGTACCAGCTGGTGCAGCCGATGCTGGCAAAACTGGCCGGACACAGCCAGTATCAGCCACCGCAGCGTCTGAAAGCCAAGGCCACCACCGCCTTTAAAAAGCAGCCGGGCCGGACGGATTTCCAACGTGGGATTTACCAAATCGGTGCGGACGGGCAATTTGAAGTCGCCACCACCGGCAATCAGGGCTCCGGCGCTTTCAGCTCCATGCATCTGGCCAACTGCTTTGTGATTCTAGAGCGCGAGCGCGGCCGGGTTGAGCCGGGGGAAACCGTCACCATCGAGCTGTTCAACCAGACGATGTACTGATGCCCCCATCTTCAACTGCCCAGTGAGAATGAACAGGAATAACCCGTGGTAGAACTTAGCGACGCAGAAATGCTGCGTTACAACCGCCAGATCATCCTGCGCCAGTTCGATTTTGACGGCCAGGAAGCCCTGAAGGCGTCATCTATGCTGATCCTCGGTGCAGGCGGCCTCGGCTGTGCGTCAACGCAGTACCTGGCTGCTGCCGGGGTCGGCAAGCTGACCTTGATTGATGACGACACCGTTGAAGTTTCGAACCTGCAACGCCAGGTGCTGCACAGCGATGCAACAGTCGGCCTGCTCAAGGTGGATTCGGCCAAACAAGCGCTGCAAACCATCAACCCCAATACTCAGGTCGACACCCTGGCCCGCCGTCTTGATGACAGCGAGCTGCTGTCGCTGATCGCGCAGCATAGCCTGGTGCTCGATTGCAGCGACAATGTCGAGACCCGCAACCAGCTCAACCGCTTGTGCCACCAGAGTCGCACGCCCCTGATCTCAGGCGCGGCGATTCGGATGGAAGGGCAAATCAGTGTCTATACCTATCAGGATGACGAGCCCTGCTATCAGTGCCTCAGCGCCCTGTTCGGACAGCAGGCCCTGAGCTGCGTGGAAGCCGGGATCATGTCGCCGGTAGTTGGGATTGTCGGTGCGGTGCAGGCGATGGAGGCGATCAAAGTGGTTGCCGGTATGGGCCAGCCGCTGAACGGTAAAATCCTGATGCTGGATGCCATGACCATGAGCTGGCGGGAGATGAAGCTGAGCAAGCAACCGTCTTGTCCGGTGTGCAGATAATCCGGTGCAACAGAGCGTTCTGCCAGCGTCAGATTCAAAAACAACAAAGCCGGTCATCTGACCGGCTTTGTATTTTATAGGGGCACGGAATGGTGCGCTGGATGGCATCACACCAAACTTTGAAGCACCGAAATTAGTTGTCGTTAAGACGGATCCCGTCACGCTCAATGAGGATCAGCCCTTTCTTATACAAACCACCAATGGTTTTCTTGAACGTGGCCTTGCTGGTGCGGAACTCTTTAAAAATCGCTTCCGGAGACGATTTGTCACTAAGCGGGATAAAACCACCCTTGCGTTCCAGCGTGGTCAGGATCTTATCCGCCAGATCATCCACTTTTGCCCGACCGGCTTTTTGCAGAGATAGGTTGATCTTCCCGTCCGGACGAATTTCCTTGATAAAAGCTTTGAGTTTTTTCCCCGGGAACAGTTTACCGAAGGATTCCGTGCGGAAAAGTAATCCCCAGTGCTCATCTTCGATCACCGCCTTGTACCCCAGGTCGCTCACTTCCGCGATTTGTACCTGCACTTCCTGGCCAACCTGGTAGCGTGCCGGGGTTTTATCCAGGAAACGGTTGAACTTGGTCGAACCAACAATCCGGCCGGACGCTTTGTCGGTATAGATGCGAACCATGATGTCCTGACCCTCTTCCAGACGACGGCGCTGCTCACTGAACGGGACCAGCAAATCTTTTTTCAGGCCCCAATCGACGAAAGCACCGACACCACAGATCCCCACCACGCGCAGCAATGCAAAATCACCCACCTGCGCCAGCGGACGCTCCGTGGTGGCAATCACGTCATCTTCAGAATCAAAATAAATAAAGACTTCGAGTTCATCACCCAGCTCTGTGCCGGCCGGGACATCTGATTTCGGCAACAGAATATTGCCAAAGTCTTCACCACCATCAAGGAATACGCCAAAATCTACCTGTTTGACGACCTCTAACGTGTTGTATTGTCCAATTTTAATCATCTGTTCGACACTCTCTGGGTAAATAAAAACGAACCAGGCAACCCGCCTGTCAGGCCGCTGACAACCGTTGCAGCCCATCATTATCGGTTGTAGGCGGCGCATTATACGTGATGTTGCTCCACCCCGCCTCGCCTATCGGCACTTATTTGATTGTTTTTCCGGCTAACGAAGCCTCATACTGGGTTATACAATAAGATTAAACGATTAATTTTACGAAAAATCACTCGGCCGCTGACATTTCTGTCAAAAGTGAGTGATAATCTGCATCATCCTCTTTTCCATCATAAATTCATGACGAGGTCTTAAAGCATAGTGATCACTGTTGAGAAAAAAGACGGCCATAAAATAAAAATCTCCCACGTCATCCAGGAAACCACCAATCGACAGCTTGATCTCTACCTTTTCGTGCCCGGCGAACTGGGACTCAACCCCAACATTCTCTCCGAAGATGAGTTTTACCACACCGCCCTGCTCGGCAAGCGAACCTATTACAGTGATGTCAACCATCTGCCGCTGGTTCACAGCCGGCTCGCCAGCCGGGGCAAACTCTCGACCGAACAATACCGCCTGAGCCTGAGTTTGTATGCTTACCAGTATGCACTGGCGCTGGAAGAAACCGTCCAACAGCTGCTGGATGACAAGCTTGAACGAACGTTGGAAGAAGTCAGTGAAGTCGCCAATTTGGCTCTGCGGATCTTAAAACGGTTACGCCGGAATGTGCCCAGCGACAAGAAGCTGCACAAATACTATGAAAATATCGATAACTACCTGTCCTGGTATACCGAGCAACGCTGCCTGGCGCTGATTGCACACCTGCCGCGCAGCAGTGACTACCCGGAGATCAAGTCGCTGCTGATCGAGATTTGCGAGAATGAGGCCGCGCACCGCCTGAAACATGACTACAACTCCAGCCGGGCCACCCAGGATCCGACCCGGATGTCGAACAAGATGCGCCTGCTGCGCCGTCTGATCGAATACCCGGTGACCATGAAAGAACAAACCATGGCGCTGGGACAAAATACCAAAAAAATTGTGACCGGGTTTGCGGCTGGCTTTGTGATGATATTTGTCACCCTGATGCTGATTAAAGCGCGCGGGGTGCTGGGCGATATTACCGCGTCCTTTATCCTGGTGCTGTCGTTTATCTACGCGGCGCGGGAAGTGTTTAAAGATGATCTGAAAACCGTTCTGTGGCGCTGGGTTCGCAAAGGGAAGCCGAAATGGCGTAAACAGTTCTTCGATGCCAACTCCAACCGCCTGATCGGCCGTCAGCTAGAGTGGCTGGAGTACGCCAGCTATGACGTCCTGGACGAAGAAATTAAAAAGAAGCGTAAACACAAAGTCTCGCAACGGGAAGAAACCATCCTGCACTACAAGAGCACCACCCGGATGTCGACCACTAAGTTTATGACCGGTTACGAGCAGAGCCGCGAGTCGCTGCAACTGGATCTGCGAGTGATCTCGAAGATGATGGAAAAAGGCTCGCAGCGGGTATACCAACTGAAAGAAGGTCAGGTGTCCAAAGAGTCGGTAGAAAAGCGCCACCTGATCAATTTGATCACCCGGGAAACCGACGAAGACAACACGGTGCGGATCCAACGATGGAAAGTCATCGTCAACCGATCCAAGATTGTCGATATCGAGGCTATCGACTAAGCCAGAGTCCATTCAAGCTTTAAAGTCGCTATGCTTACAAAAGATAGCGACTGAGCCGAACACCGGAAAAACCCTACTTTTTATCTCTTGTTTGCGGCCGATAACTTGCTACCCTGACCGGACTTTCTACTCCCTGCTTCACTCGCTAAGGTCAGCTTGATGCGCGCACTTTCAGAACTGGTTTTCCATAACACTTACAGTGAATTACCGAGCGACTTCGGTACCCGGGTCACCCCCCAACCGCTGAGCGACCCTTTCCTGGTCAGTGTGAACCCGCAGATCTGCACCCTGTTGGAACTGGATCCGGCTCAGGCACAAACCGATTTTTTCATCGACCTGTTTACCGGCAACGATGAACTCGCCGGGTTTGACCCGATTGCGATGAAATACACCGGCCACCAGTTCGGCCAGTACAACCCGGCGCTGGGTGACGGGCGCGGTTTGCTGATGGGCGAAGTGTTAACCAGCGAAGGCAACAAGTGGGATATCCACCTCAAAGGTGCCGGCATGACCCCATACTCGCGCCAAGGCGATGGACGGGCGGTATTGCGCTCCAGTATTCGGGAATATCTCGCCAGCGCGGCGATGCATGGATTGGGGATCCGAACCACGCATGCCCTGGCGGTTCTCAGCAGCACCACCCCGGTCTACCGGGAGAAAGTCGAGCGCGGTGCGACCCTAATCCGGGTGGCGGAAAGCCACCTGCGCTTCGGTCACTTTGAGTACCTGTTCTATACCGACAAGCACGGCGACCTGAAGCTGTTGGCAGACTACCTGATCCAACATCATTTTCCGGACCTGCTGGCGGATGAAAGTCTGCAAGAACACACGCAGCCGGATCGCTATGCTGCCATGTTCCACCGAATTGTCAGCCTGACCGCCGAGATGATTGCCGACTGGCAGGCGGTGGGGTTTGCACACGGGGTGATGAATACCGACAACATGTCCGTGCTGGGCCTGACTTTCGATTATGGTCCCTACGGGTTTCTCGATGACTATCAGCCGGGCTTTATCTGCAACCATTCCGATTACAGTGGCCGCTACGCCTTTAATCAGCAGCCGTCCATCGCCTTGTGGAATCTTTCCGCGCTGGGCTATGCCCTGTCGCCACTGATTGATAAAGAGCTAATTGATGAAGCGCTCAACACCTATCAGCCACAATTGCAGCAATATTACAGTATCCGGATGCGCAGCAAACTCGGCCTGCAAGAACAGCTGCCACAGGACTCCCAGCTATTCAGCGATATGTTTGCCTTGCTGGCCCACCAAGCGGCGGACTATACCCTGTTTTTCCGTACTCTGTCGGAGATCCCCCGGGCCGAGCTGGCGCAAAGCGCGCACCAGTTCGAATCTTTCTTCGGATGCACCCAATCCCTGTCTGTTTGGCTGGCACAGTACGCAGCCCGGCTGAATAACGAAACTCAGACGGACACTCTGCGCCTGGCGGCGATGAAAGCGGCGAATCCGAAATTTATCCTGAGAAACTATCTGGCCCAGCAAGCCATTGACGCTGCGGAGCAGGGAGACTTTACGATGATTGAACAACTCCTGCAGGTGCTGGCAGCCCCGTTTGAGGAGCACCCGGATTACGCACATTTTGCAGCCGTGCCGCCGCAATGGGGCAAGGAACTTGAAATCAGCTGCTCGTCTTAAACCCATGCGGTTCGAACCGGCGCCGTCTCAGAACCTTCGCCGACTCTAGATACACATGCCTTAGATACACATGCCTGAAATACACATGCCCCGCGAACGGGGCTTTTCTTGATTCAATCGCTTCAGTTGCTTTAGTAGCTTAGTAGCTTAGTAGCTTAGTAGCTTAGTAGCTTAGTAGCTTAGTAGCTTAGTAGGAAATCACCTCATGGATCCCCTGCTCGAGCAACCACTGTTGCAGCTTGGGTGACTGCTCGATGGCGTGGCTGATGACTTCACACGGTTTATCCACGGCCACTGCCGCCTGAATCGCATGCTGCAGCAGTTTCAGGATCGCCTCGTTCTGATCATCATGCAGATAATTCAGCGCCGGATGCGCCGGATCCAGCCCCAAAGCGAATTGCCCAAGCTGATCGACATCGATCAGCATGCCGTCGAAATACGGCAGAAACTTCTCGGCCAGCAAGGCATTAGCTGGCAACTCACACATCAGATGGACCTTCAGCCCCTGAACACCACGACACAACCCCTGCTCGGCCAGCAAATCGATCATCGTGGCCGCTTCGCTGTAGGTCCGGACAAAAGGGAGCACCAGCTCAATGCGTTTGCCGCCTGCGGTTTGCCGGGCCAACTTCACCGCTTCACATTCCAAATCGAAGCTCGGGCGGTGAGTCGGATCGGCAAAACGGGACACACCCCGTAATCCAATCAGCGGATTAACCTCCGACGCTTCCAGCTCATGGCCGAGCAAACCACGCCGGCTGTGCGAATCCGCACCACTCAGACGGACCCGTAACGGACACTCGCCGTTGTGCGCCGCAGCCTGCACCAGAAATTGGACCAGCGTATGGACAAACCACTCCTCAGGGGTGGCATCACCGGCACGTGCCAGCACAGCCTGTTGGGTCGCTTCCGGCAAACGCATGGTTTCAGCAATGGCATACGGGTGAATGCCAATCAACCGACGAATTAAATCGTCCATGGAAACCAACCCAATCGGCAGGGTTGACTGCGTCAGTTGCGCCGGATCGTGTAACAGCTGTGTGAATTGTAAATTGCCTGTCATCTCTGCTTCCTGCCTTCCGTTACGGTGCCATGTACCTTGTGTCATTTGCCATCCGGTAACCATGCTACTTCACCGTCTAAGCTTATACCAACAACGACGCAACACCGTTTTGACCGATGACATTGGCCTACACAATTTTGCAACTAATTCAGACGGGTATTCAGCAGAAAAAGTTAAGCCATATCACAAGTTTGGTTTATTCCTGAGGTCATTTGGGCTATCTTAACGCGTCGTTATTTTTTGATATACCGAGATAGGCAACGAATTATGCCAATGAAAACAGATGAACTCCGCACGGTGAGCCTCGGCTTAATGCCGACACCAGCAGAAGTTGAAGCCGCTTCCCCGCTGACCGATGATATCGCAGCCCATGTCGCGAACGCCCGCCGCCAGGTTGAGGCGATTCTCTCCGCGCAGGACAGCAGGCTCCTGGTTATCGTTGGCCCTTGCTCGGTACACGACCCGGAAGCAGCCCTGGACTATGCCCGTCGGCTGAAAGCTGTTCAGGCGCAATACCAGGATCAGCTGTGTATTGTCATGCGCACCTATTTCGAAAAACCACGCACCGTCGTGGGCTGGAAAGGCCTGGTCTCCGACCCACACCTGGACGGCAGCCTGGATCTGATCAGCGGCCTGCACAAGGCCCGCAAACTGCTGGTCGATATCAACCAGATGGGCGTGCCGACCGCGACTGAATTTCTTGATATGATCACCGGCCAGTATATCGCCGACCTGATCACCTGGGGGGCCATCGGGGCCCGCACCACCGAATCGCAAATCCACCGCGAAATGGCTTCAGCGCTCTCCTGCCCGGTCGGTTTCAAAAACGGCACCGACGGCAACATCAAAATTGCCGTCGATGCGATCCGCGCGACCCGCGAGTCTCACGTATTCTGCTCCCCGGCCAAAACCGGCGAGATGACCATTTACCGCACCGCCGGCAACCCGTATGGCCATGTGATTCTGCGCGGCGGTAAAATGCCGAACTATCATCCGGAAGACATTGCGTCAGCCTGTGAAACCCTGGCCGCCTTTGATCTGCCGACCCGCTTGGTGGTGGATTTCAGCCACGGGAACTGCCAGAAACAACACAAGCGCCAGCTGGATGTCGCCGCAGATATTTGCGAGCAAATCCGAAACGGCAGCCAGTTCATCGCCGGCATTATGGCGGAGAGTTTCATTACCGAAGGCAACCAGGCCGTTGATCCGGCGCACCTGGATCAGTTGACCTATGGCCAGTCAATCACCGATCCTTGCATTGGCTGGGAAGATACAGTGACCCTGCTGGATATGCTGGCCAATGCAGTAAAGTCGCAAAAATAAGCTATATATAGAATCAGTTGGGGTGGTCGCGGAGCGTTTCGGTGGCTCCCTCCTCTTCACCCTTGATAGCTGCCGGATTCAATCCATGGGCTACTTTTTAGAAAGCAGAGAGCCAAAGATAAATCCGGCTGGGATTTATACCAATCACAGTCAGTAAGTGATCATAAATAGCGCAGGAAAACGTTTGAGAACAAGGCAAAATTTTTCGATCAGTAGTTATTCTACAATCAAAAATTCTAACGCAGTGATCGAGCGTTTTAACAAGCGAGGATGACCAGTGATTGACTACGATTGGTATTATCACCGAAAACAATTTCATCTTTAAACCAGGACAGAGACATGCCCTCTTTTGATATTATTTCTGACGTCGATTTTGTAGAAGTTCGCAACGCCGTCGACAACGCTTCCCGTGAGCTGGAAACTCGTTTTGATTTTCGCGGCGTCGATGCCAGCTTCAAACTGGAAAAAGAAGTCGTCAAAGTTGTTTCAGAATCTGACTTTCAGATCGATCAGCTGATGACCATTTTGCGCGGCAACCTCGCCAAGCGTAATGTCGATGCCGATTCCATTGATCAGAAGCCAACAACCCGCTCAGGTAAACTCAACATGTGCGATGTTGCCTTCAAACAAGGGATCGAAACCGCCACCGCGAAAAAACTGGTGAAAATGATCAAAGATTCCAAGATCAAGGTTCAGGCTTCAATCCAGGGTGACAAAGTTCGCGTCACCGGCAAAAAACGTGATGACCTGCAAGCGGTCATGGCCTTGGTTCGCCAGGCAGAACTGGATCAGCCGTTCCAGTTTGATAACTTCCGCGACTAATCCTTAAAGCAGAAGCACAACCAGTCACAAAAGCAACACCCGTAACAACGGCAGACAGCCGGCGCACTATACCAATAATCGAATCATCGTCCGACTGTCTGCTGATCAGACCAATATGTACGACCGTTTTTACTGATATTTAAAACAATTACGACGTGATAAACTACGACCTTTATTACCAATAAGAATATGTAGAAGAGGCCTGTCATGTCCGACTCAGGCTTACGAGACTTGTTGATTTACCATAAGTTAGGGGGTAATTCGTGGTAGAGTCGATTTTTTCTGAGAAGCGCTACACCAAAGAAGCGCAAGCTGCCGCATCAGAAATAAGTCAACAGGTACAGCAACGCCATGCCAGATGGATGGTGAGCCAACAGTATTTGGTCAACCAAGATGATGTTGATCACCTTTTAAGCCGGGAAACCGAGTTCTGCGAAACCATCATTCTGTATGAAGAAGAGCGGGTGACAAACAATCAACGTCTGTTACTCAGCTGTGAAACCGATAAAGTGCTTGAGCGACGCGCAGAGAGCGTGGTCCGACAAGAACGCTACAAACGTCTGGTCGAGCTGGTGCAACATGCCGCCAGTAAAGTCATGGAAACCCGATTCCAGCAGACGGATATTACCCGCCTGCTCAGTGTCCATGAAGGGTTCGGTGATTTCGCATCTTTTGCCTATTCCCCGACCCTGAATTTCCAGAAGCTGGGCTCGTTGGCGATCCTGTACCACTCCCTCGGGGTGAATCTCCTGGATTTGGTCAACGAACCGAAGTTCTGTCGACAAATGGGCAAAGCACCACGGAAAATTTCAGATCCGAAAACAGCCATTGGGTTTCTGGGCATCGACAACTGCCGGATGTTATATCCGATCCTGATGGCCAAACCCCTGCTGAAATGGGCTGACAAGAACACCAAGCTGATGGCGCCGAAGATGTGGCAACACAGCATCATGCTGGCAAATGCAACCCGCATGCGATTGAGCGATGTGAACTACCGGGAGCCGGACGAAGGTATCTTCCTCGGAATTGTCCGTAGCATTGGCCAGTTTACGATTTGTAACCATTTCACCAACTGTTTCGATATTGCCCTGGAGAGGGTCATGATGGAGCTGCGGGAGCAAGAGCGCCGGGAAGATTACTTTGCCTGTGCTGAAATTACCCATTCAATGGAGTTCCTGCCCGAAGTGCTGGCGAAGTGGGAAAAGAAACTGACCCAGAAGATTATCGATTATATTGAGTGGACGCCACGCACCCTGCACCTCAAGAATGCGCTGGAAGAAGACATCAATGATGTGCCGATTTACGAGCGGGGGCTGCACGGCGCTGCGCTGGGCCAGGGCCGGGTCTTTACGATTTATGACATGATGAGCAAAAGTAAAGCCTTCAGCCATGACCACGCGCCCTACTGGTTTGCCAATATGCAGATGGACGGTAGAATTCTCAAATCAATCAGCAGCCGTAACCCGGGCAAATTTACGCTGTCAATCATCGGCTAAGCGCAACATCCAATCAACCTTTCCGCATCGCGAGTCGCCCGACCAGCGATGCGGATCCCCGATATCCATTTCCGGCCGATATCACACTCAAGACAACACCATCCGCTCACACTGGAAGATAATGTTGAATTGACTCGCAAACTCACTATTTCATGCCGCCAGCGTTCTCAATCTCTTCCTATCGTTAATCCCTGAAGCAAAACCGCTTTAGTCAACTCCAATAACGATGGTGGAAGAATGAAAAAAATAATACATCACAAACGCGGCAAGGCCCTTCGCAAACGCAGTATGGTTCTGCTGGGCGGGATCATCTCCGGAACGTTATTCCTGTCAACGGGCGCGTCGGCGACCTATCCTAACTATAATCCGGATGCCGTCTATCAGAGCGGCGATCAGGTTCTCTACCAGGGCCACCTCTATGAAGCCCGTCAGCCGGTACAAAACATTATCCCGGCACCCGGCGCCGAAAGTGATAGCTGGCAGTGGCTGGGCGAGCGCAGCGAACAGCCGCAGGCAACACTGGCCACCAGCTATCCGGCCTATCAAGCGAGTCAGATTTATGTCAACGGCGATCGGGTGTCCTACAACGGTCAGGTTTATGAAGCCAAATGGTGGACCCAGGGCGAAGCACCGGATGCACCCAATAGCACCGGGGTCTGGCAACACATTACAGCCGATCCCGGTCCAGGACCTGATCCGGATCCCGGCACCCCAGACAACGGCATTATCGGCCAGAACCCCGATGGCAGCTATATCATGAGCAAAGCGTTTCTGGATGCCAAAGAAGCGACACTGACCAGCTCGCCGCAATTTGACGCGGTACGCGCCTCCATCAAAACCCGGAGCAACGCCCTTGTGGATACCATTGTCCCGGGCGCAGCCAGCAACCCGGACAACGTCAAGCGGGTGGAATCCCTCGTCAGTGAGCAGCAGTGGGATCACCGGTTTCCGGAACGAAACGCCGCCTACACCTATACCAACTTCCTGAAAGCAGTCGGCAAGTTTGAAGGATTCTGCGCCACCTATACCGACCACAGAGCGGCAGCATCAGATGCCATCTGTGCCAAGTCTTTGGCCGTGATGTTTGCGCACTTTACCCAGGAAACCGGGGCTCACAATCCGCACTCACCCAATGAAGAGTGGCGTCAGGGGCTGTACTTTGTCCGCGAAGCCGGCTGTTCGGACGATGTCGGCTCCTGTGGCTACAACAGCGAATGTGCCGCCACCAACTGGCAAACCGAACAATGGCCCTGTGGCACCACACCGGACGGTCATTATGTGAAGTACTTTGGCCGCGGTGCCAAACAACTCTCCTATCACTACAACTACGGACCGTTTTCGGACTTTATCTTCAATGACGTCCGTGTACTGCTGAACAACCCGGATCAAGTCGCCAGCACCTGGCTGAATCTGGCTTCCGCAGTGTTCTTCTTTGTCTATCCGCAGCCGCCGAAACCTTCAATGCTGCATGTGATCGACGGCACCTGGCAACCCACTGCGACCGATATTACCGAGAAGCGCACGTCGGGCTTCGGCGTGACGACGATGATCATTAACGGCGGCATCGAATGTACCCTGGACACTGAAAAGCCACAGTCCGTCAACCGCATCAAATACTATCGCGGCCACGCGGCGGCACTGGGCGTTCCAATCCCGGCAGATGAACAGCTCGGCTGTGCCGGCATGAAACCGTTCAAGAAAACCAGCGACAACAGCTTTGGTTTGTACTGGGAAAATGACTGGGGCTACTACAAAGACAATCCGGGCGGTGCCAGCTTCGCCTGCCGAATCGAGTCGGGCTACCAGACTGCCCACACCACGCTCAAACAAGGGGATTACGCCAAGTGTGTTCAGAAATACTACGGCGTGACAATTGAATAAACCAATTTAGTCACAGGGTCATTTCCTGTAGTGATGGCCGGCGAAACTCACCACGCTGTTTTCGTGGTTCAGCCGGCCACTATTGGAACTCAATTGCAGCACTAACCGAGTTCACTACTGATTCATCTTCATCCCCGATGATGACCCTCGCTTTCACCGGCACAATATCCCCGGGAGTTGACACTGCCCCGCCCTCTTCTGTTAGGCTTTCATCAACGCACGACGCAGAATATCTTCGCGCAGACGCCTTTACGCAGACGCTTATACGCACAGCCCCTTACGCAGGAACCCTTATGGATCTCAACGCTGAACCGGAATACGACAACCCGCTGATCTGGCCGATCCTTACCCTGCTGAATGCTAAACCCTGCGGCTGGAAAATCCACACGCTGTCCGATGCCCTCAAAAAACAGGATCTCCTGAAGTCTTTGGATGACAATCCTGAGCAGGATCTGTTTAAACGCAATTTCCTGCTGATGAATGCCTTGTACCAGCTGCAAGCACTGCTACTGCCATCGCAATGGTTGCAGGTTCAGGCGATGGACATTCAACTGCTGGAGCATCCTGAACCCGGTCATGCGCTTGATCCGCATGATCCCCTGCGGCGTTACTATCTCGACTGGCACAATTACCACACCGATGCCGCGGCAGTGAAGCGACTGCTGTCTTCCTTCTGGAGCCGCTACCAGCGCTATATCGGCCATACGACGCCACTCCCGGACACCACAAGAACCCAGGATTTAGCCCGGCTCGACCTGCCGGAAGATGCCTCCCCCACTCAAATCCGCCGCCAGTGGCGTAAACTGGCCCTGCGCTGGCATCCCGACCGGCCCAACGGCGATGCCGACACCTTCCGCCAGGTCTGCGAAGCCTGGCAGCGCCTGCAATCATCCTGAACCAGCATCGCTGGCTTGTTATACGCGATGAACCAACGTGATTTTCCCTGTACGAAACAGGACTTGTTCAGTTTTTTCTAACAACCTGTTCATCCCAGTGCGCTGTTCCGCCTGCATTTGCCCGCCTACACTATCAGCAATGAAACATCGGAGGACTTATGGCTATCAGACGTATCAAACAGATCATTGCTTCCCATCCTTCAGCAGATGGTGATGGCGTTAAAATTCAGCGGGTCCACGGCTTTAACGATGCCCGGCTCTCTCCTTTTCTGATGGTTGATGAACTGAAATCCGACCATCCGGACGATTATATCGGCGGCTTTCCACCGCACCCGCACCGGGGGATCGAAACCCTGACCTACATGCTCAGCGGTCACTTCCAGCACCGGGATCATATGGGGAATACCGGGGAGTTACGGGACGGTGGTGCCCAGTGGATGTCTGCCGGGCGTGGGGTGATCCACAGCGAAATGCCGATCATGACCGAGGGCAAGCTGCACGGGTTCCAAATCTGGATCAACCTGCCGGCAGCGAAGAAAATGCAGCCGGCGCAGTATCACGATTTTCAATCCGACGTGATCACCGAAAAAGTGCTTGCCGACAACAGCCTGATCCGAGTGATCGCCGGGGATCTGACGATTAAGGGTGATACCCTGATCGGCCCGTTGCAGCAAACCGGGGTTCCGACCACCATTGCCAACTGGCAGGCAGGAAAAGGGGCGCACTTTACCAGTTGCCTGAATCCGGATTTCCAGGCATTGCTTTATGTCTACCAAGGAGCAATCGACATTGAGGGAAGCACGGCCAAGGCGGGTGAGCTGGTGATCCTCGACCATGGCGAAGGGCTGGCGATTGATGCGATCGGTGAGCAAACCGGGCTGCTGCTGCTTTCCGGCATGCCGATCCACGAACCGGTCGTGCATTACGGTCCGTTTGTGATGAACAGCATGGATGAAATCGAACAGGCGATCTCAGATTATCAGCAGGGGAAGCTGGTCGCACCGGAATAAACTTCCCCCCGCTTCCATGTCTGACGGTTACAGAAACAACAAGGGCAGAGATTACTCTCTGCCCTTGTTCACTTTGAGTCCAGCGGCACTTACCGTGTATCTCAAATTAATACAATGACGGCTCGCCTTCCGGCCGGGTCTTAAACCGACGGTGCAACCACATGTATTGCTCCGGCGCTTCCATAATCGAGCGCTCAAGCGCTTTGTTTACGTACGCCGCAGCGGCATCCGGATCGTTATGCGGGAACGCATCCAGCGGCGGGAAAACCTTCAGCGTATACTGGCCGGAGTCGGTATTTCTTACCATCGCAAAAGGCACCACAGCACAGTCAGAAGCATCGGCCAGCAAGCTGGTGCCGGTGGTCGTACAGGCCTTTTCCACCGCAAACAGCGGAGCAAATGTGGATCGGCGACGACCATAGTCATGATCCGGCGCGTACCAGACCCGCTCGCCGTGTCGCAGCGCACGCAGCATGCCTTTGACATCTTTGCGATCGACCATGTAATTGTTCGAACGCACCCGGCCCTTAAACTGAAAATAATCAAAGCAAGGATTATTGTTCGGGCGATAGACGCCCACGCCCGGTGCCTTCAAACCAAATGCCCGGGCACCCAGCTCCAGATTCAATGAATGTACGGCGATCATCAACGCCCCTTTGCCCTGTTTCTCCAATGCTTCCAGGTGCTCGAAGCCTTCATAGCGGACATGACGCTTCACCCGAATATCGGGCCAGAACCAGGCCATCCCGGTTTCAAACATCGCCAGGCCAGTATTGTCGACGTTCTTGCGCGCAATGGCGTCCCGCTCGGCCTGCGGCATCTCCGGAAAACACAGCTCCAGATTTCGGGCAATGGTTTTCCCGCGTTTCTTGATCACTTTCATCGCCAAACGGCCCAGCCCTTGTCCGAGGCGAAACTGAATGAAGTACGGCAACCAACTGATCAGGTACATCACACCAACCAGGAGCAGCGTTAACCAATAGCGAGGATGGAGAAACGCTGTTTTAAACGTTGGTGTTGGAAACTTACTCATATCAGAAATTCAAATCCCATGGTTATTATTGTGGCTTCGTCATGGTATCGAGAGGAAGGCGATGTTTGTATCGAACATCGTATTCTATTGACAGAGAGGAATTTCTGCAAGAAAGGGTTCACCGGAATGACGCCTGTTCAGCTCCGTGCAAGCTGCTCGTACGAAAAGCAGACGATGGACGCCGGGTGATTACCACGGCAGTCGAGAAGAAGCCCTTCATCATCAAGGGCTGCTGATTAGAATCCTTCGATGCCGTGCATCTCCGGCAACCGGTGGGCGATCCCCTTATGGCAATCAATACAGGTTTTACTGCCGTCGGCCAATGCCGTTGAATGCTGGTTGGAAGCCCGCTGAGATTGCCGGGTGAAATCCATATACACAAATTCGTGGCAGTTCCGGCACTCCAAGGAGTCATTTTTTTTCATCCGGGCCCACTCACGCTCCGCCATTTCCCGTCGCAGGGCATTGAACTTATCCAGTGTCGAAATCGCGCCGGTGACCCAGGCATAGACCTCTTTGGACGCCTGCATTTTGCGCGCCATTTTATCGGTCCAGTCATGGGGCACGTGACAGTCAGAGCAAATCGCCCGCACCCCGGTCCGATTGGTAAAATGGATCGTACCCTGGATCTCCTGATACACATTATCGCGGTGGCAACTGACACAGAAGGGTTCGGTATTGGTCAGCTCCATCCCGGTATTGAAGGCCCCCCAGAAAATGATCCCGGCAATAAACCCGCCCAAGGTCAAAAAGCCCAGACTGAAGTACTTGGACGGTGATGTAACCAGCGCCCACCACCTTTTGATCCAATTCCACATCACGACGCCTCCTCACTCTTCTTGATCAATCAAGGTATCAAGATCGGTGAATTGAGAAGCCACCAGCGGCTTGGCATTGGTTTGCACCACATGGCACTGCTGACAGAAATACCGACGGGGTGACAGCTCGGCCAGAAAGTTCCCGTCCCGATCCATATAGTGCGTCACACTGATCATCCGGGCCTGGGTTTCTTCGACCCGACTGCGGGCATGGCAGGCCATGCATTTGTTGACCTTCAAGTCGACCTGGTAATTGTCGATCTTGTGGGGGATCAAGGGGGGCTGCATCGGATAATTGCGCCCCGGGATCACATCCGTATTCAGCGGCTGGCTCATCCGCGGTGGTTCGGGTTCGGTATTCAGGTCAAACTGACGCAACGTGGCCAGATCCCGATCCGTCACTGCCGTTGCCCCCGGACAGACAAATACCAAGGCCAGCGCTGCGAGAATCGCCCGATCAACCGTGGTTGAACGGCGCAGTATTGAGAACAATCGCTTCATCACGCATCTCCTACACTTTCTCCAACTTGACCGCGCATTTTTTAAAGTCGGTTTGCTTCGACAGCGGATCGGTCGCATCCAGGGTCACTTTGTTGATCAATTGGCTGGCATCGAACCAAGGCACAAACACCAGCCCTCGCGGCGGTTTATTTCGTCCCCGGGTTTCGACCCGCGTGACGATTTCGCCCCGGCGGGAAATCACCCGCACCGCATCCCCGCGTCGGAGCCCGCGCGCCCGCGCTTCTTCAGGATGCAGAAACACCTGCGCATCAGGATACGCCTGATACAACTCCGGCACTCGCTGCGTCATCGAGCCCGAGTGCCAGTGCTCAAGCACCCGCCCCGTCACCAGCCACAAGTCATACTCTTCATCCGGACTTTCCGCCGGTGGCTCATATGGCAGGGCGAAAATCACGGCTTTACCATCCGGTTTGCCGTAAAACTCAAACCCGGTCCCCGGTTTCACATACGGATCCGAGCCCTCCCGATACCGCCACAGGGTTTCCTGACCATCGACCACCGGCCAGCGTAAGCCCCGGGTCTGGTGATACATTTCAAACGGCGCCAAATCATGGCCATGACCCCGGCCAAATTCGGCATACTCTTCAAACAACCCTTTCTGGACGTAGAAACCGTAATCAGCCACTTCGTCATTGAGCATGCCTTCTTCCAGCTCAGACGACGGAAACTGATTCACCTTGCCGTTCAGATACAGCACATCAAACAGGGTTTTGTCCCGGTAGTCCGGATTGGCTTTGAGGATCTCTTCCGGCCAGACTTCATCGGTTTTAAAGCGTTTGGAGAACTCCATCAGTTGCCACAGATCCGATTTGGCTTCGCCCGGCGCTTTGACCATCTGATGCCAGAGCTGGGTCCGGCGCTCCGCATTGCCGTACGCGCCTTCTTTCTCAACCCACATTGCTGACGGCAGAATCAAATCGGCGGCCTGTGCCGTCACCGTCGGATAGGCATCTGATACCACGATGAAGTTATCGGGATTACGGTAGCCCGGCAGAGTTTCCTCGTTCATATTCGCCCCTGCCTGAAGGTTATTGTTTACCTGAATCCAGTAAACGTTGATGTCCCCATCACGCAGCATCCGACTTTGGAGCACGGCATGAGCGCCGATTTTTTCCGGAATGATCCCGGACGGCAGCTTCCAGATTTTTTCCGCAGTCTGACGATGTTCAGGATTGGTCACCACTAAATCAGCCGGTAGCCGGTGGGCAAACGTGCCGACTTCCCGCGCTGTGCCGCACGCTGACGGCTGTCCGGTCAGGGAGAACGGACTGTTGCCCGGGGTGGATATTTTCCCGGTCAGCAGATGAATGTTATAAATCAGATTGTTACACCACACGCCGCGGGTATGCTGATTGAACCCCATGGTCCAGAATGAAACCACTTTGGTCTGTGGATTGGCGTACAACTCGGCCAGCTCGGTGAGCCGCTCCGGTGACGCACCGGTCATTTCCGCGGTTTTCTCCAAGGTGTATTCGGCGACAAACGCTTTAAATTCTTCGAACGTCATCGGCTCTGACGCGCCGCTGTCGGGGTTTTTCGCCTGCTGCTGAAGCGGATGCTCCGGTCGCAAGCCATAGCCGATATCGGTCGCCCCGCGGCGAAAGTTGACATGCTTACCAACAAAGTCCTGGTTTACTTTGTCATTGGTGATGATGTAGTTGGCAATAAAATTCAGGATCGCCAGATCCGTCTGGGGATGAAACACCACCGGCACATCCGCCAGTTCGAAACTGCGATGTTCAAACGTCGACAGCACCGCCACTTTCACAGCCGGATTTGATAACCGGCGATCGGTCACCCGGGTCCACAGAATGGGGTGCATTTCCGCCATATTAGAGCCCCATAACACAAACGCATCCGCCGCTTCAATATCGTCATAGCAGCCCATCGGTTCATCGATACCGAAAGTGCGGATAAAGCCGACGACCGCTGAGGCCATACAATGGCGGGCATTGGGTTCGATGTTGTTGGATCGGAAGCCGCCTTTCATCAACTTGGAGGCGGCGTACCCTTCGTAAACCGTCCACTGGCCGGAGCCGAACATTCCGATGGCTTCGGGACCCTTAGCGTTGAGCGTCGCTTTCCACTTCTCCGCCATCAGATCAAACGCCTGATCCCAGGACACCGGGGAGAATTCGCCTTGCTTGTTGTACTTGCCGTCTTTCATGCGAAGCAGTGGCTGGGTCAGGCGGTCGGCGCCATACATGATTTTGGAAAGAAAATACCCTTTCACGCAATTCAGGCCGCGGTTCACCGGTGACTTGATATCCCCGTGTGTCGCAACCACATGGTTCCCTTTGATCCCGACATTCACCGAGCACCCTGTACCGCAAAACCGGCAGGGAGCCTTTTGCCACTTGAGGCGTGTCATCGATGCGTCCGTGACCACATTACTGGCACTGAGCGGAAGCGTGATCCCGGCGGCGGCGGCCGCAGCGGCGGCGGCCTGCGCCTTGATAAACTTACGGCGAGAACATTTCATCTTGACCTCTCTACCTGCGCGTCCCGGCAGATCTCAAGGTGGCCGGCTAGCCAGTCAATACCTGGAGAAACCACACCAGAAAGCCGTATCCCCCCACGACCGCGACTGCCAGAATGGGAAACAGGATCACGGTAATAAACAGGAAAGCTCTGAGCTCAGCGCGACGTCGGGTGTTGTCTGCCATCGGTCCAATCCGAGTCATTGAGATACGATAACTGTAGTCAGCTTTTGACAAATTGTTAGCGTGAACCGATGGGATACCCAGAAAGAGGGGGGATTGAGCTGCACATTCCCGCAGCAGGCGGCGGCTGAAGCAAATCCGGCAGCCAACCTGCGCAGATCACAATCGTTCGCCGGTATCACCGACCCGGCTTTAATGATACTCTCAGCCATGAAATCAGCCACCTACAAAGGATTGAAGTTGAAGGCTATGAGTATCAGTAAAACCAAAACCAGTTTTTATCGCCGCCTTTATATTGCCCACTTAATCGAACACGGTATCGACACCGTGCCCGGGATCCTGGAATACACCGGCATGCCGCGGCGCACCGCGCAAGACACCATCAAAAGCCTGGCCGACCTGGATATCACTTGCACCTTTGTCCAGACCCAGGGCGAGCGCAATCGCATCGGCCACTATCGCATCAGTGACTGGGGCGCAATCAACAAGCAGTGGATTGATGACAATCTGACGGAAATCAAATCGGTGCTGGACTACCCTTAAGCCGCATTCACACGCGGATAAGAGCAGCAAGACCCCAGCCTCGCCGGCGACGATGACTGAAAGAAAAGCGTGGGCACACAATCAATAGCATACGGACTGGTCTAGAATGACAGAGAAGTGTCAAACCTTTGATTGGTTGCAAATTAATCTAAGGCAGCATTTCTCACCTTAAATTGCAACAAAAACATGCCTGGCTTAGATGTAATGCAGGTTGAGTATGGTAGTATTCGACCCAAATTATTCATAGTGAATCGATTTTCACTGTAACGAGAAGACGGATATGGCTTTTGATTTTTCTAAAATGACTGTGGATTTATCGGCAATGCCGACAACCATCGATATGGGGCACGCCTGGCTCGGCGGCTTAGTCTTGGTCCTGCTGGTAATGTATATCGCCAAAAAAGGGAAACCGGTAGAAGTTGAGAAAATTGTCGAAAAAGAAGTCGAAGTAGAAAAAATCGTTGAGGTTGAAAAACCTGTCGAGAAAATCGTTGAAGTTGAAAAAGTTGTCGAAAAAATTGTTGAAGTTGAACCAAAACTAAAAACCGCGACACCGGACGCTGCGCTTCAACTGCTTTCCCTGTTGCAACAAGAAGCACGCTTTATCGATTTCATGCAAGAAGATCTGAAAGGCTTTTCAGATGCGGAAATCGGTGCAGCAGCCCGCGTGATCCACGAAGGCGGCCAGAAAGTTCTGAAAGACTATTTCAGCTTTTCACCGGTTCGCGCTGAAGACGAAGAAACCCGCATCACCCTACCGGAAGGCTTCAATGCATCTGAAGTGCGCCTGACCGGCAATGTGGTGGGCGAAGCGCCGTTTACCGGCACCCTGATCCACCGCGGCTGGAAAGTGACAGAAGTGAAACTGCCGAAACTGGCAGACGGTCATGATGCACGTATTGTTGCCGCCGCTGAGGTAGAACTGTAATGCAAGAGACACAAGCACATCGCTATAGCGTTGGCATCGACTTAGGGACCACTCACTGTGTCCTGTCGTATGTCGACCTGCAAGAAGAAACGGCATCGGTCAATGTCATGCCGATTGCCCAGTTGACGACACCAGGGAATGTGGAAGAAAAATCCCAGTTACCGTCGTTTATGTATCAGGCCCATGAGTCTGAGCTGGCTGAAGGTGACACTGCCCTACCCTGGAGTGCGCAGCCAAACGCAATTGTCGGTGCGATGGCCCGAACGCTGGGCAGCAAAACCCCAATCCGCCTGATTGCCAGTGCCAAAAGCTGGTTGTGCCATGGCGGCGTCAATCGCCGGGATGCCTTCCTGCCGCTCAACAGCCCGGAAGAAGTGACCAAAGCCTCGCCGCTGGACGCGACGCAACAGTATCTGGCCCATCTGGCAGCAGCTTGGAACCACCAGCATCCGGACACCCCGCTGTTTGATCAGGATGTGACCATCACGGTCCCGGCCTCGTTTGACCCGGCAGCCCGCGATCTGACCGCTGAAGCTGCGCGCAATGTCGGCTTCAAACACATGACACTGCTGGAAGAGCCGCAGGCTGCGGTTTACAGCTGGCTGAAAAACAATGAAGAAAGCTGGCGTGATCAGGTCTCGGTCGGCGATGTGATTCTGGTCGTCGATATCGGCGGCGGCACCACAGACTTGTCTCTGGTCGCGGTGACTGAAGAAGAAGGCAATCTGGTACTGAACCGCGTTGCCGTCGGCGATCACATCCTGCTTGGTGGCGACAACATGGATCTGGCGCTGGCCTATCGCCTGAAAGCGAAGCTGGCTCAGGAAGGCAAACAACTGCAACCGTGGCAGATCCAGGCGATCACCCATGCCTGCCGAGATGCCAAAGAAGCGCTACTGAGCGATGCGACGCTTCAGGCGATGCCGATTGTCGTGCCGAGCCGGGGCTCGAAACTGCTGGGCGGTACACTGCAAACCGAACTGACTCAGGAAGAAGTGCAGCAAACCCTGGTGGAAGGTTTCTTCCCACGGAATGCGATTGAAGAACATCCGGTCGAAATGCAGCGCGGCGCTCTGACCCAAATGGGTCTGCCGTATGCGCAGGATGCCGCCATCACTCGCCACGTGGCCGGCTTCCTGAGCCGTCAATCTGCGGCGGTCGATGAGCTGTTTGAGAAATACGACCAGCTGCATGAAGGCTTTATCCGCCCGACCGCTGTGCTGTTCAACGGCGGTGTGCTGAAGTCTCAGCTCCTGTCTGATCGCCTGCTGTCGATTATCAACAGCTGGCTGGCGACCGGCGGCAGCGACGCTGCCAAACTGCTGGAAGGCCTGGATCTGGATCTGGCCGTGGCCAGCGGTGCCTCCTACTATGGCTCCGTGCGCCAGGGCAAAGGCGTTCGGATCCGCGGCGGTATTGCCAGCAGCTACTATGTGGGTATCGAAAGCGCCATGCCGGCGATCCCGGGCATGGAGCCACCGCTCGAAGCCCTGTGTGTAGCGCCGTTCGGCATGGAAGAAGGGACCCACGCCGAGGTGCCAAGCCGCGAATTCGGGCTGGTGATTGGTCAGCCGGTTCAGTTCAAATTCTTCGGCTCAACCGTTCGCCGTGATGATCCAGCCGGGACCCATCTGGATTGGTGGCAACCGGAAGAGCTGGAAGAGCTACCGGCCATTCAGGTCACGCTACCGGTGTCGGAAGGCCGCTCTGCCGGTGAAGTCGTCCCGGTCCGTCTGGCATCGCGCGTCACCGAACTGGGTACGCTGTGCCTGGAAGCCATTCCGACCGACGGCGGTCAGAAATGGCAAGTCGAATTCGACGTTCGCGAAAAATAATTACGGTTACAATTCTCTTACGGCGCATCCTGGATGCGCCGTAATTTTTTATCACGGAGTCATCCATGCCTTCCCCGCGTTATCTTGTCGGTATCGATTTAGGAACGACACATACTGTGGTGGCTTATGCCGCAATCACCGATGATCTGGAGTCCAGCCCGGTTCAGATTTTCGACATTGACCAGCTGATTGCGCCGGGCGAAGTTGCCCGCAAGCCGTTATTGCCTTCATTCCGTTATCACCCTGCCGAAGGTGAACTCAACCCGTCTGAGCTGGTGCTGCCCTGGGATCTCCAGCCAGTCGCCGGGGATATTCCGGCCGCCATTATCGGCGAGTTTGCCCGCGAGCTGGGCGCTAAGGTTGAAGGACGTCAGGTCGTCAGCGCCAAGAGCTGGCTTTCGCATACCGGCGTTGATCGCAGTGAAGCGATCCTGCCGTGGTCCGCCGCCAGCGACGTTGCCAAAGTTTCACCGGTTGTGGCCAGTGCCAGCTATCTCAATCATGTCCGCCAGGCGTGGGACTATCACCACCAAGATGCCAAACTGGCTGACCAGGAAGTGGTGATCACAGTCCCGGCTTCATTCGATGAAGCCGCACGCGCCCTGACGCTGGAAGCTGCGTCCCTGGCCGGATTGCCTGACATTTTATTGCTGGAAGAGCCGCAGGCCGTTTGCTACGACTGGTATGCCAACAACAAAGCCGAGGCCCCGCAACTGCTGCACAATATTCCGTTGCTGATGGTGTGCGATGTGGGAGGCGGCACCACGGACCTCAGTCTGATCAAAGTCAGTACCCAAGACGATCAACTCAGCCTGGATCGGATTGGCGTCGGCGATCACCTGATGCTCGGTGGCGACAACCTGGATCTGGCCCTCGCCCATCGGGCTGAGCTGTTACTACACGGCAATCAGAAAAAACTCACCGCGGCCGGACTGTCAAAACTGATCCAGCAAACCCGCAAGGTCAAAGAGCAGCTACTGTCCGGCAACGCCCCTGCATCTGCCAAGATCACCCTGCTCGGCAGTGGATCACGCTTGATCGGTGGCGCCCGAAGCGTCGAACTGAGCCGGGAAGAAGTGCATGACATCGCCCTGAACGGATTCTTCCCGCAGACCGAATTCCAGGATCAACCGAGCCAGCGCCAGGCCGCTGTGGTCGAGTTCGGCCTGCCCTACGCGGCCGATCCGGCTATCAGCAAACACTTGGCCCAATTTATCGGTTTACATGATGCCGTCTGTCGGGAAGCACTGCACGACGGTGGGAATGACGTGGATGAGAGCCTGCCGGCGATTCCGGCCGCCGTCTTGCTGAACGGCGGGGTGTTTAACAGCCCGCTGCTGACCGAGCGCGTGCTGGGCAACTTTTCACACTGGCGTGGTGACAGTGTCACTGAATTACAAAACCCGCATCCGGATCTGGCGGTAGCCTATGGTGCAGTGGCCTACGCAAAAGCGCGACATGGCGCTCAGTTAAAAATTGGTGGTGGCTCCGCCCGCTCCTTCTTCCTGGCACTCGACGATAAAAAGAAAGGCAAGCAAGGGATCTGCTTGCTTCCGAAGGGGATGGATGAAGGCACGGAAGTGCGTTTGGCCAATCGCAAATTTGCCCTGACGCTGGGAGAGCCGGTACGCTTTAATCTGGTCTCATCCACCGATGACAGCCATACCCAGGCCGGCGAGCTGTTCGACATTGATAGCGATAGTTTTGTCACCTTACCGCCGTTTATTGCAACCCTGGACAGCGAACGGGATCGCGCATCACTGGCAGCCAATCAGAAAGACCGGGAAGAAGTCACTCTGGCCTGTCAGCTGACCGAAGTCGGTACCCTGCAAATCGAATGTGTCAGCCTCAGTGACGAGCACAAGCGCTGGAAAGTGGAATTTGCCATCCGCAAAGATATTGCCCGGTTAAATCGCGGTGAAGACAGTACACTGGCCGAGTCCGTGCTTCCGGCACGTATTGATGAAGCGCTTGAAGCCATCAAGCAGGTTTACGGTGGCAGTACCAAAACAGCGGACAATCTGGCGATCAAGACCCTGCGCAACCGGCTGGAAAAAATGCTGGGTAAACGCGATAGCTGGGACACCCCTTGCCTGCGGGAGCTGGCCGGAACCCTGCTCGACAGTAAAAAACGCCGTCGCCGTTCCGATTTGCATGAGCGGAACTGGCTTAAACTGACTGGCTTTGCCATGCGCCCGGGATTCGGTTATCCCTCGGATGACTGGCGAATGGAACAGATCTGGCACTTATATCAGCAAGGAATCCAGTTCAATACCAATACCCAAACCTGGAGTGACTGGTGGGTTTTCTGGCGCCGGGTCGCAGGCGGGCTCAGCCAGGAGCAGCAACAGGTGATCTTGAAAGACATTGCCAAGTACATCAACCCGAGTGCCACGCGCAACAGTAAGCTGAAAGCCGAAATGCAAGAGCGTAGCTACGAAGATATGGTCCGCCTGGCCGCGTCACTGGAGCACCTGCCGTTTGAGAAAAAGCTGCAGCTGATTGAGTGGTTGTTTGGCCGACTCCAGAAGCCACAGCATGCGCAGGCGCACTGGTGGGCGATCGGGCGGATTGCCAGCCGCAGTCCGTTCTACGGCAGTGCACACAACCTGCTCACCCCGCAGCATGTTGCTTACTGTCTGCCGGAGCTGATGAACTGGGATTGGCGCAAGGAGCCCTACATCGCTTTTGCCGCCGTCATGATGTCCCGCATGACCGGGGATCGGGCGCTGGATCTCGACGACGCGAATCGCCAAGCCGTGATTGATAAACTGAAAGCGAGCAAAGCGCCCGACAGCTGGATCCAAATGGTGTCTGAGGTCAAAGTGCTGACTGAAGATGAGACCAAACGCGTCTTCGGCGATGCCTTGCCAACCGGATTAAGACTACTTGATTAAGCTACGGTTAGGGTTCGGGTGCTATAGTCGACACATTGTTCGTTATTAGCTCCCGACATTTGAAGCGGGACGACGCAAGCTTTAGTGAGTATGACCATGACCCGGAATCAGTATCAGATCATTGCACAGCGGATTTTCAAATCAGAGAATCAACGTATTGCTGTTGCGGCCGTTGTATTTGATGGCTTGTCCAGCTATGAGGCCGAAAAACGTTTTGATGTCCCCAAAGGCACACTGTCGCGCAATGTCCGAAAGTATCGAAATGAAGTCGATTACCTGACACAGATTGTTGAAGCTTAAACGGCATACCACCACAAAAAAACGGAGAGCCTGGCTCTCCGTTTTTTGTTGTCTCTGTATTGGGGGATTCGGTATCAGACGTACCCGAGTATATTTTTATCGTATTTTTTTGATGCGGCTGATTACAAATTTGCGGCAAACCGATTATAGAACGTAAATCCCCCGCCCCGTCGTATAGACATTCGATAAAACGCAGATGCGCGCCCGATCAACGTGTCGATTGCGCGAACTTCCACAGAAACAGCAGCACGGTAGATTTATTCCCTAGTACCTGATCCCTCTTCAGCAGGCACTTTCCCGAACGCTATCTCCTGGATAAGATCGATCTAGAAATAAGAAATTCACCGATCCGGCGATTTCCCGACGGGATAATTGACAGGCTGAAATTGGCCTGATGTCCGGGAACAAAGATAAATCCCTATCACTATTTGCAACATTTGATCGTAAAACTTCTGTCAATTTTTTACGATTCAAATGCTGACACCCGACACTGACAATACAAGCGGCAGATAAAAGAATTCCGTCAACGGACATATCGCTGTGTTGAAAGTCTGGATAAAGCGTGATGTGTTTCGAGAAATTAGTCTTGTTGTTTCAACACCAGATCTTCAGGGTGGACACCATCTTTTTCCATTTGAGCCAGGATTTCTGTCATACGAACCTGGCGTGCTTCTTCTTTAAATTCGTAAAGTACAGCAATCAGATCATTAATCTTTTGCAGTGGAATGCGCTTGATCACGGCTTTCTGACGTCCCGGGACTTCGTCGGCGAAATCAATCAACATTTGACGATAATCAACACGCTCTTCTTTTGTTGAGCCGTTCGCATCTACGTTTTTTAACATTGCGGTCAGTGCTTTTTCAGCAGCTGCAAAACTATCCATGAAATATACCTCTTAAATCACAAACCAACTTGGTCTCATTCAGGCATTACATGAAAGCTTGAACGAATAATAAGTTGTTCGGCATTCGCCTTAGAACGAGATTGCCAATTAATATAAAAATTAATAGGCACACAAAAGGAATCATAAAGGTTGGTAACTGCCTGCCAAACTCATCGATTAGAACGGAGAATCAATTCACACCCTAATTATAATGGAAATTTGTCGCTGTGCAGCGCAGAGAGGCATTTACGTGCAAATCATACTCTCAGTTTTGTTTATTGTGAACTTAAATTTTAGCGATTTCTCAAATAAAGTCTCCGTCCAGGGGCTTTGAAACAGGTGCCTATCACCTCTGGAAGCCAAGTCCTTCACAATACAGCGTCTTGTTCATCCTCATTGATACATGTTCACTGTCTGGCACCTTAGATCATGGTGCCCAAAAACCCTCTAACTGCTGAGAGTTCGAGCACTTAATCTCATACCGTCACGGTTTTGGTAGATTGATCACACTTTAGCCTTTGCTTTCCGGGCGGCTTGTTGCTAACTTAAACCCGTCGATAAGACCATGAATATAATGGCCTTTTGGCGGACATTAGCGCAGTCTGGTAGCGCACTACTCTGGGGGAGTAGGGGTCGCTGGTTCGAATCCAGTATGTCCGACCAAAGGGCCCTTTTTGTATCTGAACGTTACGAAGCACGATGTTGAACATGAAAGCATTGATCGATTCCCCTGCCCGTCCTTTTCGTTAGATGAGATCGCTTTTCCCTGTCTATGCCAGTCACAGGCGCAGAATAAAAACTTGCGATGAATCCAACTTTCCACCGCGTAATATATGAAACCCATGGAACTCACAGTATGATTTCAGCGTATAACAGGGAGGAAAACCAATGAAGCTCGATCCGATTTGTAATCAATGCGGACAATCTGATGAGTTTTTTGTGTCAGAAGATAATGTCTACATCTGTATCTGCGGACACAAATGTACAGATATTATTGAAATACACGAAGACGATGTCCTGAAGCCTGCATTCATGCACTATCACCATCTGCTGAAACCCCAGTATACCCACTAAAGCGACGCATCCTTATATCGCTTCAATTTGGGTTGCACCCGCATTGCATTAAGTCGCCTGCTCCCGAACGGGGGCATCATTGCGTTTTCAACAACATCTGCCTCATCCACATCTGATTGATTCACAACCAACAAGGTGTTCAAAAAGTTGCCAGTTGTTAAAATTTGGCAATAAAACCCCACCAGCAATAAGTTAAATTTTCTGCATTTTAAGTTAAATTCAGGTTAAAATAATTCTTTTGCTTAATTGTTCAGCGTTCGATTTATCCCTCATCACATCATGTGAATACAAATATAACCCATTGATTTATAGTGTTAATATTTATTTACATTCAATAAATAACAGTTACTTGCATATTTATCATTTGAAAAGTGTGATTTAGATCGCAAGTGGGCTTTAGAATTTCATGCTAACTTTCTGCACCTTCACAAGTCGAAGCATCCGATTTCATGTTTCACAATTGTAAATGCAACTGGTTACCCATGCAGACACGTTTGTGAGCAACCAACAAGAACACATCTGAAATCGGTCAATACGAACTGTCACTTAAATGGACGTTCCGGTTCGCTCAGTAAGTCCCTGACCTGCTGAGCCTGATAAACAGGAAAATAATATGAGTGTTACACACGAAACTTGGTTAACCTCGCTCAATGACAGCCTGCTGGCAATGATTGGCGAAGTTAATGGTGTACTTTGGGGCTATCTACTTATCTACCTGCTGGTTGCAGTGGGTATCTACTTTACTATTCGCCTCGGTTTCATCCAGATTCGTCAATTCAAACACGCCGTCGATGTCCTGAAGAGCGGGAAAGATGTTGATAATGGGATCAGTTCCTATCAGGTTTTCTGCACCTCAATGGCTGCCCGTGTCGGTACCGGGAACATGGCGGGTGTCGCTGTTGCCCTGACTGTGGGCGGTCCGGGCGCTATCTTCTGGATGTGGTTAATTGCCATGTTCGGGATGTCGACCGCCTTTATCGAGTCAACCCTGGCTCAGGTATTCAAAACCAAAGATGTCGACGGTCAATACCGTGGTGGACCGGCCTACTACATGGAAAAAGGTCTGGGCATGCGCTGGATGGGATCACTGTTCTCCGTCTGTCTGATCATCGCCTTCGGTCTGGTCTTTAACGCCGTTCAAGCCAACACCATCACCGATGCACTGAACCATTCATTCGGTTTTGATAAAACCATCATGGGGATTGTGATTGTCATCGCTGCGGCCTTCTTCATTATGGGCGGCCTGCGTAAAGTCGCGGAAGCTTCCTCTCGCATCGTCCCCGTGATGGCGATTGGTTACCTGGCGATTGCGATGGTGATTGTGATCATGAACATCACCGAACTGCCTGCGGCCGTAGCTCTGATTGTCAAGAGCGCGTTTGGCTGGGAAGAAGCCGCTGTCGGTGGCGTGGCGTACACCATTTCACAAGCCATGCAGAGCGGTATCGCCCGCGGCCTGTTCTCGAACGAGGCCGGTATGGGCTCTGCAGCCAACGTGGCTGCCAGCGCAACACCAAACCCGAACCACCCTGCCTCTCAGGGCTTTGTTCAAATGCTGGGGGTTTTTGCCGACACCATCGTGATCTGTACAGCTTCTGCTGCGATGATCATGCTTTCCGGTGTGATGGATCAACCGAATGCCGCGACCGGTATCGGCCTGCTCCAACAAGCCCTGAGCAGTGAGCTGGGCAGCTGGACAACCTACTTTATGGCTGCTGCCATCCTGTTGTTCTGCTTCACCTCGATCATTGCCAACTACACCTACGCTGAAACGAACATCATGTTCCTGAACGGCAACAGCAAAAAAGGCCTGTTCATCTTCCGCCTGTTTGTGCTGGCGATGGTCATGTTCGGTTCTGTTGCGTCGCTGCCGGTGGTCTGGAACCTGGCAGATGCATCCATGGGGGTCATGGCACTGGTCAACATCATCGCACTGATGCTGCTGTCACAGCTGGCCATCAAGGTGATTAAAGACTATGAAGTGCAGCTGAAAGCCGGTAAAACACCTGAGTTCGACCGCTCGAAGTTCCCGGAACTGGAAGAGCTGGACGGTGCCTGGCACCCGGAGCAGCCGAGCACGGCAAACAAATAACGCAATTTCTATTGCCACGAATAAAAACAGCCAGCAAATTGCTGGCTGTTTTTTTATCCCCAGAGCCCGTTTATTCAAACCGGATATTGATCTCCAGTGGCTGTCGGACATCCACCGCCGGGTTGCTGATCCGCACCTGCTCGCCCTGTTGTGTCCATTCGCCAACCGGCTTGCCATTCAGCGTCACAGCCGCAACCTTCTGCGTTAGCCCGAACCACGCCAGCTGAATTGGCCGCTGTTGCAATGCACCGTCGTAGCTGCCTTCCGTGGTCACCTGTAGCGCAACCCCGTTTGTTGTTTCACGAGTGCTCAGCGTCGTCTTCCGTACTTTCCCCTGCAGATATGCTCGCGTCTGCCCATCATCTTCATACAAGGTAAATGCACCGGATTTGCCGTAAATCCGCGCCGCCAGGGCTTCCGGGACTTCACTACTCATCGGCATCGATTGCTGTGGATTGACCGGAATAATCGCGCCCTCCCGGGCATACAACGGAAGAGTCATCACCTGATCCTGATACAGCGGTACCGATGACAACCACTGGCCCTGGCTTTCAATAGCCCGTCCGGTACGATAGTCATACCAGGTGCCACGCGGCAAGTAGACATCCACGCTTTGCTGCCCCAGTTTAGCCACCGCTGCGCCCATCAAGGACGGGCCCATCATCTTTTGCGCCGGCAGGTTATACGCCTGCTGATCATCACCAAAATAATACTCCAGCGACGGATAGACCGGCTCGGCAGCCACATGAGCCCGGTGGGCCAGCGAGTACAGGTAAGGAATTAACTGGTAACGCAACTGGATACTGGCCAAATTACTGGCCTGATCGCCGACGCGGTCGGGCGCAGTTTCTTTACAGTTACACAAGTTTTCCGTATGCGGCCTGACCGGCACCTCAAACAAGGTGCTGTAGGCAAACCATTGGGTATAGGTTTCATCCAATGCTTGCTTCCGTTTCTCCGGCACCACGCTGAGGGCACTGCGGTGAAAGCCACCGATATCCGAGCTGTAGTAATCCATGCCCGACAGCATCATATTCGGCTGCATACTGAACTGAGTCGCCAAGCTCTCCACATTGGTGCCGATATCTGCCGACCACATCGTCGCACCGAAACGTTGAATGCCCGGAGCACCGGAGCGAGACATCATGAAGGGTCTCGTCTCTACCTCATTTCGCTGATAGCCGGCGTAAATACTCTCCAGCCACTTGTAGTTGAAAATATTATGAACCGCATTGTGCGACTTCCCACCGGCATAGATCCCCTGCGGGTTATACATTTCCGGCTCACCCAAGTCGGTCCAGTGACCTAATATGCCCATCTCAATCAGAGGCTGGCGTTTCCAGTCATGCCAGGCATTCCCGGCTTCCGGGTGGGTCCAGTCAATCATGCCGCCTTTGCCCCACCAGTAGCCGTAGCCATTGGGATCGGAATCTATCGGCTGGCCGCTTTGGCGATCCTGGACCAGGTAACCATCTTCAGCCAGCTTGGTGTGCTCTGCCAACCCGTCACTGACATAAGACTCTTCGATCAGCATCATGCCGACGCCCTGCTCTTTGAGCTGCTGAATTTTTTGCGCCGGATTCGGGAAATGTGCCTCATCCCAGGTCAAGGTGCCCATGGCGCTGGTTGAGCTGAATGCATCGACATTACCGAACCACTGCAAATCCATCACCACGCCATCCAGCGGGAACTTGTGCTCCGCCAGGGTGGTCAGTTTATCATCCAGCTCCTGCCAGTTATCGAATCCATATTCCGACAGCCACAAACCAAACAACTTTCTGGGTGGTACCAGCGGATTGCCGACCAAAGCCATATACTGCTGGCGCAGATCCGGCAGATCCTCTCCGGCGATGAATAAAAACTTCGGGTCGTCTTCTAGCTGGGCGACCTGCCAGGGGGCCCGGGTAAAATCCCATTCCGCGGAGTAAACGGTATCCAGATAGACGGCATAATTTTTTTGCTGCGGGTTAAGCGCATACAAGATCGGAAACTGGGTATTCCCGGTACCGCCGCCCTGGAACCCTTCCATCTTGTTGCCGCCATGGCGCTTATGACCCAGCCAGTTGGCATTCAACACGCCCGGATCATGAAACTCCTGCCCAAGCCCGTTGAGCTGGTAATCTCCTGGTGAATCGAGGCTAAAGCTATGTCCCTTGCCCGGACAGATTTCGCTCAGCTGGCCGTGGCGCTTTGATGTGACCGTCAAACACAGGCTCTCGGGCGCTACCGTAACTTGCAATGACGCCGTCGAGAATCCCTGTTCAGTGTTCACCACCGAAGCTTTGCGGGCCAGTCCATTCAGATCAATCAATTCTGTGGTCGGGAGTGCCTGATTGTCCGGATACGATGCAAAGGCGACATGCAGCACATCATCGTTAATGACATCAATCGACAAACTTTCAACCGGTTGACGCGCTTTCTCCACCAACCGGGCCTGATGCTGCGCTACAATCGCCCCACCCAGTTGGTCGCTCAGTGCCTGTAAAAACAATGGCTCACTGTAATACGTCTTCCCTATCAGCGGATTCAGCGCCTTGCGCAGGTGTTCCGGAATCGCCTTGCGCATCCGGAACACCTGCGCGGCATCGAGCCGGTAACTTTCCAGATTCTGATAACGAAAATGGGTACTTTCAGCCGCCGCAGCGCCACTCATCGCCAGTAAGCCTGGCACCGCCAACCCCAGCAGCCACGGGCGTAATCGTTTGTTTCGGGTCATCGTCATTCCTTTTCAGCTCGAGGCGGAGCGATATCTACCAACCCGTCCAACACCTGCATGAACGGTGGCTCCCCCTGCTGAAACGCAATATACGACGCGCGAAAGCACCTTAAAAGCATTCAATATCAATAATTTAGTTATTTAACACCTGTCACTAAATGTGCAGATAAAAAGTTACCCGGGTCACAGAATGCGGGGCTGTCTGTCAATTACAATCTCTGTCACTGCACCCGAATATTGCCTTTCCCCCACCTCCAGAGTGCCACTGCGGTGAATTTTTATCCGATAGACGCGGCAAATCGGCCTGATCGCTTTAAACTCATTCTGAGCTGCTTTACTATGCCCCTGCAATTCACCTGAGGACAACACGCCATGCAACAAGTCAATATTGCTCCGAATCCGCAAATCGCCGTGATCTTCAAGGGTTGGGCCGAAGACTGGGCGAAAGACAGCCAAGCGAACCAAAAAGATATGGCGACCAAATTCCACACGGTCTACACCATTGCCGCAGAAATGTTTTCAAAGGGCGGGGATATTGAGCTGACCTTTCTTTCTGCGTTGTTTCAGGACTGCAAGACCAAGCTGGAAATGGCTGAAGCGATGAACCAGAAAATTAAGGCAAGCCTGAAGGAAGACGATGCGCGTGCTGAGCAGCTGATTGCCAAAGTGAACCGCGCCGCTCAGGATGCGGCGCATGTGGTTCGTTACCTCGGCCAGCTCCTGAAACCAGCGGCCTGAAAGCAATAGTTTTAAAACAGCAGCCTGAAACCAACAGTCTCAAAGCAACAGCCGGAGACCGACCCTTAATAGCAGGCACTTGATATACCTGACGCACGGGCCCGGGCGGCCTGTGTGCTTCTATCAAGAATCCTGGCTGTCCGCCTGCGACGGCTTCGGCTTCCAGGCTTTCAGATCAAGATCGAGATCCGAAAATTTCTTCGGATCAAAAACCGGATGCTCAACCCCGGCCTTGAGCTGCTGTTTGTAATCTTTGAGGATCCGGGTCAGGGTTGGGAACAACATCAACAGCGCCAGCAAGTTGACAATCGCCAGCACCCCCATCAGCGGATCGGAAAAGAAGAAGACTGAGGTGGCTCCGGGTGCAACCGCCCCCATAAACACAATCCCAATCACCACCACCCGCAGCACAAACACGGCGACTTTGCTACCGGACATAAAGGTCAGGGCATTTTCACCCAAGTAGTAGTTATAAATAATTGAACTGACGGCAAAGAGCAGGATCGCCACGGTCAGGAAGTACTGCGACCATTCCCCCATATGCGATACCAGGGACTGCTGCGTGAGCACGACCCCGTCAATATCCCCGGCGCCGGGAACATACACATCCCCCAGCAGGATCACAAACGCGGTACAGCTACAGATCAGGATCGTATCAATGAACACCGACAAAGACTGCGTGATCCCCTGGCTGATCGGGTGAGACACTTCGGCAGTCGCCGCCACATTCGGCGCCGACCCCAGTCCGGCTTCATTCGAGAACAGGCCCCGGCGCAGCCCCTGAGCCAATGCGGCGCCCATCCCGCCGCCAACCGCTTCTTCCAGTCCAAAAGCGTTGGCAACAATGCTGCTGATCACGGCTGGAATATGGGTAATGTTCATCAAAATCACCACCAAGGACATTGCCAGGTACCCGACGGCCATTATCGGCACAATGACGTCCGCCGCTTTGGCAATCCGCTTGATCCCACCAAATACGATAAAGCCAGTCCCAATCGCCAGTAAAGCGCCGGTCCAAATCCGGTCGATCCCCAAACTATCCTGCGCTGCACCGGCAACGGTGTTGCCCTGGAATGCGTTGAATCCCAGTGCAAACGAGGCAATCAGACACACGGCGTACAGGGACGCCAGCCAGCGGTAGTCTTCCCCCAGCCCGTGAATAATGGTCCGCGCCGGCCCCCCGCGATAGGTTTCACCTTCTTTACGTTTATACAATTGGGCCAGTGAACACTCCACCAGGCTGGTAGCCATCCCAACCAATGCGATCGCCCACATCCAGAAGACCGCACCGGGACCGCCGAGGGTAATCGCAACCGCAACCCCGGCAATATTCCCGCCACCAACCCGGCCGCCGACGGAAAGCAGCAATGCTTCCCGACCCGAAATGGCATTCTTGTCTGTTGTCTGATTTTTATTAAGCAGAACCCGGAACATACGTCCGAAGAAACGGAATTGGACGAATCCGCTGACAATGGTAAAGAAAAGGCCCAAGATGACGAGGAAAGGCACCAACGACCATCCCCAGGTGAGATCACCGATGATCCCAAAAAAGCTCTCTAAAAAGTCCATACCCACTCCGAATTCGTTTTCTTCTTTTGACCATTCAGAGTATAGACAGGGCTATTCAATCCAGTTGTCGGGGATTTGCGTCCTTTCATGCTGATCTCAGCGATGAAAATCACGCACGAAAGAGAAAAGATCGATCCCGACGCTCTAGTCGACGGGAACTTCAACACAATTGCAGCACAGCTGCCGGGCATTCAGATATCCGGCCGCACACCCGAGCTCACAGGCCCGGCAGGTGGAAAAATAAGCCGGATTGTTCAAGGCGATGAGCAAGCACTGGATGGCTTGCAAAGCATCTGCACAGCGGAAGGTACCGAGGGTTTGCCAACGATGGATCGGCCTTGCATTCGGTTGTTGTTTGGCCGTACAGAGGGTGAGCTTGATCGGTCGGAGCGGGTCATCCTGGCAAGACGGCGAAGGCGCCGAACTGAAGAAATCAACCGGCATCCAAGACGTCAGCCTGAGCATCGGATAAGGGCTGCTGAGATCATCCAGCGTTAAATAATGCGTGCGCGGAATATGCGACTCGACCAGCAGGCTTTCAATATAGACTAAAGCCCCCTGGCGTAAATGCGCGTCGATATAGACCAGCCGCTGCGAGAGCAACTGGTGGACCAGCGATAATTGTTCTACAGAAAAGACCACAGGTACGACAACTTACTGTTTTGCGGTTAAATCGCTTCACCAGCCGTGCATCGCAATGTAAGGCATGGTTCAGCCGGATGCAGCATTCAGGGGCTACTTCGGAATATTGAAACTCTTGTCATCAGCGCAGGTGAAGGTGTAATAATTACTGCGTTCATTAAACACAGAAAAGCCTTTCCCGTAACAATAGGCACCATTGAGCTCATTCATGTAGGCCAGCGTTTGCTGATCTTTCACCAGGAAATAGCTTTCATTGGCACACACCACCCGAATTTTGCCGTCTTCTCCCTGTGAATACGACTTCACTTTGGCGCCGCACAGCGCAAAACTTAAATCAATATATTCATCGGCGCGCTCATCAACAGATTTGGCACACCCGGCCAGGAAGATCGGCAGCAACATTGGCAGAATAGCTTTCACAGAGGATCCCCCGAATCATATTTCATATCTTGAACCTATCAGGGCATTATGATCAGTTTGTACCATCGGTGCAACAGATTGAGGGATGTAAAACAAGCGTTTGCGGGGATTATCATCACTTCACCTCCCCGCAGGTTCAACCGGACTCACCCCACGATTTCAGGCAAGCCCGAAACCGAATCTACCCGACCGCCGGCATGGTACAGTTCCCCCAACGCCCCTTCAACAATCATCATGCAATCCATCCCGGCAGCCAGCGCGGCACGCTTCCCCAACTCAGTATCTTCAAAAACCACACAGTCCCGCGGCGCCAGACCGAGACGCTCGGCCGCCTGGAGAAAGGTATCCGGGTGGGGTTTGTGATTATCGACATCATCGGCGGTCACCAGTGCATCCAGCAGAGGCAAAATTGCGGTTTCTTCCAGCAACGGCGCCGCATACTTATGACGGCT
Source organism: Photobacterium sp. TY1-4 (assembly GCF_025398175.1). Lineage (NCBI taxonomy): Bacteria > Pseudomonadati > Pseudomonadota > Gammaproteobacteria > Vibrionales > Vibrionaceae > Photobacterium > Photobacterium sp. TY1-4. The sequence continues at coordinate 1,970,106 of NZ_CP099734.1, forward strand.
GCCGGTGCCCACCGCAATTTTCTTCTCGGTTCGCAAACGTTGAAGCAACTGAAACGTTTCCGGGATCACTTCGCCCCGATTGGGCAATGCGGCAAAAAATTCGCCCTTGGTGTCTGCCAGACGGTGAATATCAAAGTTTTGTGCATAGCGACGGTTAATCGCCTGCGCAGTCTTCAGGGTTGGCAGTCCGCCCAGGCTGTAAAACCAGTCTTCATCGAACGGGATTTCAAATAATTCACAGGTTTGTTTCCAGGCATAGACGTGGGCAGGCATTGAATCGATCAACGTGCCGTCCATATCAAAAATCAATCCTTTATAAGCTGAAAAATCCATATCACTCCTTGCGATAGCATCACTCCAGATCCGGTGGCTCGAAGCCCTCCCCGATCAACCTATCAATCCACCATGTCATTTTTATTGCGTCAATTCAACGCCAAAGGTGGACAATTTTTCACCGCCAATATCGCCCACCCCTGCCGTGAGCTTAAGGAATATCCAGACTCACCATGCCCCACTTCCTAGCTACGCGGTCAAAAAAACCCTGTGTCTTTTTCAGCTCAATCCAGTGATTGACATAATTGATCCAAACCTGATCTTCTTTCGGCAGCAGCATGGCGACCGGGGTTGGCCGTCGCATGCCCTTTACCTTGGCCACCGCCAGTTGCGGAAAGCGGTTCGTCAGCGTCGCCGCTTCAATATTGGAAATCACAATCGCCGTGGCTTTATCCGCCAATAATTGCTGGTAATCTCGCAACGGCGGTTGAATCACATCGTGCCGGGCTTCCGGGAACAACTCCTTGGCCAGACTCTCCTGGGTGGTCCCTTCCCGGGAAGTAATGGTGATCAAATGACTGTTAAAATCCCCCCAGGCGCTAAAGCGACGAAAATGTTTTTTCTGGATCACCGGGACATAAGCCAGATAAAAATACGGCTGGCTGTAACCGGCGACCCTGGCCCGTTTCATGTTCAGTGTCGCACTCCCGGTCATGTCATACTTACTGGTGATCACCCCGCTGACCAACGCCTTCCAGTCCGTAGCTACATATTCCACCGTTACGCCCAGATCTTTGGCCAGCTCCGTGGTGATATCAATATCAAAACCTTTGTAGAAGTTGGTGGCCGGATCACGCATCGTCATCGGCGCCCAGTCACCGGTTGTTCCAACGCGTAGCACACCCCGATCGATGATTTGTTGCAAACGGCTGGCCGCGGCAAGTGATGGCTGGGATAAAATAAGCAGAAGGAGTAAACCGGCAAAGAGAACAGGATTCGGGGCGTACAACGCTCTCATAAAACTTCTCCGCAAAGATAGCTGAAAACACAAGCGCATACGTTTAAAGATAGCAGTCTTTTGACGCCACATTTCACAAATAAATAACATTCCTGATCAGAGCCGGGCCACCAGCGCCGACTCCCGGGCTTCCAGGCACGCCGTTACAAATGACCCCAGCGGGAAGCGGTGACCATGACAGGTCAACCATCGCCCCCCATCCCCCGTCTGGTTAGCGGCAACGCTGCTGCAATTGCTGATAAGCTTCGACAAAGCCCTGGTTGGGAAAGTATTCATTGTTGATGAGTAAGCTTTGGCTGTCTGCCCAGTTGGTCGCAAATGAGCCATTGCCGTAAGGGATGTTATACACCTGGAAGTGCCGATCATGTCGCTCAAAAATCAGATTGGCGGCCAGGCGCCCGGCACGAAGGTGACTATTGCGATAATACTGGAAATCTCCGTCACACCCTTTGACGATATAGGATCCCTTGTCACTCCGGACCCGGATATAAGGCTGGGGAAGGTTCTCATATTGCTGAAGGTCCCAATGCCCCACCAGATTAATCAGCCGGATGCGCGGCGCAGGCGGGCGGGTGACCGGCTCCACCGGCACGGGCATGGCATCCTGTGTCGGACTAGCCGGCATCGCATCATCAGGGTTGTAATTCAGAATGGTCATTTTGATTTCCGGCGGTGGCGGCGGCTCATCAAACATCGCCATCAACGATACCCACGGCGCCTTACCCGCAGCAATCAATCCGGCCACCACAACCAGCGGCATCGCCATCAGCGCCGAACGACGCAGGTTAACCCGCCCCAAAGACTTAAGTTGATTCAGCACCGCAGGCGACACCTGACTCAGTGGGTTCAGCGTTCCGGCCTCCGCCTTACGGTTCGTTTTGCGCTCCGGTTCAAACCGGGTGACGGTGCGGGTCGATTCACTGAGTTTTCTGCGCGCTTCATCCAGTTGTTTGGTCAGACGGATATTTTCCCGACGGAGCAACTTGAGATCTTCTTCACAGGCTGCCGCAACACGTTCCAGATCTTCGGTCGCTTTCTGTTGCCGCTTCTCGCGCTGTAACTGGAGGGTCAAATCGTCATTGATCCGCTGCAGGGCTTCCACTTCCCGCTCAAGCTGGCGACACTGCGCCTGATACCGCTCACTCGAAGCCCCTTTCACGGCGATCGTTCGCACAGCTTCTTCATGTCCTTTGCCCTGGCTGATCTTATCGTAAGCCTGAACCAGCAATTGCATCATGGCCTTCGAACCGCCTTTGTCCGGATGCAGGCGACTGGAAAGGAGTTTATAACGCCGCTTGAGCTCGTCTGCCGGCGTATGCCGGTCTGTCCCTAAAATATCGTGAAAGGTTGTCATTTTATTCTTATACCGTTAACCCTTTGCGCATCTGCCACGACCATTCAGCTCATCCACATCACTGAAGACAATATCACTGAAAAATATGTCACCGAAAACTATGCTACTGAAGATGATACGACGGAGGACTGTGCAGCTGAATGCGGCGCATTCCTTCTTGGTATGCTTTCAAGTGTATATCATGAATAAACAAGGTCACAGGCAACTTCGCGACACGGACAAATTGTCCTGTCCGGGTTATCGGCAAGAAAGGCAATTCTTTAAGGAAAATGAGGTGCGCTCAGGACTGAACGCACATCGTCGACGCAAACTAGGTGTTGAGATTATGTTTGCGCATTCTGAACTCTCCGGGTGAACATCCCATATGCTTTTTAAACACCCGGGAGAAATAGGACACATCCTTGAATCCGGCAGAATTGGCAATCTGAGAAATTTTTTCCCGATCGGAGCTCAGCAGCCCGCACGCCAAGTCCAACCGTTTTTTGATAATGTACTGCTTCAGCGTCACCCCCATGATGCTATGAAATAACCGGGAGAAATAGGTTGGCGAATAGTGACAGGCGTTCGCCAGATCCTCCTCGCGCAACGGTGCGCTGATGTTTTCATCGATAATTTTCAGTGCCGGTCGAATCGACAATTCCCGGTGTTCAAAGCCGCTGTCCGCTTCATTTTCCACCTGATGGGTGTGCAATCGGCTGAAACACTCATCCAACTCCTGTCGTGTCGCGTTCGCGGGCAACACATCCTCTCCACCGGCCCTCAGCACATTCAATGCCAGATTAGCATCCAGGCTATGGTACACCACCACAACTTTCGCCTGAGGAAAGCGACTTTTCACCGAACGCAGCAACTCAAACCCTTCTGAGCTTGAATCAACGACCTCCAAAAAAATCAATTCCTGGCCTGTCATGGTCGACAGTAATTCAAAAGGCGAAACATCAACAACATTGTGTGATTGCTTTAAGTTTTCTCTGGCTTCTGCCGTCTTATCGTGATGACTACAACTGACCCAAATCACAAATTCACCTTACTACCAGTCGGATTAGTACATACAGCTTTTGGCTAAGCTGTGGTGAAACACTCCTTGTTGATGAAGTAAATAAGCATTTATAGGAATTGTTGTTTCAGTCGTCAAAAAATTGACCACCTGTGAATAATTAACGCTCAGAAACTTAAATAAATCCAGCAGGACGATACTGTTTCAAATTTAAGCAATAACTCTGAAATTTTCTGCTACCCCAGTGTGTTCAGGAACTTAGATCCGGAGAGACAAGTTTTCATTCGACTTTGAATATCGAATAGGAATTAAAAACGGCCAGATTATTCCCAATTGGTCTATAGATTCCCTATTCGTCACTGTCTAGAAAATAGTATAGAAAACCATAAAAAAATAATAGTTCAGTACGAATTGCTATGAATTACTTAATTCGTATGATTTTTTCGTCACTTGTTGTCGTGCCAACTTTTACAGACCGAATGTGCTCTGAATCAAAGCGGTCAAAATATCACCCAACAGTGATGGTATTTTGCTCGACGATCTCGCCGAACTTGCAAGATTTTATCTCGCCTTGTGATTTTTATGCAGACAATCACATTTTTATCCATTAGTATAGCCAGCGCAAAATGAGTTCCGATGAAGACAGCAGGAGAGTGGCACGCGACTGACCCATCCGGTTCAGGACCCGCCCGCCGAAGAAGTAAGTACGTTATCCCCTGGATTTTTCTGATGAAAACCAGCCGGCGATAAGGTGTAAATCTTTCAGGCACCCGCATTTCTATGCATAGATATACGGGTATGGACTGTTGTTGGAGGAGCCTCTGGAGAGATCCGTTCGATCGGACGCCGAAGGAGCAAACTTGCCGACTCGCTGAATCCTTCAGCCACGGCAGGTGAAACTCTCAGGCAAAAGGACAGAGGAGATAAGATCAACAGCTCAGAAATTTTAACGTACCAACTTTCTGGAACACCCTTTTCCTGTTGTTCTTCATCTCTTCCTTTGATGTTTAAGGGGAGAATTATGAATCCAATCTACCACTTTCTTGAAACTGTCGATAACTTCATCTGGGGACCTCCCCTGCTGATCCTGTTAGTCGGCACCGGCTGTTACCTCACGCTACGTCTTGGCTTTATTCAACTGCGCCACCTGCCGCTGGCCCTGCGCCACCTGTTCTCTGGCAATGGCAACACTCGGGGTGAAGGGGATGTGTCCAGCTTTGCCGCCTTGTGTACTGCCCTGTCCGCCACCATCGGCACCGGGAATATCGTCGGTGTGGCCACCGCCATAAAACTGGGAGGGCCGGGTGCCCTGTTCTGGATGTGGCTGGCTGCCCTGTTCGGTATGGCGACCAAATACGCAGAATGTCTGCTTGCAGTAAAGTACCGCGAAGTGGATGCGAATGGCCAGATGATCGGCGGCCCGATGTACTACCTGGAAAAAGGGGTCGGCAGCAAATGGCTGGCAAAACTGTTTGCCGTATTTGCACTGGGTGTCGCCTGCTTCGGGATCGGCACGTTCCCGCAAACCAATGCCATCCTCGATGCGGCCTACCTGTCATTTGAAGTACCGCGCGAACTGGGGGCCATCCTGCTGACGCTGCTGGTTGCTACCGTTACGCTCGGTGGGATCCAGTCTATCGCCAAAGTCGCCAGTAAAGTCGTTCCCCTGATGGCCGGCCTCTATATCATCGCCTGTATTACCGTGCTGACAGCTCAGTCTGAAGCCTTGCCAGCAGCCATTGCGCTGGTGATCCAGTCCGCCTTTACCGGCCATGCCGCGGCCGGCGGCTTCGTCGGCGCCGGGATTATGCTCGCAATTCAGTCCGGGATTGCCCGCGGGGTGTTTTCGAATGAGTCCGGTCTGGGAAGTGCGCCGATGGCCGCCGCAGCCGCCAAAACAGATTCCTGCGTTCAACAGGGCCTGGTATCGATGACCGGGACTTTCTTTGACACCATCATTATCTGTACCATGACCGGCCTGACCCTGGTTGTGACCGGTGCCTGGCAAGGGGAACACGCCGGGGCGGCCATGACCACCTTTGCGTTTGCCAGCGGGCTGGACTCTGCGTACTGGGGGCCAATGATGGTATCCGTCGGACTGATGTTCTTCGCGTTTACCACCATTCTGGGCTGGAACTACTACGGCGAACGCTGTGTCACCTATCTGTTCGGGGTGAAAGCCATTTTGCCTTACAAGTTGTTTTTCCTGGTGTTGATTGGCGGAGGTGCTTTCCTGCAACTGGATATGATTTGGCTGATTGCCGATATTGTGAACGGGCTGATGGCGATCCCGAACCTGATCGGTCTGATCCTGCTGCGAGAAGTGGTGATTGGGGAAACCCGGCAGTATTTCGAGGCGCTTAAATTAACCCGAGCCGCCAAGATCCAGACCGCCTAAGCATCTGACCGCTGAGTCAACCGGCAGCTTAATCGGCCCGGCGCTGTTCAACCTAGCCAATGGCCCCAAACGATATGCGGCGCAGTCTCTACTGCGCCGCATTTTTTCATGGCAACCCTACTCTTTCATTACAACCTTACTTGAGTTTATTCGAGATAACGGGTCAGCTGCTGGTACAGATCAAAGCTACTGTCTTCCATGCGGCACGTGGTGATCAGGTTATCCTGACGCTGAAAATACACCATCCCGGTCATCTCAACCTGTTGCTTGCGCGCCGGGATCTTGGCCCAGCCGCCATTATAAATTGCACTGCACTGATAGAGGGCAACAGTCCGATCACCTTCATTGACGATATCCCGCACCGTGAATTTCACATCCCGGAACCGTTGACCCCAGATATCCAGGTACCCCAGATACTCCTGATGACTGACCGTCCTCACTCGCCCGCCGGGCAAATGAAAACTGAACGGATCGGCAGCATATTCTGACAACAACCGGCCATCAGACCGTTGCCAGATATCCGAAAACCAGCGAATTACCCACTCGTTACTCTTATTCATGCGCGGCACCACTCCAACATCATTTTTTGCGCTTCCTAAAGGAAGACTAGACAAAAAAGTACCGAATTGCAGCGAAACCGCGCCGAGAGATCAGACAATGGACCCGATTGCGTTCTCTTATCCAATTCTTTCAGAAACGCAACCTGTCCGAAAACACATTACTGCAAGGCCAGTTGAGAAAATGCCGCTTTAAAGTGCACCATGTTCGGAATATGGTGGCGGTGTTGTTTCGCCTGCCCGACTTCGACAAAATCGTATCCCAGCTCCTGCGCAGCATGCTTGTTCCAGCTGCCGTTACCGAAAAATACCCGGCGGGCAAACGTCGCCCCGGAGTCCTGTTTGGCGCGAAATGCAGCCAGTGCCATGATTTCCGTGCGGCTGATCGCGTCAGATGAGGTGGTCAGGGTCATCCCGGCCAAGGCAATACCTGCCGCCCGCAGCTTCAACTCGGCCACAGCGGCCCAGTTTCCGGTCGCTACCGCCACATGGGTATTGTCCCGCTCCCGCATTTGCGCCACAAACGCCTCAGCGCCCTGCGCTGCTGTAAAGGCTGCTGGGTGGGCAGCCACATGCTCCCGCAGTAACGCGAGATAGCGGCTTTCAACCTGCCGGTGGATCAGCGACCGATTTGCCGCGACATGATGCCGTTGGATCACATCATCCAGAATCCCGGCATCGGTCACATTTTGATACTGAGGCCAGTCCGTATGGATCTGGATCCCGACAACATCTTCAATTGCCTGACAGAAACACTGAAGATCAGAATGGTCGGATTCAACCAAAACCCCATCAATATCAATCAGAAATAAGTTCATTTTCTTACCTTTGTAATTCTCGTCATTGGTGAGACGGACACATGATGCACTTGTAAATAAAATGTTTCAACTACGCAAACGTTACAATCTGAAAATTGTTTGCGCTGTATCAATCCTTTGTAGTCAACCACTTGAGCTTGAATATTCAATGACCACAATGTTTACAAAGTGTTAATTTTGCAACCGATATCCCCGTGAGTATCTTTACTCTCCTGGCGAATGATGCCCGCATATCAAGAACATCCCCAATGTCGCAAAATGAATGTGCCGCTCCCGGCTTATCCCTTCCACACTTATATGGACCTGAGCAAAGTCGCCCATAAGTTCGATATACCCTCAGCGAAGTCACTATCAATGCAATGTCGTGTTCTCAGAGGAAATCATCATGAAAAAAGATGCAAGTCGCAGGACGTTTTTAAAACTCAGTCTGGCAAGTGTGATCGGGATGACTTTGGGCGGGAAGGAGCTCATCAGCCCGGCTCAAGCGGCAGATCTTCCCCATCTGACGGCGGACGATCCGCAAGCCAAAGCGCTGCAGTACACCGATAACTCGCCTCATGAAGATAAGAAGTGCAGTGGGTGTGCCTTGCTTCAAGGGGAAGACGGCGCGGAATGGCGGCCTTGCCAGCTCTTTCCCGGCAAGGCCGTGTCGGTCAACGGTTGGTGCTCAGCCTGGGTCAAACGCCCTTAATACGACATCCGGCAAGCGAATTGCGCAAGCCCGCTCCTTCGGCGGGCTTGTGCCATTGACGCTTTCTGGTTTGGTTTCCGTCCAATTCGCAAACACACCTTCACCATATCGCGTTTAAGCCAAGCCGTGACTTATTAAACGCACCAGCATGAAACCCAACCGTGCTTAGGCAAAACAGCGTTCGGCCCAGCGGGCCAAACCCGCTGTCACCGAACCAAAATAGTTGCCACTGACCAAAGGCACACCCGGCAACAGCGATTCGATACTGGCACGCAACACCGGAGAGCGCGCCGTCCCGCCGGTCAAGTACACGACATCCGGCTTGGTGCTGCTCTGCTCGATCACTTCCGTCACCAACTGGCTGATCTTCACCCGCGGCGACTCAATCGCCTGCGCCATATCCTGTTGGGATACAGATGCCGTCAACAACGTCGACAATCCATCCAGCACCACCTGATTTGACATCTGCTCGGACAAGGCAATCTTGCATTCCTCAGCCTTCCGAACCAGTTGATAGCCCAAGGTTTCCTGATGTACCCGGAGCAAGTAGCGGAGTTTGTCCGGATCAGCCGCATCACGCAGCAGTTGCTCCAGCACCCGATAGTTCGCAGCACTGTAGAAATCCGTCTGCGCCGCAATATTGTTGATGGCAATCGGGTTCCAGAACTGACTCACCGGCAGATCAATGCCTTTCTGGTTCTGGCTGCCCAGGCCGAGCAACGGCATCAGTTGGCGAAACGCCAGATGAATATCCAGATCATTCCCCCCGACCCGCAAGCCGGTGTGGCCCAGCAGGCTGGCCTGACGGTCGATCTTACCGCACCAGTCCGGCCCCATCTGAATCATCGAACAGTCCGTGGTTCCCCCGCCGATATCGACCACCAGCACGGTTTTGTTGTCCGTCAGGGTACTTTCATAATCCAGCCCGGCCGCGACCGGCTCGAACTGGAACTCAATCTCACGAAACCCGGCGCGCTCGGCGGCCTGGCGTAAAATCCCTTCCGCCTGCCGGTTAGCCTGTTCACCGCCGGTACCCTGAAAATTGACCGGGCGGCCGATCACCGCATGCTCAATGGCTTGCTGCGTCGTCTGCTCCGCCTGAGTTTTAATGTTATGCATCATGGCACAGACCAGATCCTCGAAGAAACTGATCTGAACCGCTTGCAGGCCATTGGCGCCTAAAAACGACTTGGCCGATTTGACGTAATACACTTCTTCCGGATCATCGAGATACAGATCCAGGGCCGCCTGGCCGAACCGCATATCTCCCGGCTCGACATCAATCCCCTCTTCCCGGTTCATCGCAATGGAGCGACGCAACAACTGCTCGCCAACCGTCTCCCGGGGAGAAACGCCCATATGCCGATACAAATATTCACTCACCGCCTCGCGGCTCGGGGCACACAGCGTGGAAGGAATATAGTGGCTCCCGCCTTCCAGCGGTAATAACACTGGATTGCCTTCGGCCATCATGGCCACCGAACAATTCGCCGTCCCGTAATCAAACCCAATATACATCCTGATTTCTCCACGCTGAAAAAAGCTGGCCATCTTAGCGAAACTCCGGGAAATACTCAACGACTTGCAATACCTCCATTGTTGCGACACTCGAATGAAAAAATGTAACAAAAGCCTTCAATTCACGCTGTTTTTTATACAGTTTGTGTTGTTCTGAACCGTTATTTTTACAACGCGATGACAAGAGCGTTGAATGTTCTTGTCAAGACTTGAAGATCCAGATTGATAGTGGTTTGATCTGCCGCCTTGCCGCAATAAACCCCGAAAAAACCGGGCCGAAAGCGGATATAAAACCAGTTGTTATGAGCTGGTTTTATATCATTTGTGCTGGAACAGAAGACAAACATTAAGGTGCATTCATCATGGCGAAAACTCCAACGGCTTCAGCAGCCTCTCAGGCAATCGACATTGCTTACCAGCCGACATCAATGGAGATTTGGGACAGCAAATACCGTCTGAAATCCAAGCATGGCGAGGCGATTGATCAAACGCTCGATGACACATTCAAGCGTATCGCCCGTGCGCTAGCCGATTTGGAACATGACAAGGTCCAAGACCACTGGTACCAGGAATTTCTGTGGGCCCTGCGCAACGGTGCAATTCCGGCGGGACGGATCACCTCCAACGCCGGGGCTTTTGAGCATAAACCTGCGACGTCGACCATCAACTGTACTGTCTCCGGCACCATTGAAGACTCAATGGACGATATTCTGGGGAAAGTTCACGAAGCCGGGCTGACCCTGAAGGCCGGCTGCGGGATCGGCTATGATTTCTCGACCCTGCGCCCGCGCGGTGCCTTTGTCTCCGGAGCCGGCGCCTACACTTCAGGTCCGCTGTCCTTCATGGATATCTATGACAAGATGTGTTTTACCGTCTCGTCTGCCGGAGGCCGGCGCGGCGCACAAATGGGCACCATGGATATCCGCCACCCGGATGTGATCGACTTTATCCGCGCCAAACGTGAAAACGGCCGCCTGCGCCAGTTCAACCTGTCACTGCTAATCACCGAAGAATTCATCAACGCCGTCAAAACCGACAGCGAATGGCAGCTGATTTTCCCGATCACCGCGACCGAAGCCAAGCAAGATCAGTTGGATCCGCACACAGATACGTCGATCATCTGGGCGGACTGGCCGACCAAAACCAACCTGATTGAAGATGATCTGGGCCGCGTGGCCTGTAAAATCTACCGCACCTTGCCGGCCCGCAAGCTGTGGAACGTGATCATGAGTTCAACCTATGACTACGCCGAGCCGGGTTTTATCCTGATCGACAAAGTCAACCAGATGAACAACAACTGGTTCTGTGAAGACATTCGCGCCACCAACCCGTGCGGCGAGCAACCCCTGCCGCCTTATGGCGCCTGCCTGCTGGGTTCGGTCAACCTGACCAAGTTTGTCCGCGACCCGTTTACCGACAAGGCGCGTTTTGACTGGGACAGCTACCGCCGGGTGGTTGCCATCTTTACCCGCATGCTGGATAACGTGGTCGAAATCAACCAGCTGCCGCTGGAAAAACAGCGTCATGAAATCCAGCACAAGCGCCGTCACGGCATGGGCTTTTTGGGTCTGGGCTCAACCCTGACCATGCTCAAGCACCAGTACGGCAGTGCGGCATCCGTGGCATTCACCGAGCAGGTTGCCCAGCAAATGGCTGTCACCGGCTGGAAAGAAGCCCTCAGCCTGGCCAAAGAAAAAGGCGCAGCACCGATCATGGCGGAAGAATTTGAGATCACCGCGAAAATGATGCGTCTTCGCCCGGAAATGGCTGAATACGGTATTCAGGTCGGCGACAAAGTGCAAGGCAAGGTACTGCACGCCCGATACAGCCGCTACATGCAGCAAGTCGCGGCCATTGAGCCAGAGCTGGTTGCCGAGCTGGAAAAACACGGCGCCCGCTTTACCCACCACAGCTCGATTGCGCCGACCGGCACCATTTCGCTGTCGCTGGCCAATAACGCCAGTAACGGCATCGAGCCAAGTTTTGCCCACCACTACACCCGCAACGTGATTGTCAGCGGCAAGAAATCGAAAGAAAGTGTCGATGTATACAGCTATGAGCTGCTGGCCTACCGTGCGTTGATCAATGATCAGGCAATGCCATACAGCCAGGAACCAGAAGCCCAACTGCCGGACTATTTCATCACCGCCGATGATATTACACCGGCACAACATGTGGCTGTTCAGGCGGCCGCCCAGCGCTGGATCGACTCGTCCATCTCCAAAACGGCCAACGTCCCGACCGACTTCCCGTTCGAGACGTTTAAGGACATCTATATGGATGCCTACGATCAGGGCCTGAAAGGCTGCACGACGTTCCGCTTTAACCCGGAAGTCTTCCAGGGTGTGCTGGTCAAAGAGCAGGATCTGGAGAACACCACCTATGTGTTCACGCTGGAAGACGGCTCGACCCTGGAAGCCAAAGGCAACGAGACCATCGAGTACGATGGCGAAACACACACCGCGGCCAACCTCTATGATGCGCTCAAAGAAGGCTACTACGGCAAATTTTAAGTAAGGTTACAACATCATGGTCAAGAAGATTGACAGCAAAATTGTCGGGTTCAAAGTCAAAACCCCGGCCGACGATAGCACCGCAGCAGCAACCGCGGCGCCGCAACCAGCCGCCACACCGGATGTGGTCCACATGCATGAAGATATGCCGCGCCCGGAAAAACTGCTGGGCTCGACTTATAAGCTGAAAACGCCGGAGCATATCTCTGAGCATTCCCTGTTCATCACCATTAACGATGTGGTGCTGAATGAAGGCACGGAGCATGAAATCCGCCGTCCGTTTGAAGTGTTCATCAACTCCAAAAGCCTGGAGCACTACCAGTGGATTGTGGCATTGACGCGCATTATGTCTGCCGTGTTCCGCAAAGGCGGCGACTGTACCTTCCTGGTGGAAGAGTTGCGCTCCGTGTTCGATCCGAAAGGCGGATACTGGAACAAAGGCAAGTATGTCCCGTCTCTGATTGCCGAAATCGGCAACGTGATTGAGCAGCACCTGACCGAAATCGGCATGCTGGCCAAACCGGAGCCGGATGTACACCAACAGACATTCCTTGAAGCCAAAAAGCAGGAATTGGCCACCGATACTGACTCTGCCGAGGCCGAAAAAGCGGAAGAAGCCAACAACAGTAGTTTTCCGCCGAGTGCAACATTGTGCTACAAATGCCACAACAAGGCCGTGATCATCAAAGACGGTTGCCAGACTTGCCTCAATTGTGGCGATTCTAAGTGCGGCTAATCCGTTAAGTCTCTGATATTTATCTGGTGATTGAGCCATATAGACTCAATCACCAGAAAAATTTTCTCATTCAAATCCAACTGATGATTCTTGCGCGACAGTATTTCACCATCAGATAAACGGTTCAAAATTAATATTTAATTTATCAACATCTGTTCTTGAATCTAATTTCACTCATTTCCCCGATTCAATATTCAAAACTCAATAAAAAATACCTATCCTGTTGCTTTGTCATTAAATTGTAATAATTAATGCTCATATCTTTCTTTAGAATCACCATAGTAACCCGAAACGAAAATCAATTTCGATTTCGCTTATGGGTGTATTGCCCCAAATGACCACATCCGCGCTCCCTCCCTGTTCAAGCATCCCTACGCAAGAAACAGTGCGAACGTAACCCAAGTGAGGCTGCTACCGCACGCCTTCCCGTCCCCCGCCAAGGCTCTCCTGTTCCATCAGCCCCTCACGACACTCGCAGCACCAGCGCAATACAGAATCCCCGTGCCTATATATTCCGACTTTATTGACAATAAGCGAGAGTAAATGTGAGCGAACACAAAAACTGAATCATATTCTGCATAAATAACATGACAACGCTTCAATAATTTTTATGCTTTGCCGATATAATAAAAAAGTTCATATACCAAGATCCAAACCCTATTCCGGAAGCCAGAGTTAAGCCGTATGAAAGAAATGAAAATAAAGAGCAAGTTGTTATTACTCAGTTTGTTACCAGCACTGGTGATGATGAGTGTCGCCATCGGCATCATTATTTCCCTGGAAGATAAAGCCATTGATGAAGAAGTGGCACTCTATAAAGCACGGCTGGTTCAGGAGCGAAAAAGCCAACTGCAAGATTCCGTCAATATTGCCAAACATGCCGTGGATCATGTCCTCGCCAACACCCCCAACACCACGGCAGCCCTGACAGAGCTGCGCCAGCTCCTGACGCCGCTGCGCTTTGCCGACAACAACGCCGGCTACTTTTTCATTTATGACATGCAGGGAGTAAACCTGGTCCACCCGCTCGCGCCGGAGAAGCATAACTCAAACATGATCGGCCTGAAGGACAGCAACGGTGTGGCCTTCATTCGGGAGCTGGTTCAAGCCAGTCAACGTGGGGGGGATTTTGTCGCCTACGCGTACCCGAAGACCAATGGCGGTCAACCGCAACCCAAACTGAGCTTCGCAACCAGTGTAAACAACGGCAAATGGATGATTGGCACTGGGCTCTACATTGATGATATTGACCGTGAAGTGGCTATTTTCCATGACGATGCCGTCGCCGGAATGCAAAAACGTTTCCAGATCGTATTGATGATCACCCTGGTCCTCGGTGTCCTGTTTGCCATGGTAATTCTCTACTTTGCCAATCGCATGGCCCGGCCGGTTCAGAACATGGCGCGTACCCTCAATGAAATTGCTGATGGTGAAGGAGATTTAACCCGCCGCCTGGATGTGCACGGTCATGACGAAATTGCCCAGCTCGGCGATGCGTTCAACCGTTTCGTGGCAAAACTGCAAGGGATCATCACCCAGGTTTCCGATGCCACCCATCATGTCTCCAGCGCAGCCAGTAACATTCACCAGCAAACGGTTCGCCTGACGGAGCAGTTACATGAACACAATAACGAAACCGAGCAGGTGGTGACTGCCGTCACCGAAATGAGCTCAGCAGCCAGCGAAGTGGCGATGAATGCTAATGAAGTCTCCAATGCCACCAGCAGTGCCAGTGAAGAAGCACATGTTGCCCAGCAGCGGGTTGACACCTCGGTAGTCTCTATTACCGCGCTGGTTGAAGAAGTCGATCAGGCGGCCCAGCACATCCACTCGCTGAACCAGCAATCGCAGAAAATTGATAATGTCCTGAAAGTCATTGGTGAGATCGCCGAGCAGACCAACCTGCTGGCGCTGAATGCTGCCATTGAGGCTGCCCGGGCCGGTGAGCAAGGCCGTGGTTTCGCCGTTGTTGCTGATGAAGTACGCGGGCTTGCCAGCCGCACCCAGTCCAGCACACAGGAAATTAAAGAGATGCTGGATGAGCTGCATGCCCTGGTTTCCCAGGCCGTGTCTTCCATGACACATAGCCAGTCCACCTGTAACGAAGCTGTGGATGCCGCCAACTCGATCACCGAAAGCCTGTCGACCGTCACCCACGCGGTGGAAGCCATCAATGACATGACCAGCCAAATTGCCACGGCTGCCACTGAGCAAAGCTCGGTGACTGACGAGATCAACCGCAATATGGTGGCGATTCAGGACATCGTTGCCGAGCTAACCGAGTCGAGCCGCAGCTCCGAGCAGGTGGTCAGTGAGCTCAATCATGCCGGTGCGGATCTGAAAAAGCTGGTCGGACAGTTCAAAACCAGTTAGTCCCTGTTACTTTGATTTGAACGAACTCAGGCGGCCTGTTCAGGCCGCCTTTTCTTTACCGTCGAGCGGAAAATCCTGTTGCGGTGCCTACTTCGGCTGCTATGCTTTTGCCCTTAGCCTCATCATCATGACCAAGGGAACTTCATGAACAACACCCATCCCTACCCAATCGGCACACCGGGTACCCCCTGGACCGAACAAGAAAAAAGCGCCTGGCGCACTCAGGTTACCCGCAAACGCTCGTATCAGGACGAGGTGCTGACCAAACTCAAACCGCTGGAGGGCCGCTTCGAGCGGGTTCAGTACGGCGCGCTTTCTTATGACGAACAACGCTACCCGTTGTATGCGCTGAAAACCCGGAACTGGGACAGCCGCAAGCCGACGATCCTGGTGACCGGCGGTGTCCACGGCTACGAAACCAGCGGTGTCCACGGCGCAATTCAGTTTATCGACCAGCAGGCGGAACGATACAGCCAGTGGTTTAATCTGCTGATTGCCCCGTGTGTCAGCCCCTGGGGATATGAAACGATCAACCGCTGGAACCCGAATGCAGTCGATCCGAACCGTTCATTTTACGCCGACAGTCCGGCAGAAGAATCCGCCGCCCTGATGAACTTAGTGGAATCTCTGCAAACCGACATCCTGGCGCACATTGATCTGCATGAGACTACCGACACCGACGAGCTGGAATTTCGTCCGGCGCTGGCGGCCCGCGACGGGGTTGCTTACATCCCGGGCACAATACCGGATGGCTTCTACCTGGTCGGCGATACCGATAACCCGCGACCGGATTTCCAGAAAGCGGTGATCGATGCCGTCCGCCCCGTGACGCATATTGCCCCGCCGGACAGTGATGGCAAGATCATCGGCGAGCCGATCACCCAGGAAGGCGTCATCAACTACCCGACCCAAAAACTGGGTCTGTGCAGCGGCCTAACGCAATGTGTCTACGGCACCACCACGGAGGTCTACCCGGACAGTCCGAAAGTGACCGAGCAAGAATGTAATGATGCCCAGGTCGCCGCGATCACTGGTGCGCTGGACTATATTCTCAAGGCCGAAGGTCTCTAAACTCGCCTCCTCCAATGCAAGGCCGAGCCAAGCGAACAAAATGAGTGAGTAAGTGAGCAAAACAAAGGGGCGCCCGAAGCGCCCCTGATTCAGATTAACTTTCATTCATGTTCATCATTAGACTGAATCAATGCCATAGTCCTTGCCATATTGCGCCACAACAAAGTCGATATCTTTGTCACCGCGACCTGACAGGTTAATCAGCATTGAGCCTTTCTCGCCGGCCTTCGCCAGTTTCAACGCATAAGCCACCGCGTGTGCCGACTCAATCGCCGGGATGATCCCTTCACTGCGCGAGAGTTCGAAGAATGCTGCAATCGCTTCATCATCGCTGACGGTGCCATACTGGGCCCGGCCGATGTCTTTCAGGTAACTGTGCTGCGGCCCGACCGACGGGTAATCCAGCCCGCTGGCGACCGAATACACTTCCTGCGGCTCCCCCTGATCATCTTTGAGCATATAAGACTTAAAGCCATGCATGATCCCCGGCTCTCCCAAAGTGAGGGTTGCCGCATGCTCTCCAACTTCCGTCAATGAACGACCTGCCGGCTCTACTCCATGAATCGCCACATCGTGATCGTCCAGAAATGCGCTGAATAATCCCATCGCATTCGAACCGCCGCCGACGCAAGCCACCAGATTCTCGGGCAAATTCCCGGTCATTTCCTTAAACTGCACCCGCGCTTCATTGCCGATAATCGACTGAAAATCACGCACCATCATCGGAAACGGATGTGGCCCCACCACCGAGCCAATGGCATACAACTGATGAATCGGATCTTTCAGATAAGCTTCGAACGCAGCATCAACCGCTTCCTTCAGCGTTTTACGTCCGTGGGTCGCCGGGATCACATTGGCCCCAAGGATCCGCATCCGCACCACATTCGGATGCTCCTTGGCGATATCCACCTCACCCATGTAGATATCACACTCTAATCCGACCAATGCCGCGGCTGTTGCCAACGCAACACCGTGCTGACCGGCCCCGGTTTCCGCAATCAGCTTCTTCTTGCCCATTTTCTTGGCGACCAGCGCCTCACCCAAGCAGTGGTTAATCTTATGGGCGCCGGTGTGGTTCAAGTCTTCCCGTTTCAGATAAATCGATGCGCCATATTGACGGGACAGGTTCTCGGCATGAAAAATAGGACTGGGCCGCCCCACAAAATGCTTATATAAACGTGCCAGCTCGTCACGGAATGCCGGATCCTGTCGACACGCATCATAAGCTGCCGTGATCTGAACCATGATCTCCTGCAACGCCGGCGGAATAAAACTGCCGCCATATTCACCGAAATAACCTTCTGCATTAGGCAATGCGTGCTCAAACGTATTTTTCATACTTCCCTGTCCTACTCAATAAGTACAGTTTTCATCTTAAATCAATCACTCGGCAGGAATCTATGACCAAGATATCAGTATTGATGCATAGGGATGAATGTTGGTAAATCAATGTCACCGCTTCAAAATGCAATCACGATTCCATTTCACCCACAGTAAGACAACCGACACATTTTGTGCAGAAATGCCGACGGACATCGCTTTTGCTCATTTTCCAAGCAAACGCATCTCAAATTAAAAACAATGTACATAATAATATTGCACACTGTTTTTATAAGCGTTAATCTGCCGCCAGAGCTAAGACGACATCACGGTTCACCGTGCTGCGCAATAACAAAATACAGGCGAACAACATGAACAAGATTGCTTTACTTCCGCTATCAGCGCTGATGATCACCGCTTTTTCTGCTCAGGCTGACAACGCAACGCAAAACTTCAACTTTGTCAGCGGCGGACTTCAGGTTTCTGAATACAACCACCAATTGCCGACCTCCGTTTCTTCCTGGGGCGAGACAACTTCAGATTCAACTGCCGGTCTGTATCTGCGCGGTAGCTGGAACTTTACCGATCAATTTTTTCTGGAAGCCCGAAGCGAAGGTACCGTCGACAACGATCTGACCATTTCACACTCGCTGCTGGGCCTGGGTTACTTCCAGCCGATTAATAACCGTTTGACCGTTTACGGCCTGGCGGGGATTTCAGGAATCGAAGCTGAGCTGGATGTGCATTACTGGGGCTTCTCGGACGGCCATGCATCATTCAGTGAAGATGACTCCGGCCTGACGGGTGAAGTCGGTGCCCGTTACCAACTGATGAGCAACTGGACGATTGAGCCTGCGGTTCGCCTGGCGGCGTATGACGATACCATGCAAGAGTTTCGTCTGGGGAACAACATCCAGCTGACTCAGCATTTCAGCCTGGAAGCAAACCTCCAGCACCGTAAAATTGAAGATCTGAAAGAAACCAGCTATCAGTTAGGTGCGCGTTACAGCTTCTAAGCACGTAACCGCGGTTGTTCTTACTGACTGAACTCGCGTCTGCAAGAACGCAAAAGCGGTTTATCCGGCCATCGGATAAACCGCTTTGTTGTTTCTCAGAACTAAAGGTTATTTCAACGTCGCAACCAAACGTTCAAACGCCGCCACTTGTTGCTGCACCATGTCCACACTTTGCTGCCAGAATTCCGGCTGACGGATGTCCATCCCCAGATGTTTCTGAACCACAGCTTCCGCCGTCATGGCGCCGGTATCGCGCAGCAAGGCTTTGTAGTCGCTGTAGAACTGTGCCCCTTTCGCTGCCCGTTGTGCATACACGCCTTTACTGAACAGATAGCCGAACAGGTACGGGTAGTTGTAGAAACTGATCCCCGGAATACTGAAGTGCAGCTTGCTGGCCCAGAACATGTCGTTGGTTTCGTCCATCGCCTCGCCGTACCAGTCACGCCAGGTCTTGGCCATCAGCTCTCGCAATTGCAGCGGCGTCAGTTCCCCTTCCTGGCGTTGCTCGTAGAAAGCCTTCTCAAACTCATAACGAACGGGAGTATTGATCAGCAGCTGCAATGCCGCCTGTGCTTCTTCCCACAACATCTGCAGTTTGTCCTGCGTCGTTTTCGCTTTGGCCATCAGCGCATCGCGGACAATATTCTCGGCAAAAATGGAGGCGGTTTCAGCCAGCGTCATCGGATATTCGGTGCGAACCAGCGGCATATCCCGCATCACCCAGTTATGGAAGGCATGGCCCAGCTCATGAGCCAGCGTCAGCACATCGGACATACTACCGCCCCAGGTCATGAACACCAACGGCGAGCGGGTGTCGGCAAACTTGGTGCAATAAGCGCCCAAGCGTTTGCGCGGTTGCGGCGCGGCATCAATGCGCTGGTTTTCCACCATCCAGTCGACAAAATCGGCCATTTCCGGATCAACCCCGGCAAACGCCTCGCGGATAATCGCGATCCCCTCATCAAAGCTGTACGTTTCACTCTCCCCGCCGCCCAACGCCGGCATCGATGCCAGCTCATCCCAGGGCTTAAGTTTCTCAGTACCAAACAAGGTCGCCATCGCCAGGCCGGCTTGCTGTCCGACCTCGCGATTGTCCCTTGCTACACTCAGCATGGCATCGAGAGTCTGCTTTTCAATCCGGCTGGTGTGTAGGCTTGGGTCCAGAAAATGAACCTGCTCGGTATGACTGCGCTTGTCATACTCGGTCAAACGACCGCCGGAAAGGCCGTTCAGGATCGCTGCAAATGACTCTTGATGCACCGTCATCACCTGCGAGATACCACGCCAGGCGGGCTCCCGACGTTGGATATCCGGGCCATACAACAGACTCGCAGCCTGTGACAAACCCACCGTTTCTTCACTGCCGTCGGCAAGCTGCATCGTCACCGACAAACTCCCGGTCAGGTTGTCATAGAGACGCCCCCAGGCATTGCGGCCATCCACATGCATCGCCGAAAGCAATTGCTCTTCGCCGACCGATAACATTCGGTTACGCTGTAACCGACGACGTTCCAACTTAAAGCGAAATGCCTCCAGCCCCTCGCCTTGCAGGTAAGTCTCAAATGCGTTTTCATCCAGATGAATGATGGATTGCTGATAAGGATTCATCGCCTGCTCAGCCTGCGAATAAAGTCGATCGGCCTGCCCGGCCAGCTTCTTCGCCCCGTCGTGGCCGGCATCCACGGAGGCCAGACAGTTGGCATACGTGGACAGGGTCGACAGGATCACCGCAATGTTGGCATCCGTGATCACAGCCTGCTGCAAGTCTTCCAGCGATGTTGGATCCAGTGCTTCCAAGCGCGTGATCAGAGATTTGATCGTCTGGATATCCTGGGTGATTTTGGGATCAGAAAGATCCTGATAGGCGATGGAGAGATCCCAGCTGGGTACGTTCATGTTTAACTCCTCGTCAGCCGAACTTCCTGTTACGGCTTGGTTATCACAGATATGAAACCAAGATTATAACAAATTCGCAGCAGATCGCCTGCTATTCCCGGCCAGATCCCGTCATCATTTTTGCGAGCAGGACCAAACGCTCACCCGCCACTTTCGTGCTAGTCGGTAAAAATCAGGCAGGATTGCCCCTGATGTTCGATGCGCTGGACCCGGGTTGAAAAGACACTTTCTAAACGCTCAACGGTCATCACGGTCTCCGGTTCGCCTTTCGCCACGCAACAGCCATGGTTGAGCAAAATGACTTTATCGGCCTCACGCAAGGTGCGGTTCAGATCATGGTTTGCCATCACCACGGCGATGCCTTTCCCGGCCATCATGCGGATCAACTGGTACATCGCGGCTTCCTGACCGATATCCAGCGCCGCAGCCGGCTCGTCGAGCAGGAGCAATCGGGCTTCAGGGTTTAAGGCCGGCCACACCTGCAAGCAGGCCGCCGCCAGGCGAACCCGCTGCCATTCCCCCCCGGAGAGCTGTTGAATGTTACGGTTCAGTTTGTCTGCAATACTGAGCGCAAGGCACACCTCATCCAGCGCTTGCTGGACCGCGACCGGATCCAAAGGCCCCAGCGCCGAGAGCGCCAGTGCCAGGTAATGATAGACCCCGACAGAAAAAGCCGGTCTGTCCTGCTGCGCCAGGTAACATCGCACGGTTGCCAGACCCGGCAAATCATAATCCGCGAGTGATTGCCCTTGCAGCACAATTTTCCCCTGGGCTGGGACCAAGCCTGACAGCATCGCAATCGCGGTACTCTTACCGCTGCCGTTCGGGCCAATCAGATGCACAATCTCGCCGGCAGCGACGGTAAATGACACCGGCAGCAAACGCGGTGGCATCGCCAGGTTTTTCACATCCAGGAGCAAGCCCTGTGAATTCATCTCGTTCATCGGCTTAATCCATTTGCGATCGCAGCAGCATCCAGATAAAGACCGGCGCGCCGAGGCTGGTGATCACCACACCAACCGGCAGCTCGGCCGCCGGCAGTAAAACCCGGGCGAAAATGTCGGCGACGGCCAGCAGTAAAGCACCGCAGATCACCGACAGTGGCAACAAATATCGGTTTTCGGTCCCGAGTGACAAGCGCAGTAAATGCGGCACGACCAGTCCGATGAAGCCAATCACTCCACCCAGCGCAACGGCTGCGCCAACCAGTAAAGACACCACCAGGATCAGTCGCCAGCGAAACGCCACAACGTCCAACCCCAGTTGCCGGGCCTGATTTTCACCCAACATCAGCAGATCCAGTTTTTGTCCCTGCAGGCACAGCCAAGCCAAGACAGGGATCACCAGGAACAGCAGGGAGAGTTGCAGCCAGTTTGCACCACCAACGCTCCCCATCAACCAGTACATCAGCTGGCGCAGGTTCAAATCGTCACTGAAGTAAAAGGCCCAGGTCACAACGGCTCCGGAGAGGATCCCCAGCGCCACCCCGATGAGCAGCAACCGTGTCGTCGATACCTTACGTCGCCGCGACAAACCGGCCAGGATCAGGGTAAAACACAAGGCCCCGGCCATCGCCACGGCCATGGTGATCATTGGGTTCGATAATGCCGGAAAGAAAAACAGCAGGATCACCAGCGCCAGGCTGGCACCGCCAGAGATGCCAATCACCCCGGGCTCCGCCAGCGGGTTCCCAAGCAACACCTGAAGCACAGCCCCGGAAACCGCCAGTGAAGCCCCGATGGCCATCGCGGCGAATAACCGCGGCATGCGTAATTGCAGTAGGAACTGTTGCTCCAGTGGCCCTTCCGGTGACCAGGGTAAGATAAAGATTTCGCCCACGGCGAGAGAGAAGAAACCCGCGATGACCAGCGCGACAGCACTCAGTATGAGACTGAACTGCCACCTCGCGCGCTGGCGTAAAATAAGATCGTTTAGCTGCATGGGACGAATATGGTAAAAACGGAGCGTTTACAATACCTTCTCGACCCCGGAATGAAAAGCGGCGACCGACAAAGAATGCTGTTTCTTTGCCGGTCGCCGCACGTTACCGATGAGAGCGATGAATTATTCGACAGTCACCTGCTCACGGAAATTGACCCGGGTTTTCTTCACCAGCAGACAGGCACGCTGGCCGATGGCCACATTCGGGTTCGGAAAGACCACCGCTTCGCCGCCCGGTGCCGCGGTGTACTCGACCCCTTCATCACTGCCCAGCAAAGCCCCTTCTTCAAAGTGAGTAAAGTTCGCCTGGTTCGCCGGGAACGTAAACTGAAACGCATCGGTATGCTTGGTCAGCGTACGCGTCACTTTATAGACGCTGATGGTTTCCCCGTACCACTCCAGCGGGACATCGTTCTCGGTGACCAACGCCAGCATGGCATGATAAAAATCTTCCAGCAGCGTCAGGTCATTCTCACCAAATCGGGCCACTTTACCAAGCTCCATCGTCAGCGCTTGGGCCGAGAAGTATTCAGCGCTGTACCAGCTGAATGTCGGTGAAGCAGAGTTAGACAGGAGCACCGCGTCAATTTGGGCACGCTGTAAAAACGCAAAAAGACGATTGCTGCGGGTCGGGTTGTCCGTATACGGACTGACCGCGAAGGTGTAGTGCCTGGAGTCGCGAATGGCACAATGCAGATCTAAGTGCCAGCGATCCGGCTGCGCCTGTGGGGAACCATGATAAAAATCACTGACGGCTTGTTGCAATGCGTTGGCCGTGATGCAGTCAATGTTGCGCGCTTCATTTTGCGCTTTAAACAAGCGGTTCATATTTTCAGTCACGAACCGGGTGTGCGCGTTAATCGCTTCCGGATGAGCAATGATTAACAATAAACGGTGAGCAGGGATAATCTCCCCTTGCAGAATCCCCTCAGCCAGGCGCTGGATCAGTTCTATCGGGCTGGTTTCATCACCATGAACCCCCGAGGAGAGCACGATATCTTTTTCTGTCCCATTCAATACTGACGGTGTAATTTCGAGAACACCGCGCATCGGCATCTTGCACTGAATTCCTGAATCCAGTGTCCATTCCCCGGGCTCAAACGGTGATGTCAGATCCAGAGTTGCTTTCAGGAACCGACCTTTTTTCACCTGTTTCAGAAACGCCATCGACAACCTCCGTGTAATTGCTCTTTTGCTTTGCGCTTTAGTAGTGTTTTATCGTTGGGATTCACTGTCTGTTAGCGTTACACAGTGAAAGCGTTGCGAAGTAATATACAAGTTAGCTAAATGATTGTAACGACCGGGCTCTTGCAGAAGATCTCAAAAAAAGAAAAAAGCCCTAAAAAAACGAAACCCAGGTAAGCCTACACACCTTACCTGGGTTCATATTCCGAACTCAAAACTGCTATTTTTCGATTTCGATGCTTTCTACGCGAGCTTTAAGTTTCTGGCCTGGGCGGAAAGTGACAACACGGCGGGCAGAAATCGGAATGTCTTCACCGGTTTTCGGATTTCGTCCTGGTCGCTCATTTTTATCACGCAGGTCGAAATTACCAAATCCAGATAACTTCACTTGCTCACCATGTTCCAGAGCTTTCCTGATCTCTTCAAAGAAGACTTCCACCGTATCCTTGGCGTCCCGTTTGCTTAGTCCCACATTCTCAAACAGGTTCTCAGCCAAATCGGCTTTTGTGAGCGCCATAGATAATTCCCTCAAGACTATGTTGAATGGACCACAGAGATAGTGTCACAACCTCTGCTACGTATTAGTCGTCAGGCAAGCATCACTCGGCGATGGATCGTCGTACAGTATTATTTCCATAACCGGAGCCCGTCCTTAACTAGTGACAAGTTTAAGCCAACTCGCTGATTTCCGCCAACTTTTTTACGTCAATGAAACGTCAAATTATTGATTTTTCGTCGCAGTAAAAGCCAAATTTCATGCACCCTGTTGTGCTTTCTATTCACATCGTCCCAAAATTATTTCTGAAAAATCAGGGGACTACCGCATATCACTCTGCCAGTTGCGACAGAACCAGCAAATACCGCTATCAATCAGAATGTTAGCCAATTTTGGCTAAAGATCAAAAAAAAGCAGCCGTTTCCGGCTGCTTTCATAAAACAATGACTTAAATAGCAAAAAAATGCATATTCAGGTCAAACCAGTTTGCAATCAATCACGCAGTGATGCGGCAAAACCTTCTGCCAGAGCCGCAACAATGCTATCAACAGCACCTGAAATATCAGCTTCTTCCAGCGTCCGCTCTGTCGATTGCAGCGTCAGCGCAATGGCCAGGCTCTTCTTGCCTTCTTCAACCCCTTTACCGCGGTATACGTCAAAGAGATTCACGTCGGTCAGCAATTCACCACCGTGAGCCTGACAAGCCGCAACGATATCGCCCGCAGCAACGTCTTCGTTCACAACCACAGCGATATCGCGACGGTTGGCAGGGAACTTAGACAGACCCACAGCTTCCGGGATCACCCGAGAATCAATGGCAGCCCACTCCAACTCAAAGACGATGGTGCGGCCGTTCAGACCGAACTTACGCTCCAGCTCAGGGTGCACGGTACCAATGATACCCACTTCCTGACCGTCGACGACGATGGCAGCCGTTTGACCCGGATGCAATGCCGGATGCTTCGCCGCTTTGAAGTTGTAGGCTTTCTCGTTCGATGTCAGCTCGAGAATTGCTTCCAGATCACCTTTCAGATCGAAGAAATCAACCGTGTTGGTCTCAATGTCCCAGTGCTCTTCGCCGCGTGTTCCTGCAATCACACCGGCCAGCATCGGCTCCTGGCGCATGCCGTTTTCAGCAGTGTCACACGGAATGAAACGCAGGCCGTGCTCGAACAGGCGAACGCGTGGTTGCTGGCGCTTCTGGTTATGAACCACAGTGTTCAGCAGACCCTGGATCAGACCCAGGCGCATCGCCGACATATCTGCAGAGATCGGGTTTGGCAGTACCAGCGGTGCAACATCCGGTACGATCAGCTTCTGCTGCTCAGGCTCAACGAAGCTATAAGTGATCGCTTCATGGTAGCCACGGTCAACCAGCAGGTTACGTACACGTTTCAGCGGCAAATCCGCTTCTTTGTGGTCGTTCATTTTCAGGGCAGCAGCCGGCGACTGATTCGGAATATTGTTGTAACCGTAAATACGGCCCACTTCTTCGATCAGGTCCTGCTCAATGGCAATGTCGAAACGCCAGGTCGGCGCTGTTGCCGTCCAGCCTTCAGCCGTTGTTGCCACAGCCATCCCCAGACGCTCAAGGATCTCAACCACGTCGGCATCTGCGATGTGATGACCCAGCAGGTTGTCCAGTTTCTCACGACGCAGGGCAACAGTGTTTGGTTTCGGCAGATCGGCTTCAGATTCAACCGCAACCACAGGTGCGACTTCGCCACCACAGATCTCAACGATCAGCTGCGTCGCACGCTCCATGGCGCTGGCTTGCAGTGCGTAATCCACACCACGCTCAAAACGCATTGAAGAATCCGTGTGCAGACCGTAGCTACGCGCACGACCACGGATGTGATCCGGCGCGAAGAACGCACACTCCAGCAGGATGTCTTTGGTGTATGACATCACACCTGACAGTTCGCCGCCGAAGATGCCAGCGATTGCCAGCGCTTTGTTGTGGTCAGCCACAACCAGCGTGTCTGCATTCAGCACCGCTTCAGAGCCATCCAGCAGCGTCAGCTTCTCATCTTGCTCTGCCATACGAACCACAATACCGCCTTCGATCTTGTCCAGATCAAATGCATGCATCGGTTGGCCCTGCTCCAGCAGAATATAGTTGGTGATATCAACAACCGGATCAATCGAGCGGATGCCGCAACGACGCAGCTTTTCCTGCATCCACAGCGGTGTTTCTGCAGCAACGTTCACATTCTTGATCACTCGACCCAGGTAGCGTGGACACGCCGCAGACGCTTTCACTTCGATCGACACCGTGTCGTCAATCGATGGCACAACCGCGTCAACAGCCGGTGCGGTCACGTCGGCACGGTTCAGAACGCCGACTTCACGCGCCATACCACGAATGCTGAAACAGTCCGCACGGTTCGCCGTCAGATCAACGTCAACGGTCACATCATCCAGGCCCAGGAATTCACGGAAATCGGTACCGATCACCGCATCTTCTGCCAACTCCATGATACCGTCAGATTCAACGTCGATGCCCAGCTCAGTGAAAGAACACAGCATGCCGTGCGATGGCTGGCCACGCAGCTTGGCTTTCTTAATTTTGAAATCACCCGGCAGAACAGCGCCCACAGTCGCCACAGCGACTTTCAAGCCCAGGCGACAGTTCGACGCACCACAGACGATGTCCAGCAGTTCGGCTTCACCCACGTCAACTTTTGTCACGCGCAGCTTGTCCGCATCCGGGTGCTGACCGCATTCCACAACCTGACCCACTTTCACGCCAGTGAAGGTGCCCGCAACCGGCAGGACGTCGTCGACCTCCAGGCCGGCCATTGTAATTTGGTGCGTCAGCTCGTCCGTTGTTACAGAAGGGCTTACCCACTCACGAAGCCATGATTCGCTAAATTTCATAGTGTTTAAACCTCTGGATTACTTGAACTGTTTCAGGAAACGAAGATCGTTCTCGAAGAATGCGCGTAAATCGTTGACGCCGTAACGCAACATCGTCAGACGCTCTACACCCATACCGAACGCAAAACCAGAGTATTTTTCAGGATCGATCCCAACACTACGCAGTACGTTCGGATGAACCATACCGCAGCCCAGAACCTCAAGCCACTTACCGTTTTTCCCTTTCACGTCCACTTCCGCAGAAGGCTCTGTAAACGGAAAGTACGATGGGCGGAAACGCACTTCCACTTCTTCTTCGAAGAAGTTACACAGGAAGTCATGCAGAATGCCTTTCAGCTGGGCAAAGTTGACGTTTTCATCAACCAGCATCCCTTCCACTTGGTGGAACATTGGCGTGTGCGTCTGGTCGTAGTCGTTACGGTACACACGGCCCGGAGCAATAAAGCGGAATGGCGGCTTGCCATTTTCCATGGTCCGGATCTGAACGCCTGAAGTGTGCGTACGAAGCATCAGATCAGGGTTGAAGAAGAAGGTGTCGTGATCCGTACGCGCCGGGTGATCGGCTGCAATGTTCAACGCGTCAAAGTTGTGGAAGGCATCTTCAATTTCAGGACCAGACTCAACATTGAAGCCCAGTTCACCAAAGAAGGTTTCAATACGCTCAACGGTACGTGTCACCGGATGCAGACCACCGTTCTCAATGCGACGACCCGGCAGGCTCACATCAATGGTTTCTGCCGCCAGCTTCGCTTCCAGCTCGGCACGTTGCAGCGCATCTTTACGCGCGGCAATCCCCTGCTGAACCGCCTGCTTGGCTTTGTTGATTTCTTGGCCCGCTTCGCGGCGCTCTTCCGGCGGAAGTTTACCCAAACTTTGGAGTTGCAGGGTCAGTTCACCCTTTTTGCCCAGATACTGGACACGGACTTCGTCCAGAGCGACTAATGATTCAGCCTGCTCTATGGCTGCCGTTGCGTTGGCAATAATCTCGTCTAGATGTAGCATCGTTTCCTCATCCACCTACAAGTGGCGTCCTTTAGGGAGATATAAATTCGCGTAACGATACATACTAAAGAAACATGCGTCTAAATCCAAACTGAAATGCCATAAAAAGAGGGAATTGAGCAAAATTAACCCCGCAAAGCTGCGAACGATTCAGGCACGAATCCGCAACCTCTCGAGTGACACGTCAAAACGACTTGCAAAACCAAGGAAACAGTTGAATCAGTTGCAAAAACAGTGAAGGATCGCCCCTATATGCAACCAAGCTCAACATTGATTCGGAGACACAAATGCCAAGGATCTATGCCTTCGACACGTTTAAATTTTTCGCCATCATTGCGGTGTTTGTGATTCATTATATGAGTTTCTACGGATACGGCGGCGAAGATCAAAACGGAATTTATCTCAGCCTGAATATACTGGCGCGATTTGCGGTGCCTTTCTTTTTCGTTGTTGCCGGCTACCTGTACTTTTTCCAGAGTCAGAAAGACAGCTGGGGCTATACCTGGCGCTATGTCCGCAAGCTCATGCGAATGTATCTCGTCTGGACGCTGCTCTACCTGCTCGTCGATGGCCTGGGCTATCAACACTGGCAACCTTTTTCCTGGCTGCAGGCGCTTTACCACGGCACCCTCGGATTCGAGATCATGTGGTTTATGACCGCGCTGATCATCGCCACTGTCCTGCTCTGCCTGGCTCAGCATTTCCAACGGACCATGCACCTGTTCCTACTCGCTGGTGTCCTGCATGTCATCGGCCTGAGCGGGCAGTCTTATCAAGCCCTACTTTCATTTGAAATTTTCATCCCGGAAACCCACACGTTTTTTGTCAACTCAAGGGATCCGTTGTTTTTTGGTTTATTTTATCTATGTTTGGGCTATCAACTCGCCCGGGGCGATGCTATCCAATGGTTCAGGCGTGCCCCCTGGCCTTTGTATTTACTAGCTACCCTCCTGTTTTCAGCGCTTGCCGTGGCCGAAGGGCTCTGGCTGATTTGGGGACACGACAGTTTCGCCGCCGACTATTACCTTATGACGCTTCCGCTCACGCTCGCGATCACCGCCCTAGCCCTGACGCTGCCGTCGGAAAAATCGCCATCCCTCCTGGCTCAACTCGGAACCCACAGTGGCGAGATTTACCTCAACCATGGCGTGCTCAATACGCTGGTCATGTCGCTCTTTTGGTATATGGGGGCCTACAGCGATCCCGTAATCGCCGCACTGATTTTTGATAACCTGCCGCTACAACTACTGCTGGTTCCTGTTGCGCTGGGCGTAAACTTGCTTCTTTACTTCGCTATTCGGCGTGTCTTTCAGGGACTGTTTGGCCGCCTCTGGCTTGGCCAGTGGCGCGAGTCTGCCATGGTCCTTTGTGGCTACTGGCTCCTGTTCCTCCTGATGGGCGATAACCAGGGGGGACTACGATTTGATATTCACGATCCGACCACCATCCTACTGGCTATTGTCGGCAGTCTGGTGACCTACCTGGCTTTCATCTGGTTGTTGATGCCTGCATCCAGTCGCAACGGTATTGATCTGCGACGCCATGCCCTGATCCCGTTACTGACTGCTGGGTATTGGCTAATGCTGGATTGGTTTGGCGTAATTGACTGGCTCCTGGCGCAATACCAATACGATGCCTCCCCCGCGGTGCAACTGCTGACCAGCCCTTTACTCCTTTTCAGCCTGCTGACGGTTGCTTCTGTTGCACTAATCCTGGGCCTGCAACAATGGGCTTACCAGCATGAATCCGATCGCCAGACTGCGCTGTCCTATGAATCGTAACCCGTCATATTGCGACGCGATGCACCGGCTATGTGACTTGGTAGCCTTGAACGTTGAAGTTGAAGCACTGAAGCACTGAAGCACTGAAGCACTGAAGCACTGAAGCACTGAAGCACTGAAGCAATGAAGCAATGAAGCAATGAAGCAATGAAGCAATGAAGTAATGAAGCAATGAAGCAATGAAGCAATGAGGCAATGAAGCAATGAGGCAATGAGGCAATGAGGCAATGAGGCAATGAGGCAATGAAGCAATGAAGCAATGAGGCAATGAAGCACTGAAGTACTGAAGTACTGAAGTAATGAAGTAATGAAGCAATGAAATCTTGAGGCGCAAAAGAGAATCAGTGAAGTGGATAGACCGACCGAACAGGCATGGCCTGCTGAGAATGGGTGGCGCTTGCTTGTCAGCGGAAATTTCAGGTTTGGATATCAGGCAGGTATACAGGAAACAGATAAGAAAAAAGGAGAGCCGAAGCTCTCCTTTTCCCATCAAACTGGACTGAAATTACAGTGCAGCTTTTGCTTTTTCAACTAGAACTGTGAAAGTTGCTTTGTCGAATACAGCGATGTCAGCCAGGATCTTACGATCGATCTCGATAGATGCTTTCTTCAGACCATTGATCAGACGGCTGTAAGACATACCGTTTTGACGAGCAGCAGCGTTGATACGTGCAATCCACAGTTGACGGAAAGTACGTTTCTTGTTGCGACGGTCACGGTAGGCATACTGACCAGCTTTAGTAACTGCTTGGAAAGCTACACGATATACACGTGAACGTGCACCGTAGTAACCTTTAGCTTGTTTAAGAACTTTCTTGTGACGTGCACGTGCTTGTACACCACGTTTTACGCGAGGCATAGGAGACTCCTAACTAAAATTAAATATAAAACTAAAAACGATTAAGCGAACGGAAGCATACGTGCAACAGCTGCCACTTCACATGCAGGAAGGATAGCGTTTGGACGAAGCTGACGTTTGTTCTTAGTAGTACGTTTAGTCAGGATGTGACGCTTAGTTGCGTGCTTAAACTTAAAGCCACCAGCAGTTTTCTTGAAACGCTTAGCAGCACCTTTGTTGGATTTCATCTTAGGCATGATGAGACTCCGCATTGTTGATAGTTAATAACATAGTAATCAGGCGAACAAAAAACGCTGCGGTGAAGCAGCGCTTTTGCTACTTGAAATGCCGTAATTACTTCTTCTTCGGGGCAAGCATCATCGTCATTTGACGACCTTCAACTCGGCTCGGGAAGCTCTCTACAACCGCTAGGTCGGCCAGCTCTTCCTTAATACGATTCAGAAGATCGATACCCAGACTCTGGTGGGCCATTTCACGACCGCGGAAACGCAGCGTGACTTTACCCTTGTTGCCCTCTTCTAAAAAGCGAGTCAGGTTGCGCAGTTTTACCTGATAATCGCCTTCGTCTGTACCAGGACGGAATTTAACTTCCTTCACCTGGATTTGTTTTTGCTTTTTCTTTTGCTCTTTAGCAGCCTTGCTCTTTTCGAACAGGTACTTGCCATAGTCCATCACACGACAGACTGGTGGCTCGGCATTAGGGCTGATTTCAACTAGATCAACACCAGCTTCATGAGCAGTATTAATTGCTTCTTCAATAGAAACAACGCCAATTGACTCCCCATCAATACCAGTCAAGCGAACTTCGCGTACACCACGGATCTCGCCGTTCAGACGATGCTGATTTTGTTTAACCGGTGCTTGGGTTTTTCTTCCGCCTTTAATACCTTATTCCTCCACAATATTGAGCTTGCGACTGCTAATTTCTTCCTGCATGAATGCAACAAGATCATCAATCTTAAATTTACCCAAATCTTTACCCTTGCGAGTACGTACCGCAATCTCGCCTGCTTCGACTTCTTTGTCGCCGCAAACCAGCATGTATGGTACTCGCTTCAAAGTATGTTCGCGAATTTTAAAGCCAATCTTCTCATTTCTCAAGTCCGCAATGGCTCTAATTCCACTTTTTTGCAGTTTTGCTACGACTTCCTGGACATATTCTGACTGACTATCAGTGATATTCATCACCACAGCCTGTTGCGGCGCCAACCAAGTTGGGAAGAAGCCAGCATAATCTTCAATCAGAATGCCGATAAAGCGCTCCAGCGAGCCCAGAATCGCACGGTGAATCATCACCGGCGTGTGACGCTCGTTGTCTTCACCGACATAGGTCGCACCCAGACGCTCAGGCAGGGCGAAGTCCAGCTGTACCGTACCACACTGCCAGGCACGATCCAGACAGTCATGCAGGGTAAACTCGATCTTCGGTCCATAGAATGCGCCCTCACCTTCCTGGATTTCATATGGCAGTGCCATTGATTCCAGTGCCAGTTTCAGGTCAGACTCAGCTTTATCCCACATTTCATCTGAACCAACACGCTTCTCAGGGCGCGTTGACAGTTTCACAACGATGTTGTCGAAACCAAATGTCTGGTAGGTATCATAAACCATTTTAATGCAAGAAGTAACTTCTTGTTGCACTTGGCTTTCCGTACAGAAGATATGCGCATCGTCCTGAGTGAAGCCTCGAACACGCATGATGCCGTGCAGGGCGCCGGATGGCTCGTTGCGGTGACATGAACCGAATTCAGCCATGCGCAGCGGCAGATCACGGTACGATTTCAGACCTTGGTTGAAGATCTGAACGTGACCCGGACAGTTCATCGGCTTAATCGCGTATTCACGGTTCTCTGAAGAAGTGGTGAACATCGCCTCAGCGTATTTATCCCAGTGGCCTGAACGTTCCCACAGCACGCGATCCATCATCAGCGGACCTTTCACTTCCTGATAGTCATACTCAGTCAGTTTTTCACGTACGAACACTTCCAGCTCACGGAAGATGGTCCAGCCGTTGTGGTGCCAGAACACCATCCCCGGTGCTTCTTGCTGCATGTGGAACAGATCCAGCTGCTTACCAATCTTACGGTGGTCACGCTTTGCTGCTTCTTCCAGGCGAACCAAGTGCGCTTTCAGCGCTTTCTTGTCGTGGAAAGCTGTCCCGTAAATACGCTGCAGCATCTTGTTGTCGCTGTTACCGCGCCAGTAGGCACCGGCAACGTTCAGCAGCGTAAAGTGCTGACAGAAGCCCATGTGCGGCACGTGTGGGCCACGACACATGTCGACGTATTCTTCATGATGGTACAGTCCCGGACGATCGTCACGAGAAACATTCTCATCGAGAATTTCCATCTTGTACGGTTCGCCGCGTGATTCAAACGTATCACGTGCTTCCTGCCAGCTGACCTTTTTCTTCACCACTTGGTATTTGGTCTTCGCCAGCTCTTTCATCCGCGCTTCGATCTTTTCCAGATCTTCTTGCGTCAGTGACTCATCCAGATCGATATCGTAATAGAAGCCGTTATCGATGGTTGGACCGATCGCCATTTTCGCTTGTGGGTACAGCTGCTTCAGGGCGTGGCCCAGCAGGTGCGCACAGGAGTGACGAACGATTTCAAGGCCGTCGACTTCATCTTTTACGGTGATGATTTCAAGGCTCGCGTCGGCTTCAATCGGATCACACGCATCGACGCGTTGACCGTCGACACGACCGGCAATGGTGGCTTTCGCCAGGCCCGGACCAATCGATTCCGCAACTTCCATAGTTGAAACTGGGTTGTCAAAGTGACGCTGACTGCCGTCAGGAAGAGTAATTACAGGCATGTATATATCCCTTAACAGTGGTCTTGCACACCAAGCAAGACATGTTGAATTTAAACGTAAAAGCTTTGAGAAGCTTAAAGTGAGAGTCGCCTTTGTGCCGATACCGCAATACTGAGCAGCCCGAGACACAATAGCAAAGTGGGACTATAGCAAACGCAGGGAAGAGAATGCAAAGTCAGACTGCGTCAACACGCGGAAATTGTACATTTTCCCACCATTACTTCCTCGACGGGCTGATTTCTCTTGCATTTCCCCGGATTCTACGCGGGCAAACTTGAAATCGTATGAAAAAATTGCTTTCATTTGTATAGGCAATTTTGGAATCACAACAATGGCGCAGTCCCCGCGATACTTACAAATCAAGCAATATCTCCATGACAAAATCCAGTCCCGCGCCTGGCCGCCGGGCCATCGGATCCCCACTGAAATCGAACTGTCGGAGCAATTTTCCGTCAGCCGTATGACAGCCAACAAGGCTGTTCGCGATTTGGTGAAAGACGGCATGCTGGAACGGACACCACGACTGGGGACATTCGTTTGTCAGAAGAAAGCCGAATCGCCGTTGATGGAGATCCGAAATATCGCGGCAGAAGTCAAAAACCGCGGCCATCACTATACCAGCCAGGTGATCAGCCAAACCACCGTGAAAGCCAGTGATGACATTGCGTTGCAGCTGGGGGTCAGGCACGGCACCGATGTTTATTTTACCCAGATCGTCCATTACGAGAATGACAGCCCGATCCAACTGGAAGAGCGCTGGGTCAATCCGGACTATGCCCCGAGCTATATCGAACAGGATTTTACCCGTCAGACGCCGAATGAATATCTGGTGCAGGCATGCCCGCTCAGTGATATCGAGCATACGGTTGAAGCGATTTTGCCCGCCAAACGCATTGCTGATTTGCTGAAGATTCGTGCCGGCTCGCCTTGCTTACTCCTCAACCGCCGGACCTGGAGTAATAAAAACCTGATCAGTACCGCCCTGCTCTACCATCCGGGTGACAAATACAAACTCAGCTCCCGCAGCAAGGTTTAACCCCTGCTTTTTCTGCACCAGACAGGGACCGTCCATCGGTCCCTGCGTTGTCATCTGAACTGTCACTTCACTCCTTATCAGCCGATATCCGCCACAGCGAAGCTCATCGTCCCAGCAAAGCCATAACCATAGCCTGAAAATAACCACCCTTCGCGGTCATATTTATCATCTATACATTTATAAAATCAGTGGTTCAGCATGGCCGATTCAGAACACGGATCCTGCCCAATTGTTAAAATTATCGATTTAGTGCCATTTCGATCACATTTTATTTACACAATCTCTTGTGTTCAGCCTCAATTTTGACTAATAATTTGTATATACATAAACGACACGCAAATTAGGTTCCCATGGATCGCGTACTGACAAATCTCAAATTGGTAACGATGCAGCCAGAAAACGGCTACCAGATCATCGATAACGCCATGATCGGTATCCAGGACGGTAAAATTCAATTCGCCGGTCATGCCGATGAACATCCGGACTGTCATGGTCACCCGCAGGTGATCGATTGCCAGGGCGCATTGGTCACACCGGGGTTCATCGACAGTCACACCCACCTGGTGTTTGCCGGTAATCGTGCCAATGAGTTTGAGCAGCGTTTGAACGGCGTGCCTTACGAAACCATTGCCAAAGCCGGTGGCGGAATTCTGGCCACGGTTAATGCCACTCGCGAAGCGTCAGAAGACGAATTGTATGCACTCGCCATGGCGCGATTGCAGGGGCTGAAGAATGACGGCGTCACCACGGTCGAGATCAAATCCGGTTATGGCCTGACGCTGGAAAGCGAAATGAAGATGCTGCGCGTCGCTCGCCGGATCGGCCAGGCGTCGGACATCAAAGTTTCCACAACCCTGCTGGCCGCCCATGCCCTGCCGCCTGAATTCAAAGATGATGCGGATGGCTATATCGATCGGGTCTGCAATGAGATGATCCCTGTGGCTGCCAAAGAGCAACTGGCAGATGCCGTCGATGTATTCTGTGAAGGCATCGGTTTCTCAACACAGCAGTGTGAGCGCGTATTTGAAGCGGCCAAGCAGCATGGTTTAGCCATAAAAGGTCACACTGAGCAACTGTCCAACCTTGGCGGCAGCGCACTGGCGGCTCGCATGGGCGCTTTATCCGTCGACCATATTGAATTCCTTGATGAGCCCGGCGTAAAAGCTTTGGCTGAGCACGGTACGGTGGCGACGCTGCTGCCGGGCGCCTTTTACTTTCTGCGTGAAACCCAGCAACCGCCCATTGAAACCCTGCGCCAACACCAGGTGCCAATGGCTTTGGCGACGGATTTCAACCCGGGAACCTCCCCGATTGCCTCGCTGCGAACCATGATGAATATGGGCTGTACCCTGTTCCGCCTGACGCCGGAAGAATGCCTGCGCGGTGTTACCTGCCACGCAGCAAAAGCGCTGGGGTTACAGGAACAGCGCGGACAAATCAAACCCGGTATGGCTGCCGACCTTGCCCTGTGGCAAGTCTCGACGCCTGCCGAGCTATCTTATCGCCTCGGTGTTCCGGACTTGATGGCACGTGTCGTCGACGGACATCTGTTTCCAGCGAATGGAGCGTTCAACCATGCCAATTGATATGAGTGCCTGGACAGGCCGTACTGATCCGGAAGACGGTGAACTGGGATTGCGCTGGCACCAGGTGGTCCAGCCGGCCGATCAGGCCAACGACGAAGGCATCATGCTGCTGGGATTTGCCTGCGATGAAGGCGTCGCCCGGAACAAAGGCCGCACCGGTGCTTACCAGGCACCGCAAGCTATCCGTAAAGCCCTGGCCAATTTGGCTTGGCACCATGCAGAGCCGGTCTATGACGGCGGCGATATCAGCTGTAACGACGGGAACCTGGAGCTGGCTCAGCATCGGCTGGGCGAAGATGTCTGCCGGGCATTGCGCCAACGCCATAAAGTAATGGTCTTCGGCGGCGGCCATGAAGTGGCTTGGGGGACCTTCCAGGGGATCGGCAACTACCTGCTGCAAAAACAACATGCAGCGGTGTCGGATCACTCGGACGCCGACGCCCAGTCGTCTCATCCGGCACCCAGCATCGGCATTATCAACTTCGACGCGCATTTCGATCTGCGGAACCCGCCTGCCGGGCAGCAATCCAACATGGGCAGCTCCGGCACGCCGTTTCATCAGGCCGCCCGTTTCTGTCAGCTGCAAAACTGGCCGTTCCGCTATGCCTGCCTGGGCCTGAGCCGAACCAGTAATACCCAGGCGCTGTATGAGAAAGCGGACCGTCTGGGCGTACTTTACAAAGACGATACGGAGCTGACACATCAGCACCTGGAGCAAACCCTAAATGAATTACAAGCGTTTATCGATCAGTGTGATCACCTCTACCTGACCATTGATCTGGACGTATTTCCCGCCGCTGTCGCCCCCGGGGTCAGTGCCCCGGCTGCACGCGGCGTCCCATTCGATGTCGTTGAGCAATTACTCGCGCCTATTCTGGCGGCGAAAAATCAGGCCGGTGAATCCAAGATCCTGGTCGCCGACCTGGCCGAGTACAACCCGCGTTTCGACATTGATAACCACACAGCACGGCTGGCCGCACGGTTAGCCTGGACAATCGCCCGTGCCATCCGATAACAACACAGGCACAGCAAGGAGAGCCAAATGACACAATCTACGACGCAACAGAATCCACGTTTAGATGAAACACGGACCATCGAAGCACCGACCGGAACTCAGCTCAATGCCAAATCCTGGCTGACAGAAGCGCCGCTGCGAATGTTGATGAACAACCTGCACCCGGATGTCGCGGAACACCCGCATTCGCTGGTGGTTTACGGCGGGATTGGCCGTGCTGCACGAAACTGGGAATGCTACGACAAGATTGTAGAAGTGTTGAAACGCCTGGAAGAAGACGAGACGCTGATGGTTCAATCCGGAAAGCCGGTCGGCGTCTTTAAGACCCATGCCAATGCGCCGCGTGTCCTGATCGCCAACTCCAATCTGGTCCCGCACTGGGCCAACTGGGAGCACTTTAACGAGTTGGATAAGAAAGGCTTGATGATGTACGGTCAGATGACTGCCGGGAGCTGGATCTATATCGGCTCACAGGGCATCGTTCAGGGCACTTACGAAACCTTCGTGGCAATGGCGAAAACGCACTTTAACGGTGACGCATCCGGCCGCTGGATCCTGACCGGTGGCTTGGGCGGCATGGGCGGTGCTCAACCCCTGGCGGCAACCATGGCCGGCTTCTCGATGATTGCAGTCGAGTGTGATGAAAGCCGTATCGACTACCGTCTGCGCACCGGCTATGTCGACTGTAAAGCCACTTCGCTGGATGAAGCGCTGGCGATTGTTGAAGAAGCCAAGCAAACCGGCAAACCAGTATCCGTCGGCCTGCTGGGCAATGCCGCCGATATCTATCCGGAAATTGTTCGTCGCGGTATTGTCCCGGACGGCACCACGGATCAGACCTCAGCCCATGATCCACTGAACGGCTACCTGCCACAAGGCTGGAGCATGACATACGCGGCTGAAATGCGTCAGCAAGACGAAGCAGCAGTGGTGAAAGCGGCAAAAGCTTCTATGGCTGTTCAGGTTCAGGCGATGCTGGATCTGCAAAAAGCCGGCTCGGCGACTGTGGACTACGGCAACAACATCCGTCAGATGGCGCTGGAAGAAGGCGTTGAGAACGCATTCGATTTCCCAGGTTTCGTTCCGGCGTATATCCGCCCACTGTTCTGTGAAGGTGTCGGTCCGTTCCGTTGGGCAGCGCTGTCCGGCGATCCGGAAGATATCTACAAAACCGATCAGAAAGTGAAAGAGCTGATCCCGGACAACCCGCACCTGCACAACTGGCTGGACATGGCGCGCGAGCGTATTCAGTTCCAGGGCTTGCCGGCGCGTATCTGCTGGGTGGGTCTGAAAGACCGTGCCCGCCTGGGGAAAGCCTTCAACGAAATGGTGAAAAATGGTGAGCTGAAAGCACCGATTGTCATCGGCCGTGACCACCTGGACTCTGGCTCTGTTGCCAGCCCGAACCGTGAAACCGAAGGCATGATGGACGGCTCTGATGCAGTGTCTGACTGGCCGCTGCTGAACGCCCTGCTGAACACGGCATCCGGTGCCACCTGGGTCTCGCTGCACCACGGCGGCGGTGTCGGGATGGGCTTCTCACAACACTCAGGGATGGTTGTCGTGTGTGACGGCTCTGACGAAGCGGGCGAGCGTGTCGGTCGCGTGCTGCGTAACGACCCGGCCACAGGCGTCATGCGTCATGCCGATGCCGGTTACGATATTGCCATTAACTGTGCCAAAGAGCAGGGTCTGGACCTGCCAATGATCACTACCAAATAACGATTGCGAAAAGGACGTTGTATGTACCATTTAGAAATCAATCCGGGTCAACTGTCACTGAAACAGCTGCGTGAAGTGAACCGTCAGCGCGTTTCACTGTCTCTCCATGACTCTGCGCTGGAAGGCATGCTGGCCAGTACCGCTGCGGTTGAACGGATCATTGCTGAAGATCGTGTCGTTTACGGGATCAACACCGGGTTTGGCCTGCTGGCCAACACCCGCATCGCCGTCGAGGATCTGGAAACCCTGCAGCGCAGTATCGTCCTTTCCCATGCCGCCGGGATTGGCGAGTTCATGGACGACGCGACCGTGCGCCTGATGATGGTGCTGAAGATTAACAGCCTGTCTCGCGGCTTCTCCGGCATCCGTCCGTTGGTGGTCAATGCCCTGATGCAGCTGGTCAATGCCGAAGTCTACCCGTGTATTCCGAAGAAAGGCTCCGTCGGTGCGTCCGGCGACCTGGCGCCACTGGCACACATGAGCACCGTGCTGCTGGGCGAAGGTCAGGCCCGTCACAAAGGTGAAATCCTGAGTGGTGCTGAGGCGCTGAAAATTGCCGGTCTGGAACCAATCACCCTGGCACCGAAAGAAGGTCTGGCACTGCTGAACGGCACCCAGGCATCCACAGCATTTGCGCTGGAAGGTCTGTTTGCAGCGGAAGATCTGTACGCGGCCGGGACTGTGTGCGGCTCTATGTCCGTCGATGCCGCACTGGGCAGCCGTCGTCCGTTTGATCCGCGCATCCACCGTGTTCGCGGCCATCGCAGCCAGATTGATGCTGCCACGGCATATCGTCACATGCTGGATAAAGACAGCGAAATTGGTCTTTCCCACCAGCAGTGTGAAAAAGTACAGGATCCTTACTCCCTGCGCTGTCAGCCGCAAGTCATGGGCGCCTGTTTGCAGCAGATCCGCCACGCCGCGGACATCCTGGAAGTCGAAGCCAACTCAGTGTCCGACAACCCACTGGTGTTTGCGGAAGATGACGACATCATCTCCGGCGGGAACTTCCACGCCGAGCCGGTCGCCATGGCCGCCGACAACCTGGCGCTGGCGATTGCTGAAATCGGCAGCCTATCAGAGCGTCGCATGGCTCTGCTGATTGACAGCGCGCTGAGCAAACTGCCGCCATTCCTGGTTGATAACGGCGGCGTGAACTCCGGCTTCATGATTGCGCAGGTGACCTCAGCTGCCCTGGCCAGTGAAAACAAAACCCTGGCCCACCCGGCTTCCGTCGACAGCCTGCCAACCTCGGCAAACCAGGAAGACCATGTATCGATGGCCACGTTCGCCGGTCGCCGCCTGGCAGACATGGCTGAGAATACCCGGGGGATCCTGGCGGTTGAATTGCTGGCCGCTGCTCAGGGTCTGGATTTCCGTAGCCCGAGCAAGAGTTCGGTACGAATTGAAACGGCCAAAGCCCAGCTGCGTGAACGTGTCAGCTTCTACGATAAGGACCGCTATTTTGCGCCGGATATCGAAAAAGCAAACCAATTACTGCTGGAAGCAAGCTTCAATGCCCTGATGCCGGCAACGCTTCTGCCAAGCCTGTAAGCAGCACGATCACCCATCCCTCACCCAAAGCCGGAAGACTTTCCGGCTTTTTTCATGGTTTTGTCATCTGTTCAGGCCGCCAACCCGGTCAGCTTTGGCTATGCTTGGATGAGCAGATCAGAAGTCAATGCGCTAAAACCTTGATGAACGCACAGTAACGTGTTCAAAAATTAGGCTAGGATGTTGAAAGAACAGGTAACTTCTGACTGGTTATACCTGGATGGGCCGTGGAGGATGCTATGTGGCAAGTAATATCTCACCAGCTTTCTGATGTTTTGGGAAAACCGTTCACAATCACCGAAAAGGAGCCCGTCGAGGGCGGCGATGTCAATGACTGCTACTGTATCAGCGATGGCAACGACCGTTTCTTTGTCAAACTCAACGATCGCGAACAACTGGTGACCTTCGAAGCCGAAGCTGAAAACCTGCGCATTCTGCAGGAAGCCGGGTGCATCCAGGTTCCGGAAGTCCAGCATCTGGGGATCTCCCGCGAGCACGCCTTTCTGATCTTAAATTTCCTGCCCACCAAAGTTCTGGATGACGACAGCGCCTACGCATTAGGCCAAGAACTGGCACGCCTGCATGCTTGGGGCGAGCAAGCCGAGTACGGATTCGATATCGACAATTTTATCGGCCTGACACCGCAGCCCAACAAATGGCGCCGCCGTTGGTGCCGGTTCTTCGCCGAACAACGCATCGCCTGGCAACTCCAGCTTTGCCTGGAAAAAGGCATCGACTTCGGCAATATCGACACCATCACCAGCCGGGTCATCGATCTGCTCATGAACCACCAGCCCAAACCGTCGCTGCTCCATGGCGACCTCTGGCATGGCAATACCGCCGTCACCGTCACCGGCCCAATCATCTTCGATCCGGCCAGCTACTGGGGCGATCGGGAATGCGACATCGCGATGACAGAGCTGTTTGGTGGCTTCCCGCCCCGCTTCTATGAAGGCTACCAAGCCATCTGGCCCCTGGACGAAGGCTACCAGGAGCGAAAAGAGCTGTACAACCTGTACCACATCCTCAATCACTGTAACCTGTTCGGCGGCAGCTATATCGCCAAAGCCGAGCACCTGATTGAAAAACTCGGACTGCTCGATTAACCCCTCAGCCATCGGCACGGTGGCGGGCATCTGTCCCGCCACCCCGGCACACGCCCCGAGACCTTCCGCGCCATACCATGACGAGCGCCACAATCTTGTGTTATCTTCAGGCTTTCCGACAAGTCAGAACGTGCGAATCGTCAGATATTCAGATGAGTGCGAATCCGACTTGCCGCTCGTCGTGAAAATTGAGAGATGTACATGTTACAAGCTGCTGTTTTTGATATGGATGGCCTGCTGGTCGACTCAGAACCTTTCTGGCAACGCGCTCAAATTGAAGTACTAACATCGCAGGGTGTTCAGATCACGCTGGAAGATACCCGGGAAACCACAGGACTGCGGATTGATCAGGTGGTCGAGTTCTGGTTTGCCAAACAGCCCTGGCAAGGGAACGACTGCGCTACCGTCACCGACCTGATTGTCAGTCGGGTCGAAGCTCTGATCAACGAGCACAAACCCATGCTGCCGGGGGTGCTGGAAGCGATTCAGGTGTGCGAACAAGCCGGGCTAAAAATTGCTCTGGCCTCTTCTTCGCCGATGCGTTTGATCCAATCAACCCTGCAGGCGCTCTCTCTGGAAGATAAGTTTCTCGCGGTTCTGTCGGCCGAGCATCTTCGCTACGGAAAACCACATCCAGAAGTGTATATCAATGCCGCCGACGCACTGGGTGTTCCGCCTCAGGCCTGTGTTGCCTTTGAAGATTCGGTGAATGGACTACTGGCGGCCAAAGCCGCGCAAATGAAGGGGATCGCCGTTCCGGAACTTCACTTTGCCGATGATGCCCGCTGGGCGATTGCAGACCACAAACTTCGCTCGTTAAACGAAGTAAGTTGCGACTTGCTTCAGGCGCTGTAGCGCCATTTTTCGCAGCCTTCAGAGGTAAAGAGCAGCGCCCTGTCTTTACCTCTCATTTTTATCTTTTGCTTGCAGCGCAATGTTCCGAAATTGACTTTTTATCTTTTCGCGCCGCTCTGATAAAACGATAAATTACCAGCACAACAATTCCCCTCCCAGACACTTTCCTCGCAATTTGTTCTAAATTGCTCCAGCTATCAAACTTTATGGTTAATTTTCAGCAAAAACCAACACAAAACGCTACAGTTTAGATAAATGGAGGATGCCAGTCGTCCACAAACAGCCTTGATTTGAAAGGATTTTGATTCCCTCTGTCCGACACTCGAATCTCTCCAGAGGCGAATACTGAACAGCAAGGAATCTGGCTTGACGTGCTCAGCACTTCAGTAAGGAGTACAACAATGAAAAATATTACAGAGCAAGGGGTGATCTGCCCGCATTGCGGCCACAATATCCGCATCACCTTAGATACCAGCGGTGGCAGTCAGGAATTCTATGACGACTGTCCAGCGTGCTGCCATGCCATTCATTTGACCATGGAAGTCGATGATTTACATCGCACCATCAACTTATTCGTCGATGCCGACGACGAACAGATTTTCTGATCCAGAGCCTGCGAAATCACGAAACAACCCCGCAGGCTCAGAGCCGGACGGCAATCATTCTGGTTAGGACCGGGCTGCCAACACGCGCTCAACGGTATCGACGATCGCCTGCGTTTGCGGGTCGATTTCAATATTGACCCAATCACCAGCGCGACGCTGGCCAAACAGCGTCCGATTCAGCGTCTCCGGGATCAAATGGACACAGAACCGCGCGTCAGTCACCTCACCGATGGTCAGCGAACAGCCGTCAATGCCGATATAACCTTTACGCAGCACGTACTTACTGTAGTCCTCCGGTAAGTTGAACCACAGCGTACAATTGTTCGGGGTAGTGATCACCTCGCTGATCTCGGTGGTGAAGTTCACATGACCGGACATCGAATGGCCGCCGATTTCATCGCCAAATTTCGCCGCCCGCTCAATATTGACGTGATCGCCCACCGCCACCCGACCCAGGTTCGTTACTTTGAGCGTTTCCTGCATCAGATCGAAAGCAACCCGATCGCCTTCAATCGCCGTTACGGTCAGGCAGCAGCCGTTATGGGCAACCGATGCACCGATTTCCAACCCACAGAGCAACGCTTGCGGTAAGCGAATCACATGGGTCTGAAACTGCTCTTTTTTAATGATCTCAACAACTTCTGCGGTCCCTTGAACAATCCCGGTAAACATACATACTCCAGAGGAAAATCCGGTATCCGAATCATGGATACCGCTTGAAAAGCGTATCCTAGCACAACCAGTCCGTTTTCCCGGCAGGTGCTAACGGGCAAGCGGGAAATTCCGGCCAGGATTTCCGAAATCACAGCGTTTTTTAGTCGTTAACAATTGTGTCACGTTATTATCGCGCTATAATTCACCGCTCAGCACATTTGTATTACCTTTCTCTTACCCTGTTCCAGGAGCATCCCGTGCAAAACTATTGGCGAGAAACCCGTCATCTCTTGAAATTAGCCATTCCGGTACTGATCGCATCTGTGGCCCAAACTGCCATGGGGTTTGTCGATACCGTCATGGCCGGTGGCGTCAGCGCCACCGACATGGCGGCCGTTTCCGTC
Source organism: Photobacterium sp. TY1-4 (assembly GCF_025398175.1). Taxonomy (NCBI): domain Bacteria; kingdom Pseudomonadati; phylum Pseudomonadota; class Gammaproteobacteria; order Vibrionales; family Vibrionaceae; genus Photobacterium; species Photobacterium sp. TY1-4. Next base: position 2,014,156 of record NZ_CP099734.1, read on the forward strand.
GCCGCCAGTATTTGGTTACCGGCTATTTTGTTTGGGGTCGGCCTGCTGATTGCGCTGGTGCCGATCGTTGCCCAGCTCAATGGTTCCGGAAAAAAAGAAAAGATCCCGTTTGAAGTGCAGCATGGATTTGTCCTCTCTGCGCTGGTGTCCGTTCCGATTATTCTGGTGCTCTATAACGCCGGAATGCTGATTGATTTGATGGACGTCGAGCCGGTTCTGGCTGAGAAAACCATCGGCTATCTGCATGCGGTACTCTACGCTGTTCCCGGCCTGTTGTTCTTCCAAACCCTGAAAAGCTTCTCCGAAGGGCTGTCTTTGACCATTCCCGGGATGGTCATCGGCTTTATCGGCCTGGCCGCGAACATTCCGCTGAACTGGATCTTTGTCTACGGTAAATTCGGCGCACCGGAAATGGGCGGGGTTGGCTGTGGGGTCGCAACCGCGATTGTCTACTGGCTGATGTTCATCGCAATGCTGATCTACGTGTTTATCAACAAGCGTTTAAAGCAAGCGGGTCTGTTTACCACCCTGTACCAGCCGCAGCCGAAGGCTGTTCTGCGCCTGTTTAAGCTGGGCTTCCCGGTCGCAGCCTCGCTGTTTTTTGAAGTTTCCCTGTTTGCAGCGATTGCCCTGCTGATCTCTCCCTTGGGTTCGATTGTGGTGGCCGCGCACCAGGTGGCAATCAACTTCTCCTCCCTGATCTTTATGCTGCCGATGAGCTTCGGCGCAGCACTGAGTATCCGGGTGGGTTTCCTGATGGGGAAAGAAGAGATTGATGAAGCCCGAATTGCCAGCCACAGCGGGATAATGGTAGCGATCGGAATGTCCCTCATCACCGCAATCTTGACTGTTGTGTTTCGAGAAGAAATCGCCCTGCTCTACACCGACAATCCTGAGGTTGTGCTGCTGGCCGGTCAACTACTGTTCCTGGCCGCGGTGTACCAGTGCAGTGACGCAGTCCAGGTGGTTGCCGCCGGTGCCCTGCGCGGCTATAAAGATATGCAGGCGATTTTCTCCCGCACCTTTATTGCCTATTGGATCCTGGGCCTGCCGTCCGGGTACATTCTGGGCATGACCGATTGGGTGGTAGCACCAATGGGTCCGCACGGCTTCTGGTACGGAAACATCATCGGCCTGACGTCCGCCGCCGTCATGCTGGCCGTGCGGATGCGCTGGGTACATCATCAGGACAACCAGTTCCAACTGGCAATGTCGCTGCGATAAGCACAGCACCTCCCCCTTCGAATGACAAGGCGACTCAGGTCGCCTTTTCTTTTTGCGCCAAAGTTAACCATAATAGAGAAAGCAATGATAAAAAACATAAGCTTACGTGATGCAAAAATGCCCTGCGATCGCTGTACTCCTCCTTTGCTTCGCCCTCTTCGGGTGTGAGCGCAATAGCTCGGAAGCCAGTTTCGAAATCTATCAACAACGCCTCGCCAGCGTCCTGGAGGTGCCGACACCTGCCGCACCAAAGACCCAAACACCACCCCTGCCGGATATCCGTGATCTGCTTCTGCCGATAGAGGAAATCCGAATCGGCCTGCTCGATGCATATGAGCTCCGAAAGTGCGGCCTGTTCCAGCTCATCGCAGAGCGAAACTCAACCCTGGGCAAACTTCAGGATAAGACCCGCCAGATGCGCTATGAGCTGCTGTTTATGGACGGGCTGGAATACTGCCTTAGTACGTTACCGGAAGACTCAGAGCTGCGGCCCCAGCTTGAACAGTTTCACGCCTTAAAACGCCGGCAGCTGCCGCATTATTTATGGAACATGCTGACAACGGGGGAAGAATGGCGCCGGCAACTGAACCTGTTCACCCACGCCTTTCCGCTGGACAGCTTCCCCGGTGCCACAGAGAACCAGGAGGCGATGCGCTATTTGCAACATATTCACCAACGAATTATCCGGGAAGAGACTCTGCCACCCAAGCAGGCGGAAGGTTTACTCCATCATCAAGCAGCCATTCACACCTTTCGTTACTTCGGCCAGCTCGTCTATTCGATGGCCCGCGCCAGCGACTGGCTCAACACCACCACCCGGTTGCTGGAAGCCCATGAATCCGCGGTCATCTGCGGCGCAAACCGCAACCAGCAGCAAGCGGAATATCTAAGTAATGTGTTCTATCGTTTTTTTGCCGCCGACCTGCAGCCTTATCTCACCGAACTCGACAGCCAGTACCAGCAGATCCAGGGACCACTACGGACGTTGTTGAACCCACCAACAGAACTCGGTCCCCGGTTCGCGCCCTATTATGACTATTACGTCGCCGGTCAGCTCTATCAGGACTATCGCCAGGCCATCCTCAACCATGTCCGTTTTTGGCAGCGCACGTTCAAACGCTGCCAGATCAAAGTCGGTTTGCAGCACCAATCCAACTAATGCTACGCAAACTAGCACTCGTCCAACCAACACCGGAGGCAACCCGGGCTATCTATCCCGGGGGAATCCCTCTATGATGAACTTAGCTGTGCTATCAGGCACATAGGTGGATCGCATAGGGAAGGAATACAAATGAAAAAGAATAAAAACGATGCCAAATTACTGAAAAAAGCACTGGAATTAGGTTTTGCCTTTGCGCACAAGCAGGGCTATGGCGATTTGGATAAAAGCGTCTCGGCCAAAGACAAGGTTGAATGTATTTACCGCCTGCTCGTTGCGGCCAAGCAAATTACACCACTGGCTCCGGAACAAGAAGACGGTCCCAATATGAAGCATAAGCTGGTGCTGTGGATTTCCCGCTTGTTGCCCCCGGATCACGAGTTGCTGAAATAAGCATTGCGACGCATACCGCGGTCAGGTAACGTATTTTGATTCAACATCATCCAGGGAAGGGAGACATGCGGCGAGTCATATTTAACCAAAAAGGTGGCGTGGGGAAATCAAGCATTGCGGCAAACCTGGCAGCGCTGAGCGCGGCACATGGCTACAGAACACTGCTGATCGATTTGGATGTTCAGGGCAACAGCAGCCATTATCTCGGCTACGATCCCCGCGATGACGCCGGGGCAGATCAAAGTAAAAATATTGCTGAGCTGCTGAATCAAACCGTCGGCTGGTTTTCAGTCTCCACGCCGGTCAAAGCCTTTCCCCAACCGACGCAATTCCCCAAGTTAGATATCATTCCGTCCAGCCCCAAACTGGAGAAAATTGAATCTGAGCTCGAGCGCCGCTACAAAATCTACAAGCTCCGGGATGCGCTCGATGAACTCGAAAAAAATTATGATCGCATTTACATTGATACCCCGCCCAACTTTAACTTTTTCAGTAAAGCTGCACTCATTGCCGCACAGCGGCTACTGATCCCGTTTGATTGCGACAGCTTTTCCCAGCAAGCCCTGATGACCTTGCTCAATAATGTCGCCGAGCTTCGCGAAGATCATAACCCTCGGCTTGAAGTCGAAGGCGTGATTGTCAACATGTTCAACGCCCAGGCAAACTTTCCGGCCAAAATCATTGCCGATCTGAGTGACATCGGTTTACCGATCCTCAAGCCCTATTTGCCTCTGTCAGTCAAAATGAAAGAGTCACATTACCACCAGCAACCGCTGATCCATATGCTCCCGAATCACAAGCTGACCCAAGCTTTTGAACAGTTATTTGAACATCTGGAGCAAACCGCACCCAGCAGGCTAGAAACTGAACAATAACAAGGCATTACTCTTTGGAAAACCGAAGTCATGATGCTGGTTTTAAGCCTGTTGTTGCTGGTTTGGCTTACGCTTTGCGTAAACAGTAAGCAAACACGCGCTTTTTTCAGTTTTTATGGATAGTTGCACTTGCGCCCCCATCATGAAGTGTTTAATATCCACCTTGTTCTCAGGAACATGACAGTTCAGTGATACGACCGTAGCTCAGCTGGTTAGAGCACCACCTTGACATGGTGGGGGTCGGTGGTTCGAGTCCACTCGGTCGTACCAATTTTGAATGTTAAACCAGAACATTCAATATACTGTGAACAATCTGCGTCTGTAGCTCAGCTGGTTAGAGTACTACCTTGACATGGTAGGGGTCGGTGGTTCGAGTCCACTCAGACGCACCAATTTGATAATGCCCTGCTCCTTCGATTCTTGTCAATTAAGCGGCGCATGACAAACAATACGACCGTAGCTCAGCTGGTTAGAGCACCACCTTGACATGGTGGGGGTCGGTGGTTCGAGTCCACTCGGTCGTACCAATTTTGAACGTTAAACCAGAACGTTTCGAAATACTGAAACAAAATCTGCGTCTGTAGCTCAGCTGGTTAGAGTACTACCTTGACATGGTAGGGGTCGGTGGTTCGAGTCCACTCAGACGCACCAAATTAAGAATGCCCTGCCCTTTCGATTCATGTCGATAAACGCAGTGCATCAAAAACAATACGACCGTAGCTCAGCTGGTTAGAGCACCACCTTGACATGGTGGGGGTCGGTGGTTCGAGTCCACTCGGTCGTACCAATTTCGAACGTTCAACCCAAACGATTCGAAATAATGTAACAAAATTTGCGTCTGTAGCTCAGCTGGTTAGAGTACTACCTTGACATGGTAGGGGTCGGTGGTTCGAGTCCACTCAGACGCACCATTTTCCTCGAAAGAGATTGAAAAGCCTGTTCTTTGGAACAGGCTTTTTTGTATTCCGACGTCACTGTCGACAAACTGTCTCGGAACCAGATTTACCGGGCCTGTCTTTACTGAGCCAAGCTGTATCAGACCGAGCGATACCCGAAAAAACTAGCGGGCGACAAACTCACGTATTGGCGCCAGCAACAAAGCCGTCAAATCCAGCTGTGGTCCGGTATATGGAATCGAGTTAGTCGTCATCAGCTGGCGCACCCCTTTATCCAATAACCGTTGATCCGAGCTATCGGCAAAAATACCGTGAATGGCCGCGCAGTCAATGGTTCCGAGCCCCTGGGCCTGTAAGGCATCGACGGTTTTCAGCAAAGTTTCGCCACTGGCAATCACATCATCAATGATCACCGCTGTTCGGTCCTGATACGGACGAAGATCCGGCAGCGTCACCTGAACATCCCGATCGCCACGGCGCAACTTGGTGCCAATCACGAACGGATGGCCACTTTGTGTCGCAACATCCGACACCCACTGGTGGCTTTCTTGATCAGGCCCGATCAAGAGCAACTGTTCCCTTGCTGCCAGCCATGCCGTCAGTAGTGATGTTGCATGAAGCACCCGAGTCGGGATCGTATAAATCTCATCCAGAGTTTGATAACGGTGCAGGTGCGGATCCACGGTGATCAGCCAGTCCATCTCCCGGGACAATTGTCCGGCAAAAATACGCGAAGTTACGGCTTCTCCCGGCATAAACCGAAAATCCTGACGCATATAGCAAAGATAAGGCGCAACCAGCCCCACACTGGTTGCACCGAGTTCACGCAAGGTCGCCGCCAGATAGACCATCGGCAAATACTTGTCATCCGGCCGGGACAGATCTGCCAGAATGATACAGGGCCGCCCGCTAACATCACTTTCCACGCGCAGGTAAGACTCGCCATCCGGGAAGCGCCGGGAATCGAGCTGCCCCGGCTGTGCCGGCAGTTGCTGACCCAAACTCCGGGCTAACGGATGCGGTGTCAGCGCAAACAACACCGGATGATTCTGCTGCGGGTGAAGCTGCACCCTTTCTTCAGTCATCAGCCACCTCGATTACAAGCCGTCGCCAATCACAAACATATCTAAGTTTTCCCGGTAGTACGCCAAGGCATAATCCCGCTCACCCAGGCTTTGCGTCAACAGGGTGAACAGCGGCGCCCCTTCTTCAACCCAGTCCCCCACAGCCACATGAAAACGCAGGCCTGCGCTGGCTTCATTCGGGGCCCCGGCCAGCTTCGCTAACCGGGCGAGGCGACGATTATCGATTCGCAACACCTTGCCGCTGTGCAGGGCATACTGAACCTGCTGATGGTGCGCGGTCGGTAGGATTTTCACCGGGCCTTGCGCCTGAAGAATTCGCTGAAACTGCGCCCAGGCAGCACCGCTGTCCAGGATTTGAGTGGCCTGAGCCAACGCGGCATCCAGCCCCTCACCAAACGCAAAGTCGAGCAACTCAGCCGACAACTGCAACGCCCGCGTCCTGAGCTCACCGGCCAGCCCGGCTTCACCTTTGAGGATGGCCAGGATCTCCCTGGCTTCCTCCGCCGGACCAATCCCCAAACCAATCGGATGGCTGCCGTCGGTGATCACACAGCGAACGTTCAACCCCAGCGCCAAACCGACCAACGGGAAGAGCTCCGCCAGTCGGTAGGCATCCTCTTGGTTCCGTACTTTGGCCGTCTCGCCGACCGGAATATCGATCAACACATGGGTAGAACCGGCAGCAATTTTTTTCGACAACACCGAAGCAATCAGTTGTCCTTCGCCATCCAGATCCAGTGCTCGCTCGACCCGGATCAGCACTTCATCTACCGGACTCAGGCTCACCGCTCCACCCCAAGCCAGACAGGCACCGGTTTGCTCCACCACGGTTTGCAACTGTGTCAGGTGCAGATCCACCGTCGTCAGGGTTTCCATGGTATCTGCCGTTCCGGCGGGTGATGTGATTGCCCGCGACGAGGTCTTCGGGATCACCAATCCGGCGGCACTGACAATTGCCACCACCAAGGGGGTCGTCCGGTTTCCCGGCAGCCCGCCGACACAGTGCTTATCAAACACCCGCTCATGCCCGGGCCAAGTCAGCCGTTTGCCGCAATCGACCATTGCGCGCGTCAGCGCAATAATCTCAATGGAACTCAGCCGCTGACCGGCACAGGCCGTCAGAAAGCTGGCTATCTCGATGTCACTGTAATGATGGGACCGGATATCCGCAATGATGGCTCGGATATCCAGATCATTGAGCTCGTGGCCATAAATTTTCTTCCGCAGCGCGCTCAGCGAAGGCACTAAGGGCACATGCTTCACCAGAACCTGATCACCACTGGCAACCCCGAGGCGTTGAAAGGCCACATCAGAAAACCCGATATGATGGTGCGGTATCACGTGCTTCGCCACCACATTCAGTGTCGCAATAATCACCTGCCCATCCGATTCAACCGCAACCCGGGAGCTGGCCACCAGCCCCTCGGCGCGACAGATATGACAGTCACTCCGCATATAGACCACCGGCTCCTGGTGGGTATCAATCCCCATTTTCATTGCGGTCAGCAGATGCTTCTTCTCCATACGGTTCGGCACCTCATGTTGTGGTTATCCATTGCCCATCGGATCTCAACAACGTCCTGGCTGTCTTGCCCCATACGAACTCACCCGCATGGTCAATCTCCGGTTAAATGGTCACAATGCTCTGGTATCCGGCGATATCGACCCGATATTTGGTGGTTTGTTGCAGGTGATCCCGCATCCCTTCGAGGGCATCCGGGTCGCCGTGGATCAGCTGGATGGGAGTATGCTGACGTAAGGCAGAGCGTTTCAGCCACGCCATGATATCGACATAATCCCCGTGCCCCGACAAACCTTCAATCACTTCAACTTCGGCCCTGTTTGCGACCCAATCCCCGTGGATTTTAACGTGCTCAACGCCTTCCAGCATTTTGGCGCCGCGGGTCCCGCCAGCCTGGTAACCGACAAACAGGATGGTGGTGCGGTGATCCGACAATCGCTGCTTCATATGATGCAGAATCCGCCCGCCCGTCACCATACCGCTACCGGCAATAATAATCATCGGCCCCTGCTTTTCAGCAATCATCTTCGATTCATCCACCGTGCGGGTAAACACTGCAACGTTACACATCGCGTGGCACTGATCCGGATTCAGCTTATGCTCCACTGCGTAACGGCAATAAATATCAGACACATCAATCGCCATCGGGCTGTCGAGGTAAGTCGGTAGTTTGGGGATCCGTTTCTCAGCCATCAGTTGCGATAACATGTGCAGCAAGGTTTGGGCACGTCCGACCGCGAAGCTGGGGATCAACAAGGTTCCCCCTTTCTGCGCCGTACGATTCACCACATCGGCCAGCGCGGCCATCGGATCGCCGGCATCATGCCGCCGGTTCCCATAAGTGGACTCCAGAAACAACATATCCAGAGTCGGCAGTGGTTCCGGCGGGCGCATCAGAATGTCATCCGGGCGCCCGACATCCCCGGAGAATCCGATCACCTTGCCTTCCGCCTGAAGGATCACACTGGCTGCCCCGAGAATATGACCGGCATTTTGCAGTCGAAGCCGGATATCCCCAACCTCGAACGTTTCCTCGTAATTGACCGACTGAAACAACGCCATCGACGCTTCCCCGGTCGGCCGATCATAGAGTGGCTCCGGCTTTTCGTGCTTACTCAGCTGATGCTTGTGATAAAAATTCGCATCTTCTTCCTGCAAATGTCCGCTATCGGCCAGCAAAATCGCGCAGAGCTCTTTTGTTGCACTGTGCGTGATCACCGGTCCCCGATATCCGCGCTTATAGAGCACCGGAATAAAGCCGGAATGATCTAAATGTGCATGGGTCAGCACAATGGCGTCCAATTTATCGATATCAAACAGTTGCGGCTGCCAGTTCCGTCGACGCAACCACTTGTAACCCTGATACAAACCACAGTCGATCAAAATCCGGGTGGTTTGAGTCTCCACCAGAAATTTCGATCCCGTGACCGTTTCACAACCACCAAGACAGAAAATCTTCATCGTTTTCCACAACTAAAAAGAAGGTGCTCCATCAATAGTAGTGTCGCTGGCGCCATTCCACGAAATTTCATCCCCGCTTTAGGGCATGACCATGCCATCTCTGCGCAACCGAGTCGTCATCAGGCCGTCATCGACTGATGTTAGTTGCGTGAAAATAATCACACTTTAAACAGAATGTAATCACATGGTTTCTATTCTATAAAGGCATATTGTTGACAGTTATCACAATTTCAAAAGCAACCGATTGCGAGTAATTACTCTAAGTGTGAGCATATAGACAGTTATTTGCGATTCAATGTTAAAAATCTAACACTTTCTAAGGTCAAATAATGAAGATGACTACGGCTCACAAAACCAAACTTGCGGCACTTGTTTCTGCCCTGCTCTGCGCATCCAGCGCTCATGCAGCCAAGATTTACCAGGACGAACATGGCAACGCCATGAACCTGTACGGTGAAGTCGGCGTTGGCGGCCACTTCGGTGCCAACTACGAATACGGCGAGTTCTATGCCGATCAGGGCTACATTGACGATTCATTCGCCACACTCGGGGTTAAAGGCAACAACGGCGATCTGCAGTATCGCCTTGAAGTCGACTACGAGCGCGAAAACTGGGCCTACGGCTCCGGCGATATGGTGCTGAGCATCGACAAGCTGTACCTGGGCTACATCCTGAATGACTACCACTACGTTGAATTTGGCCTGACCGACACCGCCTTCGACGACTACGACAAGTGGGGCGACTTTACATTTGATACCACCGTCGAAACCGGTGAAGCAGGCGATCAGGATGCCACCGTCAAATATGAAGGGACTTATGGCAGCGTGAAACTGGGCACCTCATACAGTTACAACGCCCAATCGTCTTCCGGTGCCCTGCTGGGTGACGTAGTGAACGGTTATCTTGGCTACTTCGGCGACCGCTTCTCTGCCGTGGTGGGGCTGGAAGGTCGCGCCGGGTCTGAAGGCGAATCGAAGTATGGTGAGCAACGACTCGTTGGCTTCGGCATGCGCTTTGCCCTGACCGACAGCCTGCTGTTCGGCCTCAATGCCTTCTACGAAGAAGAAGACATTGCCCAGTCGAAGACAACCGTGGATGCAACAGACCCGAACAACAAGGTTTACGCCTTTAACGACTACCAGACCTTAAAGAACGAAGGTGCACTGGTCTCTGCCAAATACATTCTGACCGAGCAATGGGAGTTTGTAGGTTCGGCAAACTACGAATCTTATGAGAAGTGGGAAGCGGATAGCGAATTCTGGGACGGTAAAAACACCGACTGGGGCAACAGCCGCACCTGGGGCACCCTGGGCGTGAACTTCAAGCCGACCCGCTCTTCGGTGATCGCGATTGAAGGTAACGTCGGCGAAGCGGCCCAGGATGCCTACGCCTACGCCCGTGTCTACTTCTAAACATTTTGTGAATACGCTATCTGCGACTGACGAATGAGAACTCACAATGAATAAGAAAATTACTGTCCTCTCTGCGGCCATTGCTACCGCTCTCTCCGCCCCTGCACTGGCGGATATCAACGATATTATTATTTCCGAGTATGTCGAAGGCTCGAGCTACAACAAAGCCATTGAACTGACCAACCTAGGGGCGACGGATTACACCTTCCCGGCACATATCGAGCTTTCCCGCCAGAAAGACGGTAAGGAGTGGAGTACAGTTGTAAATTCCAAAGGAGATCCTGCGCTAAGTGGCGAGACTATTCCTGCCGGCAAATCCATTATCATCCACCAGCCAAATCCAAGTAATAGCGATACGAATTTACTTGATGCCGTTTCTGCAAATGGAAAAGCATACGGTTCTAAAGCAATTCCAACGACCTCTGTTTCCCATAATGGCAATGATGCCATTGCGCTAAGAGATATGTCCGGCGAAACACCAAAAATTCTTGATATTGTTGGTGTACTGGACAGTGCTGATGACTGGGGGAAAGATGTCACCCTCCGTCGCTACAATACAGCGAACGCCCAGAAGAGCACCTATACCCCTACCGATTGGCTCTTCGAAGCCAAAAATACTTTTAACGGTTTAGGGGATCCGGCGCTTGCTGAAAAAGCGGTAGCACCAACCCCATGTACTGACGCCGCTGGTAAGTTTGAAACCAAAGTGATTGGTGAAGTTCAGGGCACCGGTTACCGCTCGCCACTGATCGCAGACGGTAAATTTATCAGCGACACCGAATATCAAATTGAAGGTGTGGTCAGCGCAGTGGGCAGCAGCCTGATGAAAGGCTTCTACCTGTATCAAAGCGATAATAATGAGCTGACTTCAGACGGCGTGTTTGTGGCCACAGAAGCTTTTGTGGATGAAAGCCTAGTCGGCAAAACGGTTTGTGTGATTGGTAAAGTTGAAGAAGCTTATGGCCTGACACAGATTCTGCCGACAGATGATCAGTGGGAAGTGAAAGAAGATGCACCAGTTCCGTCAGCGGTAGAACTGGTTCGCATCCCGGCAGACGGTGAGAACTTCCGTGCTACGCTGGAGCGCCATGAAGGCATGAAGGTCAGGCTGCCAAAAGATATGGATAGCAGCCAACAAGGCGACCAGGACATGCGAGTGTCGCGGACCTTCAGCTACGACTATGACAGCCGCCGAGACAATATGGTGCTGGCCTACACTCGTCCGAACATGCAGCCGAACCAGCAACATGTGGCGGGTAGCGTGGAATCGCAGCTTCAGGCCAGCCAGAACAAGAATTACCGTCTGTTTGTCGATTCCGACAAGAAAGCGCCAAGCGGCGAAATTCCGTACTACCCGGATTTCAACACCAAACCACACAGTAACTACATCCGGGTGAATGACAGTATTGTCGGCCTGGAAGGGATGATCACCTATAGTTATGGTGATTTCCGTCTGGTCCCAACCAATGAGATCACCAGCAAGAACATCACCCGAAACACACCGCGGACATCCTCACCCGAGCTGAACGATGAGACCACGTTCGAGCAGTTCCCAATCCGCATTGCGACCCAAAACGTGCTGAACTTCTTCAACTCACCATACGGCGGTGCAGACAACCAGCATGGCGACAACCGAGGCGCCGAGAGTGAGATTGAGTACATCAAGCAGAAAGATAAAATTGTTGAAGCGGTTTATGGCTTGAATGCCGATATCATCGGCCTGATGGAAATCGAGAACAACGGTTTTGGCGACTACAGCGCCATCACAGAGCTGGTCAACGCGGTAAACGAGAAATACACCGACGATCGCTACTCTGCGCGCCATTACAAAAACTCGGTTGAAAACAAATATGTTTTCGTTGGTTTCGATTCTGACGGCAACGCCCTACTGGACGACCTGGACGCCATCGGCGGTGATGCGATTTCATCCGGCCTGCTCTACCGCCCGAGCAAGGTGACGCTGGAATTCTCGAAAGTCATCCCGATGCCGTACCAGAAGGCACCGATGATCACCGATGAGAACGGCGCAGCAATCGTCGACAGCAAAGGCGAAATCCGTGAGAGCGGCAAGAACTACCAGCGGGATACCGTGGCTGCCACCTTCTGGGTGAACAATACCGGTAAGAAACTGACCGTAGCCGTCAACCACCTGAAATCTAAAGGCTCAACTTGTTGGGAAGACTGGCAAGGCTGGGAGAAATGGGACAACTTTGATCCGGCAAAAGACGATGTCAAAGATGATGACTTCCAGGGTTCTTGCGAAAACTTCCGGGTTGCAGCTGCTGATCACTTAGGGAAAGAAATGGCTAAGATCGGTGGTGATCGAGTCGTCATGGGCGACATGAACTCTTACGCTCAGGAAGACCCGATGCTGGTGCTGACAACAATCCCTGCTGGGAAAACCCTGAAAGCCGCTCGCGATACTTTCATTGGCTATAAGCCTCAGTTTGGTGAGAACGGTGGCGTCATCACCGAAGACTATGGTTATATCAATGCCGTATCCCTGAAGGATGAAGCCAATCAACGCACCAGCTGGAGCTACTCGTACAATGACGAAATCGGCTCACTGGATCATGTCCTGATCACCAAAACTCTGGAAACCAAACTGTTGGATGCGACAGACTGGCATATTAACTCTTCCGAGTCGCCACTGTTTGATTACAAGCATAAGAATAAGGGCAGCTCAACGGTTATCGACCGCCTCTACAGTGCCAATGCATTCCGCTCTTCTGACCATGATTCCGCGATTATCGCCCTGGGTTATGGCTACGGTGAAACCGCAGGCGAGCGCGTGATCCTGGCGAGTAAGAGTGACCGAATCGAAGTGGCCTACCCAGTGAAAGGCGGAACAGCGGGGCAAATTGCCAAGATTTCGTTCTCCCCAGCACCGGCGGACATGACCAACGTAGCGCTGCCGTCAGTCACCCTGAAAGAGAGCGGCGACCAGACCGTGATGTTTGATGTCAACGGCATCAAGCCAGGTGATTACACGGTAACCATGGAATTGCTCAACCCGCTGACCAAAGCGGCTACAACAGAAGCGACCCGCACCATGCAGGTCACCGTTATTAAACGTGATTCGCTGACCCCGAAAACCACTGTACAGCCATATGACGGCAGCGGCGGTTCTTTCGGCCTGTTTGGTCTGCTATCAATGCTGGGCCTTGGCTTCCTGCGCCGCAATAAGCGCTAAGCCACGTTAAGCAAGACAAGGGAGCAAATCCCATCACGCAAAGAGGCCGACTCCCGGCCTCTTTTTTTTGCTTACACCTCCCGCAGTAAAGCGGTCAAAACCCGACGACATCGGTGAAGTAAGGCTTACTGCGCTCCGGAACCAGGGACGCACTCCTGGTAAGCGAGCGGAATATCCGCATCGCAAATAAACTGATCCATTTGCTTCAAATCACAAACAAACGCCGATTTCACGGTACCCAGTTTGCTGTGATCCGCCAGCAGAATTTTTTGCCGCGATTGGCGAATAGCCTTTCGCTTATACGGCAGCTCTTTGTAGGAATAACAGGTGATCCCCATGGCCACATCCACCCCGGCCGCAGAGACAAACATCAAATCAAACCGCAGGTTATCGATCTCACTCTGATCCCCGAGCGGGTAAAAATTATCATGCTGGGGATCATACTCCCCACCACACAGAATCGCGCTACAGTTGGCCTTTTTTTTCAACGCCATAAACGTATTGAGGGAAAAACAAACCCCGGTAAACGGGATCTGCTCGTCAATGGCCGCAATCAAGTGAATATTGGTGGTCCCGTTATCAAAGAAAATGGTCTGATTTTCTGCCACGTAGGCCGCAGCCATCGAGCCAATCAGTTGCTTTTCCTGGACGTGATTCCCGGTCTGTTCCTGCAAGATATAGCGACCGCCCGGCTGATGTCTTGGCTTGCTGACAATATACCCACCAATCAGGCTTACCAACTCGCTGGGATCACTTAAATCCCGCCGAATGGTCATTTCAGACACGCCCAGTTGCTGGGCCGCCTCTTTTAAATGTATCTTTTCCCGACCCGCCAGAAGCGCATGGAGCTGCTTCAACCGGCGATCTCTTTTCGTTTCTGCCATTCGCAGCCCTGCTCTCCCTTCAATCAACACCAAATGCAACACCAGAAGCCTCATGCCACCCCGTCAAATCAGCGGCGGACGCTCTGGTGAATGACTGTCTACTGCTAGGATAGAACAAGTTCAAACTTCTATAAAACGAGCATTATCAACAGTTTGATCAGGATTTGGAATTCGCGGCTTTTTCTTTCGGGATCAGTTCCACCACCTGCTCCTGCTCAGTCGCATGGGTGGTGCCCAGGAACTTTCCCCCCCGCTCAATGCTCAGGTTGTCGCAGTAAATCGTGCCGGAGACCACCCCGTTTTCCAGGATTTCCATCACGTTGGCCCGACAGGTGCCTTCGACCAAACCGTTCACCACGATTTTGTCCGCCTGAATCTCACCTTTCAGTCGACCTTTGCGGCTGACCATGAGGTTTTTCTCCAGGCAGATCTTCCCTTCGATCATTCCGTCAACCTGCATATTACAAGCTAACTGGAGCTCTCCCTGGATAAAGCATCCTTCTGCGATGAGAGTTGTACCTGCAGACTGACCCGCTGCGTCACCTTGTTTATTAAAGAAACCCATTTCACGTTCCTCTCTTTCTCAAATATCTGTTCAAAGTTATCCATTTCCCAGTCCACGAACGGTGCCGGATCCAATGCCCGACCGACAAACCGAACTTCGTAATGCAGATGAGGACCGGAAGAAAGCCCGGAATTGCCGGAATAGGCAATCAAGTCCCCTTTGTTGACAAAGTCACCATTGCGGACAGCAAATTTTTTCAGGTGGGAATAGGAAGAGGTAAATCCAAATGCATGTCGCAGTCGCAAGTAGTTGCCCGAACCCTGCTTGCTCGGCCGGACTGCCGACACCACGCCATCGGCCGGTGCATACACCGGCGTGCCGGTATTTACGGCAAAATCGAGTCCCCGGTGCATTCGCTTCAGCCCGGTCACCGGGTGCTTGCGTACACCAAATCGAGAGGAGCGTCTGGCATCTTTCACCGGCGAGCCGCTGGGCAAGGTATCGAGCACAATTCTGCGCACCACCGAATTAATCGTAGCCACATCCAGCCGATCCTCCAGGGTTTTCAGTTCCCCGGAGTCACCACCAAGGACCTGCTCCAGCTGATCCAGGCGCTCTGACACCAGAGTTAAGCGCAAATCCTTGTCGTCGAGCGCCCCCTCCAAATCGGCTCGTTGCTGCTGCAATTCGGCCAGCTGGTCGTGAACCTCACGGGACTGCTGCGCCAGCGCCAGTTGTTTCTCTGTCGCAGCCTCCAACGCTGTTTGCAGATATGCAATGAAACCGACTGCGACTATGCCAGAAATGAACAGTAGTGCCCCGGCGCCCCACACCCCATAACGGAAGCGTTTTCCGATCCGGAAGTGTCTGGAACCCTGCGTGGAGGAGACAGAGATGGTGATATGTTCCTTCATCATTTTGCAAACTCAAGAATGCCTCTGCCCTGAATGGCGACCAACTGCCCCGTACTGTTAATTTTCATCTCACAATATTTGAGACATTACGCAAAAAAACAAATGAAACAAAACACATAAGTAACTTGAATACCTTATCAAGGTCGACAGTCAGGCTGTAAACTAACAATAATCTGTGCCGTGTATGCCCACGCCGTATCTTCCACAAGGACAGTTGCTGATGTTGCCGTTAAAAAAATTGCTATCCAGAAAACCCTGGATTATTTCCCTGTTTGTTATCCTGATCATCGCGCTCTGGCTGCTCAGCGGACAGGCAACGGTTGACGCCGAAAAACCGGAGAATGCCAAGGGCACGCAACAGTCCTCGGCACCGCCGCTGGCAAAAGTTGTGGTGGAACAATTTCAGGCCAGCCCGACGCAAAAAGTCATCATCCTCTATGGCCGCACAGCGCCGGATCGCAAAGCAACCCTGGCAGCCCAGGTGGCCGGCGCGGTGGAATCTCTCCAGATCCGCAAAGGGCAGCGCGTGACCGAAGGCCAACCTCTGCTGCGGCTTGACAAAGCCGACCGTGAGCTGCAACTGAAACGGGCCCAGGCGCTGCTGCGGGTTCGAGAGAAAGAGTTCAACGCCTCACGCTCGCTACGCGCCAAAGGACTGCAAGGCGAAGTTGCCCTGAGCCAGGCCGAAGCAGCATTGATTGAAGCCAAGGCCACGGTTCGCAACTTGGAGCTAGCGCTGGAAGATACCGCCATCACGGCCCCTTTTGACGGGATTGTCGAAAACCTGCTGGTCGAGAAAGGCGATTACCTCGGGATTGGTGATCCAGTGGCGACCATCGTCGATCTCAATCCGCTGGTGATCAGCGCAGATGTCAGTGAACGTCACATCCAGAACATCCGGAGCGGACTGGATGCCAATATTACCCTGGTGGACGGCGCGAAAACCAAGGGCGAGCTGCGGTATCAGGCCTCGGTGGCCGACCCGCAAACCAACACCTTCGCAATTGAAATTGAAATCCCCAACCCGGACATGCGCCTAAACGCCGGTGCCAGCGCCAGTGTCGAGCTGGTGCTCGATACCCTGGAAGCTATCAAAGTCAGTCCTTCCATGCTGGCCCTCGATGAAGCCGGCAACTTGGGGATCAAAACGCTGGCGGAGGACAACAAAGTCAGCTTCGTGCCGATTTCAATCGTCAAAGTCGAGCCCGACGGCATCTGGCTCGATGGCGTCGGCAAGCAAGTCTCGGTGATCACTGTGGGCCAGGGATTCGTACGTGATGGAGAAAGCGTGATCCCGGTACGACAGGCGGAGGCGAAGTAATGCTGACGTTAATCGATGCGGCGCTCAGCCGCGCCCGAACCATGATCACCCTGCTGATCCTCATTCTGATCGCCGGGGCCATCATGTACCGCCTGATGCCCAAAGAATCAAACCCCGATATCACCATCCCGGTCATTTACACCTCGGTCACCCATGAGGGGATCAGTCCGGAAGATGCCGAACGACTGTTGGTACGCCCGCTGGAGAAAGAGCTGCGCACCATCGAAGGCATTAAAGAAATGGAAGCCACCGCTGCCGAAGGCTATGCCTCGGTTGTCCTGGAGTTCAATGCCGGGATCGATATCGAAGAAGCTCTAACCGATGTACGCGAAGCAGTCGATCTGGCCAAGGTGAAACTGCCCAGCGACAGCGACGAGCCGAAAGTCAAAGAGATCACCATCGCCAGTTTTGACCCGGTCTTGTCCATGGTGCTCTACGGCACCGTCCCCGAGCGAACCATCGTCCAGATCGCCCGCAAACTCCAGAATGAGCTGGAAAGTTATCGCCAGGTGTTGGAAGTCGACATTGCCGGAGACCGGGAAGATGTCGTCGAAGTGGTGGTTGAACCCCTGCTGATGGAAAGCTACGGCCTGGATCAGGCTGACGTATTCAACCTGGTGGCCCGAAATAACCGGGTGGTCGCCGCCGGTTATATCGACAGCGGATACGGCCGTTTCTCCGTGAAGGTCCCTTCCGTTTTTGACTCCCTGAAAGATATTCTCGAGTTGCCGATCAAAGTCGAAGGCAACACCGTGATCACCTTCGGGGACATCGCCACCGTGCGCCGGGCATTTCGCGATCCCGACAGCTTTGCCCGCCTGAACGGCCAACCCGCCGTGGTGCTGGATGTGAAGAAACGGGCCGGGGAAAACATCATTGAGACGGTCGACATTGTCAAAGCGGTGATGGCGGAAGCCCAGCAGTTAGACGACTGGCCCGATAATCTGCTGGTGGAATACACCCTGGATCAATCCAAGGATGTCAAAACCATGCTGGTGGATCTCCAGAACAACATCCTGTCGGCGATCATCCTGGTGGTGATCGTGATCCTGGCAATCCTCGGTGCCCGTACGGCGCTGCTGGTCGGGATCTCGATCCCCGGTTCCTTCCTCACCGGTTTGCTGGTCCTGGCCGTGAGCGGCGTGACTATCAATATTGTGGTGCTGTTTTCGCTGATCATGGCGGTCGGGATGCTGGTCGACGGCGCCATCGTGGTCACCGAATATGCCGACCGACGAATGCAGGAAAACATTCCGCGCAAACAGGCGTATCAGGAAGCGGCCAAGCGCATGGCTTGGCCGATCACGGCCTCAACGGCCACCACCCTGGCTGCCTTTGCTCCCATGTTGTTCTGGCCGGATACTACCGGGGAGTTCATGCGCTATCTGCCGATGACCCTGATTGCAACCTTGAGTGCCTCCCTGGTGATGGCCATGCTGTTCGTGCCGGTACTCGGCAGTGTGCTCGGTAAGCCGCAATACATCAGCCCGAAACAGCAACAGCGGAAAATTGCCGTCGAGAACGGTCAGTTTGACCAAGCGACCGGCCTCACCCGGCTCTACCTCAACAGCTTAAGTCTTGCGATTCGCCATCCGCTGAAGATCTTACTGGGAGCGTTCGTCTTTTCCGTCGTGGTCGCGGTTGCCTATGCCAAAGCCGGACTAGGCGTGGTTTTCTTCCCGGATGTCGATCCACCGCACTTCACGATTAAGGCCCGCTCACAGGGGGATTTGTCTATCTTTGAAAAAGACCAGCTGATGCAACAAGTCGAATCGCGCGTGATCGGCACCGAGGGCATCAGCAGCGTCTACACCCGGACCGGGGGAGATGATCAGATCGGTCACATTCAGATCAACCCGCTCGACTGGCAATACCGGCCGCCGATTAAAGATATCATTGCTGAGCTACGGGAAAAAACAGCCGATCTGGCCGGGATTGAGCTGGAATTTACCTCCCCGGATGCCGGACCGCCCAGTGAACACGACTTGTTAATTGAGGTCAGCGGCAACAACAGCACCGAGATGTCGCAGACTGTTCAGCTGATCCGCCGCTGGATCGAGTCCCAGCCCGCGTTTACCAATATCTCTGACTCGGACAACAAGCCGGGAATTGACTGGGAGATTAATATCGCCCGGGATGATGCCGCCCGCTTCGGCGGGGATGCCACCCTGGTTGGCAACACGGTTCAGTTTGTCACCAACGGGTTGAAGATCGGCGAATACCTACCCAATGATACCGATGAAGAAGTCGATATCCTGGTACGTTATCCGCAAGATAAACGAGATATCGGCCAGTTCAACGAACTACGGATCAAAACCCAGTACGGGTTGGTGCCAATTACCAACTTCTCCAGTATTACGCCGTCTCCCAAGCAACATACGATCAGCCGGATTGATGGCAAGCGAGTAGTTCAGGTGATGGCAGATATGGCTCCGGGTTTCAACCTGAGCCTGGAAATCCCCAATATTCAGGCGGCCCTTGATCAAATGTCGATTGCAACCGGTGTGACGGTTGAAATTCGCGGCCAGAACGAAGAGCAAGCGGCCTCACAGCAATTCCTGGAAAGTGCATTTGTGGTGGCACTGGCCGTGATGGGGCTGATCCTGGTCACTCAGTTCAATAGTTTCTACCAGGCTTTCCTGATCCTGAGTGCCGTGCTGTTCTCAACCGTGGGCGTGTTCCTCGGATTGCTGATTTTCCAGCGGCCGTTCGGCGTCATCATGTCCGGGATCGGGGTGATCTCGCTGGCCGGGATTGTGGTCAACAACAACATCGTGTTGATTGACACCTATAACCAACTGCGTAAGCAGGGCTACGAGAAAACCGTCGCTATCATGCACACCGGTGCCCAGCGTTTACGTCCGGTGCTGCTGACCACCATCACCACGATTCTCGGGCTGCTGCCGATGGTACTGGAAATGAACATTGACCTGATCGGCCGGAAAGTGGAATTCGGCGCGCCGAGTACCCAATGGTGGTCGCAGCTGGCGACGGCGGTTGCCGGCGGTCTGACCTTCGCGACTCTGCTGACCCTGATCCTCACCCCTTGCTTGCTGATGCTGGGCCGGGATCAACATCAGAAGATCCAGCGTCGTCGGTTTGTCTATCAACCCAGTCACCACCAGCAACTGGAAAAACCGAAAGAAGTAACGCGGGAGAAAACGGAAGATGTTTATTAGCGATGTGCCGGACGTACTTTGACAGTACCCGGGTACCGAAAATGAAAACAGCCAGCATTAAGCTGGCTGTTTTTTCGCTGTTCTCCGACAGACTTGATGCCGTTAATCACCTCAAGACGGTTGACGACGCGGCGCGAACTTCTTCGTCATCCCATGGCTTGACGGCGCAACCATTCTGTATCCCAGTTTTTCATAAAACACCGGTTCATCTGCAATCATGGAGACATAAGACCCCTCAAGAGCCACGGAAGCCAGATAGCCGTCAATATGCGTCATGATTTGGCGCCCCAAGCCTTGTCCCTGATAGTGCGGGTCCACCGCCACATCCACCACCTCAAAATTACAGGCGCCGTCACCGACCACACGCCCCATCGCAACCAGGGCTTCGCCATCGTAAATTGAAACACCATACAAGGAATTCGGTAATCCGATGGTCGCCGCCTGCAGGGATTTTACGGACAGACCGGCTTTCACTCGCAAAGCACAGAACATTTCTGCACCGGGCACTTGTTCAACAATATTTAATGTCATGATTGGTCACTCCTTGTTCAGGCGGGTAATCATACACATGAATACTGTATAAATAAACATACTCCGTCATATCCAGCAACCTCCAAAAAGGAAAATAATTTCAACGAGTTCGCTTAAGGCGCAGCATGGCTCGTCACGATATTCCGGCTGAACTGATAATCCGGGTATTCCTGATTCAGTAAATCGACCACATCCAGCCATGCTTGCTGACCCAGCGAGAGCGGTGTTATTGCCGTCGGTAAAAGCGCCCACGGTGCCAAATGAAACCCCCAGGAAACTCCGCCCACAGGATACAACACGCCATGGCGTTCCGTTAATCCGAACAACATTCCCTGCCAGTTTAAATCCATATGCGGCGCGACCTGCCAACCGGGATTGTCTCTGAACACCGTTCCCAGACTGTAAAATGGGATACTGTGTTCTCTTTTTTCCTGCGCGCCGACATCGACAAAGGTCCAGAGATCATCTTGGGCGCCAAATGAGGCATGCTTGCCGGTGAGCTGTTTCTGTCCGGTGGTGGTCACGGGATGAACCCAGTGCGTCACCGCTGCTGACGACACTTCAATCGACGGAAATTTCGGGGCGTAGCAGTCGCCATTGCCTTGGGCGACGAACCGGATATCGAACTCGGTAGCGCTCCCCCACCCGCTCACCGTTTGTTGCACAAGAGACGGGTCGTCAAAACATTTGGCATAACTCCCGTGGGCAATGTTGGTGGCCAACAGCGCATTTCGATACAGGCCGAATGAAATATATGCCGCAATCACAAGGACGACGATACCGATCAAACCGGCTAAAAAGCGTTTCATCTCACTCCAGACTTCCATTCTGCTTTATGTGCGCCGGAGCGCTTCCAGCGTCATCATGAATGAATACAACTGAAGACCAGAGCATCAAGCAGCCGTTGAAGGGGATGCGCCCAGAAGTGGCTGGTGCTTGATCTTGTGATAAGTCATCGCCAATTGCAGACAATGCCTGATGGCTTGCTCCGGCAACGGCTCAGACAAACTCAGGACAATTGCCCGGTTCCCCTGAAATACCAAGCTCTCACCATACAGTTCCCGAAAGGTGTCCACCAGCTTGGTTTGGCAGTTAAAGAAGAGGTAATAATGGTGCGGTGTTTTCAGTTTCCAGTCGATGCGCACAGGGCTGCCGGCAGTGACGGTATAACTCGGCTCTCCCCACTTGAGCGTTTCCTCAACTTCCCCCAACGCATATTCCTCGGCGATTTGATAAATCAGCGCCCGCAAATTTTCGAGTAAAAGTTGAACGGCTGCCGGATAATCGTTGAATCGGGTTTGTACTGCCTTGTCCATGGAATGCCTCCTGTTCGAAAGTGTCGGGCCAAAAGCGTCCCGGCACTCAAAATACTGCTGAGTTCTGGCTGAATCTAAACCCGCCATTCATAGCGGATGTTTTTACAAAACTGAGTGAACCCTATCTTTTGATACAACGGAAAACCTTGCTCCGAGGACTGCAGAATCGCCACTTGATAGCCATCACAAAGAGCATCTCGCAAGATCACACGCATCATCTCCCGGGCGATCCCTTTGCCTCTGAAATCAGGCTTTGTGGAGACCCAATACACACCAACCACCCCGTCACTGAAGAAACAACTCGCTGTCGCAACAGGCTTCCCCTCATAAACACCGAGATAGTGTTTGACCGGATCACGAAAGCCGGCATCGATCAGCATTTGCTGATAAATCGGTCTCAATTCACGGTTGAACTGAAACCCATCAAACAAGGTCGCAATCCATTCCCTTAACCCCAGTTCCGTATCCACGGGCTTGATCGTCAAATTCTCTAACGGTTGCGAATCAAGATCCAGCGCTGAAAGCTCCGCGGCCATCCCCGGACATTCTGAAGCAAGGGTGAGTCCTTTAGAATGAAGTCTTTTTCCCAAATCCGAAAAATCCGATGAAGACCATACTTTCCAGCAAAAACTCTTCTGTTGTGATTTCAAAATATCCAGGATTTCATCAATACGGTTTTCGGGATCATCCGCACTGAGGTCCGCCGCCAGCACCCCATTCAAGATTGGCACGCAGCTTGCGCTTTCAATCCTGAGATAATCTTCATTTTTTCTCAACGAGATCACATCGGACTGCGCCAGAAATAGATCATACGCCCGCTGATTGTTGTCGATCAACAACGGTAAATTGTGCGGCTCATAGCTTTTCATGACACTCATGATTTTCCCCAACTCAATGTCAATACCATGATTTACAGAGACAGCTTCGCTAATACGCACGATGGTCATTCACCCCAAAGAAGCATTATTCACCGTCAACGGTGTAGCAATAAACCCACTCTGTTTCCCCATCGAAATTGAAGTCGCAAATGGTGCCGACTTTCTCAAATCCAATCGATTCAAATAAGGACTGCATCCGGGTGTTGCTTTCCTCGGTTGTTGAATAAACCTTATGCCAACCCGCCTGCGCTACCGCAGACCGAATCAACGCAGCGCCAATCCCTTTACCTCTATGGTCAGGGTGCGTATTCACCAGTGAGATCAACGGCTTGTTAAAAAACTCATTACTGGTTAATTTCAAATATCCCACGCAAGGGATTGAGTCCAGATCGGCTATAAATAGTTCACCACGCTCCATATCCATTCTCCGATCGCCTGCAAACTCATCGAATTCTTTCATTCGCACATAGTCGGTCACTTTACTTCTTCTGATCGTTATTTCCAAATTGGCATCCTTGCATTCATGAATTGATAAGCCAGATTGCGCCCCAACGACGCGAAGCAATTAATCTCCATTCCTTCTTAGTTGATAGACTGGATCAACTTCAACACTTCCACTGGCTGGCCATTGACCTGAACCACAAATTCATCGACCACGTTGAACTGATGCTGTAAGTAGAGACGGAGGGCTGGCCGATTAGACTTGACGATATTTAACGTCAGTGCCTGGCCTTGAAACAAAGTCATGACATGCGCCAATAAAGCACGCCCGAGCCCCAAGCGGCGAAAACCGGGATGAACATATAACCAGCCAATTTCTTGCTGCGATATCGTAATAAACCCTACGACGCTTTTGTTGATTTCCATGACATAAACATCAGAGTTGAGGAACTGCGCCAGACGGACCGGGTCATCTGCCAATGCCCGGGAGGTAATTTTCACCACTTCATGGGCAAACTCTTCAGGCTTACACAGTGCGTAAATATTCTGAATGTTTGAAAAGTCGTTCTCAACATAGTTGCGGATCTTGGTTTTAGCCTCGGTCGATGTTTCCAAAGTCATACCGGATGTTTCCTCGCGTGGTGGGCCCCAGTGTGTCTTCAATCGACATAAGCTGAACACTCACTGCCCGACCATTAATAGCTGGCACCATCGATTTTCCGCACCGGAATGCTGTTGAGCAGTTCCGGGGCTGCCATCTGCATATTGATGGCAAGGATATCGGCATCACAGGTTGGCGTGGTGACATAGTGGGTGATACAGCCGCACAAGCGACAACGGTGGAACTCGACTTCTTTATCGCCCCAGATGTAATAGACCGATTTTTCACGCTCAAACGCAACCGTGACCTCCTGCGGTGTGTAATACGCCCACGAAGCCGCATAACGGCGACAAATCGAGCAATTACACTGCCCAACCTCTTTGGGAACTGATACCGCCGAAATTTGAACATTTCCGCAATGGCAACTCACCTTCATCCGCACAATTCCTTCTGCTCAACTGAGTATACAAATAAAGCCAATTGCCTACTGTATCACCATTAATTTCGTAGGGGAAAGCGAATATTTAGTCACATCGATCACACAAACAAAACATAACCATAACAATGACGCGTTTTTGTATATACATTTTAATCAATAAACAAGGAGGTGTTATGGAAAATTCCAATGCAGCATCACAGGCACACAGCCGCAACTATTTTCGGCTGTTCGGACTCAGTGCCCTGGGTGTGTTTATCTTTTTTATTCCGGTCAGTTTTAACGGCAAAACCAGCATTCCCCTGGATCATCTGGTCAGCCTGATCAAAAGCGGGCTCGGCAGCGGAACCAGCTGGTACGCGATGGCGATGATCCTGGCCGGGGCCGTCTACCCGTTGATCACAAAATCCTGGCGACAGAGCACCACAAATACTGTGTTTCTGGGGCTGAAATGGCTCGGCGTCATCGCGGCGATTTTTGCCATCACCGGCACCGGACCGCAAGCCTTGCAGTCGCCGGATATGCTGCCGTTTCTGTTCAACAAGCTGGTGATCTCCGTCGGTTTGATTGTACCGATCGGCTCGGTCTTCCTGGCATTTCTGGTCAGCTATGGCTTGCTGGAAGCCATCGGGATCCTGGTTCAGAAACTCATGCAGCCGATTTGGCGAACGCCGGGCCGCTCCGCGATCGATGCCGTGGCCTCTTTTGTCGGCAGCTATTCGATTGGCCTGCTGATCACCAACCGGGTGTACACCGCCGGTCAGTATTCCGCCCGTGAAGCGGCGATCATTGCCACCGGTTTCTCGACAGTCTCCGCGACCTTCATGATCATCGTGGCGAAAACCCTGGGCCTGATGGAGATTTGGAATGTCTACTTCTGGGCGACCCTGCTGATCACCTTCATCGTCACCGCAATCACTGTGCGTCTGCCGCCGCTGTCGACCATGGATGATCAGGCGCAACACCGTGAGCCGGAGTGCGAGCCCGGTAACCGCATGAGAACTGCACTGGATACCGGCCTCACCGTGGCTGAGCAAGCGCCGAGTTTGGGCAAGAGCATTGTTGAGAACTTCAGAGATGGCCTGATCATGACCATCAGCATTCTGCCGTCCATTATGTCGGTCGGCCTGATTGGTTTGCTGGTTGCCAAGTACACACCGGTCTTTGACTGGCTGGGCATGGTGTTTTACCCCATCACGCTGATCTGGGGACTGGAAGATGGCATGGCGCTGGCCCGCGCCAGTGCGGCCGGCTTAGCGGAAATGTTCCTCCCGGCGCTGTTGATGACCGAAGCCAGCGATATTGCCCGCTTTGCGGCCGGGGTGGTCTGTGTCTCGTCGGTGCTGTTTTTCTCCGCTTCGATCCCCTGCATTCTGGCAACCCGGATCCCGCTGACCGTGGCAAAACTGGTGATCATCTGGTTGATCCGGACCATGCTGAGTCTGTTCCTGGCGATCCCAACTGCCATGCTGCTGCTCGGCTAACCGGCTCACTCGAAGCTAGCCGACCAGACAGTAACCCTGTTCCGACACAGCAAACATCAATGGAGGCCTCGCCTCCATTTTTCATGGCTTGTTTTGATGGCTTTATACTTTTTATCGTTCAACCCAAGCAGCTAAGTCCCGGGCAACGCCCAGCGGATCAACAGTGCCACCACCAGCAGCGTCAACACCCCGCCGGCCCACAGGGCCAGAAACCATAGCCAGCGTTTGAGACATGGATTACGCATTTAGTGATACCCCTCCCCTTCCTTGAGCCGTCCACGGAACACCCAGTAGGAGTAAGCGGTATAGGCAATGATCAACGGAAGCAGGAACACGGTTCCGGTCAGCAAAAACTTCAGGCTGGTGTCCGGCGCTGCGGCATCTGCATAAGTCAGGCTATGCGGCACAATGTAAGGATAGGTACTGACGCCAAAGCCGAGCGAGGCGAGGAAAAACAGCCCCAGACTCGCTAAATACGCCTTCACCGGTTTATGTTCGATCAAGTCTTTGAATAACAGATATACCAGATAACCCGACCCCGCCGGGATCAGCAAGAACAACAACGCCTGCGGGAACGAGAACCAGCGAGCCGCGATGTCATGATTAGAGATTGGCAACCAGAGACTGAGAATCGCAACCATGGCCACCATAATCAGCGCACAGCGCTTGGCCGTCACATAGTACCGACGATGATAGGATTTCGGCAGCTTGATCAGCAACCAACAGGCCCCCAGCAAGGTGTAGGCCGCAACTGTCACCAAACCGCAGAACACGGTAAAGGGCGTGAACCAGTCAAACCAGCCGCCGCTGTACTGGCGATCGACCACGGTGATCCCTTGCAACAAGGTACCCAGCATCATGCCCTGTGTGAAGGTAGCAATCAGCGAGCCGATGAAAAAGGAGCTGTCCCACAGAAACTGACCACGATGGGTCCGGAAGCGGTACTCAAAGGCCACGCCACGGAAGATCAGCCCCAGCAACATCATGATTAACGGCGCATACAGCGCAGGCATCACCACGGAGTACGCCAGCGGAAATACCGCAAACAAGCCGCCACCGCCCAGTACCAGCCAGGTTTCATTGCCATCCCAAACCGGCGCGATACTGTTCATCATCAAATCCCGCTCCTGAACCGACTCCCCGCCGAGGAACAAGATCCCGATCCCCAAGTCAAACCCGTCCAGGGCAACATAGGCAAACACGGCAATCGCAATCAGCATGTACCATATCAATGCGTAATCCATGTGGCCTCCTAAAGATTTGAGTGCGTTGTTGAAGTGACGGTGTCACTATCGAGCGGTCGTTCATACTTGGTCGGGGACTTGCGCATCAGCCGCAGCATGTAGAAAAAGCCCGCGCCGAACACGGTAAAATAGACCACCACAAATGCGGCCAGCGACACACTGACCGCCGCGGCGTTGACGGGAGAAATTGAATCAGCCGTGCGCAGTAGTCCGTATACCGTGAACGGCTGCCGACCCACTTCGGTGGTGATCCAGCCACAGAGAATGGCAATAAAACCGGACGGGGCCATCACCAAGCAGCACCGGTGGAACCAGTCAGCATGGTACAACTCTTTTTTCTTGCGCAACCACAGGCTAACCAACCCGACGGCCAGCATCAGAAAGCCCAGTGCGACCATGATGCGAAAACTCCAGAATACGATCGCCACTGGCGGGTGATCGGTTTCAGGGAAGGCATCCAGTCCTTTCACTTCACCGGTAAACGAGTGCGTCAGGATCAGGCTACCGAGATACGGGATCGACACCTGATAATCCACGGTCTGATTTTCCTGATCCGGCAATCCGAACAGGATCAACGGCGCACCTTCATGCGTTTCGAAATGACCTTCCATCGCCGCCACTTTGGCCGGCTGATGCTCCAGAGTATTGAGGCCATGCAAGTCGCCGACGAACACCTGAATCGGCGTCACAATCGCGGCCATCCACATCGCCATGGAAAACATCGTTCGCGCCAGATGGTTTTGCTGCGAGCGCAGCAAATGGTAAGCCCCGACCCCACCCACCACAAACGCCGTGGTCAGGAAGGCGGCCAGCACCATGTGGACCAGGCGATACGGGAATGACGGGTTAAAGATCACCGCCCACCAGTCTTCAGGAATAAACTGGCCCTGCGCATTCATGCCATACCCGGTCGGTGTCTGCATCCAACTGTTCACTGACAGGATCCAGAAGGCGGAGAATAAGGTGCCGATCGCCACAATCACCGTCGCCATGAAATGAAGCCGCTTGCCGACCCGGTTCATCCCGAACAGCATCACGCCCAGAAAGCCGGCTTCAAGGAAAAAGGCGCTAAAGACCTCATAGCCCATCAGCGGCCCGAGCACCGGCCCGGTCTTGTCCGCAAAGACACTCCAGTTGGTCCCGAACTGATAGCTCATGACGATCCCGCTCACGACCCCCATGCCGAAACTAATGGCGAAAATCTTGATCCAGTATTGATAGAGCTCGATATATTTTTGCTGACCCGTTTTCAGGTACAGGCCTTCCAGGACCGCCAGATAGCTGGCGAGGCCAATCGTAAATGCCGGAAAAATGATATGAAATGACACCGTGAAGGCAAATTGAAATCTTGCCAGATCGACTGCGAGTTCACCCATCGCTCCCCCTTCATCCGGCTCACCCGACCACGGCTGGAGCCAGATCGCCCCTTCATGAACACTCTCATGCAGATACGAACAAAGTTAAATTATGGTTCATCTCGCTCCAGGCCGGGTGTTTTTCCTGATGCTTTCCAATCCCCGTACCTATTTCTCTGCGCACGCGACACTCATGCCACTGAGTTATCAATGCCATGGTGATAACTCATTAGACGTTCGACCGGAAAAACCGCACAGTAAAGACACAAATTAAGCCATTGAAAAACGAGGAGCGAATCATGAGCAAGAAACAAGCCTTTCATAACCCACACATGCCGGATTTTCGCAATGCATTTAGCTGGGGACTGAAGCTGAGTGAGTTTGATGAGATCTTTTTCGTAACCGGTCATGCCGACTGCAATCCGGAATTTATCACCCAATTTCCGGATGATCCGGTCGCCCAAACCCGCCTGATCCTGGATCAAATTGACAGCCTGATCCAGGAAGCCGGATTCAGTCGCGACGATATCGTACGAACCGACTGGACCTTTACCAACGATGTCACCTCTGAGCAGTTCAGTGAGATCGCGGGGGTTTGGGAAGACTATCTAGCCGATGTCGCCGTCAAACCGGCAACGGGTACCCTGCGCTATGTCCAGCGACTGGGGATGCCGGACATGAGGGTTGAATACGAAATGATGCTGGCAAGATAGGTTCAGGGGAGAGCACGGGTCCATTTCCGGCACTTGGCCTTCACAAGCCAAGTTCATACGCCACTCTTAAAAGTTCCCCTCACAGGTCACCTCCCGCGGATGATAGTCGGCTTCACCTAAATAGCCGGCTATCATCATCAACCGACGATCATTAACCGACAGCCATCAACCAACAGGCGTCAACCAACAGTCATCTTCCAGCTTTCTGTTTCCTGCATCCTGTTTTCTGGATGCGTTGAGTCCCCTCACTGTTAAAAAACAAAAATATTAACAATGAATACTCATCGGATATTTCTAATCAACATTGGCACCTGAAATTCAGAGGTTTTATTTTACAACTGAGTTTAAACTCAAATAATGCACAATAAAAAAGACACATCAGCCTGAATAAATACACACCATAAAGATTATACCGTCTATTTTCTGTGAAATTTAAAAACAACCACGACAATAATTTGACGACAATAAAATGACGCAGAAAAATGCAAGTATTGACGCAAAAAAATACTAATTTCAGATCAAGCAGTTGAAAATGAACCCGCAAACATGGGATCAATATCACCTATTTTGAACGCTGTTTTTAGTTGATCCCTTATTCAGCATTGATTAAAGTCAGCTGTGTCAGGGCAATGTCAAGACGCTAAAAAATCACTAATAATTGTGAAATAAACTCAGGAGATCGGATTTTAAACTCAGGGAATGACATTATATTTCAATTTTTAATTTCATTTTACGATGCAACTTTAAATCACCGAACAACAATTAATCAATATATTAACAAGAAAATGAAAACATTATTAGTTATTTTATTTGCGCTCGTTTCAAACAGTGTCATGGCGTTCAGCTCATTACCTGCCGTCGATATGGTGCTGGTCAAAAAAGCCGAGAGAAAACTGTTTCTCATCAAAAATAATCAAATCTTCAAGGAATACTCAATCAGTCTGGGCAAGCGGCCGGTCGGACATAAACAGTCTCAGGGGGATTACCGTACGCCGGAAGGGCTGTATACCATCGATTTTCGCAATCGAAATAGTAAATATCATCTCAGCCTGCACATTGATTATCCGAACGATCAGGACAAGCGCCGTGCAAACCAGCAAGGTGTGAACCCTGGCGGTGATATCTTCATTCACGGCCTGCCGAATGGGAAAAACCTACCCCTGCTGTATCAGGGTGTCGATTGGACCCGCGGCTGTATCGCGGTAAATAATAGCCAAATCCGGGAAATTGCCAGCTATGTTGCAGACGGTACGCCCATTCGGATCCATCCCTGATGACATCACAGCTGTTGCGCCTGCCTGAAACATATAAAGGCAGGCAACAGAAGCTAAATAAGCAGCTTCTGAATCACAGCAGAGTGGCACAATAGGCCACGCTGCACACGGATGGGATGCCCCAAGACTGGCCAATCACTCCGAGACTTGCCAATTACTGGCCCTCCGTCATCAAGTAGCCGTTTCGGCCATTATGCTTGACCTGATACAAAGCGCTGTCGGCCTGCTTGAGTAATGATTCCCAATGGGCTGCCAGATTCTCGCCTGAAGTCGCCATCGCCGCACCGATTGACACCGTAATTTCACGTTCTCCCACGGTTGTCTCAAAAGGCCTTTCAATAATCGCCTGCTGTAATGCCGCCAGCCGCTGCCGGGCAACCTTCGGTTCGCATCGCATCACCGCCACAAACTCTTCGCCGCCCCATCGGGCCAGCATATCGTCAGCCCGAAGTGCCTGCTTCATTCTGGCGGCCAGCTCAACCAACACCTGATCGCCGACATCATGCCCGAGGGTGTCATTGATCATTTTAAAATGATCCACATCCAGCACAGCCACCATTAACGGTTGGCGCAGCTTGGTTGCTTTGGTGCGCAGCCAGTATTCGACAAAGCGGCGGTTCGACAGGCCGGTCAACACATCCTGACCGGATCGGATCGCCAACTCAGCATGTGACTTGGCCAGATCATGATGGCGTCGACGGATCCGGCTGTATTGCCCGTACAGAATGTACAGGCCCAGTGTGCCGACCACGGCTGCCAGCAGCCAGACATTTTCTCTGGCATTCTGCGCCGCGATCCGGGCAGTTTGCAAAGCATTTTCAGCTTTGAGCAAGGTCAGCTCATTCTCTTCCAGCTCCGCACCCAGCTCTTGCTGCAAAATTTGCTGAGCCTGACGGCGAGCCTCAATCAGGTACTCCCGTCCTTCTTCCATATATCGCTTGTAATTGACTAATGCCTGCTGATAGTCGCCCAACGCCTCATAGCTTTCCGCGATAATCTTGGTTGCAAACAGATAAAACTTGCGGTCATCTCGCTCATCCAGCTTCCCGGCCGCCACCATAGCAAGCGACTTCGCCTGATCCGGCTGCCCCATTTGCAACAGGGCAGAAGCCATCAGCACATTGCAATACGGCGTGCCTTTCTCGTCTTGATTGCGGTAGGACATGATCAGGCAACGACTCGCGCTTTTATAAGCCTCCCGACTCTGCGCCAAGTCCAGCTGGATATCGGCCAGATTGAGCAACGTCGCCATTTTTAGCCGATAGGAACTCGTCTGCTCCGCAAGCTTATAGGCTTCACGCAAATGGACTTGCCGCCGCTCTCCCCGATCAAAATATTTGTCGATCAGACTGGCATTAATGTGCAACGACGCCTCGGTCGCCGGTTGGGAATACTGATTCGCATGGTAAAGCTCTATCGCGCGCACCAAGTATTCTTCGGCCTTTGACCACATTTCCATGCGCATATACACCGTGGAGATGTTAGAAAGTAACTTGGC
Organism: Photobacterium sp. TY1-4; assembly: GCF_025398175.1. Classification (NCBI taxonomy): domain Bacteria; kingdom Pseudomonadati; phylum Pseudomonadota; class Gammaproteobacteria; order Vibrionales; family Vibrionaceae; genus Photobacterium; species Photobacterium sp. TY1-4. The sequence continues at coordinate 2,045,950 of NZ_CP099734.1, forward strand.
CACCTGCATGAAATCGTTTTGCTGATTGAAGATTTGATAGGCCTGGTGATAATGTGCCAGTGCTGACTGAAAATGGTCGCGATCCGCATCAACATTGCCCAGCCACTTCAAGGCCCTGGCCTGCAATGCATCGTACCCCAGCGCGCGAGCTGTCTTTTCAACGGTCAGTAATGTTGATTGTGCATCTGCCAACTGAAACCTGTCCACCAGGTTCACCCCCTGGTAATAGCGGGCTTCAGCCTCAATCCAGGCGATCTGGCTCTGCTTCCCCAGCGCTGCCAGTTGAGCCAGATACAGCTCTGCCTGCTGCCCCCCTTCCATATCTGCCAGTTCGATTTGCAGCGAGGCCAGCAAATAGAGCGCCTGTCGCACCGGGTTATCTTCCGGCTTCAGGCTCTGTTCCAGCTGACGAAGCTGGTCTTTCGCCCGGTACGGACAATTCGTGGCTTTAAGATACGTATTCAGATATGGCTGATCGACAGGCGAGACTTGCGCTTGCAGGTAAGGTTGAAGAATCTCTGCTTTTGCCGGAGCGGCAGGTATGAGCAGACCAGCAAACAGACAAAAGAAGACAAGAAAAAGCGCGTGTGGTCGCTGAGGCATAAGAAATAGCATACTACCTTAAGAATTTAAGTCACTGTCATTCCCTAACCTCAATCCCTGACTTGTATTTGTAACAAAGTTTATGTCGAAAATATAGGCTTTATGAATGAATCATTCACGCTCTTGACATGAAACGGCGATCAATTGGATCGTCGTTTCTGCCGTACAACCCGGATGATCACGGCTGACGATGATATCCGACAGCCACAATCACATCCCCCACGCGCATAAAGAGCGTGTGTTTGGGCTCACCCCGACTGTCGACCGGACTGGTCCAGTGGTACTCAATGATCCCTTTTCCCGCTTCGACGGCCGTGGTGATCATCTCTCGGAAAAAAGGCTTCCCGTACACATCCACTGTGTCCAACACGGTCTCCCCGGCCAGGACTGTCGACGAGCCGCCGCTGGCCAGAAACTGCCCGTCCACCCGCACTGCATAGACGTACAACTCACGGTCGAAGAACTTCGGATCAGTATTGAAGTCGGTCACGACCTCAGGCCCATACTTCTCAACATGTTTGACCGCTTTATCCAGCAAAGTCATGGCCCGGCGTTCATCTTTGGAAATAATATGTTCGACCGTGGCCTGATTAGCCCAAACAATCGATGCAAAAATCAAGGCCAGTAACGCCGCCAGACCCAGTAACATTTTCGACGTCATCTCACGCATGACTTCTCCCTCAAAATGACTCTTCATTAGTACCCCACCATCGACGGTAACCACAACGACAATTGCGGAAAGAACGCCACCAGAAAGACACCGACGACCGAGGCAATGACAAACGGGTGGATCCGGGCGGTGATCTGCTCTACGCTCGACCCGCCAATTCCGGACGCAACAAAGATGTTCTCACCAAGCGGCGGGGTGGCAAAACCGATCGATAAAGCACACACCACGACCACTCCGACATGCGTCGGATCGGCCCCCAGCATATACATGATCGGCAGCAGCACCGGCACGATAATCATGATCGCCGCCAGGGTTTCCATAAACATGCCGACAAACAGCAACAGCAAAATGGTCAGCGCCCAAACCAGATACATATTTTCAGTCAGGCTAAGTAACGACTCCGCAACCACCACCGGGATCTGTTGTTCAATCAACAACCGGCCAAATACGGTTGCAGCAAACAAAATCAGCAATACCCGCCCGGTGATCCAGGTTGTCGTGGTCAGCGACGTGAAAATACTTTTGACCGACAGCTCGCGATGGAGGAAAAAGCCGACGAACAGCGAGTAGAAGATCGCCACAATGGCCGATTCCGTCGGGGTGAACATCCCGCTGTAAATCCCCCCGAGGATCAGAAACGGCGCCAGAATCGACCAGGTTCCCCGCTTCACTGTTGCCTTGATATCTGACACCGACCAGGTTTCAGTCAGTCCTTTATAACCACGTTTTTTCGCAATCAGATAGTTAGTCAGGATCAGGGTAGAAGCCATCAGCAGCCCCGGAATCACCCCGGCGACGAAAAGTTTCGGAATCGACAGCGATGCAAACTGGCCGTGCTGCGCGACCGCTTCCGGTGGCGGCATCAGGCCCATAGCCGAGATACCGAATATCACAATCGGGATCGACGGCGGAATAATAATCCCCAACCCGCCGGATGCTGCGGTCACCGCCGACGCATAGCTGCGTTCATAGTCCCGCTTGACCATTGCCGGTACCATCAGCATTCCCACCGCCGCAGTCGTTGCCGGCCCGGAGCCGGAAATTGCACCGAAAAACAAACAGGCGAACACGGTTGCGGCGCCGAGTCCGCCGGTCACCGGCCCGGCTAGGCTTTCTGCAATATCCACCAGCCGTTTCGAAATCCCGGCCGCTTCCATCAGGGCGCCCGCCAGCACAAACGCCGGCAAAGCCATCAACGGAAAGTTACCGACCGAGGTAAACGCAATTTGCACCAACGCAATCGGGTTCTTGTCCAGGATCAGATAAGCCGCCATGGATGCCCCGGCCAGCGAGACAGTGATCGGCGCGCCTAAAATCAGCATCAGCAGAAAGCCGCCAAATAAAATCAGGGTTAAGTAATCTTCCATGATAATTTCCTCCTCCTTGGCCCGTTACTGCGCCGCCGCTTGGCGGGTCGCATGCTGCTGACGTTGTTGTAGCTTTTTCAGCTGCAGGGTTTCCGGATCCGTGGCCTCTTTGCCCTGGAACAAGCGCTCGTAGTTGTTCCACAGGATCCGAATCGTCATCAGGGAAAAGGCAATCGGCAGGATCAAGTAGAAGTACTTCATCGGGATCCCGGTCGTCTGTGACTTCCAGAACAGATTCATTTTATTAAACACAAAGTCATAGCTGAGGTAGACAAAGTAAAGATTGAACGCCACCCAAATCATGTCGGCGGACACTTCACAAACCGTGCGGACCACCGACGGAAAAAACTTAAAGTGAAAACTGACCCGGTTATGGGCCGACATCTTGGCCGCGACCACGGCGCCCAGATACGCGAACCAGACAAACATGTAGGTTGCGACTTCATCACCCCAGGGGATCGAATATTGAAACAACTGACGCACCAGGATCTGGGTAAAGAGCAGCAGAACAAATGCCGCCAAGAGTAAACAGCAGGTGTATTCTTCAATGTTATTCAGATGCTTGCGCACCGTGTGCATTGCAGACATATGGCCTCCGGAATAGACAACCGGCTGCCCGCCCGGTTTTACATCAGCGGCGGACAGCACAGACAGCGGTTGGATTAGCGCCCTAACACAGCCAACGCGGTATCGAGTTTTTCTTTGCCGCCGATACTGGCATAGAATTTCGGCCAGACCGCCTCGGTCACTTTCTCAATCCAGGCCTGCTCGCCGTTGGCCGGATCGGTAAAGACCATCCCCTTGGCCGCCAGCTCATCGCGGATTTTCTGCTCGGTCGTCTGGAGGTAGTTAAAACTGTATTCGGTCGCTTCTTTGCCAGCCGCCAGGATGGTTTGCTGCATCTCTGGCGATTGCGATTGGAAAATTGATTCACTGACAATCAACGGCTCAAGCGAGAAGATGTAGCGAATATTGGTCACGTATTTCTGGACTTCGTTGAATTTCATCGCATGAATGGTGATATACGGGTTGTCCTGACCATCGACCACGCCCTGTTGCAACCCGGTAAAGGTTTCAGACCAGGCCATTGGCGTCGGGTTCACGCCCCAGGCCTGATAGGCTGAGATCATGATTTCATTGCGCGGCACCCGGATCACCAAGCCTTTCAGATCCTCGGGAGATTTCACCGGACGTTTGGAGTTGGTCAGGACCCGGAACCCGGAATAAGCCCAACCGACAATGCGTACCCCGGCATCGCGAATGGTATTCTCCACCAGCTCCTGACCAATCTCACCTTGGGTCAGTAACTTGGCTTCATCCGCGCTCTGAATGACATAAGGCATGGTGAGCAGACCGACACTGGGTGAAAACGGCGTCACGTTATTAATCGCCAGCACGGAAAAGTCCAACAGGCCAATCGCCGCATTGTTGACCGTATCCTGCTCATTGCCGAGTTGCCCGTTGGGAAACAGATCCACGGTTGTCTTGCCGTTGGTTTTCTTCTCCAGCAGTTCGGCAAACTTGCTCCCCATTTCCCACTGAGTCCCGCCAGCAGCATCCCCCAGCGCCATCTTGAAGTTCTTGGCCAGCGCTGCAGGTGCAGCAACAGCCAGGCTGACTGCCGTAAATATCGGTAGAAGCTTATTTTTATTGAACATCATCATCTTACCCTTTCGTCAATGTCGCACAGTCCATGCGTAATCCATTCAATGACCGAGGTACAACCGGATGCCAAAGTTGGTGACCAGCCGTGCTGATCCCACTCCCTTGCGCCCCACCCTTTCAGCCATGTCCCTGTTATTCGAATTGAAGGTGGTCGGTCACCGCTTATGATGGCGCTGACCAACAACGATGGAGCGATTTACAAGACTTCGTCCTGAAGGTGATACCAGCGATAAAGGAACCGCTGCCCGAACCGACGGAACGGCGCAAAGGCTTCCGATTCCACCATTTCCCGGAGATTCGGGAACGGTAGTTTCGACTGGAATATCGGCAAGTCGAGATGCTCAGCATCCCCGGCAATCCACTGGGCGAGCCGCTTGCCCGCTTGTGCCGAGTACATCACCCCGTTGCCGCCGTAACCCAAGGCGTAGTAGATCGACTCGCCGGCATTAGGCTGGTAGATACGCGGCATCATGTCATGGCTGACATCCACCCATCCCCACCAGGAATAATCGACCTGGATCCCATCCAGCGCCGGGAATTTGCGCACCAAATCGGCCTTGAGCATGGCTTCATACTTCTGTTCCGGCGCCGCCCGGCCGGTGATCGCACTGCGGGTGCCGATCTGGACCCGGTTGTCCGGCAACAAACGGTAGTAATGACGCAAGACCCGGGTATCGGTGATCACCTGATTGGTGTGAAACTGACAGGCTTCCAGCTCCGCTTCGGTCAGCGGCCGGGTGACCATGGAGTTCGACAGGATCGGTAGCATGCGGTTTTTCAGCTCACGATGCAGTCCCTGCGAGGTATAGCCACCGGTGGCAACCCCAACGGCGCGGGCTTTGACCACGCCCCCCGGCGTTTGAAGGTAATGAATCCCATTCTTGGTTTCCCAGCCCGTCACCGGGCTGGCCGGATGCACCGTTGCGCCCAGGGCACGGGCCTTCTTGAGATAGCCAAAGGCCAGCTTACCGGCATGGATCCCAATCCCTTCCGGCTCATGCATCGCCCCGCAGGCTTCCTGATCGCCGACAAACTGGTTTTTCACCGTCTCGGCATCAAGGATCTGAGCGTCATAGTGAAAGGTATCTCGCAGCAACTTGGCTTCTTTTTCCAACGCCGGCATCACCCGGTCCCGGTGGGCGACATACAGGTGACCGCCGGGCTGTGGCTCACAGTCAATATCCTTGATCAGATCTTTGAACGTCGCCATGCCCTCCAGGCACTCTTCATGCATTTTCAGCGCGGTATCCAGTCCCCAGCGCTCAATCCACTGCGAGCGCTTCAAACGCCCGGAAGCACACTGGGCCTGTCCGCCGTTCCGGGTACTGCAACCCCAGCTGGCCCGGTTGGCTTCCAGCACCGTTGCCTTGATGCCGTATTTTTCCGCCAGGAAAATCGCCGCCGTCAGGCCGGTAAATCCGGAACCGATAATCGCCACATCGACATCCACATCGCAGGTGATCGGTCCGTCATCGGCAGGCGGCTCTCCCGCCGTTCCGACCCAGTAGGTCGGTGCATATTCAGCGCCCTGACCCGGCGTGGCCTGCACCAGCGGATCGTAAGCCGGATCGTACGAAGAAGACGCTTGCGTTGCCCGCTGTCGGGCACCCGCCGGGGCTGATGCAGATCGGACGACATCCTGTTGTTTTTCTTCCGCCAGTACACTCATGCTCAAACTCCTTGTATGAAACCCGATCCCTGAATTTAGCGATTCTCACCGGTTACCTGCGCCGGACGATCCTTGCGGAATGCGTTCTTCACCAGTATCTTGCCGTCCTTCAGCGTGAACACATCCACCATCCGCGCTTCAATGCGACTGCCGTCTGGCTTGGTCGCGCAAAAGGTCGACTCACTGACTGCCCGATTGCCGCAGACAAAATGCTCACCGTTGAGCCAGGCTGCATCAGGAAATGTTTTCCAGACCTGCTGGAAACTCTCCCGCACCGCATCACGTCCGGTAAACGAACTCCCCTGCAAACCAGGACCGGCCGCGGTATGGAAAGTGCAGTCATCGGTCATAAAAGTCATCAGCGCGTCGATATCATGATTGTTCCACGCCTCGCTGAACGCCTGTAAAAAAGCGACGCTGACTTCATCTCTGACCATTTCATCCATTTGTGCGCTCATAATTCTTCCCTTCTCAATTAACAGGTTACATAATAGTTTTCGGCCTCAAATCCATACCCAACAGTGATAAAAGCCGGATGAGAAGCTGACCTTCTTACAACGCATCCTCTAGAGGAATATCCCTGGGGACACGGTGTCGCTGACAGGCTTTCGCGTGGTGGTCGATTCACAGCAGCATGCCTTACAGCGAAATCAAAACAAAACAAATCATTAACAAAAATTTAACTTAAAATTAGTCCCGGTTTTGGGTTCCGTCAAGTCGATTTGAAGCTTTTCGAGACAATTAATTCCAAAAAATAACAATCAGTAAAAAATACTTATTTTTTGATGAGTTAACCATTTATCGGCACGGTATCAGTCCGTTCTCAAAGTACCCGATTCCAGGGTGCAGCCCATCGACCCCAAACACAGAGGCAAGGACAGTAAGACCACAGGGCAACAGGTGATTCAGCGAGAAGGATTAATCAAAATCGAAATCGGCAGTGTACTGCCGTCGGTACTGGCGTAAGCCGGATAACGAGTGGCCGGTGGTTAGACTCTCTGTCGGGGCTGATGCCACCGCTTGATAGTCCAAAGACCGGGGATGGATCCCCGAATAGCCGAACAGCTTGCCAGCCACGGTAGACGGCAGATTGTTCACCGCCACCTCAAGCTTTTCATCATCAGTTTCGACACCAGCTGACTTGGCGGTGAGCCAGTGGTTGAGGTGCTGGCAGAGGCCATCCAACCCCGGATACACAGTACGTTCATTGATCCCGTAAGTAGCCAACTCCGCCAGCAACTTCGATTTCATCGCCCGTAACAGCGGGATTTCCAGCAAACGATCCCGGCCATAAAGTTCCTGCTCCAACGGAACAAAGCCCTGCGCCTGCGGTGAGACTTGGCCATCACTGCCAACCTTAGACGGATGAATGGAATACCAGCTCCGCTGCGCGGTCGCCTCAGGCCGGGCCTCGATCGGTGAAAATACCCGGGTCTGGCTGATCGCCAACGGATCGGTGGTGAAGTCGACCTCATCAAGCCCATCCGCACGAAACAGATAAACATAGGGCTCAGGCGCACCACGCTGACAGGCAAACCACAGGGCGATCAGCGGGTTTTGGCTCCACGCCATCAACCGGGTCTTCATGCCAAACTGCTGCGCCTGTGACAACAGGTGCCAGTTAGATGCTTGGTCATCCCAAGTATGTGCCTCCTTCGGCGTAAACTCGCCGTATTGCTGAAACATCGCTAACATCTGACGCTCGACCGCCGTCGAGACCGGCTGATTGTGCCTGGCAATCGGTGGCAGCAAGGCCCTGCGACGATTCGGCTGGCCGCGAAACAAAGCCAGCTCACTGTCCGCCGTCAATTCACGAACCACTGCCAAATAACTCGACACGGAGCCAATATAGGTTGATGTTTGCATGAAAACTCCTTGTTAAGCCGCGGTCCACGGACGGACCAGAAAAACCACAGACAGCATGTATCCGGCAATAAACAGTGCATTGCCCAGCAGCAGCGCAATTGGCTCCCAGCCCAGCTCCGCCAGCTTTTCGAACGATGTTTTCACGCCGAGCGCGGCAATCGAAATCACCAGGCACCACTTGGACAGATCCGAACTCAGCGTAATCACCTCAGACGGCAACCATCCCAGGCTGTTCACAATCACCAAAGCGACAAACACCATCAGAAAACCCGGTACCAGCGGTTGCTTCGCCGCGCCAGTCCCACCGGCAGCCACGCGATCCTGATGAAACAACACCATCAGCACCACCACGACTGGCATCAGCATCGCGACACGGAACATTTTTGCCAGCGTCGCGGCATCCCCGACGTCGGTGGAAATCATAAATCCAGCCCCGACCACCTGCGCGACATCATGGATCGCCCCGCCGAGAAACAGCCCGGCTTCCGCTGTTGACAAGCCGGTTGCCGAGACCACCAGCGGATACAGCACCATGGCTGCGGTCGAAAATGCCGCCACGCCAATGGCCGTCAGCAGGGTAAAGTGCTCGTTGTCGCGGCTCTGGGGCAAGGTGGCAGAAATCGCCATCGCGGCGGAAATCCCGCAGATCCCGGTCGCACCACCGGAGAGCAGTCCAAGCATCGGCGGCAACCGGAGCACACGCGCCAGCAGCAAACTGAACCCAATTGTCAGCCCGACCGCCCCGGCCAGGGCGAATACACCCACCGTGCCAATGGCATGAATATCGCTGACGGCGATCCGGACCCCGAGCAACGCTACCCCGATCCGCACCAGTTTCTTGGCTGCCACTTCAATCCCGGGCAAGCATTTCCCGTTGTCAGCCAGAAAGTGAAACGCCATGCCGATCAGTAAGGCGTACAAGAATTTCGGTCCACCATACTGTCCGGAGACAAAAGAAGCGGCCGCAGCAATCACCATGCACAGCATCAGGCCCGGTACCAACTGCCCCAGCGCACCAACGGTGTTGCGCGGTTGACTGAGTGTATTTGTCGCCATCAGAAATCCCTTCTTGGCAGAAAAAAAAGCCTGGCTCCACCTCACCCGTGCCACCAGATGTCACACGGTGAGCATCGGGCGCCGGAACCAGGCCAAAAGGTCACCAAGGATCAAACATAGTCTTTGTATTTATCCAGGTAACGGACCGGCTTGGAGAGTGCGTCGCGGCGGAACGGGTCACCCAGCTCCTGCGTACACATGATCTCAATCACCGTGGTTTTCCCTTCGTTCATCTGCATATCAATCGCTTTTTGCAGCGTCGGGCCGACATCTTCCAGACGGTCAACCGTGATCCCTTCCGCGCCCATCGCCCGGGCAATTTCGGCAAAGCTCTGGTTATCCAGCTCACCGGCCACGAAACGGCGGTTGTAGAAGTCAACCTGGTTCTTCTTCTCCGCGCCCCACTGGCGGTTGTGGAACACCACCGCAGTCACCGGAATGTTATGACGAACACAGGTCATGGTTTCCATCAGGCTCATACCCCAGGCACCGTCACCGGCATAGGAAATCGCCGGGCGATGCGGTGCCGCGGCCTTGGCGCCGATAATCGTCGGGAAGGCATAACCACAGTTGCCAAAGCTCATCGCCGCAAAGAAGCTGCGTGGTTTTTCAAACCGCAGGTAGCTGTTGGCGATCGAGTTAATGTTGCCGATATCGGTCGAGACCATGACATCATCCGGCATCGCTTTCTCCAACTCGCGCAGCACCTGACGTGGATGCAGGTATTCGCCGCCGGAAAAAGGTTTTTCCTGGGCATTTTTATCAATCATGTCGAGGCTGAACTGGTCACGTTCGTGGGTCCACTCATCCAGCTCTTTCTCCCAGATCTCTTTCTCAGCCTGAACCTTGGTAAAGCGCTCATCTTTGGTCGCATCACAGGCCAGCGTGCGGCCTGCAAGACGCTCACTCAGCGCTACCGCAGCCGCCTTGGCGTCACCGCAGATCCCGACCGAGATTTTCTTCACCAGACCCAGCATCTTATGGTCGGCATCAATCTGGATGATCTTGGCGTCCTTCGGCCAGTAATCCATCCCGTGCTGCGGCAACGTGCCGAATGGCCCCAGGCGTGAACCCAGCGCAATCACCACATCGGCCTGGGAGATCAGCTTCATCGCCGCTTTCGAGCCCTGGTAGCCCAGCGGACCACACCACAACGGGTGGCTGGCCGGGAAAGAGTCATTGTGCAGGTAGCTATTGACCACCGGTGCGCCCAGACGCTCCGCCAGTGCCTTACACGCTTCGACCGCATCACCCATCACCACGCCGCCACCGGAAATAATCACCGGGAACTTCGCCTCGGCCAGCAAATCAGCAGCATCATTCAGGCTCTGCTCGCCACCGGGACCGCGATCCAGACGCGCCGGTTTTGGAATTTCACAAGTCACTTCACCGTAGAAATAATCACGTGGAATATTGAGCTGGGTCGGCCCCATCTCGCTCATCGCACGGTCAAAGCAGCGGCCTGTGTATTCCGCCATCCGGCCCGGATGAGTCACATGCCCCTGATACTTGGTGAACTCCTGGAACATCGGCAACTGGTTACATTCCTGGAACCCGCCCAGCCCCATGGTATTGGTCCCGGTTTCCGGGGTCACAATCACCACCGGGCTGTGTGCCCAGTACGCCGCCGCAATCGCGGTGACACAGTTACTGATCCCCGGTCCATTTTGTCCAATCACCACCCCGTGGTTCCCGGATACCCGGGAGTAACCGTCTGCCATGTGCGCAGCACCCTGCTCATGGACCACCGGGATCAGGCGAATGCCGGCCGGGGCAAAAATATCCATCGCATCCATAAATGCAGAGCCCATAATGCCGAACATATCCGTCACGCCATTGGCCACCATGGTTTCGACAAACGCTTCTGACGGCGTCATCTTGGTCGGGCCGGTTACCACGCTACGTGCTTCTTGCTCACTCATATCCTTTCTCCTTGATGATGGGACACTGAATCCTTTAAAAAGTGGAACCAAACGTCTCGTTATTGAAATTACAACTTTAAGCTAGACGGTGGTTTTTTAATCGTCAATAAAATTTAATTAATTGATATGAAATATTCCGAAAAACGATACTCGTTCGGCATTTTTGAAGATTGTACGTTTTGATTTGCGGATCACTCGTTAACAATGACAGTCAGGTTTTTGTCCGAATCGCGATCCGGAGCCTGATCCGGTACAGCAGCGAACGACAGTAAAAGGGAGCAGATCATGATGGAAATGGCAGCGAACCAGCCAGATATTGAAGTGTCCGTACGCGAGGTGTTCGGAATAGACAGCGATCTCCGGGTCCCCGCTTTTTCGGCCCGTGACGATCATGTACCGGAGATTGATCCCGCGTATCGGTTCAATCCAGAAGTGACCCTGGCAATCCTGGCTGGGTTTGCCCAGGATCGCCGAACCCTGATCCAGGGCATGCACGGCACCGGCAAATCCACCCATATCGAACAGGTTGCCGCCCGGCTGAACTGGCCCTGCGTTCGGGTCAACCTGGACGGCCACCTCAGCCGGCTTGATTTAGTCGGGAAAGATACGATTACGCTGCGCAACGGCCAGCAAGTGACCGAATTCCAGGAAGGGATCATTCCCTGGTCACTGCAGCGTCCGGTCGCCCTGATCTTCGATGAATATGATGCCGGACGGCCGGATGTGATGTTTGTGATCCAACGGATCCTGGAGCGGGACGGCAAATTTACCCTGCTGGATCAGAACCGGGTGATCCAGCCCCACCCGGCCTTCCGCTTATTTGCCACCGCCAACACCGTCGGGCTGGGCAACCTGTCCGGGTTATATCACGGTACCCAGGTACTCAATCATGCGCAAATCGACCGCTGGAATATCGTCGCGAGCCTGAACTACCTCCCGGCCGAAGAAGAACTGGCCATCGTGCTGGCCCGGGTGCCGGAAAAAAACAGTGAGTCCGGCCGCGCGCTGCTGCGGAAAATGATTGCGGTGGCAGAGCTGACCCGAAACGGCTTTGCCGCCGGGGATATCTCAACCCTGATGTCGCCGCGCACCGTGATCACCTGGGCAGAAAACTGCACCATCTTCCACAATCCGGCGCTGGCCTTTCGCTTCTCGTTTCTCAACAAATGCGATGAAGCCGAGCGACCGCTGATCGCCGAATATTTCCAGCGCTGTTTTGATCAGGAGCTGGAAGAATCCTGGGCTCATCAAATGGAGATGAGTCAATGAAAGCGCATTCCCGCCAGCAGCAGAAAACCGTCGAGCTCTGTGCCGCCAGCGTCCGGGCCATCAGCCGACAACCGGACCTTCACTTCCGTGGTCGCCAGCTCTATCGGGGCAGCACACCGCAACCGAGTCCGGCGGTTCACCTGCGCGAGTATGACGCTGAGCGCCCGTATGCCGCCAGTCGCGGCCGGGCCGATGCGATTGCCCTGCGCCTGCGCCACTCCGATCCGCAACTGCACCAGCAACACGCGCCGACCGCGCCCATTGCCCGGCTGATTTTCGATCTGCTGGAGCAATGCCGGATTGAAGCGCAGGCACCGGCCCACCTACCGGGTGCTGGTGCCAATATGGCCGCCAATTTCGAACACTGGGCCAGCCACTACTTCCACACCGGACTGGCGGAAAATCATATCGGCAACCTGATGCTGACTCTGATTTTAATCGCCCGCGCCCGGATCAACGCCGCGCCGGTGCCGGAATACGCCGAGACTGCCATTGAAGCGACCCGGGCCGCCATCGTGCCTGTGATTGGCCATGCGCTGGCTAAACTCAACGCCTGCCGTCACGATCAGGCCGCTTTTGCCCGTCCGGCCCGCCAACTGGCAGAAACCATCTGCGTCATGATTGAAGCCGAACTGGCTGACCAGCAAGAAGCCGGAGACGCTGAGCAGTCGGACAACGCCCTGGCCGCATTCCCGCTGTTATTGGCCATGGAAGAAGAAGGCTCTGAAACGGAAGCCATAGCCACAGCCAAAACCGGCCGCAGCGCGACTTTTAGCAAACATCATCAGCAATATCATATTTATACCACCGAGTTTGATCAGGAAGTCGCTGCAGCGTCTCTGATCCGGCCAGCCCTGCTGACCGAAATGAGAGCACAGCTTAATCAACAGATCCACCAGCAGGGGCTCAATGTCCGCGAGCTGGCGCGTAAGCTGGCCGCAGCCCTGAATCCGCCACAACAACGCAGCTGGCTGTTCGGCCAGGAAGAAGGCCGGATCGACGGCAGACGACTGAGCCAACTCGTCAGCTCGCCGACCGAGCGGCGTCTGTTCTACCAGGATCACCACCAGCCGACCCCGGACGCCGTGGTCAGCCTCCTGATCGACTGTTCCGGCTCGATGCGCGAGCATATTGATCAAGTTGCGATCATCGTCGATGTGATGGTCAAAGCGCTGGGAATGGCCGGGATCACCAGTGAAGTCCTGGGGTTCTCGACCGCAACCTGGAATGGTGGCCGGGCCCATCAGCAGTGGCTGAGCCGGGGACGTCCCGCGCAGCCGGGCCGGCTCAATGAAACCTGCCACCTGATTTTCAAACCGGCCGAGCAAGGCTGGCGCCAGAGCCGAAAATCAATCGCTGCGCTGCTCAAAGCTGACTTGTTCAAAGAAGGTGTGGATGGCGAAGCCGTGGCCTGGGCTTGCCAGCGTCTGCGGCTGAGGGCGGAAGGTCAGCGGTATCTGCTAGTGATCTCGGACGGCTGTCCGATGGATACCGCCACCAACTTAACCAATGATTCTTTCTATCTGGATAATCATCTCAAAGCGGTGGTGACGCAGGAAACCCATCGAGGCGAAATCACCATTCTCGGTCTCGGGGTCGGTTTGGATCTCAGCCCTTACTACCCGCGCAACCTGGCGATGGCAGGCGCCACCGCCGTGGATAACCGCCTGATGAGCGAGATCGTCGAGTTGTTCACATCATCTCGGGGAAAAAACTCAGGAAGCCGGCGCTAGCACCAACGGCATAAGACTAAAACAGCGCCGCCAGCGCGCTCGCAATCAGGTACAGGCCAATCAGCATCAACAGCCCAAACACCATCCGCCGCATCGCTGCCGCACTGAGCGGCGGCGGAAACCGCCTGGCCAGCACGGTGCTGAACATCACCACCGGGACTGCAATCCCGGCCAGCAGCACAATATCCATGCTCAATTGGCCCTGTACGCCAATCAACAGGCTGCGGAGGGCAGACGTGAAGGCAAAACTAATCAGCAACATATTGCGAATCGTTGTCAGGTCAAACGGCTGACGATAAAACTGATAGATCAGCGGCGGCCCGGCCATGCCGAACAACCCGCCGGTCAGCCCGGAACCAAAGCCACTCACCACGAAACTCGGATGACCGGAGCGAACGGTTTTCTGCGCCGGGCGCAACAGAAAATTCACCGCACTGTAGACAATCATCCCGCCCAGCAAGCCCTGCAACAAACTGGTGGCGGATTGGCTGAGCAGCTCCAGTAACCAGACGCCGGCCCCGATGCCGGGTAACACACCCAGCACCACGGCTGATACCGCACGCCAGTCCATCTGCTTCGCTGCGCCCGGCAGTGCCACCGCACAATTCACCAAAGTGACTAAGCTCACCACTGCAGCAATCACCGCGACCGTCGTCAGATCCAGCGCACTGGTGGCCCCCACCACAATGATCCCCAGGCCAAAGCCGGTCACGGTCTGAAAGTATGTGCCGACCATAATGATGGCGAGCAAAATCAATAAGGTTTCTGTGCTCATTGTTTCTCTTCTCCTGAGCATATCGGGTTCAACAGGGATCGCTTTGTGTCGCCGTAACGGTTGCCAGCATTGCGGGTTTCTGGTGGGATGCTTGCTGGTGGTGGAATGCTTGTTGCTGCGCCTGAACCGCCGTCACTGCTATCACGTGGTAAATATCCTGCTCGCTGCAACCGCGGGAGAGATCATTGGCCGGTTTAGCCAGTCCCTGCAGCAATGGGCCGATGGCAACAGCACGGCCGACACGCTCGGCGAGCTTATAACCGATATTACCCGCCTCCAGGTTAGGGAAGATCAGCACATTGGACTGCCCTTTTACCTGAGAGTCCGGTAATTTTCGCGCTGCGATATCCTGAACAATCGCCGCATCAAGCTGAACATCACCATCGATGGCCAGCTCAGGCTGGCGGGATTTCACCAGTGCGGAGGCCGCAACCACTTTATCCACGGCCGCATGGCGGGCACTACCGCTGGTCGAAAACGACAGCATCGCCACCCGGGGCGTTTCCATCAGCAACTGGCGGGCACTTTCGGCGGCCGAGAGGGCGATATCGGCCAGCTCCTCGGCGCTGGGCTCCACCACCAGCCCGCAATCAGAAAAGATCAGGCCACCTTTGAGATCATGAAACGGCTCGCACAACATCATCAGAAAGAAACTGGACACCAACCGGCAGTCCGGTGCCAGCCCGATCACCTGGATCGCACTGCGAACCACATTGGCGGTGGTCTGTACCGCCCCCGCCACCGAGCCGTCGGCGGCGCCATAGCGAACCAGCAGGTTGGCATAACAGAGCGGGTCCAGCACGGCTTGCTCTGCCTGCGTCCGGGTCATCCCTTTTCCGGCCCGCAGCGCGAACAGCATATCGGTCAGCGCCGGGCGTAAGGGAGACGTGGCCGGGTCGATCAGGATGCAGGACGCAATACACACGCCTTCCTCCTCTGCCCGGGCCTGGATCTGCGGCGTATTGCCGACCAGGATCACCTCGGCAATCCCGCCCTGCGCGGCTTTCACGGCGGCGCGAAGCACCCTGGCATCGTCCCCTTCGCTCAGTACGATCCGCACCGGGCGCTGCTTTGCCTGTTCAATAATACGTTCAATAGCCTTCATTTCTGCCTGCCTTGTTTGGGTCCCACCACAACAAACAACAATTAATGAGACGTTTTATTCCAAATATTGATATATATTTTGAATATTAATTGTTCAGCCGATTATGGTCAACGAATATTCAAATAAACGGTATAATTGCTATTATGTATTGATGATACATAGGGAAATCAAAGCGATATGACGAGTACAGTGAAAGAAACAACCGATCTTGCCCCCGTGCGTATCGAGGGAGACACACCGACCCTTCGCCTGTTCTCACTGCTGGAAGCCATTGCAGAGAAGGACGAATTTTTCTCGCTGCAAAAACTGGTGGAAGAGACCGGGCTGCCGAAGCCGACCCTGCACCGGATGCTGCAACAGCTCGAAACCGCCGGAATTATTCAGCGTGACGGGGATGAACGACACTACAGCACCGGTGCCCGGCTGCGGCGTCTGGCGGAGAAGCTACTGCTGAACAGCACCACCCACAGCGCCCGGCATGCGGTGCTGGCCCAGCTGAAAGAGGAAGTCGGCGAAAGCTGCAACCTGACCGCCCTCTCCGGCGGTGAAGTGATTTATGTCGACCGGGTCGAAACCGAGGCCCCGCTGCGGTTTTATCTCCACCCCGGCTCAAGGGTGCCGGTCCACTGCTCCGCCTCCGGTAAACTGTTTCTGGCCAGTATGAGCAGCTCCCAGCGACGCCGACTGCTGAGCAATGTCGAGCTAACCCAGTACACGGAAAAAACCATCACCGATTTCGACGCGCTGGAAACCGAGCTTGATGACGTCAAACGCACCGGCTATGCCATCGATAACGAAGAGTTCCTGCCGGGCCTGTTCTGTGTTGCCGTTCTGGTACCGGTCCCATCCGGACGATCAAACCTGGGCATTGCGATCCAGGCACCGATCATGCGATTAAAACCCGAGCAAGCGCTGCACTTTCTACCTGCGCTACAGCGCGCGGCAGAAGCCCTGGCCAGAATTGAAGCGGAAAGCTGGCCGGAATAGCACGACCGGCAGACTTCAACAAAAAAAGGCCACGCTCCGAAAGGAACGTGGTTCAGGTGCGTGGTCCAATTGATGGGCTCACGATCATCACAGCGCTAACTCAACGCCGCACCCGGCTGCGGGCGTGTGCAGCAACAATCAGACGATTGACCAGGACCTGCTGTTTGGTCGCCGCGGCGGATTTCAGTTCACGACGCAGCCGGCTCAGCTCACCATCCAGGTACTTGGCCGTTTTGGTTCGGATCATCGCCTGCAGCACCTTAGTTGCATTATCCGGCAAGGGTTGGCGCAGCGCCCAGCCATAGCTGTAATCCGGTTGTCCGGCCCCCTGACCTGCGGCGGTAGCCAATCCGGATGCTAAATCATGGAACGCTTCCGCATCCAAAGTTGGCTCCGTCTGCTCAGGTGCTTCTTTACGTGGTGCCTCTTGCTCAGGTGGTTCTTTGCAAGGTGCTTGTACATCGCCTTCCCGTCCCAGCCGCTTGTAGTATTCCGTCACAATCGGCGAGGCGTGGTACGGCAACTCACCTTCTTCGTACAACAGCGGGCCGACTTCTTTGGCTAATCCGGCTTTGGCTTCGAGCACAAAGGTACTGGCATTAGTGGCTTTACCGGCATTCGCTGCCGTGACCTCCGGCTCGGTAAAATAAACCATCGCTTGTTGCTTGGCCCGAGTCATCGCCACATAAGCCAGACGCCGCTCTTCTTCAATATCCGCCCCGATACTGCCGGAATATTTATTCAGATATGGAAAGGCATCTTTGTCCCAGAACGGCAGGTATACCCGGTCGTATTCACAGCCCTTGGCGCGGAAGATCGTGGTGAGCTGTACCCCGCGCGCACCCGCTTCCCTGTCGTGATTGACCGATTGCTGGGTATAGTATTCAAAATATTGCAGCGCTTTTTCGCACGGCTGATCCATGGTGTCCAACACAGTCGCCACACTATCGAGCCGCTCCACCGCTTCTTCAATCTCGGTGGCGGTGGCTTCGGTTTTCCAGATCCAGTTATCCAACCCGCTTTCGTTACGGTACTGGTTAAACACTTCCAGCGCTTTGAAGCTGCCTTTGCGTTGCAGCCGCACCAGCAAGTCCAGCCGCTCAATGAGATTTTCAAGCTTGAGGTTGCTGTTGGCTTTTTCAAAACGACCGATAAAGGTCAGCCACTGACCGCTGTCCATCCCGGCCAGCTGATCGCACAGCGGGCGCAAGGTTTTGTTCGGTACATAACAGTGCGGGAAGCTCATCAAATTGAACAGCAACTGCCCTTTGTTCGGCACCGGCCACTGGTCATAACGGCCGGTCGCCAACGACATCAGCTCGATCAGTAGTTTCACTTCCCGGCTGCTGGCGAGCACAGACGGCACCGGCATGTGATACGGCACCTGCTTGCTGAGAAATGCCAGCTCAAACAGCAAGGTCTGCGACCAGCGCCGGACCAGAATCGCCTGCTGAGACGGATCGCCCCCGGCGGCCAGATCTTTCTGGATTGACTGGGCAATTTCGCCAACCTGACGTGACGTGCCGCATACCTCGATGCGGGTATCATCCACCCCGGTATCCGAAACCGTCAGAAAATCATGGAAGCGCTGCTTGTTGTTGGCGATCAAATGGCTGGCCGACAGCGCCAGACTGTGGCCGAAGCGGAAGGTTCGCGACAGGGTGTACGTTTTCGCCGGGGCAAAATCCTGCTCGAAGTTGAGCATAAACTGCGGCGCGCTGCCCCGCCATTTATAGATACACTGATCGACATCGCCCACGGCCAGCAATTGGGTCTGCGGGCCGAGCAACTGCTTGAGCAGCCGGTACTGGGCGGTGTTGATGTCCTGAAACTCATCGACCACCACCAGCTTGCAATGTTGGTGATAATGGCTGCGGATCGCCTCATTGCTTTCCAGTAGCTTGACGGATTCCACCAACCAGTCATCAAAAAACAGTACTCGGTGCTGTTTGCGCAGGGATTCGAACTGCTCAAATCCATCGAGGATAAACAGATAGTCCCGGCTGATCTCCGCCAGCTGAAACACTTCGCGTGGCGGCAACATATAGGCTTTGACCAGACCAATAAAGCTCAGCAACAACTCGATGGTTTTGGGATCTTTGATCATCTGCTGGCGCTGATAGTTCTGCTCTCCGGCGGCAATCGAGCGCAACACCTGCTTGACCAGGGATTTATCACTCTCGCCGCTTTGATAATCGACCCGAAACCCCGTCTGGGCCAGAAACCCGGTCTGGTTGAGCAACCGAAGACAGAAACTGTGAAACGTGTGCACCGGGACCGCTTGCCCGATCCCATGATCCCGGAGCTTCTGCTGGAAGTCGGTCCTGATATCACGGTTGAACATCAACACCAGCATTTCCGAAGGCGGAATGTGCGCCAGCTTTTGTTCGATCAAGCCCACCAGTGTGGTGGTTTTACCGGTACCGGCCCCCGCGATGCACAGGGCGTTCCCTGCATCGTGGTGGATAAATGCGATCTGCTCGGGGGTATAGCGGGTCATAGGAACGATAGCCTGATCGTGAATAAGAAAATTAAACGAGAAAACAGGAGATTTTGCCACAGGCGCAGCGATTTCGCCTGACAAAAATTTCATTTGTCTAAGATGTAACCACGCATCTGACAGGCCCGGTGAAAATATTTGCGCAAACGTTTGCTTTAGTTGCTGAAAGCCGCCTGAGCTTCTGCTATGATCAGCGCCACTGGCAGCGGAAGCCGCTATTTTGTTGCTTATTCAGTCACGCTTTCCTGCCGGTTTGACTGTATCCCGACTCTTGAAATAGGAATTCACCATGAGCCTTGCCGATCAAGTTCTCGCTGTAAATGATGACCTCCCGATCCGTACTGACCAACCTGTTCACAGTGGTAAAGTGCGCTCTGTCTACTGGTTGACTGAAGCCGACAGCCGCCGCCTGATCAAGGAAAAAGGCTACAACGTCCAGCCGGATGCGCCACTGGCCATCATGGTGATCAGTGACCGTATTTCTGCCTTTGACTGTATCTGGCACGGTGAAGGTGGGATGAAAGGCGTTCCGGGCAAAGGGGCTGCCCTCAATGCGATTTCCAATCACTGGTTCCAGCTGTTTCGTGACAACGGCCTGGCCGACAGCCACATTCTGGATATTCCGCATCCGTTTGTCTGGATTGTTCAGAAAGCCAAACCGGTGAAAATCGAGGCGATCTGCCGCCAGTACATCACCGGTTCAATGTGGCGCGCCTACGACAAAGGCGAGCGTGAATTCTGTGGGATTGAAGTCCCGGAAGGACTGACCAAAGATCAGAAGCTGCCTGAGCTGCTCATCACCCCATCAACCAAAGGGATCCTGAAAGGCATTCCGGGGGTGCCGGAAGCTGACGACGTCAATATCTCCCGCCGTAACATCGAAGAGAACTTTGCCGCCTTCAATTTCTCGTCCGCCGAAGATATCAGCCGTTACGAAACCCTGCTGAAAGAAGGCTTCAACGTCATCAGCGACGCGCTGGCCAAACTGGATCAGATTTTCGTCGATACTAAGTTTGAATTTGGTTACGTCACCGATGCCGAAGGCAAAGAGAAACTCATTTACATGGATGAAGTCGGTACGCCGGACTCATCACGTATTTGGGATGGCACAGCCTATCGTGACGGCAAGATTGTCGAAAACTCAAAAGAAGAGTTCCGCCAGCTCCTACTCGACTATTTCCCGGATCCGGACATTCTGCTGAACAAAGATCGGATGGATGAGCGCGAAGCCCTGGCGCGTGATAATGCCCTGCCGCAAGAAGTTCTGATGCAGGTGTCCAAAGTCTATACCGGGATTGCTGAAAAAGTGACCGGGCAGCCAATCCACCTGAGTGACAATCCAAAAGCAGAAATCATTGATATCTTGCGTCGAGAGTATGATTTGATTGCAGAATAAGGTTTCAATTCTGTTAAAAATGGCGGCATTATTGCCGCCATTTTTCATTTTGTTGCATATTTAAACGCCAACAAATCGCCGAGATGAGCAACAATCCGCTGACATTGCACGCAATATCGTTCAAATTTTCATCAAAAAATGACCTAGCACAAATAATTCATATTCCATGATCACATATTTTGAAATCTTTGATTAACATCCCTGTCCGCGCAAGGGGACAATACACCTCACCATGTGCTTGTTGAGGTCTCATTCTATGAAGTTCAGCCATAAGATTGTTGCAACATCTTCTGCCATCTTGCTTGCTGCCCTATCTCTGCTTTCTGCCAACCAATATTTCAAAACCAAAGCTGAAGTCCAGTCGCTTGTCGTACACAGCATTGATGAAATTGTTTCCGGTATGAGTAATACGGTCAACGCGGAGCTCAACAGCAGTAAATCGCTGGCCCGCTATGCCACCAGCCTGATCGAACAGGATCTGTCGAAGGCCAATATCCAGACCGTGCTGAACCAGCCGGCCATTCATGATGCCTTTCTGCTGGCCGGACAGGGCTTTGAGCGTGACGGCAGTTACACCAGCAGTGATCCGAACTGGAACCCGGGCGCCAACTGGGACCCTCGTAGCCGTCCTTGGTATAAGGCCACCCAGCAAAGCCGTGATTTAATCATCACCAAGCCGTATCCGGATACGCTGACCAAAGAAATGCTGGTGTCCATCGCCACCCCTTTATTTGATAAAAACCAGTTTGTGGGCGCAATTTTCTTTGATGTCAGTCTGAGTGGCCTGGCAAAACTGGTCAATCAGGTCTCGCTGTTTGATGCCGGTTATCTGTTTATCGTCGATAACCACGGCACCGTGATTGCCCACCCGAATGCCGATTTCAACGGCAAAAGCATGTCTTCTTTCCTGGGGAATCTGCCGATTAGCAAGCAACCGACGACCCTGACACAAGACGGCAAACAGCTGAATGTCTCCTTCACCCAGATTCCGGGACAGAATTGGTTCGTCGGTGCCGTCCTGGATGAGAGCCTGGCGTTTGCCGCAGTCAATAAGCTGAAAACGGATTCAATTCTGTACTCGGCAATTGCGTTGATCACCGGGATTATTGCTCTGCTTCTGCTGATCAAAGTGCTGATGCGCCCGATCCAGGATCTCAACGATGCCATTCAGGATGTCGCGTCGGGTCATGGTGATCTGACCCGTCGTCTGGATACCAATACTGACCAGGAGTTTGCGGAGCTGGCGAAAGGTTTCAATGCCTTTACCGACAAGCTGCAACGCCTGATCATCGAGTCCAAATCACTGAGTCAGGAGATTCTGCACAGCACCGAGCAAACTGCAGCCGGGGCGAAACAGTCTGCGGATGCCATGTCTTCACAAATGCAGGAGCTGGATCAACTCGCGACTGCGATGCATGAAATGGCCATGACCTCCGCCGATGTCGCCAGCAATGCTCAACAGGCAGCTTCTGCGGCCCAGGCGGCTGAATCTTCAGTCTCGGAAGGCAGTCAGATTGTTTCCCATACCACTGCGGCGATCCACGACTTGTCGGCTCAGATCGACCGCACCGTAGACGTCGTCAAGCAGTTGGAAAGCGATACCGGTAACATTGAGTCCATCTTGCAGGTGATTAACGAAATTGCCGATCAAACCAACCTGCTGGCCCTGAACGCCGCGATTGAAGCCGCCCGCGCTGGGGAATCCGGTCGTGGCTTTGCTGTGGTTGCCGACGAAGTCCGAACGCTGGCCCAACGCACCCAGGAATCGACCACGGAAATTCGTCAGATGATTGAGCAGTTACAATCCGGCGCAACGACGGCTGCCAATGTGATGGGTGAAAGTAAGCAAACCGCAGCTAATACGGTCACCAAAGCTCAGGAAGCGGACGAAGCGCTGAATCAAATCAATGTCGCCATTGAGAAGATCAACGAGATGAACCTGCAAATCGCCTCGGCAGCCGAAGAGCAAAGCCTGGTTGCGGAAGAGATCAATACCAATACCCTCAACATCAAAGAGCTATCAGTCCAGGTCGCGGATGGCGCCGAAAACACCAATCAGGCGATGGAGCAGCAAATCCGTAAAGTTCATCAACAGGAAGAAGTGATGAGCAAGTTTACGGTCTAAAGACCCTACCCCGAAGACCCAAAAGCCACGATGTTGCATCGTGGCTTTTTTTGTAGCCTCGTGATACCAACCTGCTGCCTTTGATAGAATGTTAAGCCTATCTGATGCAGTGACCAACATAACTTTACAAGCACTCAGCGCTTCAATGCGGCCTCCTCTCATTTATTGTCTATAGTTTCTACATACACCCCTGTCTTGAAATGGTGACAACAATGAGAGAGTTTTTTGTATTGTTCATTTATCTTTCTTCACTTCTGCATAGCGCTATTGTTCATGCTGATTTTGGTGTGGGAAAGTATGAAAAAGTACCACGTCACATGTATTTGGGATTGAGTTACTCATTTGTCGATGTAAAGGTAAATATTAATGACGGCGATTCAACGTCTTTTGACAGTTCGCTATTAGGTCTAACAATCGGTTATCAAGCCCATACAAATTTTTCTGTAGAGTTTAGAGGCTATGGCAACATCTCTGATGATGAGATATCAAATACAACTGTCGAAGTCAGCAATAACTTTAGTTTAATGGGAAGAGCCCTTTTACCATTGGATGAAAATTTTAAGATCTACGCACTTCTAGGATACGGTAAAGCTAAAGGCAAATTAGGAGGGCAATCAGAAACCGAAAATGAAGTTCAGTATGGTGTCGGGATGGCTGTAAACGAAGGTCATCCAGTCGATCTCGAAGTTGAATGGGTTAAACTTTTTGATGATAACTTTAACCTATCAGGAGTCAATTTCTCAGGGGAAAGCATTAATATCAACTTGGTTTATCACTTTCCTGGTACATAGCTTCAAATCACAACATTCACATACGCCCCCTGAAAGCTTTTCCGATTTTGACAAGTGCGGTAGGATACCGACTTTAAATCAAGGTGTTTTAATGATCTTTACTCAGGCAGGATATTGGCAAAGCTCACAAAAGTTGTGAACGTGATATTGTTTTTAGAACAACACCTTGCCTTGGTAACCCTCTCCCGTGGATACTGAGCCTCTATGTGACGAAATCGATGCCATAGATGTACTTATGATATGGTGATTCTGGCGGTTTCGGAGTCAGACAGTTCTAATGTGCAAAGCCTGATGATGTGGATTTCATGTCATCCGTTAGCATTCAAGAGAGACTTATGAAGTATTCAATATTTTTAATCATCCTTCTGTCGTTTCAATCTTTTGCGCTTGAGCAAGCAGATTTTATCCCTGAAAAAACAGAAAAAAATGGATATGTCGAACCTTTTCAGATGTTTGATGATCTGTACTACGTGGGAGACAAATGGGTATCCGCCTATTTAATCACAACGTCAGATGGACTTGTTCTCGTTGATTCCTTAGAAAGCCCCTACGGGCGTTGGATCCCTGAAAATATCGAGAAACTCGGACTCAACCCAAAAGATCTAAAATACATGATCATCACGCATGGGCATTCCGACCACGTGGGTTCTGCAGAATATATTCAGAGAAAGTATGGGAGTAAGCTAATCATATCCTATGAAGGTTCCCTGTTGGCAAAATCTCAATCGGAGAAATCCAAAGGGAAAAGTCAATTTATGCCACCAAGGGTCGACAACATCGCTCAAGATAAAGACGAATTAATCGTTGGAAACAAGCGGTTCAAATTATATTTGACGCCAGGACATACAAAAGGAACCCTTTCCATAGACTTTTCCGTTCAGGACAAAGGCATTGAACATAGGGCATTCATTGTTGGTGGTAATGGCACCAATTTCAATGGCCTGGACTTGGCTGAAAAATACGTTCAAAGCGTAGAGAAGATTAGGCGCATTTCACAAGCTACACCAGCAGTCGAAGTCAACTTGGCAAGTCATCCCCATATGGCTCAGATTTTTTCGCGAAAAGCTAAAGGCTCCGAAGAAATGAATCCATTTATCGATGAAGATGGGTTCCAAGAATTTCTGGATGTCCTTGAAGCACGTGGCGCAAAAAAGTTGCTAGAAGAACAAAGCAAATAATGCAAAGAAATCAACCAATTTCACACCTACAACACCGAGCGTGCTAAAGCGCGCCGGTGATTGTGCCTTTCATAACGCAATGTTTACCGATTGAAGATGCACTGTTTTATGAATCAACAACTTGCCTTGATGGTCCTCACCATGGATACTGAAGCTCATTTTAGCAAAATCAATGCCATAGACAGATTTAGACATAATGGCTGCCGGTGTGTATGAAATCAGACATACCCCGTTGGAAAAGCCTGATGAGGTGGATTCCACGTCATTGATGAGTTTACAAGGAGGATTTCAAACATGGAAAGTTTGATTCAGTATGCTGGTATCGTTGCATCCATATGGATAGTTCTTGGTATTTATATCGCTTCCCTCTTCTATCCCAACTACAGCCATAGCACACAATTTTGTAGTGAGCTGGGTGCATTGGACAGCCCCACGCAGAAGTTGTCGCCAGCAATCAATAATTATCCCCTGGGTTTTCTTTTCATTGTATTTGGCTACTACCTTGTATCGACCCACGCCGCTTCCGTCGTGATCGTTGCAATCGGCTCAATGGTCATTGTTCATGGCTTATGTACGTGGGTTTGCGGATTTTTCCCGATGGATGCGGACCCTTACACGGCAACCCCATCGACAAGTTGCAATATTCATTCATACTCTGGCGCGATCATGCTGCTTTCATTCATCATTGCTCCAGCTATCGTCATTTTTTCAAGTTCGTTCCCATTCTCGCTCCGGACAATTTCCTTTGTTTGCCTGATTAGCAGCTTGTTCTTTTCATACAAACTGAGTTTAGCTTTCAAAGCCAAGACGAATCCTGGTCTGCATCAGCGGCTGAGTTATGGCTTTCAAATTTTATGGCTGTTTGTTTTTTCTATCTTTGAGATAGCTTAAAAGCGAAACTACGCATCATCACAATCGCCACGTGGCCGGAACAAAATAGACGTGATTTCGTCATCAGACTGACCCAATGTGACAAGGGCCTGGTGAGGGGGGGTAATCCCTCCTGAAAAAGAGCATCGACTCAGTCAATAATTCTTGATTTATTTTCACTACAACAGTATTCGGAAGCACACCCTGCCCCGATATTCTTCGCCATATTGAATCCGGTGATCGCAAATCCGACATCCTGATAAAGTTTGAGGGCTCGCTGATTATGATAAGCCACTCGGAGTTTGATCTGCGAAATACCAGCCAACGCAAGCTGACTTTCCAACATCGCTATCGCTTGTTTACCAAAACCCTGGCCACGATAACCAGGGTCAATATAGAAATCATAAATGAACGTCGATTGATCGGCGGCATGAATCGAATGCCAAAGATAGCCGACTAAACACACCTTGCCGTTGACCTCAGCATCAATACACAGCAGAGAATGATCGTTGTTTTCAAGGCCATTCGGGAAGCTTCGGCATAAATCCTTTTGGGCTAGCTCTACCGCTAAGTCCATGGAATGACCATAGTTCTTCGCAATCTCACGACTGTAGTCATCAATAAAATAGTCACAATAGGCGGGGTATTCAGCCTGGCGCATGTCCCTTAATACAACCATGTACCTTCCTTGCTCATTTTGTCAGATAGCCGATAACCGTAGCCAAAACGCTGTATGTTCTTTCGCCTCAGCTAAACGTACGGATATACAAGGATTCAACCTTGTCCCTCGCCCACTGCGTCTTGCGCAGGAACTTCAGGGAAGACTTGATGGATGGATCGTTGCTAAAGCAATTCACTTTGATCTCGTGGTATAAGCCATCCCAACCATAATGCTCGACTAAGCGTGTGAGGATCTTTTCAAGCGACAGGCCATGTAATGGGTTATTCGGTTGTTGCTGGCTCATGGAGCGGTTTCCTTTGTAAAATTGTCAATGCCGTGTCTGATTCAGGTGAACCGTCACAGACACAATTTCCGAATTTTACCAGAAAACGCCGTCAACCACGCGATTATCATCGCTCTCTTACTGTGTCACAGACGGTCAATGTCAGATTGGTCGACACTGCCTCAAGACGCTTCAAGTCCATCAACGCAACTTCACTTCGGCAGTTCAAACCAATCTTTCCACACCCCTGATCGCGCAATGGCTTCTATTGAAAAGTGGTCGCCCTGCCACTCAGTGAGTTTAATATTGCTATCAGTATGGCTTCCCACAAAGTCTTTGACGTTCGCCAATGACGTGAACTGATCCTGAGATGCATGGATCACATGCAGCGGAACGGTTGGGTGAGGTAAAACCATCGGTGGTATTGCTGAATTGATGATGGTTGCAGTTCGAAGCGCAGGATTACGTAGGTGTGAAAGGAGCGCATAAATCCCTTCACCGCCGCGACTATACCCAATGAGATCAATCTGAGCATGCCCGAAATGAGCGCTGACTTCATCCAGGTATGGCTTAAGAGCATCCGGCAACCAATGCGTGCCCGCCATACAACACGCAATGATCAATGGCTGCTTCAGTGAAAGATTGCCATCTCTGAGCAAGGTGGCAAACCCCGGATACTGATACTGGCCTTCAGCCCCTTGGCCG
This sequence comes from Photobacterium sp. TY1-4, assembly GCF_025398175.1. NCBI lineage: Bacteria > Pseudomonadati > Pseudomonadota > Gammaproteobacteria > Vibrionales > Vibrionaceae > Photobacterium > Photobacterium sp. TY1-4. The sequence continues at coordinate 2,073,146 of NZ_CP099734.1, forward strand.
AATTCACCCGCGCCATGAAGGTAAACATATACCCTGTCGGTTGTCTTTTCTGCGCCATAAAGGATGGATTGGATGCCACAAACTTCCGGTAGCTCAGTCGATTTCATCTTCAGTCGCCCTGATTAAAAGTGCCAACAAACGCTATCAGAAAAGAAACCGGGGACACAGCGCCGAGCGGTGCATACAGTCAGATACATCCGGAACTTGGATGGATCATTCACTTCGATGATGAAGGTTCATGTTCGCCTTCACTCGACATCTCCGATTTCAGCCATTGCATGAACACCTGTAAGCGAGCCTTTTTCGCTGAATACGGATCGTACACGAAGTAGCGTTTCACCGAATTCGGATGCGGCTGGTCAAATGGGATCACTAACTCACCGGTATCAAGTCGTCGGCGACAGAGGTAGGTCACGGCGAGTGTGACACCATGACCACTTTGAACCGCATTTAGCGCCATATCCGTGCTGCTGACACGCGTCCACAGTTCATGGTGCTCAGAACCGTCAACGCCAGCATGTTCAAACCAGTGGTGCCAGCTATAGTAACCAGGGTTTTCCAGCGTCACAAGCCAGGTGGAGAGCAAATCTTGTGGCGATGCGAGCGCCAAAGTCTCCATCAGCCGGACCGAGCACACCGGATACACAAAATCTTCGCCAAAATAGTCGCAGGCAAGAGTCTTCGGGGTGTGTTTCTCCACATCAACCCCAAAACGGATCGCCAGATCGATATGCGATTGCTTGAGATCGTCAAAGCCAGGTGAGGAAACAATACGTACTTGAATATCAGGGTGTAACTCGGAAAAGCGCTGCAGCCGCGGCATCAGCCATAACGTGGTAAACGCCTGGGTTGAACTGATGGTCAACTCCCCTGCAACGTCCTCGGTATGAATGTGATTCAGTGTACGGTCAATCATTCGCAACGCCGGTTGCGCGCCATCAAACAGAGCTTGCCCTTGCTGCGTTAGTAACATTTGGCGGTTTTTTCGGATAAACAGCCGACACCCTAAGTCTCGTTCTAATTGCCGCATTTGCTGGCTGACGGCGGCCTGAGAAATACAAAGCTCTCCCGCGGCCAGGCTGTAACTGTTGTGTCGGGCCGCACATTCAAACGTCACAAGTAGATTGATATTTTTATACATTTTAGAATTCTGTCGATGTTTCACGAGCAAGCATTATAAGCATTGCTTATTTTAAAAGTCGATTTGTATCGTTGGCGTTCATTCATGCCGGCAAGCACAATCAATACAACAACCAAGGAATGGCGAGACAGCCACCGAGCCCCTATTGAGGAACCAAACGAATGCACGCATTTACCCAGCTACACCAGCAAGCAACCCCATTAGTCATCGGCAACGTCTGGGATGCCGCCAGCGCCCGTTGTGCAGAGCAAGCCGGCTATCAGGCACTGGGCACTTCCAGTGCAGCAATGGCCAGCCTGCTTGGGTATGACGATGGTGAACAGATGCCATTTCAAGAGTTGGTGTTTATGGTCCGGCGAATCGCCAGCGCAAGTTCATTGCCGTTGAGTGTGGATATCGAAGCAGGTTACAGCCCGGTGCCGGAAGTGATTGCGGATCATATTCAGCAACTGGCCGAGCTTGGCGTGGTCGGGATCAATCTTGAAGACAGCCGGGTGGAGACAAGCCGCAACCTTAGTGATGCTGATGAGTTTGCGAGCCTGCTGTTCAAGGTGCGTGAAATCTTGCAACAGCGCCAGGTGAACGTCTTTATCAACGTCCGCTGTGATGCATTCTTATTGGGCGTTGACGAGGCGCGTGCCGAAACCATCAAACGTGCACGGTTGTATCAGGCATCCGGGGCTGATGGCTTGTTTGTCCCCTGCATCACCCGAGCGGATGATATCCAGGCCGTCGCCGAGGCAATCCGGTTGCCGTTGAATGTCATGGCAATGCCGGATCTGCCGAGTTTTGAGATCTTGGCTCAGTTGGGAGTTAAGCGGATCAGCACCGGGAATTTTGCTTTTGAGCGGATGTACACGCATCTGAGCCATCAACTGACTACGATGAAGCAACACGGTTCGTGCGCAACGCTGTTCAGCTAATACGCACACCAAGCTCAGTAAAAAGAATTTGTGATAAGAACCAGCGAATAGAAGAAGTGTCCGTCGCGACACTTCTTCGAAACGCGGCAATGAAGCTGCCTTAAATTCGGGTTACTGCGCTCAAGCCGGGCTCTGCTCCCCTTCTCGCAGAGTCAGCACTTCCACGCCATCGGCGGTGACCAACACAGTATGTTCGAACTGGGCCGAGAGCTTTTTATCGCGGGTGATCACCGTCCAGCCATCGCGTTTGGTTTTGGTCTTTTCTGTGCCCTGGTTAATCATCGGTTCAATGGTGAACGTCATTCCCTCGCGCAGTACCAGGCCGGTATCCGGCAGGCCGTAATGCAGCACTTGTGGCTCTTCATGCATTTCCCGGCCGATACCGTGGCCACAGTATTCACGCACGACACTAAAACCAAAACGTTCGGCATGTTGCTGAATGGCGTGGCCGATATCTCCCAGCCGGGCGCCGGGGCGAACCATTCGGATCCCCTGCCACATTGCCTGATAGGTCACATCCACCAGCTTCCGGGCGATTGGGGTTGCTTCCGGCATCACATACATCTTGCTGGAATCGGCAATAAAGCCGTCTTTCTCCAGCGTAATATCGACATTGATAATGTCGCGCTGCCCCAGCTTTTTCTGCTCGCTCGGCATTCCGTGGCAAATCACTTCATTGATTGAGGTATTAAGCGCATAGGGATAATCATACTGGCCTTTGCTGGCCGGTCGGGCCTTCAGCTCGGCGGTGATAAATGCCTCAACGCGATCATTGATTGCCATGGTCGTCACGCCGGGTTCGATAAAGTCATCCAGCATGGCGAAAACCTGCGCCAGCAAGCGGCCGGATTCGCGCATCAAATCGGCTTCCTGAGCCGTTTTAATCACCACCTTATTCATGAACGGCCTCCATCGGCGGTACCACGACTTCCCGCAACAGCTTCTGAACCAACTCGTTATAGCTCAGGGTCGGATTCATCTCGGCCAGCATTCCCATTTTCACCCAGAACTCAGCCTGGGCGTTAATGGAGCGGGACATCACCTGACTGGCTTTACGGATCTCCTCGTGGAGATCATCTGAAATTTTCACGATACCCAAAACACACCACCTTGATACACTTCAAATATGATTTATATACGAAGTGTATATAAACAGTATATCAAGTGCAATGACGTATCATGGTGAACAGCCCAACAAAAAAAGGGTTAGCCGAGGCTAACCCTTATCTGTCATGAATGGTTTGTCGTGATTAAGCAATCGGCTTCACCGGCTCACCTTCGACTTCTTCAAGTTGTGCTGCAGGCTTGCCTGAATTTTTCAGACGTTTTTCCCAGAAGTCCGCGTTTTTGATACCCAGTTTCACTGGATCAAAAGTGAACTCTTTGACGCCCGCTTTCTGTTGCGCTTCGTAATCTTTCAGCGCTGCCAGGGCAGGTTTCGCCATGAAGAAAATGATCAGGATGCCGACAATGTTCAGCCACGCCATCAGGCCAACACCCACATCACCCATGGCCCACGCCAGGTTTGCTGTTTTCACCGTGCCGTAGAATACTGCAGCAGTCAGAACCAGTTTCAGCGCGAACATCATGCCCGGAATTTTCACAGAGCGACGGATGTAGGCAATGTTGGTTTCCGCAATGTAGTAGTACGCCAGAATCGTGGTGAAGGCGAAGAAGAACAGTGCAAAGGCAATGAACGGCTTACCGAAACCAGGCATGGTGCTTTCAATTGCCATCTGGGTGAAGACCGGACCGTTGGCTCCAATATCGGCCGCCAGGTTTTGTACCAGGAAGGTCCCTTCTGCACCACCGTGAACGTTATACGCACCGGTGATGATGATCATGAAGGCCGTCGCAGAACACACCAGCAGCGTATCGATGTAGATTGAGAACGACTGAACCAGACCTTGCTGTGCCGGGTGCTGGACATCAGCCGCCGCAGCAGCGTGTGGACCTGTACCCTGACCGGCTTCGTTCGAGTAAACACCTCGTTTTACACCCCAGCCAATTGCGGCACCCACACCGGCCATTGGCGTGAAGGCATCACCCACAATCATTCCGATAACCGTTGGCACCATATCGATATTCAGCAGGATGATAACGAACGCAACCACGATGTAGGCCAGCGCCATGAATGGCACGACAATCTGGGTGAAGTTCGCAATCCGCTTCACACCACCGAAGATGATGAAAGCCAGGATAATCGACACGATAGTACCGGTGATGATTTTCGCCAGACTGATGGTGCCCATCGTGGTTTCAATCATGCCGCCGGTACCAAACGCAGCTTCAACCGCGTTACCGATACTGTTGGACTGAACACCCGGTAGCATCACACCACAAGCAATCACCGTCGCGATGGCAAATAACCAAGCGTACCACTTCTGGCCCATCGCTTTTTCGATGTAATAGGCCGGGCCGCCACGGAACTGGCCGTCTTCATCTTCTTCTTTGTAAATCTGCGCCAACGCAGATTCAGTGTATGCAGTCGCAGCACCCAGGAAGGCAACAACCCACATCCAGAATACGGCACCTGGACCACCAAATCCGATCGCGGCAGCAACACCTGCGATATTACCGGTACCTACACGTCCTGACAAAGAAACGGCGAGTGCTTGAAAAGAGGAAATACCTTGGTCAGAACTTTTACCGGAAAGCAGCAGACGCCACATTTCACGAAAGTGACGGATTTGTACAAAACGCGTGGTAATGGAATAAAACAGACCCGCACCAAGGCACAAATAAATCAGTACCGGGCTCCATATAATTCCGTTCAAAAAATCTACTAACGACTGCATTAAAAATCTCCCTGTCTTATAGATTATGGTTAATGCTCAGTCAGTATAATAAGCAGATTGTAAGTTAAATGTTAAGGGTTTTATTTTGTCACTCAATTCAGCGTGAACTCCAGCACACTTATACAACAATAAAACAACACTCAGGGGGTTCTTCTTTATGTACCAGATCACATAGCTATTCATTCTAATGTGCATAAATGACCCAAAGATTCGATTTGTTCAGTTAATAATCAAACAACCAGTTTTTATGTTATTGATCACACTTATCTCAGCATTTAGACAGTCTTTCGCACCATTTCGATAAGTTTAAAGAACAAAGTTTATACGAAATGAGTGCAATTCATCGTCCAGTTTTGCCAAGTAAAATTTTATGCTATGCAAACTCGTATTCCAGTGAATTCTAAGAACCACCTGCCTAGAGTGTGTTTACATCACAATCATGGATTAATTGAATTCATCCGTAACGAATGATTCATGAGATCGGCTCTACTATGCGTAACATCTTGGCGGGTTGATAGCGCCTGTCCGGCTGTCAGATGCTTGCTGTCAGTCTGTGGCAGAATATGCAGTTTGTCATGAGCGGGATGAGACAGATAAAAAAAGCGCGGTTGAAGCAACCGCGCTTTTCGTCGAGGGCTTACTCAGCAGACTGAGATTAAACGTCGTAGGTGGTCGACGAGATATCGCCGCCTTTACCGGTCCAGTTGGTGTGGAAGAACTCACCCCGTGGCTTGTCGGTACGCTCATAGGTGTGCGCACCGAAGTAGTCACGCTGTGCCTGCAGCATGTTTGCCGGCAGACGTGCTGTGGTGTAACCGTTCAGGAACGTCAGCGCAGAAGACATACATGGCATTGGCAAGCCCGCTTCAAACGACTTGGCAACCACTTTACGCCATGCCGGCAGACAGTTTTCCAAAATCTCTTTGAAGTACGGATCCAGACCCAGGAACGCCAGCTCAGGATTGGTTTCAAACGCGTCACGGATGTTACCCAGGAACGCACTGCGGATAATACAGCCGCCACGCCACATCAGCGCTACGTTACCGTAGTTCAGTTCCCAGCCATTCTCTTCAGATGCTTCGCGGATCAGCATGAAGCCTTGCGCGTAAGAGATGATTTTCGACGCCAGCAGCGCCTGGCGCAGGGCATCAACCCATTGCGCTTTGTCACCTTCAATGCTGCTGATTGGGTTATTGAACAACTTCTCGGCTTCCACACGCTGCTCTTTCAATGAAGACAGGCAACGGGCGAATACAGAGTCCGTGATCAGCGTCAGTGGGATCCCGTGCTCCAGGGCATTGATCCCGGTCCATTTACCGGTCCCTTTCTGGCCTGCCGTGTCGAGAATTTTCTCAACCAGCGCTTCACCGTCTTCATCTTTATAGCCCAGGATGTCGGCAGTGATTTCGATCAGGTAGCTGTCCAGCTCAGTTTTGTTCCACTCAGCAAAGATCTGCTGCATCTCATCATGAGACATACCCAGACCTTCTTTCATGAAGTGGTACGCTTCGCTGATCAGCTGCATGTCACCATATTCGATCCCGTTGTGAACCATTTTCACAAAGTGGCCGGCGCCTTCTTTACCCACCCAGTCACAACACGCTTCACCTTTGTCGGTTTTGGCAGAAATCGCCTGGAAGATCGGCTTCACATGTGGCCATGCTTCCGGATCGCCACCCGGCATGATCGAAGGTCCGAAACGGGCACCTTCTTCACCGCCGGAAACACCTGCGCCAACATAGCGAATGCCTTTTTCACGTAACGCGGCATAACGACGATTGGTATCAGGATAATTGGTGTTCCCGCCATCGATGATGATGTCACCCTCTTCCAGCAGTGGCACCAAGTTATCGATGAACTGATCAACCACATCACCCGCGCGAACCATCAACATCACTTTGCGCGGACGCTCCAGCTGGTCGACCAGATCCTGCAGCGAGGTTGCACCCACAATGTTGCTACCCTTCGCCGGACCGTTCAAAAACTCGTCAACTTTCGACACGGTACGGTTGTACGCAACCACTTTGAATCCGTTGTCGTTCATGTTCAGGATAAGGTTCTGGCCCATTACCGCCAGGCCAATTACACCAATATCTGCTTTCATTTCATACTCCTCACGCTAGCTCTTGGGCTGCTTCTGAATCTAAATACCACTCTGTCAGGCCGTCAATGGCCTTCACTTGGGCAGCCGGATAAGCTGTCGCTTGCTCCGCTTCGTCATGAATCTCTTTAATTACTGAGGCCTTGCTCGCGCCCATCACCAGATAAGTGATGCGCTTGGCATGGCGGATCAGGTGTGCGGTTTTGGTCACCCGGATCTGACGATTTTCCGGATGTGCCGCAATGGCTGCGATCTCAGTGGTGTCGTAGTCGGTCTGGCCTGGGAACAGTGACGCCGTATGGCCGTCGGTGCCCATGCCCAGAATCACCCAGTCAAATGCCGGGACGCCCTCTTTCAGGGGGATCTCTGCCAGCATTTCTTCGGCAAATCGACCCGCTTCTTCGGCGGCGAAGTTCTCGCCACGGATCCGGTGAATATTTTCCGCCGGAATCGCAATGTGATCAAACAGCAGGGCTTTGGTTTTACCATAGTTGCTTTCCGGATCTTCCGGACCCACACAACGCTCGTCACCCCACCAGAAATGCAGGTTCTGCCAGGCAATCGACTCAGCCCATGGCGACTGAGCCAGGGTTTTAAACAGCAGGGCCGGCGTGCTGCCGCCCGACAGTGAAATATGGACCGGACGATTTTCCTTGCCGTAGGCCAACAAGGTTTCAGCCAGTGACGTTACGACATGATCAGGTGTTTCAAATACTTGATAGTTCATCATTATAACTCGCAGTAGTCGGTATCTGTCAGGTTCTTACATGGGAAGCGCCATTCACGCTGGTCGTTCGCCAGCAATGTGTCGGCTTCCTTCGGTCCCCAGGTACCCGCCGCATAGCCATAAAGATGCTCAGGATTCTCTTTATATTCGAGGATCGGCTGAACATATTTCCAGCAGGCTGTGACTGCATCGGAACGGGCAAACAGGGTCGCATCCCCTTTCATCGAGTCCAGCAACAGACGCTCGTAAGCCGTCAGCATGTTGGTCTCTTCCAGGCTCTCATAATGAAAATCCATCGAAACTTCTTTCGATTCAAAGCCTGCGCCCGGTTTTTTGAGGCCAAATCTCATTAAAATGCCTTCATCCGGCTGAATGCGGATAATCAGCTTGTTCTTCGGTGCGTTGGCACTGAACATCGGATGCGGGGTTTTCTTAAAGTGAATCACGACTTCCGTCACCCGGGTTGGCAAACGTTTACCTGTCCGGACATAGAAAGGCACGCCGCTCCAGCGCCAGTTGTCGATGAACATTTTCAGACCGACATAGGTCTCGGTCCGGGAGTCATCGGCCACACCCTGCTCTTCACGGTAACCCGGCAGGTGATCGCCGCGAACATCGGAAGCCGTATACTGACCCAGCACCAGGTTATTGTGCAGATCGCTTTCCGACAGTGGCTGGAAGCTGTTCATCACCTTGACCACTTCGTCACGCATGGAGTCGGCATTAATCGCTGCCGGTGGCTCCATCGCCACCATCGACAACACCTGCAGCAGGTGGTTCTGGAACATATCCCGCACCGCACCGGCACCGTCATAGTAGCCGCCACGCTCTTCCACACCCAGGAACTCCGCAGCCGTGATCTCGACATAGTCGATGAAATTACGGTTCCACAGCGGCTCAAACATCCCGTTGGCAAAACGGAACACCAGCAGGTTTTGCACGGTTTCCTTGCCCAAGTAGTGATCGATGCGGTAGATCTGGTGCTCTTTAAAATGCTGATGCAGTTTGTCATCCAGTACTTCTGCGGAAGCCAGATCATAACCAAATGGTTTTTCCACAATCAGACGCTTCCAGCCCTGAGACTCATCATTCAGGCCGTGGGCAGCCAGACATTCCGGGATCACGCTGTAAAGGCTTGGTGGGGTCGCAAGATAGAAGGTGGTATTACCCTGAGTGTCGTATTGTTGACCCAGGTCATCGAGGCGATGTTTCAGTTGCGCGTATTCTTCGACATCAGACGTATTGACCGCCTGGTAGTAAAGGTGCTGACAAAATGCTTCCAGCGTCGCTTCGTCGACTTTTTCCGAAGCCACCAACGCGGCTTTCAGCTTGTCTCTGAACGCTTGGTCAGAATACTCGGTCCGGCTGACACCGAGAATCGCGAATTTTTCTGAGAGCAGGCCGTTGGCATAGAGGTGGTAAAAAGCGGGGATCAATTTCCGATGAGTCAGATCGCCTGACGCACCAAAAATAACAATGCAATTATTTTCTGGCTTAACCATGAGTTTATCCATTCAGATCACACATACGGTGAACGCGTTCCTGATGGACCGAGATATTAACATCTAAATTAATATGAGATACATGGTTTTGCCTATTATTTTAATAGGCAAAACCTAATATTTTGCTTTACAGTATATGCAATATCTGGCATTAAATGTCTTAATCCGCTGTCAAACTGATGATAAATTCACCAACTCCCGCGTATACGCATGTTGTGGCTCCGTAAACAGCTGCCGGGTTTCCCCCTGCTCCACCACTTCTCCATTCCTTAATACCAGCGTGTAATGACACAAAGATTTCACAACGTGTAAATCATGGCTAATAAATAAGTAACTCAGTCCATGCTTCTGCTGCAGCTTCTTCAGCAGCGTCAGCACCTGAAACTGCACCGTGCGATCAAGCGAAGAGGTCGGCTCATCAAGCAGGATGAACTCGGGCTTCAGCACCAGTGCCCGAGCAATCGCGATTCGCTGCCGCTGACCGCCGGAGAACTCATTCGGAAAGCGGTGGCGGGTGGCCGGATCCAGTTCAACTTCACGCATCGCCTGACAAATCACTGCATCCGCGACCTCATCTGAAATCGCCTGATGGACTTTCAGCCCTTCTCCGATGATCTGCGCCACCGACATCCGCGGATTAAGCGCCGAGAACGGGTCCTGAAACACCACCTGTAACCGGCTCCGGTAAGGCAGCATCTGCTTGCGATTCAGGGTCGAGATATCATGCCCGTCAAATTCGATTCGCCCTTCACTGTGCAGTAACTTTAATAAAGCCATCCCCGTGGTCGATTTACCGGAACCACTCTCGCCCACCAGCCCCACACTATGGCCGCGACGCAAAACGAAACTGACGTCCGTCACCGCTTTGATATGATCCCGAACCCGCTTGAGGATCCCACCGGTGACGGGAAACCAGACCCGCAAGTGATCGACCGTAAACAACGCAGGTGCCTGCGTATCGACCGGGACCGGCTGACCGCTGGGATCGGAATTGATCAACTTCACCGTATACGGATCAGAAGGATGGGTGAAAATGATCTCCCGGGTATTGGTTTCAACCAGTTTACCCAGTTGCATCACGGCCACACGATCCGCAATCCGGCGCACGATACTCAAATCATGGGTGATGAACAGCATCGCCATCCCCATTTCCTGTTGCAGATCTTTGAGCAGCTCCAGGATCTGCGCCTGGACCGACACATCCAGTGCCGTTGTCGGCTCATCAGCGATCAACAGCTCCGGCTCGTTAATCAGCGCCATGGCGATCATCACCCGCTGACGCTCTCCCCCGGACAGTTCATGCGGATAGGCCTGCATCCGCCGTTCCGCGTTGCGGATCCCGACTTTTTTCAGCCAGTTCAACGCCCGCTTCTCGGCCACGTTCTGCCGGGTGCCATGGTGAATCGCCAGCGTTTCACACAGTTGGCGACCAATTTTGTGCAGCGGATTGAGCGACATCATCGGCTCCTGAAAAATCATGCCGATCCGGTTGCCACGGATCCCGCGCATTTCCCGCTCGCTGCAGGCAAGCATGTCGATGCCGTCGTAGCGGATCTGACCGCCGAGATAGTGGGTCGATGATTTCGGCAGCAGGCGCAAAATGGCATTGGCCGTCACAGACTTGCCCGAGCCGCTTTCCCCCACCAACGCCAGTGTCTCCCCTCGGCGGACCGACAGACTGACTTCCTGCGTCACCTGACTCACGCCGCCGCCGGTCTGAAAACCAACGGATAAATTTTCAATGGTTAGTAATGGTTTCGCCATAATTCATCTCTGATGATGGGGATCAAAGGCATCCCGGACCGCTTCACCGACAAAGACCAGCAAGCTGAGCATAATGGATAACACCACGAAGGCCGACAGCCCCAGCCAGGGCGCCTGCAAATTAGTTTTACCCTGCGCCAGCAACTCGCCCAGCGACGGCGAGCCAACCGGCAGACCGAAGCCCAGAAAATCCAGCGAGGTTAAGGTGGTCACCGAGCCGCTGAGAATGAAGGGCATCATGGTCAGCGAGGCAACCATGGCATTTGGCAACATATGACGCAACATGATCCGGCCATCGCCGACTCCCAGCGCCTGCGCGGCACGGACATAATCGAAATTGCGGCAGCGAAGAAACTCGGCGCGCACCACGCCCACCAGTCCCATCCAACTAAACAGCACCATAATCCCGAGTAGCCACCAGAAATTGGGCTCGACAAAGCTCGAGAGAATGATCAGCAAAAACAGCGTCGGCATCCCCGACCAGACTTCGATAAACCGCTGACCGAACAGATCCACCCAGCCGCCGTAATAACCCTGGCAGGCACCAACAATCACCCCAATCACCGTGGAGATCAGCGTCAGGGCGAAACCAAACAACACGGAAATACGAAAGCCGTAGATGATCCGGGCCAGGACATCCCGCCCTTTATCATCGGTCCCGAGCCAGTTCACACCATCCGGTGGCGACGGCGCCGGGCCCGGCAGATTGTAGTTAATGGTGTCGTAGTGAAAACGGATCAGGGGCCAGATCATATAGCCATCTTCCTGAATCAACTCCGCCACGTACGGGTCGGTGTAATCAGCGGCCGACTCAAACTCGCCGCCAAACTCGGTTTCGGCATATTCCGTGACGATCGGCAAATACCAACCACCGTCGAACCGGATCAGCAGCGGCTTATCATTGGCAATCACCTCTGCGAACAAGCTGATCACAAACAGCAGGCTAAACAGCCATAACGACCAGTAGCCCCGTTTGTTGGCCCGGAATCTGGCCCATCGTTCCTGGGTTAACGGGTTCATTTTCACTAGCGCGCCTCAAAATCAATCCGGGGATCCACCAGGGTGTAGGTGATATCGGAGACAATATTCAGGATCAGACCGAGCAGCGTCATAATATAGAGAGAGCTGAAAACCACCGGATAATCCCGTTGGATGGTGGATTCAAAGCCCAGCAGTCCGATCCCCTCCAATGAGAACATCACTTCAATCAGCATGGCCCCGGTAAAAAAGATGCTGATAAATGCGGCTGGAAACCCGGCGATGATGATCAGCATCGCGTTGCGAAACACATGGCGGTACAAAATATTCTGCTCGTCCAGTCCCTTGGCCCGGGCAGTGACCACATACTGTTTGTTAATTTCATCCAGAAAGGAGTTTTTGGTCAGCATCGACAAGGTGGCAAAGCCGCCAATCACCATCGCGAAGATCGGCAACGTCAAGTGCCAGAAGTAGTCGATGATCTGCTGATACCAAGTCAGCTGGTCAAAATCAGTCGATACCAAACCGCGCAGCGGAAACCAACTGAAGTAGTTGCCGCTGGCAAAGAAGATAATCAATAAAATCGCGAACAGAAATCCGGGAATGGCATAGCCGACAATCACCACCGCACTACTCCAGATGTCAAACCGGGAGCCGTGGTGCACCGCTTTAGCGATCCCGAGCGGGATCGACACCAGGTAGATAATCAGGGTACTCCACAACCCAAGTGACACCGAGACCGGCAGTCGCTCGATAATCAAATCAATCACGTTGCCGCCACGAAACAGGCTCTCGCCAAAATTAAACGTGGCGTAGTTTTTCAGCATCTCCCAATAGCGTTCGTGAATGGGTTTATCAAAGCCGAACTGCTGCTTGATGGCTGCCACGACCTCGGGATCCAGCCCCCGTGAGCCCCGGTAGCCACTCCCGCTTTCTTCCTTCGCCGCGGCCTGTACTTCCTGACCGCCACCGGTAAAACGCTCCATAATTCCGGAACTGCGCCCTTCCAGCTTGGCCACCGCCTGCTCGACCGGGCCGCCCGGTGCAATTTGGATCACAAAAAAGTTAATGGTGATAATCGCCCACAAGGTGGGGATCACCAAGAGTAATCGACGGATAATATATGCTGACATCTTCCCCTACCCCGACAACTGAAGCGCGCCTATAACTGTGACCGCTAACGACGCTCGACCGGTAGCTTGGAAAGTTTGGCAGCGTCTATCCACCAGGTATCCAGCCCCAACGCGAATTTCGGCCGCACTGCCGGACGAGCAAATTTATCCCAGGCCGCCACCCGGAACTTGCTGATGTGCCACTGCGGCATCACGAAGAAGTTCCACTGCAACACCCGATCCAACGCCCGCCCTAAATTCAGCAAAGCCTGTGGGTTTTCCTGATTCTTGGCAATTTCTGTCGTGAGATAGTCAATCGCCGGATTGTTTACCCCCGCCGTATTGTAGGTGCTGTCGATATACTGACTGTTCCACACAATCAGTAAGTTCGGGCTGGGGTAAGCGTTGGCGCTGTACCCGCCCGAAACCATATCAAAGTCCCGATCCCGCAGACGCTTGGTGAACTGAGTAACATCCACGGTGCGGATCTTCATCTCAATTCCCATCAGATTGAGGTTTTTCTGGATCGGAATGGCCAGGCGCTCCGTGGTCGGACTGTAAATCAGCAGCTCAAACGTGAATGGCTCACCGGTCTTGGTGTAGGTCATCACCCGATTTTTGACTTCCCAGCCGGCTTCTTTCATGAGTTGCAGTGCTTTACGGACTTGCTGGCGAATTCGCCCGGAACCATCGGTGACCGGGGGCTGGTATTCAGCCGTAAACACCCGTGGTGGGATCTGGTCCTTAATTGGTTCAAGCACAGCACGCTCGGCATCACTCGGCAGCCCATCGGCTTCGTAATCCGTATTCTGGAAATAACTACGGGTTCGGGTGTATTGGTTATAGAACAGGCTCTTATTCATCCACTCAAAATCCATCGCGTAGTTCAGGGCTTCACGAACCCGCGCGTCGCGGAAATACGGGCTTTGGGTATTAAAGACAAAGGCCTGCATCGCCTGCGGGATCTCATGCGGGATTTCTTCCTTCACGATATAGCCCTTGTCGAAGTTCGTCCCTTCATACATGGTGGCCCAGAACTTCGCCACGTTTTCCTGGCGGAAATCGTATTCCCCTGCTTTAAATGCTTCCAGCGTGACCGTTTCATCCCGGTAGTAGTCATAGCGTTTAGTCTGGAAGTTATGGCGCCCCACATTGACCGGCAGTGCTTTGGCCCAGTAATCCTCCACCAGGGTATAAGTCACGCTCTGACCGGGCTGATAATCAGTCGCTCGGTAGGGCCCGCTCCCCAGTGGCGGCGTGGTCAGCGGCTCGCTGAGATTTTTGTCCTGCCAGAAATGCTTCGGCAGCACGTTCATTCCCTGGACCAGGGAGAATAAAGTTTCGCGGCCGGGCGTTGCCATCTCAATCCGGGCGGTCAGCTTAGATTTCGCCGTCACAGAGCGCACGTCCTTATAGTAGACGCGGAACTGCGGCACCCCTTCTTTCATGAACTTATCAAAGGTAAAGGCGACATCTTCAGCGGTAATGGCATGGCCGTCATGAAAGCGGGCCTTAGGATTGATATCCACTTCCATCCAGGCATAGTTGTCGGCGTAGCGCACTTTTTCGGCAATCAGCGGATAGTAGCTGTCAATCTCATCAGCTGCGGAGACAAACAAGGTGTCATAAATTTCATCGGCCCCGGCGACCGACACTCCCCGACTGGCATACCGGTTGAAGCTGTCATAGGAGCCCACTTCGGCAAAAGTCACCGTGCCGCCTTTCGGCGCGTTCGGATTGACGTAATCAAAATGGGTAAAGTCACTGGAATATTTTGCACTGCCGAAACCGACCAAGTTGGTCGACTCAATCACTTCAGCCGCCTGCAGGCTCCCGGCGGCACACCACAGCATCCATATGAATGGTATCGTCTTCTGCATCTGCCTCTCCCTGACTGCGCATCATTCCCGAAGGTAAAAAAGTTCAAGTTATCATTATTCTACGATAGGACAGGAATCAAGTTTCAACAATGCCCAAACGACAGATGGTGTCACTTCAACGCGCTTCGATCCCTGACTTGCGAAAGCGGACGATACTTTTACAAATGTGATGTGTCGCGGAATAATACCACCCAATAAGCATCAAGGCACATATAACCCCTCACAATCTGTTGTCCTTGTATTCATCCGGAGCTGTCTCAGGTTTGTCATACTGGTGCCCTAGGCTATCAGCAACTAGACTTAAGCCGATTTGACCGTGAACAGCAAACCACAAGCGCGGGAGAAGTCAGGATCAGTAGCTGATTAGGTCAGACGATCGTCATCAGTCGGCATATTGCTCTTTGACTTGCTCCTTCTGTGGTTTTCTTGAGCGTTTAAGCCAAAAACACGAGAAAGACGAAGCAAAAACAAGCAAATGTTCATTTTCTAGTACATGGGCTCTGTAATCTTTGTCTGAATCAGTGATATACTCCCCCACCGAATAGTGACAGTAATTGTTTATAGAGAAAAACAATGGCAGATTTATCTAAATACAGAAACATTGGTATTTTCGCGCACGTAGATGCGGGTAAAACCACCACCACTGAGCGTATTCTGAAGCTTACTGGTAAAATCCATAAAATTGGTGACACGCACGACGGTTCAACAACGACTGACTTCATGGAGCAGGAAGCTGAGCGTGGTATCACAATCCAGTCTGCAGCAGTGAGCTGTTTCTGGAACGATCACCGTCTGAACGTTATCGATACTCCAGGACACGTTGACTTCACAGTTGAAGTATACCGTTCCCTGAAAGTACTGGACGGTGGTATCGGTGTATTCTGTGGTTCTGGTGGTGTTGAGCCTCAGTCTGAAACAAACTGGCGTTACGCGAACGATTCACACGTATCTCGTCTGATCTTCGTAAACAAGCTGGACCGTATGGGTGCAGACTTCTTCAACGTTGTTGACCAAGTGAAAAACGTTCTTGGCGCTACGCCTCTGGTTATGACACTGCCAATCGGCCGTGAAGATGACTTCGTTGGTGTTGTTGACGTTCTGACACGTAAAGCTTACGTGTGGGACGACACAGGTCTGCCAGAAAACTACGAAGTTCAAGACATCCCAGCTGACATGGTTGACGATGTTGAAGCTTACCGTGAAGAACTGGTTGAAACGGCTGTTGAGCAAGACGACGACCTGATGGAAGCTTACATGGAAGGTGAAGAGCCTTCTATCGAAGAGCTGAAGCGTTGTATCCGTAAAGGTACTCGTGACCTGGCGTTCTTCCCTACTTTCTGTGGTTCAGCGTACAAAAACAAAGGCATCCAGCTGGTTCTGGACGCAGTTGTTGACTACCTGCCAGCACCAACAGAAGTTGATCCTCAGCCGCTGACTGACAAAGACACTGGTGAAGCGACTGGTGAAGTTGCAACTGTATCTGCAGACGAACCATTCCGCGCACTGGCGTTCAAAATCATGGACGACCGTTTCGGCGCCCTGACTTTCGTACGTATCTACTCTGGTAAGCTGAACAAGGGTGACACCATCCTGAACAGCGCAACTGGTAAGACTGAGCGTATCGGCCGTATGGTTGAGATGCAAGCAGACGACCGTAACGAGCTGACTTCAGCACAAGCGGGTGACATCATCGCTATCGTTGGCATGAAGAACGTTCAAACAGGTCACACACTGTGTGATGTGAAGAACGAATGTACTCTGGAACCAATGATCTTCCCAGTACCAGTAATCTCTATCGCTGTTGCTCCTAAGGACAAAGGCGGTTCTGAGAAGATGGGTATCGCGATCGGTAAGATGGTTGCAGAAGATCCATCATTCCAGGTTGAGACTGACGAAGAAACTGGCGAAACTATCCTGAAAGGTATGGGTGAGCTTCACCTGGACATCAAGGTAGACATCCTGAAGCGTACTTACGGCGTTGACCTGATTGTTGGTCAGCCACAGGTTGCTTACCGTGAAACGATCACGCAGCCAGTTGAAGACAGCTACACGCACAAGAAGCAGTCTGGTGGTTCAGGTCAGTTCGGTAAGATCGACTACCGCATCAAGCCAGGCGAGCAAGGTTCAGGCTTCAAGTTCGCCTCAACTGTTGTTGGTGGTAACGTTCCTAAGGAATTCTGGCCTGCAATCGAGAAAGGTTTCGCTGGCATGATGGACACAGGTCCTCTGGCGGGCTTCCCTGTTCTTGATGTTGAAGTTGAGCTGTTCGACGGTGGCTTCCACGCAGTTGACTCATCTGCAATCGCATTTGAAATCGCAGCGAAAGGCGCATTCCGTCAGTCTATGCCGAAAGCGGGTCCACAGCTTCTTGAGCCAATCATGCACGTTGACGTGTTCACTCCAGAAGATCACGTTGGTGACGTCATCGGTGACCTGAACCGTCGTCGTGGTATGATCAAAGACCAACAAGCGGGCACAACTGGCGTACGTATCAAGGGTGATGTACCTCTGTCAGAAATGTTCGGCTACATCGGTACTCTGCGTACAATGACTTCTGGTCGTGGTCAGTTCTCTATGGAGTTCGCACACTACGCACCATGCCCAATGAACGTTGCTGAAGCAGTTATCGCTGAGCAAAAAGAGAAAAACGCTAAGAAATAATTTTTCTTAACGACTTCTTCAATAACCCCGGCCTGGTGCCGGGGTTATTTTTATCTATCGAACGACGCGTTCGACTCCAATTCTCTTCGTCTCATCGCATCAGACGGTCTTCCAGTCCGCCCCTTCTGAACGCGGCTTGCCTACGTTTGCAGCCAAAACACTCATGTCACAACGTCAACATCAACTGTCACGCTGCATCAAGTGACTGCGCACATTCAGTCAGATAACGCAAAAGGCCATACTGCTTCAGCCAGACCAGCTGCTCCGGACGTTTCACCAGAAAGCGGCCACTATAGTTCAGCGCGTTGGCGAACACCCCTTCAATGTTGTTCTGACTTCTCGGAAAGACCAGCATCCATCGTGCTGTCAGTAAGATGTTGTAGGGCTTGCAGTGGTCACCGTCAACCAAAGATAACCGCGTCAAGGCCTCGAGATAGCTCGCATACAAGGCCTCAACCTCTAAAGTCTGGTGTGTAAACAACATGTGCCTGAACGGCAGGGTCCCCCCAACAATACACGGCTCCAGAGGGATCTCCGCTTTGACCAGTTGCATGTGGCGATGGAGCTGACTGGCCCCGGCAAGGGGACCACTGTTATAGAAACCGAGTACATCCTCACTGGTAAACCCCAGTCGCCAGGCCTCAAAATCTGCGCGGGAGAGCGGTGCTGACTGGGGGACAAAACCTGCCGAACAGATCAGCAAGTGAGGTGACAGGACCGGAAATTTATTGAGCAGGCAGACATGGTCCGGCCCCGCCTGAGCCACGTACATGGCCGGCTCGTAGGGCAGAAAAGGATTGGCACCCGGTGCCAGAGCAATCGGCTTCTTGCGGGCATTTTGCGAAACGACATACCCCAAAAAATCGATCCCTTGCTCTGAGATAATCTCAGCCTCGGTGGTGATCGGCATTAAATCGCCGCTATCCAGCGCCTGCCGGGTAACGGTTTCAGCTTGATTCCAGAACATTGATTTATCCTTTTCTCGCCCTGAAGGCATTGCATCTCAGGTCATTAAATCTTATATATATCACGACCACTTCAGCGCCAAACCGAACGTTTGCTGAATTTTTAAACATGTGTATGTATTAGTTTACACATTCATGCGCTTCCCGTTGACGCTTAAACCCGGCGATTCATAGCCGCCGCAGGAGAAAATTTGTATTATCTACGGCGTTGAAATGAACAGGCTTTCCCACCTACCTTTTGCTGACTCCAAAGCATGGCGGTGACTCCAAAGGAAAGCCGGATAAACTGCGTTCGGTCAAACAAGTTTATCGCACGGCTATTATCGTTCGGTCAAACCTTAATACCCTCATGGTTCAACAATCCGTTTCTGAGCAGCTTTCAATCGATCAGAAGCGATTAATCTCTGAAAAAAGGGCGCTTACCCGAAGGTAAGCGCCCTTTTGTCGCTCCTGAACTTATTTTTGCGAATTAAATCAGCTCAGCGGCCAGCAAAAAGCAACCAAACAGGAAACTCATCACCATCGCCAGATGGCCACCTGCGGCTTGATATCCTTCGGCGACGGCCGCTTGCGTGCCTTCAATGGCGACAGCTTGCGACGCTGACGAGCTGACAGGCTGTGCCGGCGCCCGGCGTACCTTCAGCGTCATTGCCATGGGTACGAAAACAGCCAGGAAGACCAGAATAATCCCAGCGTAGCCCAGAACCGCCAGGAACTGGTCAGCAGCCCACAGAGCCCCCATCAGTGGGAAGATAAAGGTCATCACATAGGTTACGGCTCGATTCTGTTGAAACGTGTCGACGTTCTGATCAAACAATGCCATCGCTACACCAAGGAACGACGTCAGCAGGGCCAGGCCCGTGAAGACTGACAGGACAGCACTAATCGTGCCGTGATTTGCACCCAGTGCGACAATCAGCTCGGAAACGTTAGCGAATGTGCCCATCTGCGCTGGTGTTAAATTCCCCATGGCTGCATACAACCACAGCAGGTAACTGAACAACGGGATAAGAGAGCCGAAAATCACCATGTTTCTCAGCTGGCGATGCGTTGCTTCCTGGTTGTAAGAAACCAAGGATGGGATCACCACCATAAAACCAAAACTGGTAAACAGAACTGAGCTGGTTTTCACCAGTGCCAATTTGTCTGAGCTGCTGGCAACCAGCAGATTTTCGAGCGACAAGGTCGGTACCAGTGACATCAGCGTCACAGCCAGCATCACCACCATTACAGCAAACAGTGCGCGGTTGAGCTTGTCTATGACCGCGGTCCCGGCGGCGACAACCGCACCGGCCAGCAGGGTAAAGGCAATTTGACTCTGAACCATACTCAGCTCCAGCCCGATGCCGGAGAGCACTTTACGCACCAAATCCCCTGCCCCAATGATATAAGCCATCAACAGACAAACGAGCAAGGCGTAGAGCAGACCATTGGTGACGAACTGGCCGCCTTTACCTAAGGTTTTACGGGCAATGCTATTCATGCCCATCCCACCACCAGACTTGATACTGGCTTCCAGCAACAAAAGTGCAGCATAAGTGGTCCCCATCCAGATGAACAGCATCATCAGGGTGCCCCACAGCCAGCCGAACTGCGCCAGTACCATTGGGATCGCCAACATACCTGCACCCAGTGCAGTACCCGCAATGATCAGCGAGCTTCCAAGTAACTTTAAATTCACAACAATAATCTCTGAAAAATTGGTCAAAAAAGGGGTTCCGGCATCAACAAGGATTGAGGCCAGCGATCAGGCTTATCTGTCGTCACGATTTCCGGAATTGCACTGTGGTCAGCAGTGTGGATTTCAAATCAGTGAAATCGGTCCCATCGGGATCAGACAAAAATCAGCGTGAAAAGCTAAATCGAGAAACGGTCAGAAAGCCGTAATACTGAGAGGTAAAAGCAGGAAAGCGGAAAGATTGGCAGTGCAGGCGTTTCACCGTACTGAGCACCGGTAAAAGCCGATTCATAGCTGTAATTCGCAGCCCAGGCGAATGATGTGTCATTTATCGTACTCCAAAAAACGATATTACTGGATGGCAGAATAATCATCCTTTGATTATTCTATTTTCGTTCGGTCATTTGGCAACTTATAGGGCTGAAGTATAAAGCTCAACAACCGATAATGGAATCTAAGATTTCAAATTCTGCAAATCGGTTTCCTGCCACCAATACCAAGGTTTTCTTGTTATCCTGCAAAGCACAACGCCATTCACGGCGAACGCACCACCGACGAAAATCCCTCAAAAAGCCCTCACCACCTGCGTGGTAAGGGCTTGGTTTAACATGACTTCAAATGTTTACTGAGCTCAGTGAAACTTGCTCAGCGTCAGATTCACGGACTCTCCGAAGAAGCTCTCTACGGTAATCACCGTATTCTCACCCTGGTAGAAATAATCGGCCCCTTCCATTTTCCAGAGGCCCTTGACAACCACATCGATTGACACGGTTGGTGTTGGCTCTGTTTCATGAAGCATCAGCTCTGGAGATGCAACACTCAGATAGGCCGCCTCCCCTTTCAGCTGAATCAGCGCCTGTGCCGTGGTGCTCAGTGAGCGCAGCGGGCCATATTTAAACTCCGCGTGTCCCGTGCTGCTGTAGCCGAACAAGTTATTGGTCCGGTTGCGGATATACATCCCGTGGTCATCGGTCTTGCGAGTCACAAAGTACGGATACCGCTTCATCTCCGCGGCAAATACAGCCATATCCTCCGGATTGGTTTGCATCACCATCACGTATTCATAACGCGCATCTTCTGGTGCACGGCCATGATCAATCCATGCCGTGGAGAATTCACCGAAAGTCGCCTGCTTGGTTTTATCATGCCGGGATTGCTGCGGTCCACAGCGAACATGCACGGTACCGACATCCTTGAGATAATAGCCCACACCGTTATCATCAATGATCCAGTCCCCGCTTCCCAGCGTTTCTGAGAAGTTTTCATCCTGATGGCGGACGCCATTGATCCAGATCCCTTTCGACGGCTCCCCTATCGCCAACTGGAACAACGTGGTTTCGGTCTGGTGGTGACCGTCAGCATTGCGGATACCATTGCCGGTCAGGAACAGCTTATCATCGACGGCCATCACATGTTTTTCTGCTTCAAACGTCGATTCGAACTTACGGATATCCGAAGGTGCTTTGTGTTTAAAGGTAAACAGGCTGAAGCGCTCATTCAGCGTGGTCGCACCGCTGATCCCTTCTTCCGAACGTACCATCAGGCTGTGTTTGTTCGGACTTTCCAGCTGATCGTAATCCAGATGGATCGACGTCGCACCCGGATTACGGTTCCAGTCCCAGCCCTCCTGTTGATAGCCGAACTGTTCCGGATCCCCGTATGGCATCACATGCACGCTGCCGTGACTCTGGTAACGGCCGTAGCGGTTGTCTTTGTAATAAATTTCAGAGGACCAGACATCCTTGTTGTATCCCTTCAACACCGCCATCCGATCGCCATATCGGTGCACGACAAATCCACCGCCATTAAAGCTCCAGCTCCCTTGCGGTAATTTCGCCGGCGCGACCGATTGCCCGAAAATAGACTGGCTTTGCGCCTGCGGGGTATTGGTTACCTGCAGGAAAATCGATGCGAGCTCCTGATCGAGCGTCGGATAGGCTTTGGCCAGGTACTCCAGCCCGCTCTGATAGTGCATCACGCCCAGCTTGCCGAACGGATGTCGGCCAGACAGTGCCAGCGGCACATACGGGTTGCTATAACGCCAACCAGCGACCATGACCGATTTCAGGCTGTCGAGGGCCTGGGTCTCCAACGCAAAGCTCGAGCGCTTCAGGACATAAGCCACCAGCGCGGCCCGCTTAAAGGCATGGAATGCATAGCCGGGATAATGACCTTTATGACGCCACGCGGTGCCGTCCGGACGGAAACCGTCATGGTAGCCGGGTGGTGTCTGGCTCAGAGCATCGGAGAAAAAGGCGGAGAACTTATGCAGCAGCGCCACTCGCTCGCGAACATCCGGGTTCAACAACAGCAGCGCTAAGTGTTGGTTTGACAACGTATTCAAGTAGTCCAGATCGGAACTCTGGCTGCTCAGCACCATATCGAAGCTTTCTTTGAACTCGCGCGAGAACCAAACCAGCGCATCATAAGTCGGTTTGAGCAAATCATGCTTTTTCAGTTCATCAGCCATCATCAGCGCAGAAATATACCACCAGCGCGCGCCATATCCCCAGTGGTGGGTTGTGACCAGGCTACTGCCCTCAGTATAGCCCTGATCCAGAAGATGCTCAGTCATCAGGCGATACATGGTTGCAACCTGCTGGCAATCCCCTTTAAACGACGGGTCGTGATACGCCTTGGCTAAGTCCAGCATCAGATCGGTGTAGTCTGAGATTTCAGCATACTCATCAAACGCCGCTTTATCCGCCGGCAACAAATGATCCGGCTGATAGATGGTCTTTTGGTAGCCCGAGACAATATGACGGCCGGTGATCACATCCTGCGCGTCTTTCTGAATATTGAAGGCATTGAATCGTTTCTCCAACGAGGCGAAATTGCCAGAGCTACCGCTGTATTGCTTAATCAGTTGCGATTGAATTGTTTTCGCATCGTCCAGCTCAGTTTGCGTCGGCACCGGCAGCGTGTCCGGCAGCCCAAAATCAATTTCCGGGATGTCGTAACGGGTGGTCACCTGATGATCCGACCACTGATAGCGTTTGTCATCCACCGAGACCATCACCCGATCAATAAAGAGCGGCGCCGCACTCTCGGTTAATGCTGTCGGTGCGTGGAAGGTGAGTTTTGCCAGATGGTCGGTCACAGCAGGTTTGAAGTCAGCATTCAGAGACACACCGACGGCACGCCAGCCGGTGAAATTCATCTGAATCTTCAAATCTGTTGATTCCCGGCCTTCCTCATCCGACAGCACCACGGTCATGGTGTCATCCACGGCAACGGGGTTGTAGAGCCAGAACGACAGCACTTGCGTCGCGCCGCGCCCATAAGCGCGAGTGGCCTCGGCATCGGTCATGCGCTCAAAAGAATGGTCGATAGTGAGCGTATCACCCTGCTGCCAGTGCCACAACAGGGACTGTTCGCCGTGAATCGCACGCAGCTGCGTCAGTTCACTGTGATGATTTTGGACAAACGAAGGCAGCCGGGCTTCCTCAAAACTCAGGATCTGAGATTGAAGTTGGTTCGCGTTGGCTATTCCTGTGATCCCTAACGAAATTGCGGATGCAAGAATGAGTTTGCCTACCACCTGAGTGATGGCGGGAGATGTTGTTTTTTTCATTGTATTTTCCTGAATGACCTATGTTGGTCGGACACGGATAACACAAGTAAGCGTCTTCCAAATCTGGAATATTAAATGCCAACCGCTAAACGCAAGCCAAAACATACCTATAGCGCATGGTAAACAGATTCGAAAAAACAGATTCAGTCAAACGCAATCAACGCGCTTCTCACTCCTCCACAGCGGCTCTTGGCGAAGCCAGCAGGACCGTCTTATCCGTGACCCCTTTACGGACAATCACGCTGTCCGCATTGTGCTCGCGGGTTTCCACCAAGCGGGGCACCACCCGGTCCGATTCCACCACTTTGACATATTGCAGCTGACCGATCCGGTACAGGCTCGAGCGTGGGATCAACAACACCGCCTGCTCACCGGTTTGAATCGTCAGGCGGGCGAACATGCCCGGATACAGCTGCGTTGCCGGAACCTGCTCCGGCAACGCCAGCTTCACTATCACACTGCGTGAGCCGGTATCGGAAGCCGGGGTGATCTCCTGAATTTGCCCTGACAGACTCTGTTCCAGCACCGGCAACGAAATCGGCCAGCGCTGATCAAGTTGCAGCAAATGCCGCTGGCTGGCGGGGATCGAGCTCTCCAGCATCAGCGTTTTTGGATTATAAAGACTCAGCATCGCCACTCCGGGGGAAGCGATATCGCCCTGATGTACCAGCTTCTGGGTGATCACCCCATCAAACGGGGCCGCAATGATGCTATAGCCATAAGTCGTCTGGGCTTCTTCCAGCGATGCCTGCTGGCGTTTCAGCTCTGCCTGCGCCGTCTGCAAGGTACTGAGCGCCGTATCGAGTTGCGACTGCGAGACCAGTTTCCGCGCCACCAGCGATTGCATCCGCTGATATTCTTTCCGGGCAACATTGAGCTGCGCCTGCGCGCTGGCCAGTGCCTGCTCGGTCTGGCGAACCCGGGCATCTAAATCTAAATTGTCCAGCCGGATCAGAATATCCCCGGCTTTGACCGAATCGCCCACATCCACCAGCACATCTGCCACCTGCGCGGTGAGACGGGCCGACAGCGTCGCCTGCTGATCGGCAACAATGGTCCCGGTGTAACTCTGTTGCACCGGAATGTGCACGGATTCAATCGGCACCGTTTGCCGACCCGCCAGGGACTCGCCCGGCATCGACTGGTGCTCGGGATCGATTTTCGCGACAAAACCACCTGAGATGGCATAAAACAACACGCCAAGTCCGGCAAATGCAGCAACCGTCAGTCCACTTTTCTTCCTGTTCATCTTTTCGCTCCCTTTCTCAGTCGCTGGTCACCGCCTGGGCATCTATCTGATCCGCTGATTGCGCAGACGCCGAGGGTGTTCCCGTCTCTTCCTCGCCTGCCTCGGCCGGCAACCCATGACCCGGCTGGTTAGCGTAAGCCAGGTGGTACACCACAGGGATCACCAGCAGCGTAAACAAGGTGGATGCCGAAATCCCGAAGATAATCGCCCAGGCCAAGCCGTTAAAAATCGGGTCGAGCGTGATCACCACGTTCCCCAGCAACGTCGTCCCGGCGGTCAGCAAAATCGGCCGCATCCGCACTGCCCCGGCCATGATCAGCGCCGGTTTTAACGCCATCCCTTCGCGCAACGACTGATGAATAAACTCAATCAGCACCAGCGAATTTCGCACCACAATCCCGGCCAGCGCAATCATGCCGATCATCGCCGTTGCGGTGAACAATGCCGGATTCGGGATCCCGTTAATTTCCGTGGCTCCCAACTGATTGAGCAACCAGAAACCGGGCATAATCCCGATCACCGTCAGCGGGATCGCCAGCATGATCATGCCTGATACCGCCGGCAGCCCGGTTTGCAGCACCATGACGATAAACACGCCCAACAGCGCGGCGCCATAGGCAATCCCCAGATCACGGAACACATCCAAGGTAATTTTCCATTCCCCTTCGCCGCTCCACACCACCGAAATACCGTCCGGTAAAGTCCAGTGATCCCCGCCGCCGTTACTGAAATAAGTCCGTTCCTGCAACGTCCGGGGCGTCTGAAGGTGAACGGTTGATCCTTGGGCAACTTCGGATTCAGTTGAATCCTCTGCCGCGGATTGTAAATCCGTCATCACATCGACCACCACTTCTGCCGGCACCCGCCCCACAGCCTCGGCAAAGACATAGACCACCGGCCTGAGGTTCTTGCGCATCAGCGGTTGCGGCGCATCGACTTCCACAAATTCGCCCAGCTCAGAGAGTTGCACCAGCGGCTGTCCGGCATCCACCACCCGGCCCTGCTCGACCCGTTTGGCAATCCCCGGCATCCCCCGCACATACAGATTCTCCAGCGCGCTGAGATCATCGCGCTGATTGCGCGGCAACCGAATGGTGATTGGCAGCGGGTTTATCTCATGTTCGTCCTGTAAATAGCTGACCACCCGTCCCTCATTCGCCGCGGCCAGCGCCTGATTGATATCACGCACCGATACCCCGGAGAGCGCGGCTTTTTCCTGATCGACCCGGAACTGCCAGGAGGTCAGCGCCCCCTGAATGCTGGTATCGGTTTCCGCCACCAGCGGCTCGCGAGATAACCGTTCAGCCACCCGGTGCGCCGCTTGCTGAAGTTCGGCATACGGCGTGTGAGGCTGGCCGTACACTTCAGCGACAACCGTAGCAATCACCGGTGGTCCCGGCGGCATTTCAACCAACTGGATATCGGCCCGGTGCCGCGCGGCAATCGCCGTGAGGTCGGTGCGCAGTCGCGTCACCAATTCATGGGACTGCTGCTGACGCCGGTGCTTTTCGGCCAGCACGATCCGCAGCTCTCCCTGATGAGACTGATTGCGCATAAAGTAGTGCCGGACCATGCCGTTGAAATCCATCGGCGAAGCCGTCCCGGCAAAACCGGACACCGACACCACTTCCGGCACCGATTGCAGATAATCCGCAAAGTCACTCAGGGCGTTCGAGGTCTGCTCGACGCTACTGGTCTCCGGCATATTCAGCACCAGCTGGAACTCATTCTTGTTGTCATAAGGCAGCAACTTAAGCGGCACAATCCGCAGCGCCGGCAGCATTGCCGCCAGCACAAACGCCAGCCCAACCGCAGCCAGAAACAGCACACTGTTACGTTTACGGGCCAGCAGCGGACTTAACACCCGGTCATAGAGCCGGTACAGCAAAGTGTTTTCCACCCGATACCCACTCGACTGCTTGACCGCTTTGAGAATGTGCTTCGCCAGCCAGGGCGTGATCAGAAAGGCAACCACCGTACTGAACACCACGCTAATCGGCACGTTGAATGCCAGGGGGCCCATGTACGGGCCCATCATCCCGGTAATGAAAAACATCGGCGTGAACACAATGATAATCGCCAGCGTCGACATCAGCAGCGCACTGCGAATTTCGCTCATCGCCAGCACAATCGCCCGGGATTTCGGCAATCCCCGCCGTTTGAGGAACCGCTCAATGTTATCGATACTGGCGATCGGGTCGTCCACAATCAGGCCCAGCGCCAGGATCAGCGCAAACAGGGTGACCCGGTTGATGGTATAGCCAAACGCCAGGTCCATCGCCAATGCCGCCCCGTAGCTGATCGGGATCGCAATCCCCACCACCACCGCCGCGCGCCAGTTCAAAAAGACCCCGACGAAGACCACCACGGTCAGGATCGACAGGCCCAGACTGGATACCAGATTGCCGACTTTCCCATTGGCCGTCTCACCGTAATTGCGGATCACCGACACTTTGACATGGGGCGGAAGCTGACTGGCGGCGATCGTATCGAGGAGCTTGACGACATCATCAGCCACCCAAACCGCGTTACTGCCTTTTTGTTTCGCGATTGAAAGGAACACCGCCGGAAACGGCTCTGACGAACTCACCGTGTCCGGTGAAGCCTGCTGCGCAGCCGGTCCCCAGTGAAACCAGGTCTGGCTTTGCGCCTCATCGGGGCCATCCGTGACCGTGGCGATATCACGCAAATAAACCGGATGCCCATTGATCACATTCACCACAGTATTCGCCACATCATCGGCATCACGGAAAAACTGCCCGCTCTCCAGCTGATACACTTGACTTTGCTGGTGAATCGTCCCCAGCTGCTGGTGCTGATTGGTCAGGGCAAATGCCTGCTGAATATCTTCTACCGTGGTCAGGCGGCTTGCCATGGCCGGAGCATCCAGGGCGATCTGGATCACCCGCGGACTACCGCCAACCACCGCCACCTTATTGGTATCATCCAATGCTTGCAGTTGGATCACCGCTTGCTCGGCGATTCGACGCAGCTCCGCCGGGCCGGTCAATTCGGGACGGGTACTGTAGAGCGCCGCAACCAAAATCGGCACATCATCGATTTCAATGGGCTTCACCGCCCACTGGGTCACGGAAGGAGGCACCAGATCCAGGTTGGAGTAGATTTTGTTATACAGCTTGATCAGCGCTTCTTCGCGCTGCTCGCCGACATAGAAGCGGACAATGACCTGCGCTGCGCCTTTCATCGACGTGGAATACACATCTTCCACCCCGTCGATTTGCGTCAGCAGCTTCTCCAATGGCTGAGTGACCTGGTTCTCGACCTGGGCCGGTGACAATCCCGGCGCCTGGATCAGGACATCGGCCATCGGCACGATAATTTGCGGGTCTTCCTCACGCGGGGTCAGCCACAACGCAGCAGCACCGGCTATGAGGGCTAACACAATCAAGATGGGCGGAAATAAGCTATGGAGAAAACGTCCGACAATACCGGACTCTGCCGCCCCTTGCCCGGCTTCGTCCGTCGGATGCACTTGTTCCGAAGTGGGTTTGACCTTATCTGTCATCGCTTTCTCCCTCGCTTCCTTTCAACCGGTAGCCACCCGCAGCCCCTGAAATCCCAAGTTCCGCCAGCATGGCTCATGGTGAATACAATTGACGACATCCATGTCCAGAGTAGCTGAATCAGTGCTGCTCGATGGTGATCTCAGCAGCTTTTTCTTGTTTTTCAGTCCACAGGCAGCTGACCAATGTTCCGACAATCATACTGACCACAAACACCAGCATTTCAAAACGACCGCCAGACAGCGAGGTCACAGCCGGTCCCGGACAGATCCCGGCAATCCCCCACCCCAGGCCGAAAAGCACGGAACCGAACACCAATCGACCGTCAATGGTTTTCTTCTGGCTCAAGTGAAACTCCGCTCGGCACACCGGCTGAGCACGACGGTGAATCAACACCCAGTACGCCGGGGCAAAGACCAGCAACGCCCCGCCCATCACAAAGGCCAGACTCGGGTCCCAGTGG
The DNA here is from genome assembly GCF_025398175.1 of Photobacterium sp. TY1-4. Classification (NCBI taxonomy): domain Bacteria; kingdom Pseudomonadati; phylum Pseudomonadota; class Gammaproteobacteria; order Vibrionales; family Vibrionaceae; genus Photobacterium; species Photobacterium sp. TY1-4. The sequence goes on from NZ_CP099734.1 coordinate 2,102,186, forward strand.
CCCGCCACATCCAGAAAGCCAATCACATTGGCCGGATCAACCATGCCGGAAACCATCATCCCCATGCCGAACAGCAAGCCGGCCATCAAAGCAATCAATCGAGAAATCAAATTAGAAAACATCGTAGCCTCTTACCCATGAACCCGAACATAGACCGTGGTAAATGCCGTGGCCATAAACACCAGCGTTGCAACCACGGAACGCTTCGAAAACCGGCCCATGCCGCAAATCCCGTGACCGCTGGTACAACCGTTAGCAAGCTTAGTGCCCATCCCCACCAGCACCCCGGCAACCGCGAGCATGCCCAGCGATGAAACCGGCAACGACGGCGGCAGCCTAAAGCCCAGCCCCGGAGCGATCACACCGGCAAAGACCATACCCACCAGAAACAGCAGCCGCCAGGAAAACTCGCCCGGCTTCGGATTCAGGATCCCGGCGACAATCCCACTGATCCCGGCGACCCGGCCATTAAACAAAAGCAACAGGGTTGCCGAAGCACCCAACATCATGCCACCGAATAAAGCAGGCCAAGGCCATGTTTCCATTATTTACTCCTAACCAGTCAGTGATTCATTTTCCATTAGAGATTACTGAATCACAAATTTTAGTCAATACTAATTTAGCCTAAAATCCATTAGACAAATCTAAAATTAAAAATTATAGTGAAGGAAATTCGAACGGCTATCCCAAGGAGTAGGACAATGACGTTAGAAAATGCAGTGCGGGTGTTTGCCGGGTTCATGGTTCTGGTGTCTGTCGCCCTGACCCTGTGGGTCCACCCTAATTTCTTCTGGCTGACCGTGTTTATCGGCGTCAATCTGATCCAAAGCGCCTATACTGGCTTTTGCCCGGCAGCCATGATTCTGAGTAAGCTGGGTTTTCAGAACAGTTCAGCGAAGTAAGCCTGTTTTAGCGGGGGTCCGCACCCCGCAACCCTTAATTGATTTGGAGCGAGCAATGACAAAAATTCTTATCGTCGGTGGCGTTGCCGGTGGTGCCTCGGCTGCTGCACGTGCACGACGTCTAAGTGAAGATGCGCAAATTATCATGTTTGAGCGCGGTAACTTTGTATCTTTCGCCAACTGCGGCCTGCCTTACCATATCGGCGGCGATATCAAAGATCGCAGCAAATTGCTGCTGCAAACCCCGGATAGCTTCCTGGCCCGATTTAACGTTGATGTCCGGGTCATGAACGAAGTCACTCACATTGATCGCCAGAGCAAATCAGTCACGGTCAAGAACCTGCTTGATGGCAATGAATACACCGAAAGCTACGATTTTCTGTTGCTCAGCCCGGGCGCAGCGCCAATTGTCCCGCCGATCCCGGGCATTGATAATCCGCTCACCCACTCACTGCGTAATATCCCGGACATGGACCGGATCATTGAAACCATCCAGATGAACAAGCCCGAGCATGCGACCGTGGTCGGCGGCGGCTTTATCGGCCTGGAGATGATGGAAGCATTCCACCAGCTCGGGATCAAAACCACCCTGGTGGAGATGGCGGATCAGGTGATGACGCCGGTCGATCGCGAAATGGCCGGCATCGTTCACGCGGAAATCCGGGACAAAGGCATTGATCTGCGCCTCGGTGTGGCACTCGAAGCCGTTGAGTTCGAGCCCAATATCTCTGTCGCCAGCGAAGATGCCGGGGAGCCCGTTTCGCACCAGCACCTGGAAGGTGAGCTGATCCTCAACCTCAATAACGGTGAAAAGCTCACCACGGATCTGTTGATTATGGCAATCGGCGTTCGCCCGGAAATCACGCTGGCGACCAATGCTGGATTGAAAGTCGGTGAGCTGGGCGGAATTTGGACCAACGCGCAAATGCAAACCAGCGACCCGTCGATTTATGCCGTCGGCGATGCCGTCGAAGAGCAGGACTTCGTCACCGGCAATGCCACGCTGGTGCCACTGGCCGGACCGGCAAACCGCCAGGGCCGCATGGCTGCGGATAACATGCTGGGCCGGAATGAAATCTACCAGGGCACGCAAGGCACCGCGATCTGTAAAGTGTTTGATTTAGCCGTCGCCTCCACCGGTAAAAACGAGAAGCAGCTGAAACGCGAAGGCATCGCCTACGAGAAGGTTTTTGTCCACGCCGCCAGCCACGCGGGTTACTATCCGGGGGCAGAGATTGTCTCGTTCAAAATGCTGTTTGACCCGATATCAGGCAAAGTCTTCGGTGCCCAGGCGGTCGGCAAAGACGGCGTCGATAAACGCATTGACGTGATGGCCGTGGCCCAACGTGCCGGCATGACGGTTGAGCAGCTCCAGCATCTGGAACTGACCTACGCACCGCCTTACGGCAGTGCCAAAGATGTCATCAACCAGGCTGCATTTGTTGCCGCGAACATCATCAAAGGCGATGCAACCCCAATCCACTTTGATGAAATCGATCAGCTGACCGACGCGCAAGTGTTACTGGATGTCCGCAACCCGGGTGAGCTGACCAACGTCGGCTATCTGGAAGGTGCCGTCAACATTCCGGTTGATCAACTGCGTCACCGGATGGATGAATTGCCGAAGGACAAAGAGATTGTGGTTTACTGCGCCGTCGGCCTGCGTGGTAACGTCGCCTATCGCCAACTGGTCAACAACGGCTTCAAAGCCCGCAACCTGATTGGCGGCTACCGCACGTATCAGTTTGCCAACGCATAGAAATGGAATAGGCATAATCAATTGCAACTGGATAGCTGGTTGCGTTTATTTTTCAGTATCCAGAAAAAAAGCCTAAAGCAAGTTGCTTTAGGCTTTAATCAACCTCCTGAAAATGATAAATAATCTTCCTCAGGTGTTTATTACGGCATCAATTAGTTGGAATGATGCTTTTTATAACTGCGATGCTTCCAATCGTAATGATAACGGTGAGACCATTTCTCGCTACGATTCGGACTCATGCTCACTTCAACCAACTCAATAATAAACAAGCAGTCAAAATACATGGGATCACCGACGCCATTGGTAAACTCGGAGAAGTTCAGCATCCCTGAACGCCGCACAGTCCCTTGATGCCCCTCGTAATCACCCGATGTTTCAATGACGCTATTCTCATCACTGGATGCCCCGGTAATATGAGTGATGTCTTCACCGTCCGGCGAAACAGTCAGTTCATTCACTGGCTGAATTGTAGTCTGCCCCCGAGTAATAATTTGTCCATCCGACAAGTTAAATATTGTGGTTCCGACAAGTTTCTGCCCGCCATTCTCACCGGGCTCAAGATTAGAGAGACAATCGGTGGCGGTCCCCACAAGCTCACCATCTGCAATATTTTTCAATTCAACATCGAAACAGTACGCAGGATCGGGTTGGCCATCACCATCAATATCCGGAACGTCCATTTCGTACATCTCACCGGCACCCACGACATTCAGCGCTAACCGTTGTTTCTCTGCATCATCTCCGGTGCCATCATCAGTGTCGTAGCCATCCGATGTATCGTCCGTGTTATCGTCCGTGGTGTCATCCTCATAACCGTAATCATCCGTCATGTCGTCGCTGGTATCATCACCGGTGTCATAGTCGTCCGATGTATCATCCGTGGTATCATCTTCGTAACCGTAACCATCCGTCATGTCATCGCTAGTGTCATCACCGGTGTCATAGTCGTCCGATGTATCGTCCGTGGCGTCATCTTCGTAACCGTAACCATCCGTCATATCATCACTGGTGTCATCACCGGTGTCATAGTCGTCCGACGTATCGTCCGTGGTGTCATCCTGGTAACCATAGCCATCCGTCATATCATCGCTGGTATCATCACCGGTGTCATAGTCATCCGATGTATCGTCCGTGGTGTCATCCTCATAACCATAGCCACCCGTCATGTCATCGCTGGTGTCATCACCGGTATCATAGTCATCAGACGTATCGTCCGTGGTGTCATCCTGGTAACCATAGCCACCCGTCATGTCATCGCTGGTGTCATCACCGGTGTCATAGTCGTCCGACGTATCGTCCGTAGTATCATCCGTGGTGTCATCATAAGATGTCGTTTCATCACCACTGACCTCATGCTTTGTATACGTATCGCCATCATATACAGAATCACTCGATACATAATTTTCTGAAGCTGCAACGCCGGAATAACCAATACACACTGCCAGTAATGATAGTGTAACCTTATTAAGTTTCATCTCATTTCTCCGGGGACTAATTATGGCTACCGTCATAGGATCATGGTTATAAAATATAACCACACCATCTAAAAAAACATCACAGATGTTTTTTTTGCATTCATTCCACGAAGCAAAGAATATATCAACAAAGAGGTAGGCATTGATAACAACTAAGACAGTTATTCTCAATTCTCACAAATAAGAAGTCACATGAGATGAGGGGCAACTTTAGAAAGGACAGTTTTGATTTTAATAAATCCCATCAAATCGCAATAAAATAAACCCTGAATGTCCCATCACGCCAAATAAAAACAAATTATAAATAAAACAACAATCTATCTTCTATAAATACCGTCCACCGCCCTCCACACCATCAGTAAATCATAATTAATACCGTGAAAGACAGATTCAACCCATGAGCATACAAAAAACAAAAAGACAGCGTTATAAAACATCGAGAATAAAAAACAAACACTGCTATATCACAAAAACCACGAGCCAGAATCATCAGTTTAGCGATCATCAGCTTAACGCTGAGCCACTGTGTTCATCACCACCTTAAAATAATCTCACTTACAATGGTCATCAATTTCTCCTGTTGAATTTATTTTTCCGATGTCAGGACGGTCTGCAACGGCTGGTCCGGGATCGGCAGATAACGCAGGGAAAACAGCGCGGTGGGGTGACAACTGGTTTGGGTGCGGATCTGAAAGTAAGCTGCCGGCTCAATTCGCGTTGCCTGAAACTGACGACTACTTTTATCTTGCTGAAAAACTTCTTTGATCAGCCCGACATGACACGGCAGTTGCGACAGATAGCGCTGGCGGGTGGCGTTATCGAGGCTTTGGGTGCCGGCACCGTCCTGGACATAAACCTGAAGTCCCAATGTTGTGAGCTGCAAGACCCAAGCAGAGAGTTCAGCATCCGACAGCTTCCCGGCCAGATACAAGCTGATCATCAGCGGGGACGGATACCGGGCGACCTCCCGGGCCAGGATGTCAAAAAGTTGCGCCTGCTGCGCCGGGGTTTCAAAGTCATAATCGCTGAGCTCCAGCGGCAAATAAAGCCCACGGATGTGTTGGCGGTAACGGTTCAGCCAGGGCTGCCATTGCTGATAGGTCGCATGCACGGCGGCGAAATAGCGGTGCAGGTATTGCTGTTGCGAGACCATACCCCGATGAATCTCCCGGAAATATGCTGGATCGGCGTAGAGGCCAAACCACAACTGCATGTCCGCGTCCATCATTGTTCGCAGGTTGCCGGCCAGCCAGCCCTGCGGCCCGCCGAAGGTTTCGCTGCCATAGTGCGACCACTGAATGATCAGGGTGTCTATCCCTTGCCGGCCGAGGGTTTGCGCCAATGCGTGCCACTGTTCGGGGCTGACCGGCCGATCCTGATTCAGCGGCTGATAAAACACTCCCTTCACCGGCTGGTTGCTTGGCACTGAACTGCACCCCCCAACGATCAAACTTGTTAAAAATAAGCCGAGAAACGCAGCAAAACTGCGTTGCCGACGTTTTCCAGTGCATCGTTGTCGAGAATATGCTGCCATTCCAGCCCCACTTCCGAGACGACATCATAGCCGTCGTAATGACTCGGATACCACTCCCAACGCCAGCTGGCACCCAGCCCGAGCCGACTGTCCTGCTGTCTGGCCAGTTCGCTTTCGTTCTCACTCCATTGGGCAAAACCGTACGGCGTCAGCAATTGACGGTGACGTATCGCTACCTTAAATGTCTGCCCCAGCTCATAGCGACCATAGAGGGCATGTCCGTCATCCCGGTTCAGGTAATACAAACCATCGAGGTAGAGATTTTGATACAACCAGCGTGCCTGCGCCTTCCAGGATTTGCTCCAGGCATCACGGGAAAAAACATCGGCGCTAAGCCGCACATACGGCCGGGTTTGAGTGTCACCATCCGAGAAAGACTGCTTCAGACCGGCTTTGAAATAGTAATTCCAGTGCTTGAATGGCTGGTATACAAGCCCCAAATCCAATTCGTTGCTGGCCTGACTGCCACTCTCCGCACGGTACTGGCCACTGTGCAACCCGGCAATCGACAGCGCACTACGCGGCAGCCAGGTATCATCGAGATAATAACGAGCCTCCTCGTAAAGGAAAAAATCCCCGGTGCTGTCTGAATAGCCGGGAACGGCCTGCCCGTTACTCTCCCCAATCCAGCCGGCGACGGTGAATTTCCAGCCCTGCTCCAAATCGCGATGGGCACGACGGAAATAATCCAGCTGTTGCTGCTGACGCACTTCCAGGGATGAGCTGACAGCCAGCTGATCGATATTCTCCGCATAAATTTCAGCGGCCCGGACTTTCCGACCATTTTCAGCCGCCACTCGGGCATATTCGGATTTTAAAATCAGATCGTGGCGGTACGGCTCAACCTGAACCGCTTGCCGAAACAGTTTCTCCGCCAAGAACGGCTGTGTCGGCGCCAGCAAATAACCGAGTTCGGCACTCATGGTACCGCGCTGATCATCGGCATCATTCGCCACAACCGCTGCCGTCAGCGCTGCCAGTTCCTGCGTATCCCCTGCCGCCAGGTAACGCTCCCCCAGTTGCCTGGCGATTTGCGGTGATGGCGCCCAGTGGAAGGCCTGTTTCAACCGCATGTCAAACACCCGCTGATCATTCAGCTCTGCGGCAAGATTCAGCCCGAGCAGCCACCAATATGGGTTTTCCCGGTCAAAGTTGGTGTTGCGCCAGTACGACTCAGCCAGCTCGAACTCACCGACTTCATACAGGGTACGAATGTAGAGATAACGATCCCCATCAGGCAGGAGTGCAGCATCAATGTTGCGCCAGTACGGATAGCTTTTCGAATAAGCTTGGGCCTGCGCATACCAGCGGGCAACAATGGTACTCTCCTCCAGGCTCGGGTTGGCCGGCAATGCCGCGGCATATCGTGTTGCAGCCGCTTCAGGTTGTTCCGCTGCCAGGCAATACGCCACCACCCGCCGGGCAAATACAGTGACGGAATAACGATCCCGCGGAGTCAACGCATCACATTTTTCCTGGATCTGCCATTTATAAGGGCCGATTTTTGCGTTCGGTGCCAGCGCGCTGTTCAGCCGTTCGATATCGGCCACCGAAAACCAGGCGACATTCTGATAGGCCAGCGTCGCCGCCCGACCCACTAAGTTTGAGTGTTTGAGAAAAGCCTTCGGCGTCGTTTGCAGTCCCGCAATAAACATTTCGGCCTGCCGTGCCGGTTGCGGTTCAGGCAACGTACTGAGGGTATACGTTGCCGCGTCGAGATACACTACGTTGCGCGTGCGCTGATACAATTCAAACTGAACTTGTGCCGCATCCTGTCCCATCCCCGCCTGACGCATCGCCTCCGCCAGGGCTTTACGATCGCCTTCGCGCCGACTGTGTTGCAACAATGCAATGATCTGCGGCCACTCCCCTTGTTGCTGATAGTGCTCGACCAGCACCGCACGACGCTTGCGCGCCAGTCCCGGCGATTGAAAAGACTGTTTGGCCAACAAGGAATAAGCCCCGAGAGATTCCGCCAGCGCCAGCCATTTGGCCGGGTTATCCTCGATCGAACACTGCGCCAGCATCGCACGGGCCCGGGGATTGTCATTCACTTGCGCAAGCCGCGTCACCTCTTTCAGACACGGACTCAGTACCCGGCTCTCCTCGGTGATTTGCTGAAGCTGCGCGGTGCTGAGCGCATTCAAACGAGTCAGCTGTTCCCGGTGTCGGTCGGTGATCAGTCCGGCCTGGGCCAAATCGTTGAGCACCGTTTTGGCCTCCTCGAGCCGGTTGGTATTCAGCAACCCATCGACATAGCTTTCCCACAAACCCGTTTTCACCGCCACATCGGTGATCCCGACCACGGTCCGGCGAAACGGCGCGGCCTGCCCCAGGCTCACATACATCTGCGCCAGGTACGCCAGGTCTTTTGCACTGGCCTGCTGTTGTTCTACAAAGCGCTCGAGAATCGCCACCGATTGCGGATAGCGCTGTAGTTGGTACAGGGTATACGCCTCAAACCGCTTGGCCTCGTCAGATTTAAACCGCTCCAGCTGCTTCAGGCTCCAGTTCAGTGCTTGCGTTGCCCCTTTGCGACTTTCGATCGCATAGAGATGGGTCAGATACCATTGCTGGATCTGGGCATCACTCAGCCCCTCGGTCATAGCCTCAAGCTCAAACGGCGCGTACAGCTGGGCATTGCCTGAAGCCTGCAACCTCAGCGTCAGTAATAAATCCCCGCGCTGATCGGCCGGGATCTGCTTGACCAGATGCTCAAGCTCTTCTTCCGGCCGCCCGGCCTTCACACTCAACGTATAGGCATATTTCAAGAAAGGGACATGGCCCGGGATCAGCGTCAGGGCCCGGTTGACCTCTGCCAGCGCGGCCTCATAGTCCTGCTGCTGCTCTTTGCGAAAAGCTTTATCGATATAAGGAAAAGTACGAAATTGCTGATATTCCGTGAGCCCCTGATAAATATCATCCGCAGGCTCAGCAGCACGGGCAAAGCCTGTCCACCCTGCCAGGTGAACCACCACCACCATCAATCCAACCACCAGGCCGCGTGTCATGGTTGCCGCTCCCGGTACTGCTCGATCAGTTGTGCAATCGTCCGCTGCTGCTTGGCCTGAAGCTGTAGTGCCTGCTGTACGCCGGCTTCCGAGACATAACCACGGCTGATCAGAAACGCCCCCAGACTCTGATCATCGACCGACTCAAAAACCAGGATCGCCTGGTTCAACACCGCCGGCTCAATTTGCCGGGACGAGAGCAAGCAGGCGCCCAACTGGCATTGCGAGGCATAATAGCTGTCCAGGATCATTTGCTGTTGTTCCGGCGAGATCACCCCGTCATTCATCGCCGCCGTCAGGGCCGGAGTCGGATTGGTCTCCTTTACCGCCAGATACCAGTAGCGCAGTCCCAGGGTCACTGCGCCGTTAGTGGTGATCACCCACTGTGCCGGGCGTTTGAGTCGACGCTCAATCGCTGCCAGCGCGACCGGGCTGAGGGCCGATTCCTTCCCCAGGATCAAGATGTCGTTGTCCATCGCCACAGGTAAAACGGCATATTTGAGCGCCAGTTTCCTGGGCACCAGGGCAATCAGGCTTTCATCTAAGGTAAAAGGATCGCACGCCTGATAACCGGCATGATATTGCTGGGCAATCGCCATACTGAGTGCGTGATTGGTCACCAAGTGCGCGCACACCAGATACATTCCCAACCGCTGATGTTGCGGACAGTCCAGGATCGCGCGATCCAACCGGCTCTGGCTCAGGTGGCCGTGCTCAACCAGGATCTGGCCGAGAGGGACTTTGCGCGATTCCATCGACACGCTGGGGAAATAATGCTCTGTTTTATCCCAGGCGACCCGGCGTGGATCGCCCTGCTGGATCACCTGATGCAGCGCCCGCAGGTTGGCCGAAAAGTTAATAATATTGCCCCACAGGATCCGGAGTAAAGACAGCCCACCTTCCCGGTAGCCATAATACTGGCTGACGAAATAGAACCGCTGCAACAGTCGATTGAGCAGCAGCCCGGTATTGATATAGAGCAATGACCGGGTCAGGGCATCATCGGTAATAATCGACATAAACCGGTAACTGTCGTCCGACAGATAACTGTAGATCAGCAGGGAAAGCAGTTGCAGCAACAACAGCATGGCCAGAAAACCGGCGGTATTGTTGACCAGCCCACGCCGGTCCCGCCACAGAAAATAATTAACCCGCCAGTCTTTGGTCCACTTATGGGTTTTAAAGCCCTGAAACACAATACCAATGATCCAACGGCTCTTTTGCCGCACGGCGGTATGATAGGTATCCGGAAAGTGCTCACGCACACACACCACACTGCCTTCGCGCATCGACACCCCGCGCGCGTCCTCCCTCAGCGTGGTTTGCTCCCGATCTTCGACCGGAAAACGAACAAAAATTTCATTCATGCCCCACTGTTTGAGACGAAAGCCGATATCGTAGTCTTCGGTCAGCGACTGAACATCAAACGGCAACCCGTCTCCTTCCACCAACAGCCTTAAGATCGCCTGGCGGCTAAAACAAGTACCGACGCCGGCGCTGGGCACCTGGCCGGCAATGGCTTCGCGCACCACAACATCCTTGCCGTGCAGCTCGGCAAACTCATCGGCATAGTGACCCGGCGTCATCTCGTACCATTTTCGGGTATAGGGATAAACCGGCAACTGGATCAGATCTTTACCGGGCAACAGGTAGTTAAACAGCCGCAGTTCCATCGGCGACAAAATATCTTCAGCGTCATGGAGAATAAATCCGACGAATTCCAGCTTGGCTTTTGTCTCAAACTCAACAATGGAGGCAATGATGTTATTGAGACAATCCGCTTTGCTGGTCGGCCCCGGCCGGGCACAGACGACTTTATGAACATGGGGATAACGCGCGCACACGCTATCGACATCTTGCTGGGTTTGCGGATCATTGGGATAGGTGCCGACAAAAATCTGGTAATTTTCATAATCCAGTTTTGACGCGGCCAGCTCAGCCATTTTGTCGATCACTCCGTGCTCCTGCCAGGCCGGCACCATGATCGCCAACGGCTGCTCGGCTTTGGTGTAGAGCTCTACCGCCTGCTTGCGAGTGTATTTCTTATAGACAGTGTTTGAGCGCCAGGCGCGCCGTACCCAATAGCACAGGTCAATGAAGAGATCGTCGAGGCCACAGATCATCAAGGTGATCATCAGCACAATCAGCACTGACTTCAGGCCATAGAGATACGTAACGAAGAAATCAAACCAGCTCATCAAACACCTGCTGCACCGCTTCGGCAATCAGGCGGGCGGCCTGACCGCTGCCATACGGGTTGATGACCCCCTTTGCCCGCCCCTGCGCCAACAACAATTCCGCCGCTGAGACAATTCGCGCCACATCCGTGGCTCCGGCCAGCTGCGACAGCCCCATCGCCAGCGCTTCCGGGCGCTCGGTGGTTTCACGAAGCACCACCACCCGGGTGCCGAAGGTCGGCGCTTCTTCCTGGATCCCGCCCGAATCAGTCAATACCAACGCCGACTGCGCCAGCACCTGTTGCAGCGCAACATAATCGAGCGGTGGCACCACGGATGCTGCCGGGCAGTCCGCCAGACCCGTCATCACAGCTTGTTTCACGGCCGGATTGGGATGGGTTGCAACCATAAATGTCAGGTCCGGCTGTTGTTGGCTCAACGCTTTAATCGCAGTACAAATCGTCGGGATCGCGGCCCAGTTTTCACGCCGGTGGGCCGTGACCAGCACTTGATTGGTCTCACCAGCGGTAATCGTGCCACTTGCCAGCAGGTACTGCTGGGCATCAATGGCTGTATTTCCGGTGACGAGAATCGTTTCCCCGCTGACGCCTTCTTGCAGCAAAGCCAGCTCGGCCGCCCGGGTCGGGGCAAAATGACGGTTGGCAATTTTCGCAACCAAGACGCGATTGAGCTCTTCGGGAAATGGGTGATGCAAATCGCCGGAACGCAGCCCGGCCTCGACATGACCGATCACCGGGACTTGATGGTAGAAAGCAGCCAGCGCGCCGGCGAGGGTCGAACTGGTATCGCCATGGACCAGGACACACTGATACGTCTTGTGGCTGAGTTGCTGATCAATATGATTGACCAGCCCCCCCAGCAGGGCCGGCAGGCCCGTTCCTGCCGGACGCTCGAAGACAACATCGGGCTGGATGCCAAACACCGCAAAGGTTTGTGCTGCCAGCGAATCATGCTGCCCGGTATGACACCAATCGATGGCATGTCCGCTGTTTTTAAAGGCCTGATAGACCGGCGCCATTTTGATAATTTCCGGCCGGGTTCCCGTCACGATCAGGATTTCATGCGCGTATTTCTTCATGACTCCCCTCAACAACATTCAATATGGCCATGTAATGAACGCCAGCGACTCTCCTGGGGTTCAGACTTTGAAATGCCCCATCGAATCGGCATCGATCTCTTTGGGGTTCAGGCCATATTCATTCGCGCCGGGCTGGCTGTCCTGAACGAAAAAATACACCAGTACAATCGTGCCGATGAGCGGGATCAGCGCCAGCAGCATCCACCAACCCTGACGCCCGATGTCATGCAGGCGACGTACGCCAACCGCAATACTGGGGAGCAACACCGCCAGGGAGTAGATACTGGCCAGCATGCCGGCCCCTTCGCCGCTGGCCGGACTGCCGATCAGCTTATCGACCCCCGTCAGGGTGAGACTGATCAGAAGATTGAACAGAAAAAAATACCAGTATTCCTGCCGCCGTGCCCGGCCCCGAAAGACCGCGTAATTTTTCAGCACATAAAGATACCAATGCATTGTTTTACCTGCCTGAGAGGACCTACTGAAAGTATATCCAGCCAGAACTTGGACCGTTTCTCTGTTCTAAAACAGCCGGCGTTTTTGGCTGCGATGAAGTTTCTGACGGCGATGAAGGTTCGGCGTGGGCTGCCTGCCCCCGACGCACAGGATGGCTTCAGGAGGTGGATGCAGGGGGTTGATGCAGGCAGCCTTTCAGGGAACAGCGAGGCGAGGGTTAAAAATAGTGATTCATCGACAGGTAGCGGTTGCGGATATGTTCAATCAGCAAACGTATTTTTTGTGAGGGCTGACGGGTATAGGGATACACCGCGTAAATGCCCAGTTTTTTGCCGACTTTGTCCGGAAACAGATCCACCAGTTTGCCTTCCATCACATCGTGATACACCAGGCAGCGCGGTACATAGGCAATGCCATAACCGCCCAGGGCCGCTTTCCGTAAGGCTGCGGCGTTATCGGTTGAAAAGTTCCCGTTGACCCGCAGAATATAGTTGCCCTGCGAACCGATGAACTCCCACTCCGCCGCCCCGGTGGTCTGATAAGCGTATTGCAAGCAATTATGATCGACCAGATCCTCCGGCTCCCGCGGCCGGCCACGGCGGCAGATATAAGCCGGGGCGGCGCAAATCACCCACTGGGAGTCGAGAATATGGCGGGCGATCAGGCTGGAATCTTCCAGATACCCGGTTCGGATCACCAGATCATACCCATCTTCAATCAGGTCAACGAACCGGTTATCCAAAGACATATCGACGGTCAGACCAGGATGCAGGGTACAAAATTCAGCCACCGCGTCGGCCAGCAACAAGTCCCCGGAGATCGTCGGCACCGACATTTTGACGTGACCGCTGACTTTTTCGCCATATCCGCTGACGGCATCGACCGCTTCCAGTGCCGCCTGCTTCACATTTTTTGCACCTTGATAGAGCACTTTGCCCGCTTCACTCACGGTTAACTTCCGGGTCGTCCGGTACAACAGTTGGACCCCGAGATCTTCTTCCAGTCGAGCTATGCGCTTGCTAACCACTGAGTTCGTAAGGGAATTTAGCTCTGCCACCTTACTGAATGACCCACATTCCACTACCTGTGCAAACAGGATCAAATCATCTGTCCTTGCCATAAGCCGCCGTTATTTATCTAGATTTGGAATTAATCTTTTTCATTATTTCCCTATATCAGAAAAAAATAAAGCGTCATCATCACACCGTATTAACAAAAGCATCACAACCAATAACACTTAAAACTGAACCTCAGACAAACAACATCGCTGTACGAAGGAAGTACTCATGAACGATACCCTACTCGCACTCCTGGCGTTCTCCCCGATCGTGGTGGCCGCCGTGCTGCTGGTCGGCCTGAACTGGCCGGCGAAACGTGCCATGCCCGTGGCTTTTCTGCTCACCGTCGCCATCGCCCTGCTGGCCTGGGACATGTCCGCAACCCGCGTGTTTGCTTCAACGCTGCAAGGACTGGCCATCACCGTATCCGTGCTCTGGATTGTCTTCGGTGCCATATTTCTGCTCAACACGCTAAAGCATACCGGCGCCATCACCACCATTCGCAATGCCTTCACGGATATTTCTGCTGACCGGCGAATTCAGGCCATTATCATTGCCTGGTGCTTCGGCTCTTTCATCGAAGGCGCATCCGGTTTCGGGACCCCTGCTGCAATTGCTGCCCCTCTTTTGGTTGCCATCGGTTTTCCAGCACTTGCCGCCGTCCTGATGGGCATGATGATCCAGTCCACCCCGGTCTCTTTCGGTGCCGTGGGCACGCCTATTATTGTCGGTGTCAACAAAGGTCTGGATACCCACAACATTACTGAAGCCCTGGCAAATAATGGCGCTAGCTGGGATTTCTACCTGCAGCAAATCACCACCAACGTGGCGCTGATCCATGCCAGCGTGGGCACCCTGATGCCAGTCCTGATGGCGATGATGCTGACCCGCTTCTTCGGCAAGAACAAGAGCTGGACCGAAGGCCTGGATATTCTGCCTTTCGCCCTGTTTGCCGGGGTCGCCTTCACGGTACCGTATGCGCTGACCGGCGTGCTGCTGGGTCCGGAATTCCCGTCACTGATTGGCGGTCTGGTCGGGCTGGCGATTGTCGTTACCGCAGCCAAAAAAGGGTTTCTGGTACCGAAGTCTCAGTGGGATTTTGAAAGCGAAGAAAAATGGCCGCAAGAGTGGCTGGGATCGCTGAAAATGGATATCAAAGAAACGCAGGGCAAACCGATGAGCCTGGCGCTGGCCTGGGCCCCATACGTCCTGCTGGCCGTGATCCTGGTTGCCAGCCGGGTCAGTGCTGATTTCAAAGGCTTTTTGGTCAGTATTAGCCTCTCTTTCTCCAACATTCTGGGCGAGAGCGGGATCAGCGCTGCCATCCAGCCGCTGTACCTGCCGGGCGGGATCCTGGTGTTTGTTGCCCTGCTTGCGGTCCTGCTGCAATCACGCAAGCTCTCACCGATGGTGCAGGCGTTTCATGAATCGAGCAAAACCCTGGTGGGCGCTGGTTTCGTCCTGATCTTCACCATCCCGATGGTGCGTATCTTCATCAACTCAGGCGTCAATGGTGCCGATCTGGCCAGTATGCCGGTGACTACGGCAAACTTTGCATCGAATCTGGTCGGTGATCTGTTCCCGGCGCTGAGCGCAACCATCGGTGCTCTGGGTGCCTTCATCGCCGGTTCGAACACGGTCTCGAACATGATGTTCAGCCAGTTCCAGTTCGAAGTGGCGCAAACCCTGACCATCTCCAGTGCCGCCGTGGTCGCCCTGCAAGCGGTCGGCGCAGCCGCCGGGAACATGATTGCGATCCACAACGTGGTTGCAGCCTCGGCGACGGTTGGCCTGCTGGGCCGCGAAGGGGCCACCCTGCGTAAAACCGTGATCCCGACGTTCTACTACCTGGTGGTGACCGGAATCATTGGCCTGGTGCTGATCTACGGCTTCCAGATCACGGATGCACTGATGACCCCATAAACCCGGTCCGCGGTGCAACTCCCAAGCGGCTGAAGCGTATGCTTCAGTCGCTTTTCTGTCTGCCGCTGACCCGATGATGACCGTCAAGTACGCTCCCTCACCATGCCACTCAGTGCCAGCGTGACCAGCCCAGCCGAAACAACAAATGTGACTGCAAACGCAACGACCGACTGAGGCTGCCCGGTCGGTGCAACAGCCATCGTCGCAAGATACACCCACCCCATCACAGAGGCGCCGCCCATCAGGCCCAGGTTACGGGAAAGGTTCAGCAACGCCGACGTCACGCCTTTGCGCCCTTCTTGCACGTTTCTCATCACCGAAGTATTGTTTGCCGCCTGAAACATGGCATATCCGCCCGTGATCATCACCAAGGGAAGCACATAGCCAAACGCCGCCGCCTCAGGGGAGTTCAACACCCAAATGGGGATCAGGGCAATGAGCAAGCAACCAGACAACATCACCACAAGCCCGGTCCGAATAACAAACCCGGAGCCCCGGCTATCGGCTAACTTTCCGGCTGGCGCTCCGGTCACAGCAGCAACAACCGGGCCGAATGCCATCACCAAGCCAATCTGCTCCGTCGTCAGCCCAATCCCATCGGTGAGGTAAAACGGGCCCACCACCATGGTCGACATAATCACAGCCGACACAAGAAAGTTTGCGCCACAGCTGCGTTGCAGCTCTGTGTTTTCCCGCAGGTGGTGCCACAATTGACCTTGCTGAACTGAACTTGGGACGACCGGACGATGATCCGGCAGCTGACGCACCAAGATCAGAAACGACAGGATGCTCACCGGTAAACTGACATAGAAAAGTGCATGCCAGTGAAAATGCGTGATCAACAACCCGCCCAGGACCGGGCCAAGTGCGGTTCCGACCGCAGAGGTGGTGCCCAACACACCCATCGCAAGTCCGGTTTTTTCGGCCGGGAGCAAATCGCTGACAAAGGTCATTGCCAGGCTGATCATCAGCGCTGCCCCCACCCCTTGGACCAATCGCGCCAGGATCAACGGCGTCAGGCTCTCTGCCAAAACGCAGCCGATGGTCCCCAGCACGAAAATACCGAGCCCTGACAACATCACCGGCTTGCGCCCCCACCGGTCGCCCCACCAACCGGCGATAGGCATCAAGCAAGTCATGGCCAGCAGATAAGTCACGACCAGCCATTGCACCGCTGGCATCGAAACCGAAAGCCTGTCGGCCAGGTCAGGTAGCGCAACATTGACCACACTGATATTAAACGACGAGAGCAACAGCCCCATGGCCAACCCCATCAACGCCAACCGACTGGCCAGCGGCAACGACTCCTCCCGCGCCAGCTCCGAAAAATTTTCTCTCATACGCATCACTCCGGATTGAATTATAAGTTTCAATCCATTCTAAAAGCGCCTCATATACAGCGGAAGATGCATGATTTACACTGATAACATGCAACAAACGCCATAGATGAATAGACGAGTAGATAAATAGATGAAAGACATCGACTTGAATCTGATCCCTGCGCTCAACATCCTGCTTGAAGAGCGCAATGTTGCCCGCGCGGCAAAGCGGATGAATCTGAGCCAATCCGCCATGAGCCGGACGCTGGCACGGTTGCGAACAACTATGGATGATCCGCTGTTAGTCCGGGCTGGACGAGGGTTGGTGCCATCCCCGCGAGCATTGGAGATCCAGGCTCAGGTCAGTCGATTGACCCTGGACGCCGAGGCGATCTTAACACCTGCGGCATCGCTAGATATTGCCGCAATCAAACGGACCTTTACCTTACTCACCAGTGACGGGTTTATGGAAAGTATTGGCGGCGAGCTGGTCAAACGCGTGGCAGCACAAGCGCCGGGCATTCGTCTTCGTTTCCTACCCCGCGCCTCCCCGGGCAACGGTTTACGCGATGGCAGTGTGGATATTGAGACCGGAAAACTCAAAGCAACTACCTACCCTGAGCTGCTGGTCCGCAGGCTGTTTGACGATCAATTCATCGGGGTGGTCGGTAAAGATCACCCCTTTTCCACCACCAAGGTCACCCTGAACAAATATCTCGACGGGCGACATATCGGCGTGTACCGAGACAGTCGAAACAATTGTCACCTGGAATCCATGCTGAACAAGCCGGAGCGTCCCCTCGCGATTCAGGCATTTGTCGGCAGCTATACCGGGGCGGTCGCGTTAGCGCGTGCCACCGGGTGTATCGCAACCGTTCCGGCCAGGCACACCGCAAGTTTTTGCCATGAGATGCATCGTTTCCCGCTGCCATTTGACGTCCCCGCCATCACGGTTTCTATGTTTTGGCACCCAAGAATGAATGCGGATCAAGCCCACCGCTGGCTGAGGGAAAAAATCATCGAAATCAGCGCCGAACTTTAAAGCCAGCGCCGGAGAACAGCCGGCGCTCGCAAAAACAGTTCCGATCATTGGCACACCGGCCTGTTTCGCATCGAACTATCGCAAACCAAGGGCGCAACAGCTGCGTCATTTCTGGATGAAAAGACCCCAAAAGGGTTGAATGCCGCATCCGTATCAGGATTAAGACACTTTGGCCTCCGCGTGTCCGCTAGTATTTAACTGCCCTTAGGTCTTAGATGTACGCACAAAGAAAGCCCGCGATGCGGTAATGCCGATCAGTTAAGCCAAAAATGATCGGTTGAACGATCCTCTGGAGCTGTCAAAATCCGAGTGTATTCAGTGCACTCGGATTTTTTATGGACGTCTCACAAGCCCTCGATATCATTAATAACTGGAAGCCTAACCAAGTAGAAACACTGGCTGACTTGCTTCCTCTCGAACTGATTGATGAAGCCTATTCCCTCACGGATACCGTCACGATGCGCAAGCGAAAGTTGACGCTGGAATCCATGGTCTGGCTATTGGTTGGCATGGCCATTTACAATGACAAGTCAGTGAAAGATCTTGTAAATCAGCTAGATATTGTTGATAGAACCGGGAAGGCTTTTGTTGCTCCAAGTGCATTGACCCAACGTCGAAAGACTCTCGGGGAGCCTGCCATGAGAGCGGTCTTCGAACGTATGACTGCCGCGTGGATGGAAGGCGCCAACTTGCCTCACTGGAACGGCCTCACACTGTTGGGCGTTGATGGCGTGGTCTGGCGGACGCCGGACAGTCCACAAAATAACGAAGTATTCTCCCGGCAAAAAGACACCCAATACCCTCAAGTCCGCATGGTCTGCCAAATGGAGTTAAGCAGCCATTTAATTACAGGCAGTGCTTTCGATGACTATGCTGTCAATGAGATGGTGTTGGCAGAGAAACTCATTGAGACGACCCCAGATCATAGCCTCACCATGTTCGATAAAGGTTTTTACTCTCTGGGCTTGCTGCATCAGTGGCATCAGGCGGGTACTGAACGCCACTGGTTGCTCCCATTAAAGAAAAATACGCAATATGAGATCGTACAATCTTTAGGCCGAAACGACAAACTGGTATCACTGAGAAGTAACCCGAGAGCCCGTAAACTTTGGCCCAATCTACCGGATAAAATCACCGCTCGCTTAGTCACGCGTAAAGTCAAAGGGAAGACATACGAGGTGCTGACTTCAATGGTAGATGCTATGCGCTACCCTGCCGCAGATATCAGCAGTCTCTATGGACATCGCTGGGAAATAGAAATGGGTTACCGAGAGCAAAAGCAGTATATGTTGGGCAACCGTCTGACCCTTCGAAGCCGTCTCCCCGAACTGGTGAAGCAAGAGCTGTGGGGGATTTTACTGACTTACAACCTGATCCGTTATCAGATGGTGGAGCTCTGCTTCACCCTAAAAGGGAACTACTTGCCTTACCAACTGAGTTTCAATGGAACGCTCGCACACATAATGCGCTTACTGGTTGGATTACCGTACTCAACACCGGGAGCTATCCCACGCCAGCTCAAGAGCTTCCACAGCATGGCTGAAAGTTTGATATTAGAGGGACGAAGAGAAAGAACCTTCCCCAGAACAGTCAAGCCTCGCCCCAAAAGATACGCCCAAAAGAAAAATGCCGCTCACCTTAAGTGAACGGCATTACCGCGATGCGGGCTTTTTTTGTAGTCATTTTTTTGGCCCGGCTCCATATCGGGACCGCATTCTCAGCGCAAACGAAAACAGAGCGCCGAAGCGCTCTGTGGCCATTTACAGCCATTGCAGGGGGTATCCGCTGCCATGGCAGGAAAATCAGAAAGACAAGAAAACCCCGGCAACGGTCGCACTCATCAGGTTGGCCAGCGTCGCAGCGAAAATGGCTTTCATCCCCAGACGGGCAATGTCCGGACGTCGGCTCGGGACCACCCCGCCCAGGCCACCCATCAGCATGGCAATGGAAGTCAGGTTGGCAAAGCCACACAGGGCAAAGGTCACGATTGCCTGCGAATGCTCGCTCAGTTGCGCTTTCACCGCCATCAGGTCGGCAAACGCCACAAATTCATTCACCGCAATTTTCTTGCCGATCAAACTCGCCGCGACCGTCGCTTCAGACCAAGGCACGCCAATCAGCCAGGCGACCGGCGCAAACAGGTAACCGAACAGCAGCTCCAGGCTCAGATTGTCCAGACCAATCAGCTGGCCAAGATGTCCCAGGCCACCATTGAGCAAAGCAATCAAGCTGATAATCGCCAGCAGGCTGGCACCAACGGCCATCGCAATTTGCAGGCCGCTCAGCGCGCCTTGCGAGGCCGCATCGATAATGTTCACCGGCGCATCATCAACAGCTTCCGCTTCAATCTCGGCATGATCCAGCGGTGCTTCCGTCTGCGGCACCAGAATTTTGGCCATCATCAGCCCGGCCGGCGCCGACATAAAACTGGCTGCGATCAGATAACTGATTTCAACCCCCAGCCCGGCGTAACCCACCAGTGTACCGCCGGCGACAGAGGCCAGGCCCCCGACCATTACCGCGAACAGCTCAGAGCGGCTCATCTTGGCCAGAAACGGACGGACCACCAGCGGGGCTTCAACCGAGCCGACGAAGATGTTGGCGGTCGCAGACATCGACTCGGTGCGGCTGGTGCCCAGCAAGCGCTGCAAAGCACCGCCGAGGGAACGGATCACCCAGCCCATCACCCCGAGATAGTAAAACACCGAGATCAGCGCAGAGAAGAACACAATCGTCGGCAGGACGTTCACCGCGAAAATGAAACCGATTTTGAATTTCGCCAAATCGCCGAACAGAAACTCGGAACCAATCCGGCCGTAGTCAATCACACCGGAGACGGCGCCGGAAACCGTGTTCAACACGTCTCGGCCGAGCGGCACATACAGAATGAACCCGGCGAACACGAGCTGAATCGCGAACGCACCGCCCACGGTCCGCCAGTTAATCGCGCGACGATTTTCAGAAAATAAGATAGCAACCGCAAATAGCGTGACAACGCCCAATAGGCTGACCAGATGGCTCAAGGTCATTCTCCAGTGTAAAGCTTGTAGTAAACGATTGCGGCGGCATTGTAGGGATAAATAAAACTGTGACAAGGTTCAAATTGTTATAGGTTTTTACACTTGCGATACACCCACAGGGAAAATTGCCGACTTTCCCACCAAAGCAAACGAAATCGGTAGATTGGTGCCTCACGGGAATTCTGTTGTTTCTTTACAGAACAATAACCCCCTCTCAAGTCCCCGAGGGGAATTTATTGTCGCGCATCAATTAACCATCATTTTTGCAGGGGTAATTCCCTCGCGTGCGCCGGACATCACCTAGACTTGTCTTTGCAATGTCACGTCAATGGCAACTCAGACAGCCGATGCATACACGGAGCAAGCTCATACACAAAGCAAACTCATGCACGAAACAGGCTCATGTACCAAACAGGCTGCAAGTGACCGTTGCCTGAATGTCTGGCCACTGGCTTTCGCAGAATACGGAGTGATCACCATGAACAAATATCAACGTCTAACAATGTTACTCGTGGTATTCGGTATCACTGGCTGTGAACAGGCCAGCAAAGGGTTCAGCCTCCCGGTTGGCGATCCTGTCAAGGGTGAGCAGGTGTTCCTGACGCTGGAGTGCCTCAGTTGTCACCAGATGGACGGCTATGAGCGTCCGGAAAATGCCAACGAGGAGCTGGCGGTGAAATTAGGCGGGAAAGTCGACAGTCTGAAAACCTATGCCGAGCTGGTCACTTCCGTGATTAACCCTTCGCACCAACTGGCTGAAGGGTATGATCTGTCGAAAATCCAGGTTGATGGCCAATCGATGATGCCAAGCTTCAATGACGTTTTAAGCGTGACCGATCTGGTCAACCTCATTACCTTCCTGGAGTCGCACTACGAACTGGAGCCTTATTCGAAAACAGAGTACATGATTTACCGCTAGACCTATCCGCCGAAGTCAGGGCCATCACGGTGCGTTACTGGGCTTCTGCCGGATCTCTTGATCCGGTTGGAAATACACAGCAGAAATGATGACCGCTTCAAAACAAAGTCCGGTCCCAGACGGCCGGCTCACCGATTTGCCCGCGAACGAAATCAATAAACACTTTGACTTTGAGCGGTAGGAACTTATGGCGCGGGTAAATCGCATACAACGGCAGATGCTGGCTCAGTTGCCAGTCCGGCATCAGCCGGATCAACCGCCCTTCCCGAAACTCGTTGCTGAGCAAGTACGTCGCCAGGTAGCCGATCCCATTGCCTGAGAGCGTCGCGTCGCGGATCGCATCGGCAGAATCCACCCGGTAGTTTCCCCGCACTTTCACCTTCTGTGTCTGCTCTCCCCGGCGAAAACTCCAGGTGTCATCTTTCCGCTCCCGGCTATGGTAAGTAATACAGTTATGCTCGGTCAGATCCTGCGGCTGATACGGCACACCGTACTTCGCCAGATAGGCCGGACTGGCGGCCAGCACAAAGCGGCAGTCGGTCAGATGCCGGGCAACAAAGCCTTCCGGCGGCGCATCCATCATCCCAATCCACAGATCCAGCTGTTCGGCAATTAAATCCACTTTGTGATCAAACAGGCTCATTTCCAGATCCAGCAACGGATACTGCTCATGAAACTCAGAAATGTAAGGACCGATATGATTGAGCGCAAAGGACTGCGCCACCCCGACCCGCAGCGCCCCTTGCAAGGTATCCGGATCGGTTAGCAACTCGCTTTCCGCCTCATTAATTTCATCCACAATGCTGGCACAATGGCGGGCAAACCGCTGCCCGGCTTCGGTCAGGGCAAACGAGCGCGTGGTTCGCTGCACCAACTGCACCCCGAGCCGGGCTTCGAGTTGTTGGATCTGCTTGCTGACCTGGGGCCGGGAAATATCCATAAGCTGCGCTGCGCGGGTAAAGCTTTGCTGCTTGTTCAGCGCATGAAAAATCACCATTTGCTGGACTTGTTTAAGCATAGACACCTTTTGATTGTTGTTTCCTGCCCCGGCAAAACCATCCGAGCAGGGGCGATTCATTCGCAGCAGCCAACACAAAAAGGCCTGTCAGTGACAGGCCTTTGATGCTGCGGTAATCCTTTATATAGCTGAAATCGATCAGATCTTAAAGAAGGACAACTGCTGTTTTTGTTGCTCCGCCAGTTGAGACAGTTCGCCACTGGCCGCTGCACTCTGGGTGATCCCCGCCACGTTCTGATTGATAATTTCAGACATGTTGGTCACGTTACGGTTGATCTCCTGCGTCACCTGAGACTGCTGCTCAGCCGCGGTTGCCACCTGGGTATTCATATCATTGATTTGCTCAATCGCCGTCGTGATCCCCATCAGCGCTTCATTGGCTTCGTTGGCCAGTTGCTGATTGCGATTCAGCATCTCCAGGCTGGACTGCATGCTTTCATTGGCCATATTCGACTGTGATTGCAACTCTTCGATAATCGCCTGGATTTCCTGCGTCGAATCCTGGGTTCGCGCCGCCAGCATCCGAACTTCATCAGCCACCACCGCAAAGCCCCGACCAGATTCACCGGCACGCGCGGCTTCAATCGCGGCATTCAGGGCCAGCAGGTTGGTTTGCTCGGAGATCCCCTGGATCACTTCGATCACCTTGCTGATTTGCTCAGATTGCTCTTTCAGGCGCATCACCACGCCGGCAGCATCGTTCAGCTTTTCACCCATCTGGATGCTTGCCGAATTGCTCTGGTCGAATTTATTCAACCCTTCGCGAGCCAGCTCATCGGTTTGCTTGGCCGAAGCATCCGCCGCGGTTGCCGTATCGCTGACATTATCCGCCGTGCTGGACAGCTCATTCACTGCCGAAGCAACCTGATCCACTTCGTTCAGCTCCGACTGGGCATTGACTTCTGCTTGGGTCATGACCGATGCCAGCTCCGTTGAAGCCGAAGCGACATCTTCGCTGATGCGGATCAGCGCATTCACCGTCGTGCGCAGTTGCGTCACGGTCTCATTCACATCCGCACTCAGGCGGGCAATCTCATTGGTCCCGTCCTGCTCAGCCTGAACCTGCAAGTTCCCGCTAGCCACTTCACGCATCACCACCTGCAGACGGGTAATCGGAGAAACAATCAGGCCGGACAGCCACCAGGCCACCAGCATCGCAAGGACAAAAATCGCCAAAATGACCATGGCAGCCTGACTCTTGAGCGCCTGGCTGTCGGCCAGGCTATCATCCAACCGCTTACCCGAATAATCATTAACCATTTTGGACAGGTCATTGACAGATAAAACCATTTTTTTACCTATCGTAACATACTGACTGACAAAACTATCGAACTCAGCTTGCGGCAGCAACCCTTGATCATGCCGGTTTAACAAGGGGACCGCGCGTTGCGAAAAGCGAATATACTCCGCAATATTGGCATTTACTTGCGCGGCCTGAGCTTTGAACAACGGCTCTCTTTCCAGCACACTCAATTCATGGGTAATACTGCCAGCAATCTGATTCAGCTCCTGCTGGAATGAATCTCGTCGGTTGGCATCATAAATGGCATACACTGCGCTAATACGCAGTGGGTAAAGCTGATCATCGACCTTCGCCAGAGTATCTTTATACTCAATCAGGGACGACGTATTGATAAAAATTTCATCTAACTCATGATCCAGCTCGTTTTTCACGATCCACAAAGATAGAAACAGAACGAGCACCGTAAACAGAACAGGTAACAGCACCTGAAGTCGGACTGATAAGTTTTTTATAATTGACTGCATCGAAACCTCAAACACACGTTATAGTTCGCGTCCCTGCGCGAAATCGTGCAGCATTATCCTTTTAAGTAGCACTGAAAGATAGACTCGAGTCACAAAAAAATACAATTTAGGATGACAAGACGTTAAAAGTGTCATTATGTCGTCGTGCCACCTGCCCGGCGGCAGAATTATGGCGCTTGTCACAAAGGCAAAAACAACAAATCGAGTAAAAACATTCTCTTGCAAGCGCCAACAAAAAAGCAAAGTTCATGATCGTCATATAGTGTTCAAAGTTCTGAAACAAGACTGTCATAAAACTCTCCTAATCTTTCCCTCGTTCATTCAAAACCGACTGGCAAAACAGCCAAGCATTTAAGGATTAGGAAAATGAAAACTAAGGTTATTGGTGCACTAGCCCTGGCAGGTTCAATGGTATTCAACCCTGCTGTCGCCAACGAAACAATTTCCGTTGTAGGCTCAAGCTCCGTATCACCTATCATGGAAGTTCTGGGTGAAACCTACGCAAAAACGCATAACGTGACCGTCGAAGTTCAAGGTCCGGGTTCGTCTGCCGGTATCCGTGCTGCTCACGATGGTTCTTCAGACCTGGGCATGAGCTCACGTAACCTGAAATCTTCTGAGAAGGCCGACAATATTACAGAAGTTGTGATTGCACGTGACGGTATCGCTGTTGTCGTTCATAACAACAACCCAGTTTCTGACCTGACAAAAGAAGAAGTTGCCAAAATCTACAAAGGTGAAATCACCAACTGGAACCAGGTTGGCGGCGAGAACAAGCCAATCGTCGTTGCGACCCGTGACACCGCTTCCGGTACCCGTGGCGCTTTCGAAGACATCATGAGCCTGAAAAAGAAAATCAACGGGACTAAGGTTTCTGCGATTTCTCAACGCGCTCAGGTTGCCAGCGGTAACGGCCAGCTGAAAACCATCGTCGCCAACAACCCGTTTGCTATCGGCTATATCTCTCTGGGCTCTGTTGACGGCTCTGTGAAGCCTCTGGCTATCGAAGGTCACAAGCCTTCTGTTGAAGCGATTAAATCCGGCGAGTACGGTGTTCAGCGTCCGTTCCTGGTCGTGTACAAAGACGGTCGCCCTTCAAAAGCCGCACTGGAATTCCTGAGCTGGGTTCAGACTGAAGACGCACAGAAAATCGTCGCCAACAAAGGCTTCATCGCAATTAACTAATTCATCTGCAACTCCTTTGCCGGCCAGCGTCAATGATGGCGGTGGCCGGTCTTTCACTTCCTCGATATTTAGGCAATCCAATTCTGGCTAGGTATCTGGAGAGACACTATGACCATCGCAAATAACATAGAAAGAACAACCAAAGGATCGTCGCTCAAAGCCAAAGATAAAATTGACTGGCGCGAGCTCTTCTTCAAATACCTGTTTTTAGGCAGTGCTGCCCTGGGTATTTTCTCACTCATTACGATCGGCTACTTCATTTTCCGTGAAGGTTACGCAGCGATTGAACACTCCGGCATCACCGGCATTGTGTTCGGTAACGACTGGTTACCACCTGCGCTGTACGGGATTGCGCCGATGATCGTCGCCTCAGTCGTCTCAACCGCTGGTGCGGTTGTCCTGGGCGTGCCCATCGGTGTCCTGACGGCAATTTTCATCGCCGAAGTCGCGCCAAAGCGCGTGTCCGATATTATCCGCCCGATGATCGAACTGCTGGCCGGTATTCCGTCTGTCGTTTACGGTTTCTTCGGCTTGGTGATTATCGTGCCGATGATTCAGAATATTTTCGACGTCCCAGCCGGGAACACCGTGCTGGCGGGGATTGTGGTGCTGGCCGTGATGATTCTGCCAACCGTGATTACCGTGTCGGAAACCTCTATCCGTGCCGTTCCGCGCAGCTACAAAGAAGGCTCGCTGGCACTGGGTGCTTCGCACATGTTCACCATCTTTAAGCTGCTGGTTCCGGCAGCCCGCTCCGGCATCATGACCGGCGTGATCCTGGGGATTGCCCGGGCCCTGGGTGAAACCATGGCCATCATCATGGTGATGGGGAACTCGCCAGCCATGCCAGAAGGCCTGCTGGACTCTGCCCGGACCCTGACCGCAAATATTGCCAT
This sequence comes from Photobacterium sp. TY1-4, assembly GCF_025398175.1. Classification (NCBI taxonomy): domain Bacteria; kingdom Pseudomonadati; phylum Pseudomonadota; class Gammaproteobacteria; order Vibrionales; family Vibrionaceae; genus Photobacterium; species Photobacterium sp. TY1-4. The sequence continues at coordinate 2,128,746 of NZ_CP099734.1, forward strand.
TGAAATGTCTTACGCCACCGGTGTTCACGCCAGTGCGCTGTACGCCACCGGTATTGTGTTGCTGGTCTTTATCATGATGTTGAACGCCGCGTTGCTCTATCTGAACCGCGAGCGTGCGAGGTAATCCCTATGTCTATTTATTCAAAAAATGCTGCCAAGCAGCAGCTCAAAGATAAAATCTCGCTCAGTGTCATCTGGCTGTCAGCCTCAGTAACGGTCGGTTTCTTGCTGTGGGTCGTCTGGTACATCCTGAGCAACGGTCTGGCCCATGTAGACTGGAGCTTCATCACCAGCAACTACACCACCATCGGGCAAGAGTCCGGGATCTGGCCAATGATTGTCTCGACCCTGTACATGGTTGCCGCTTCGATTGCTGTTGCCGCACCCATGGGGATCATGACCGCCATTTACCTGACCGAATATGCCAAAGTCGGCAGCCGCCTGGTCAAAGTGATTCGTTTCTGTACGGAATCCCTGGCCGGTATCCCGTCAATTATTTACGGCTTGTTCGGGATGACCTTTTTCGTCGTCGTCCTGGGTTTCGGCTACTCGATTCTGTCAGGTGCCCTGACGTTGAGTATCCTGATCCTGCCGGTGATTATCCGGACGACGGAAGAAGCCCTGATGGCTGTGCCGCACACGTATCGTGAAGGCTCATACGGCTTGGGCGCCTCAAAAATTTACACCATCTGGAGACTCATTCTGCCAAGCGCTATGCCGGGCATCGTGACCTCCATCATCCTCAGCGTAGGTCGCGTGATCGGTGAATCAGCACCGGTGTTCCTCACCGCAGGTATGGTCGCCCGGATTCCGGAGAGCATGCTTGACTCCGGTCGGACACTGACTGTTCACCTGTATAAGTTGACCCAGGAACTCTACACCATCCATGAATGGAACCAGGCGTATGCCACCGCCACCATTCTGATTGTGGTTGTTCTTGTGATTAACATGATCACCAAACTGATTGCGAACCGATTCAACACTGCGACTTACTAAAATTTGAGGAAGAGAAACATGAACAAATTTGATATTGAAAACCTGGACCTGTACTACGGCGACAACCAAGCGCTGAAGAAAATCTGCCTGCCGATCCCGCAACGTCAGGTCACGGCCCTGATCGGTCCGTCCGGCTGTGGTAAATCCACCCTGCTGCGTTGCCTGAACCGCATGAACGACCTGATCGAAGGCGTTAAAATCGACGGCAAACTGACCATGGACGGCGAAGACGTCTACGGCAACATCGATGTGTCCCAGCTGCGCATTAAAGTGGGCATGGTGTTCCAGAAGCCAAACCCGTTCCCGATGAGCATCTATGAAAACGTTGCCTACGGCCTGCGCGCCCAGGGCATCAGCGACAAAAAACAACTGGATGAAGTGGTTGAGCGTTCGCTGCGTGGCGCGGCGCTATGGGATGAAGTGAAAGACCGTCTGAAATCACACGCATTCGGCCTGTCCGGCGGTCAGCAGCAGCGCCTGTGTATCGCCCGGACCATTGCCATGGAGCCAGAAGTGATCCTGATGGATGAACCAACATCGGCCCTGGACCCAATTGCCACCAAGAAAATTGAAGACCTGATGGAGTCGCTGAAGAAAGACTTCACCATTGTTATCGTCACCCACTCCATGCAGCAGGCACGCCGGATCTCAGACCGCACCGCCTTCTTCCTGATGGGTGAGCTGGTTGAACACGATAGTACGCACGCACTGTTTACTGACCCACGCGATGATCGCACCCGTGGTTACGTTAACGGTGATTTTGGCTAAACCAGCCACTTTTGATCATCTTCCTCGGCTCGCAGTCCGTGTAACCGAATAATAAAAAGCGATGGTACTTATTGCCCTCTTCTCGTAAGAGGGCTTTTTTTTGCTCTTTTATTGGATCGTTTCAGTATCCCGGATGGCCTTACATCGGCATCCCGCGCACGTCCCCTTCCGGTCGACAGTTTGGATAGTTTTCCGCTTCCGCCAGCAGAAAATCGATAAACGTCCGCACCGCCAGCGAGCGGTAATTGCGGGACGGATACACCAGCCAGCCGAAGCTCATATACGGGTCAACCTCTTCGAACAAGCGAAGCACCATCCCGCGCTCGACGTAATAACTCGCCAGCTCATCGGGCATCAAAATGATCCCGCGCCCCTGCAGGCAGGCTTCCATGATCAGCGGGACGCTGTTCATGATCAGATTCCCGGACACTTCAATGGTTTGATCGGCACTAATCGGCATCTGATTCTTGAGCGTCCCGTTCGGGTAGCGGTAAACGATAAAATTATGATTGGCCATATCTTCCGGAGAGACCGGCATGCCGAACTTGTCGATGTAATCCTGGGTGGCGTAATAGCCAAAGGACGCCGACTTAAACGGCCGTGCAATCAGGCTGGAGTCTTCCAGTTTCTCACCGACCCGCAACGCCACATCAATATGACGCTCGATCAGGTTATGCTCTTCCGAGCTGCAAATCACCTCGACGCTGACCTTGGGGTACATATCCATGAACTGAAAGATCAGCCGTCCGATTTCCATAATCCCCGGCAGCGGCAACAACTGCACCCGTAAATGCCCGGAAATCTCGTAAGTCGGCGCCGTGATTTCCTGAATACTCAATTCCAGCTCATCCAGAATACGCTTGGTTTTCTCATAAAACTTATGCCCGGCATCGGTCAGCTGCATCGAACGATTATTGCGATGAAACAAGCGGATCGACAACTCGTCTTCCAGCGATTTAATCCGACGGCTGAGGTTCGATTTGGGCAAATCAAAAATCTCCGCAGCCCGGATCAAGCTGCCCGCATCAACAACTTGATGAAATAGTTTCATATCTTCAGTCTTCATCACAACCCCTCAGTTCACAGCCGGTGCCCATTGTAAATCAAATCATGCGCAATTTTGTTCCACTTTTCGGAACACATATTCCCAAATCGTCCGGTTATTCGCAACTCAAGTGATCGGTATAGTGTGCGCATGAGATGCGAATAAGGAACAACATCAAAATGACGCCTAAATCCCTGAGCTTAATTGCCCTGCTCATTGTACCGGTTCTCTCCGGCTGCAACGATGTCGAAAGCGCAATTCAGCCTGAACCGCCGATCCGTCCGGTCAAACTCATGACGATCGAAGACATGAAGCTCGAGCAACAGCGTATTTTCCCGGCCAAGATTGCAGCGAGCCGGCAAGCGGATCTGGCCTTTCGAATCGGTGGTGAGCTGGTGAAACTTGAGCTGGTCGAAGGACAGCAAGTGAACAAAAGCGAACTACTCGCCCAACTCGATGATCGCGACGCCAAAAACGCCCTGCTCAATGCCGAGGCCAATCATGAGCTGGCGTTGGTCGATTTTACCCGCAAGCAAGAGCTGTACAACCGCAAGCTGATCTCCAAAGCCGAGTTTGATACGGCCAAGGCGACGCTGAAATCTGCGCAGGCAGCGCTGAATACCGCACGGGATCAGTTGGCCTATACTCGTCTCGAAGCACCATTCTCCGGGATCGTGGCAAAAATCAATCTGGATAACTATCAGAATGTGCAACCCACCCAAGTGGTCCTGACCCTGCAAGGAAACGAGAAAATCGATGTGAGTATTCAGGTCCCTGAATCACTGCTGATGTCCCTGAAAAATATCTCCTTCGACGAAGCCTTCAAGCCCCGCGTTCGTTTCAGTGCCCCGCAAACCCTGGCCCTGGAGAAAGGCTTTACCCCGACCCTGACCTCGTCGCGCCAGTCGTCCACCTATCCGGTCCAGTTTAAAGAGCGAGCCAGCAAAGTCAGTCCGGGCAGCCAGACCTACGAGGTTGTGTTCAGCCTGATCCCGCCGGAAAACCTCAACATTCTGCCGGGCATGAGCGCTGAGTTACTGCTGGATATGTCTGCCCTCAGCCAGCACCAACAAGCCATTGCCATTTTGCCGATGACCGCAATTGTCCGGACCGACAACAGCACCGACACCAAAGTCTGGCGCTATGATCACACCACCAACCAGATCGAAGCCGTTTCAGTTCATCTGGGCAAAATTCGCGGGAACGGCATTGAGGTGGTGTCCGGCCTGCAAACCGGGGATCAAATCGTGGCTGTCGGTGCAACAGCCCTCAAAGACAACATGGAAGTCAAACCCCTGCGTTGGGAACGGGGCGTTTAATTCATGAATGTGGCTCATTACAGTATTAAAAACAAAGTCGTCAGCTGGATGTTCGTATTGCTGATGCTGATTGGCGGCGCGGTGTCATTCACCGGCCTTGGCCAGTTGGAATTTCCTGAATTTACGATCAAAAACGCGCTGGTGATCACACCATACCCCGGTGCATCGCCCGAGCAGGTCGAAGAAGAAGTCACCCTGCCGCTGGAAGATGCCATTCAGAAAATGCAGCAGGTCAAACATATCACCTCGATCAACAGCGCCGGGTTGTCCCAGATTGAAATCGAGATGAAAGATACCTACGACGCGACAGAGCTCCCGCAAGTGTGGGATGAGTTGCGCCGTAAAGTCAACGACACCATCAGCCAGCTGCCGCCGGGCACAGCACAGCCGATCATCATCGATGATTTCTCCGACGTTTTCGGCGTCCTGCTGAACATCCGTGGTGACGGCTACGACTACCGCGAGCTGGAAAACTACGCCAATTACCTGCGCCGTGAGCTGGTGATGATTGAAGGGGTTAAAAAAGTCTCCGTCGCCGGTGTGCCGGAAGAGCAAGTCGTAGTCGAGATCAGCCAGGAGAAACTCACCGCACTGGGGCAGGACCAGGGCTATATCTACAGCCAGATCCAAAATCAGAACGTGGTCTCGAACGCCGGTAAAATCCTCGTCGGCGGCAACCGGATCCGGATTCACCCAACCGGTGAGTTCGACGATGTATCCGAGATGAACCGACTGCTGGTCAGCCCGCCGAACAGTGAAGACCTGGTCTACCTGGGCGATATTGCCAAAGTGTACAAAACCACCACCGAAACCCCGGATATCCTGTATCACAACCAGGGCCAGAATGCCCTGTCGCTCGGCGTCTCCTTCGCCGGGGGGGTCAATGTCGTCGATGTCTCCAAAGCCGTTTCCGCCAAAATCACCGAAATGCAATCCCAGTTACCGATAGGGATGGAACTCAACACCGTCTATGACCAGGGGTCTGCAGTTGAAGTGTCCGTCCAGGGCTTTTTAGTCAACCTGGCACAATCGGTCGCGATCGTGATTGTCGTGCTGCTGATGTTCATGGGCCTGCGCTCCGGGATCCTCATGGGCGCGGTCCTGCTGCTGACAATTTTCGGCACCTTCATCATGATGAACGTGATGGGCATTCAGCTACAAATCATCTCACTCGGCGCGCTGATCATTGCGCTGGGGATGCTGGTTGATAACGCCATCGTGGTCACCGAAGGGGTGCTGATCGGTATTCAGCGCGGCCAAACCCGCCTTGAAGCGGCGGGGCAAATCGTCAAGCAAACCCAGTGGCCGCTGCTGGGTGCGACCGTGATTGCCATTCTCGCCTTCGCGCCGATCGGCCTGTCCGGCGATGCAACCGGTGAATTCCTCAATTCGCTGTTTAAGGTTCTGCTGGTATCGCTGTTTATCAGTTGGATCACGGCGATTACTATCACCCCGTTCTTCTGCCATCTGCTGTTTAAAGACGGCGAAGCCACGGATGAGCCGCAGGATATGTATCAGGGGTGGTTCTTCAGCCTCTACCGGACCCTGCTGACCGCCGCAATGCGTTTCCGGGCCGCCAGTATCGGGTTGGTTCTGGTCATGCTGATCGCAGCGGTGTACGGCATGGGGCATGTAAAGAATGTCTTTTTCCCACCGTCAAATACCCCGATTTTCTTTGTTGACGTCTGGATGCCGGAAGGCACCGATATCCGCACCACCGAAGATTTCATCAAACAAGTTGAAGACGACATGCTGCAGTACGAGACCAAGAACCATGTGGGCCTGAAAAACCTGACCTCGGTGATTGGTCAGGGGGCGCAGCGCTTCGTGCTGCCTTATGTGCCGGAAAAAGGCTATGCAGCTTATGCCCAGCTCATTATCGAGATGGACAGCCTGGAACAGCAAACCCGCAATATGCCGCAGCTCACAGACTATCTCCGAGCGACTTATCCGGAAGCTGAGTTCCGGGTCAAGTATCTGGAAAACGGCCCGACGCCACCAGCCAAGATTGAAGCGCGTTTCTACGGGGAAGACCCGCAGATCCTGCGTCAGCTGGCTGCTCAGGCCGAGCAGATCATGATTGCCGAACCGACGGCGGAGAATGTCCGTCACAACTGGCGTAATCAGGTCACGGTGGTTCGCCCGCAACTGAACCTCGCCCAGTCACGGGAAGTGGGGATCAGCAAACAGGATCTGGACACCGCGCTGCTGACCAATTTCAGCGGCAAGATTATCGGCACCTACCGCGAGCAATCGCACCTGATGCCAATCCTGGCCCGGGCACCGGAGCAAGAACGACTCGATGCCGACAGCCTGCACAAGCTGCAGGTCTGGAGTTCGGAATACAACACCTTTGTGCCGGTCAGCCAGATTGTGTCTGCGTTTGAGACCGAGTGGGAAAACCCGATCATCATGCGTCGCGATCGCAAGCGTATGCTGACCGTGATGGCCGACCCGATCCTGGGAACGGAAGAAACTGCAGACTCGGTCCACCGTAAGATCCGGAACGAAATCGAGGCAATTCCGCTACCGGAAGGCTACACCCTGGAATGGGGCGGCGAGTATGAAACCTCGCGGGATGCACAGACCAGCGTCTTCAGCTCACTGCCGATGGGCTACCTGGCAATGTTCCTGATCACCGTGTTGCTGTTTAACTCCGTGCGTCAGCCGTTGGTGATCTGGTTCAATGTCCCACTGGCGATTATCGGGGTTGCGGCAGGCCTACTGCTGCTCAATTCACCCCTGAGCTTCATGGCGATCCTCGGCATGCTGAGCCTGAGCGGGATGATTATTAAAAACGGCATTGTCCTGGTCGATCAGATCCGGGTAGAGCTCGACAGTGGCAAACCCACCTACGACGCCATTTTCGACTCTTCGGTCAGCCGGGTCCGGCCGGTGTGCATGGCGGCCATCACCACCATGCTGGGGATGGTCCCGTTGATTTTCGACCCATTCTTTGAAGCCATGGCGGTCACCATCATCTTCGGCCTGGGTTTTGCCACCCTGCTGACGCTGATAGTCTTGCCGGTTAGCTATGCGCTGCTGTTTCGGGTGCCCCATCCGCACCGCACAGGGGCGTCTGAGCGGGCGTCCGAACCGGCACTGGCGGCGTCATAATGTCATCACGCATCCTGTAATGTAAATTAAGCGACTCGCTGCTTTGCCCGCCAATCTGGCGGGCTTTTTTATCTCCGGCCGCCATTGCATTCACCCAGAAAATAAATCCTTATTGAACAAAGGCCTGAATTCGAAAATAAGCCGATAACTGACATCCGCCTAACATATCCCGCGTTGATTTTTGCCAAGCTATTCACGGCCATCGCTGTAACAGCACCATCTGACGTAGATTGACCACAGCTTCGGCCGCCCGGAGTGGCCCGGCAACCGCCTGTTCATGTTCAGTTCAAGCGAAACCGGGCATGATAAACAGACGTTCCGGGCTCCGGTCTCTATACTCAATAACGACAGCACATTGAAAAATATAGCGACAGCACCTTGAAAAATAGCAACAATTTATCCGAAATTATCCTTCATCCGTTGGGGAATGAATCATGAAAAAGCGCTTACTGACGGCTCTCGCCATTACCACCCTGCTCTCGGCGTGTGCCGCCGACAAGCCGACACCACCCAAAATGATCGCAGACACTGATCTGGCCACCCACAACTGGGTGCTAACCAAAGTCGACAGCTCCCCCGTTTCGCTCCCGGAACCTTTCTCCGCCCCGACCCTGCAGTTTGATCCGGATATGGCTGCTAACGGCCACTCCGGTTGTAACCGTTATTTCGGTCAGGCGGAGCTGAAAGCGGGCAAACTACGCATTGAGAAAATGGGCATGACCATGATGGCCTGTCCGGCACCGGCGATGGAAATGGAACAACTGATGAGTAGCACGCTGATGGACTGGAGCCAGGCCAGCATTGTTGGGAATGAACTGGTGCTGAGCAACCGGGAGCACACCCTGATCTTCAAACGTCAGGATAACCAGTAAGCCCGGTCGTAACGACACCGATTGCGTCCCGGTTCGGCATGGTCCGAACAGGTCAATGCCTGGGTAAATTCAGTCTGGAAGTGGATTCGCTAACTCAGCGGATCCGATGCTGAACGGATGAGAGCAAACAAAAAGAGCGCCGAAGCGCTCTTTTTTATGGGGTCGTCTGAGTGTATCCAGCCCGCTTAGCTGACTTTCGCCTGCCACTGTTCACGCAGTGCCTTGGCCGCAGTGACCATGTTGTGCAGGGCAGCTTCTGTTTCTTCCCAGTTGCGGGTTTTCAGGCCGCAGTCCGGGTTAATCCACAGTCTTTCAGCCGGGATCAGCGCTTCGGCTTTCTCGACCAGTTGGGTCACCTGCGCCACTTCCGGAATATTCGGTGAGTGGATGTCATACACACCCGGACCAATTTCATTCGGATAATCGAAGGCTTCAAAGGCTTTGAGCAGTTCCATATCCGAGCGCGAGGTCTCAATGGTGATCACATCAGCATCCAGGGCTGCCACCGACTTAATAATGTCGTTGAACTCGCTGTAACACATATGGGTGTGGATCTGAGTTTCCGGCTCTGCACTGGCCGCAGAGATCTTAAACGCATTCACCGCCCAATCCAGATACGTCTGCCATTGCGAGGCTTTCAGCGGCAGCCCTTCACGGATCGCCGGCTCATCGATTTGAATCACTTGAATCCCGGCCGCCTGGAGATCAGCCACCTCATCGCGCAAGGCCAGGGCAATCTGGTTGGCGATAGCTTCACGGCTCAAGTCTTCACGCGGGAAGGTCCAGCCAAGAATCGTCACCGGTCCGGTCAGCATGCCTTTCACCAGCTTGTCAGTCAGCGACTGCGCATAGGTGATCCACTCAACCGTCATTGGCTTGGCACGGTAAATATCCGACACAATCACCGCTGGTTTCACACAACGTGAGCCGTAGCTTTGAACCCAACCAAAACGAGTCACTGCGAAGCCTTCCAGCAGCTCGGCGAAGTATTCGACCATGTCGTTTCGCTCGGCCTCACCGTGAACCAGCACATCCAGATCCAGCTTCTGCTGACGTGCGATGGCATCGGCAATGTGCCCTTTCAGCGCCGTGTTGTAATCGGCTTCAGACAGACGACCGGCTTTGAAGTCACGGCGTTGCACCCGAATTTCATCGGTCTGCGGGAACGAGCCAATGGTTGTGGTCGGCAGCAACGGCAAGTTCAGGGCAGCACGCTGTTGGCGGGCACGCTCTGCATACGGTGCTTTACGCTCTGCCAGTGCCGGAGTGATCGCCTGAGTACGCTGACGGACTTGCGGATTATTGACCAATTCACTCGTCGCACGGGCCTGGATCGGCGCGCTGTAGTGCTGGCATTCCTGCACCGCGACGTCGCTACCGTCAAGTGCCTGGGCCAGCAGGGTCACTTCACGACATTTTTGTTTGGCAAACGCCAGCCACTGGCGGACTTCCGGGTTCAGCTCAGTTTCCAGGTCGAGGTCAATCGGGCTGTGCAAGAGCGAACAGGAGCTGGCCAGCCACAAGCGCTCACCCAATTGCGCTTTTACCGGGGCCAGGATAGACAGTTGCTGAGCCAGATCGGCCCGCCACACGTTGCGACCGTTCACAACACCGGCAGACAGCACCCAATGGGCCGGGAGCGCAGCTACAACGTCGTTCAGCTGCTCCGGCGAGGCCGACAGGTCGATATGCAGGCCATCGACTTTCAGTTCAACGATTTTTTCGAGGTGATGGGTGATGTTGTCGAAGTACGTCGTCAGCAACAGCTTGGTACTGCCGTTCAGCACCTGATACGCCAGCTTGAATGAGTCCGCCCAGGCCTGAGGCAGCTCCAGCGCCAGCACCGGTTCGTCAATCTGCACCCACTCAACGCCCAGAGCCGCCAGTTTATTCAGGATCTGCTGATAAGCGGTCAACAAACGCGGCAACAGGGACAGGCGGTCAAAATCAGCTTCTTTCTCTTTGCCCAGCCACAGGTAAGACACAGGCCCCAACAGCACAGGTTTCACTGCATGACCGGCTTTTTGTGCTTCCACAACTTCTTCAAACAGCTGAGTCCAGCTGACGTTAAACGTATCGTCTTTGGTAAATTCAGGAACAATGTAGTGGTAGTTGGTATTGAACCACTTGGTCATGTCCGACGCCGCGCAAGCACAGCCAGTCGGTGCTTTACCACGCGCCACGCGGAACAGGGTATCGAGATCCGGATGGCCGTGATTGTGGCGCTGCGGGATATGGCCCAGCAGCATGCTGGTTCCCAGAACATGGTCATACCAGGCGAAATCACCCACCGAAACATAGTCCAGTCCGGCACCGACCTGATCGCCCCAGTGACGGTGACGCAACAGGCTCCCCACCTCTTTCAGTTCTTGCTGGCTGATTTCTCCACGCCAGTATTTTTCCTGCGCAAATTTCAGTTCACGCTGGCTCCCCACCCGTGGGTAGCCAAGAATATGAGTCGTTGTTTTCGGCGTTGTCTGTGTTGTTGTCATCATCATTACCTTATGAATGCGGTTCCGTGTCGATGACTTCACAATGGCTGAACGCTGTTTGATGAACAATGTCTTAAAATTCAAACTGATCATGAAGAAATTTAATATTGATCATCTTTCATATCAAATTCACACGTTTAGACGTCCAGATGTTTACACATCCAATTTTTGGCGGTACAGTGAACTTCTCTCTTATCCGGGACGCATGAGTTGAACTGACAACCGATACGGATAAAGCACTTGCAACAGGGACGGTAAGCAAAAACCATGATTGAAGTTAAACATCTCAGAACACTCTCGGTACTGCGAGACACCGGCTCTCTGACGGCAACCGCCACGACCCTCTGCCTGACCCAGTCAGCACTGTCTCACCAGCTCAAAGATCTGGAGCAGCGGCTGGGCGGTCAGTTATTCTTGCGAAAAACCCGGCCGGTGAAATTTACCGCCGAGGGGGAAATTCTGCTCCGCCTGGCGGACGAACTGATCCCAAAAATTGCCAAAGCCGAGTATGAACTAGCCAGTCTGAAAGAAGACATCAACGGGCGGCTGCATATGGCGATCGAATGCCACTCCTGTTTCCAATGGCTGATGCCGGCTCTGAAGGAATATCAGATCCACTGGCCGAGCGTCACCCTGGATTTCTCCTCCGGCTTCGGCTTTGAGCCCCTGCCCGCCTTGGGTGCCGGCGAGCTGGATCTGGTGATCACCTCAGATATTCAGCCACGCAGTGAGGTTCACTTCGAGCCATTGTTTGATTTTGAAATGCGGCTGGTTGTCTCTCCCCAGTCTCCGCTGGCAGACAAGCCGTTTATAACGCCGCAGGATCTGGCCGATCAAACCATGCTGAGCTATCCGGTTCAGAAGGGACGGTTAGATGTGGTCAAACATTTCCTCCAGCCAGCCGACGTTGAGCCGAGTCACTGGAAGCAGGCAGATAATACTCTGATGCTGGTACAAATGGTTTCCGCCGGACTCGGCGTCGCCGCCCTGCCCAACTGGGCAATTTATGACTTTGCCCGTCAGGGATTGGTGGTCAGCAAACCGCTCGGTGACGGCCTGTGGCGGCGCTTATTCGCTGCCATTCGCGCCTCCGAGCGAGACCGACATTATTTGCAGGCATTCTTTGCCACCGCAAAACAGCAATGCCAAACCCATTTGGAAGGAATTAAAGCGGCTTAATGGCCTCCGCGCCCGAGCCGCTTTATCTCTCAGAGATGCCAGCTGATTCGGTCAACAGTCGATTTCATCAGCCGGGTTCAACAGACTGATCTTATTTATACTGATTGGAGATGGGATCATAGCGAAAGCCCAATGATTCCATCTTGTCGTTTAACTCGTCGTAATCCAGTTCATAACGGCTGACCAGATCATCAATCGACGAGCATTCCAGCCGCAGCTTCTCATTGACAATACCCAGCACGATATTGCCATCCATCTTCAACAAGTTTGTAATTTCCATGCTTCCCCCTGACCGAAACGACTTCAGTGACTCTCAGTAAGCATAGTCATTGTTGCTGTTGCTGGCCTGGTTACAAAACCTGCCGCGTTCCCTAACGACAGAGAAAACACGGGTGCAGATCCAGAAACATACAACTTTAGATGCAACATGAGCGCCATCTGGCGCTCATGCTCATCGAATCCGGTGTCGTATTCGCACTAAATAAATGCCAGTTGCAAACTGCCGGAAGCAACCAACAGCAGTGAGGCCGCCAGCAGTTGCCAGCGATTGACCGTTTTGGTCAGCAAGAGATGCCCGGCCCAGACCAGCAGTGACAACACCAGCAGCACCAGGGCGCCGACCACATCGTTCACCAGCAGCTCCAGTTGCGACTCATCCAGCCCGGACAGGGCCCACAGCATCGTCAGGACACTCAGCATTGCGCTGACAAAACCGGTAAACGGCAGAATCCGGTGAAACGCCTGCAACCGGGTCCGGGCCTGGGTCAGCAACAAATGCGCCAGCGAAGCACCGAACAGCGGCACAGCCATCAGGCTGAGCGCCATTTCCGGTACGCTCATTGAAGGCAACAACCCAAGCCAGCTTAGAATCGCCAGCGCATCGGCAGCATATAAAACCTTCAACGGACCCGCATCCCGGGTTTTACCGGTTTTCACCTGGAACGTGAAGTAGCTCAGTGTCAGCAACGGCAAAAGAGCGATAGGATGGCTCACAACAGCCAACAGCCAGCCCACCAGCAATACCGGTAACGTTTTGTGAACCCGACCACGCTGGCCCGGGCAAATTTCACCTTTGGTCAGCACCAGCGTCAGAATGAATTGCGCCCCGAGTAACGCAGGCACCAGAAATGTTAAATAACCTGTAAACATGAAGGAATCAGCACTATGAAAAACCGGCCGCCATCATAGCAAGTTCCCTTCGATTTTGCATAATCGCGCAACTTTCTCATACCGCTTTCGGATCAGTAAATCCTCGAGCTGGAGCACAGAAAAACCACCCTTAATCTGGATCAGTATCACGGTTTACAAACCCAAGCTGTAGAATAATTACCCACATATACACGGACAAATTGTGTTGTTTTTCAAAAGAAAAACATCCAGCACGCTCATAACATCAGTCATCCAGTGCCGTCCCCCGGTGCCAAATCGGGACGACAGCAACGAAGCCGGCGAAAGGAATGCAAGAAAATCAAGAGCAACTGATTAAGACACTGAAACTTTACGTGCCGGATCTCTGGAGCGCCAACGCCCACAGTGCCAGCTTCCAACATACCCGTAGTGGTTACTTACGTAACCGTGTCTCGATGTTGTGTATGGTCTGGGGAGTGCTCATCGTCCTGTGGGCACCATTCGACCTGTTTTTTCTGCCCGAACACCAAGGTGTACCGGCCGCCATCGCCCGTGTGGTCCTCGGGTTGTTTCTGTTTATGATTGCCAAGGTGAATAACCGGCAAACTTCGCTTCACAAAGCCCAATGGTGCATGACCCTGATGGTGTTCGGACTGAACCTGTTTTATCTCTACACCATGCAGATCCTGAACTATCCAGTGGTCTCCAGCGGGTTCCAGTATGGCTATACCTTATTGCCCATCCTTCACGTCGCCATCCTGACCATTTTGCCGGTGACCCTGAAAGAAAGCCTGGGTCTTTTGGCGATGACCGCAATCACCCAGATCTATGTCGGATTCCAGACCGAGCGTTTGTTTACCCCGGAGCATATCGCCGATCTCTGGTTACAGAATGTCCTGGCCCTGATGGTGATTTGGTCCCAGCTGTCCAAGCTCTATATGCTGATGCGTCTTTACCGACAGGCGACGCTTGACCCGCTGACCGGGATCTACAACCGCCGGATGCTGCTGCAACTGGCGCAGAAATCGTTAAAATCCTGCGAAGCCAAAGATGCGCCCTTCTCTATCCTGTTGTTCGATATTGACCGGTTTAAACGAATTAATGATACCTGGGGCCACAGCGCCGGCGATAAAGTCCTGCGCGGTTTTGCCGATTTCATGCAAACGCAGATCCGGAAAACGGACCTGTTCGGTCGTTATGGCGGGGAAGAATTCATTCTCTTTCTGCCGCGCTGTAACGGCGAAATGGCCGAGAAAATTGCCGAACGCATGCTCACTTCAATTCGCCAACTGGAATTGTCCTCAGGCTATGACGACACCACGCTCAAAATTACCACCAGTATCGGCATCGCCACCAACTCCGGGAGCGATACCCTCTCGTCCCTGATCGAGCGTGCCGACCGCGCGCTGTATGAATGTAAAGATTCCGGCCGCGACTGCTGCCGATTCCATCACGTCGGGCACCTGTATCTCGGCGATGCGCGTCGACGGGCTACGGCCTAATCCACAACGAACATCCTCATTGCTTTAAGCGCCTTTGGGCGCTTTTTTGTTATCCGAACATCAAAATCACTCGAAATCGACCTTCGTTCGCTCACCATATGGTTCAGATCAAATAATCCCCTTACTTTTCGTGTCATATTGGACCCATAAAACAAGGAATCAAACTAATTCCTCGGTCATAAACAATAAATAAGCGAATACGAACATGACACGTTGGTTTGAAACGGAAGTTGTAATTATCGGCGGCGGTGCCACCGGAACGGGGATCATGCGCGATTGTGCCCTACGTGGGATCCGCTGCATCCTCATTGAACGAGATGACCTGGCGTCCGGCACCACCGGACGCAACCACGGCCTGCTTCACTCCGGTGCTCGCTATGCGGTCACCGATCAGGAGTCGGCCCGCGAGTGCATTCAGGAAAACCGGATCCTGAAAAAAATCGCCCGCCACTGTGTCGAAGACACTCAGGGGCTGTTCATTTCATTGCCGGAAGACGACCTGGATTTCCAGGCGCAGTTCATCATAGCCTGCCGACAAGCGGACATCGATGTTGAACAGCTCGATCCGCAACAGGCGCTGGCACTGGAACCCAATTGTAATCCGGCGCTGATTGGTGCGGTCAAAGTGCCGGACGGCACGCTGGACCCATTTCGACTGGCTGCCGCCAATATGCTCGATGCCACCGAGCACGGGGCACGCCTGATGAACCACACTCAGGTCACCGGCCTGATCCGCGACGGCGATACCGTCAAAGGGGTCAATTGCCTTAACCTGCGTACCGGCGAGCATATCGCGATCTACGCTAAGCAGGTGATCAACGCCGCCGGGATCTGGGGACAACAGATCTGCGAATACGGCGATTTGTCGCTCAAGATGTTCCCGGCCAAAGGATCGCTGCTGATCCTCGACTACCGGATCAACAACCGGGTGATCAACCGCTGCCGGAAACCGTCCGATGCCGATATTCTGGTGCCGGGCGATACCATCTCGTTGATCGGCACTACATCCGAGCGCATTGATTACGCCGACATCGACAATCTTCAGGTCACGCCCGAAGAAATCGATATTCTGCTGGAAGAAGGCACCAAACTCGCGCCGATCATGGCCAATGCCCGGGTGCTACGGGCCTATGCCGGGGTCCGGCCGCTGGTCGCGGTCGATGGCGACAGCAGCGGGCGTAATATCAGCCGGGGCATCGTGCTGCTCGATCATGCCGAACGTGACGGCATGAATGGCCTGATCACCATCACCGGCGGCAAGCTAATGACCTACCGGATGATGGCGGAATGGGCCACCGATATGGTGGCGAAAAAGCTCGGCAACACCCAGCCCTGCACCACCCATCTGCAACCCCTGCCCGGTTCGGAACAACCGGCGGCCAAGCCAAAAACGACGGCTAGTCTGGCCAAGCCGGTGTATCAGTCAGCCATTTATCGCCACGGCGAACGGGCGCAACAGTTCCTGAAAAATGACAAACAGCGCCAGGCGGTGATCTGCGAATGCGAAATGGTGACCTGCGGCGAAGTCGAGTACGCCATCAAATCACTGGATGTTCACAATCTTGTTGATCTGCGCCGCCGGACCCGCGTCGGCATGGGCCCTTGCCAGGGTGAACTCTGCGCTTATCGCGCTGCCGGGCTGTTTACCGAATTCGGTTCAAATTCAGGCAACCAGGCCAGCCACCTGTTGCATGAGTTTCTGGAAGAGCGCTGGAAAGGGATCAAACCGGTGTTCTGGGGCGATGCCCTGCGCGAAAGCGAATTTACCTACTGGATCTATGAGGGGCTGTTCGGCCTCAGCGACTTGCCGGAGCACTCCCCCGTAACCGGTACTTGTGGTGAAGTGGCGCCGAACCACGACGGTATCAATCACAGCAATACCGGCAGCAATAACGCCAATCGTCCCCGCCCGCACTCAACCGAGGAGATAGCGCCATGAAATTTGACAGCATCATTATCGGCGGCGGTGTCGCTGGCCTCAGTTGTGCCATTCGCTGCGCCGAAGCGGGATTAAAAACGGCGGTGATTGCCGCCGGGCAAAGTGCACTGCACTTCTCTTCCGGCTCTATCGATCTGCTCAGTCAGTTGCCGGACGGCACCCGTGTCTCCCAGCCGTTCGCGGCCTTCGACGCTTTGCATCAGCAAAGTCCGGACCACCCCTACAGCCTACTGGGCAAAGACACCGTCTTTGAAGCGATCCAGTGGTATCGGGCCATGATGGCCACCTGCGGGGTTCAGTTACAAGCGCAGCCGGATATGACCAACCACCTGCGGCTCACGCCGATGGGTACCTTCCGTCCGACCTGGCTGTCGCAGCAAACGGTACATCCATATCCGCTGACCGCCCCGGCACAAGGGCTGGGCCGGATTGCTTTGGTCACCCTCGAAGGATTCCGGGATTTTCAGCCGCAATTGGCAGCCGATAACCTCCGTCGCCTGCCAGCGTTCGATGGCGTTGAGATCCATACCGACGCCATCACCCTGCCAGGGTTTGACACCATGCTGCGTAACCCATGCGAATTTCGCTCGATTGATATCTCCCGGGTCCTGCGGGACACCGCCAAGCTGCATGAATTTGCCAAAGCCCTGATCCAGCAAGTCGGCCAGGCCGATCTGGTTGTGCTACCGGCTATTTTCGGCAACGGCGACGGTGCCGCCACCCTCAAACTGCTGGAAGGCCTGACCGGCTACCGGATATGCGAGCTGCCGACCATGCCGCCATCCCTCTTAGGGATCCGCCTGGAAGAAGCGATGAAAACACACTTCCAGGCTTTGGGCGGACTCCTGCTCAAAGGTGATGAAGTCACCGGAGGCGAGTTTAAAGACGGCCGCCTGCAGCGGATCTACACTAAGCATCATCAGGATATGCCGCTGGTTGCCAACCAATTCCTGATCGCCAGCGGCAGCTTTTTCAGCCGGGGGCTCCATGCGGATCGCAATCAGATCCAAGAGCCGGTTTTTAACCTGGATATGGCCGATATCCCGGATCGCAGCCATTGGTATCAACGGGAATTCTTTGGCCCCGGTAGCCATCCGTACCTGAAGATGGGCGTTGCGTGTAACCAGCACCTGCAGCCGGCAATCCACGGTCAGACCATCGGCAATCTTTACTGTGCCGGCGCCCTGCTTGCCCACTATGATCCGGTCACTGA